>JARQPW010000028.1 GCA_029577135.1 Acidimicrobiales bacterium
CCGACCGGGCGATCTCGGACCGGGACGGGGTGCTCAGCATCGGGTACGCCTACGACAACCGCCGCCTGGCCGAGGGCTACAACTCGGCCGGTTCGCCGTACTGGGCGATGAAGGCGTTCCTCGGCCTGGCGGCGCCCGCCGACCACCCCTTCTGGACGGCCGATGAGGAGCCACAACCCCCTCTCGCCGCACCCGTCGGCCAGCCGCATGCCGGCTTCGTCCTCGACCGGGACGACGGCCACGTGGTCGTGCTCTCGGGCCGCCGGTCGCCGACGCTGTCGTTCCTCGAGCAGGCGACGGCCAAGTACGGCAAGTTCGCCTACTCGTCCCGGTTCGGGTTCAGCGGCGACGTCGAGTTCGGCTGGGCCGACCTCGGCACCGATTCGACGCTGCTGGTATCGGACGGCTCCGAGACGCTCACCCGATGGGGCATCGAGGACGCCTTCGTCGAGGACGGGATGGTCTGGTCACGCTGGCGTCCGTGGGACGACGTTGTGGTCGACACCGTGCTCTGCGGCGGCACCCCCTGGCACCACCGGATCCACCTCGTTCGCACCGGTCGACCGCTGACCCTCACCGACACCGGATTCGCCGTCGGCGTGGACTCGCTCTGGTTCGGAAGGGGGCCCGGAGCCGACCAGGGCCCCGGCCGGGTGCTGATCCGGGCTCCCGAGGCGGTGTCGGGCATCCGGGGGGCCGGAGGCGACGGGCGGGCCGGGCCGCTGCCGCCGAACGCCAACATGGTGGAGCCACACGCCGCCATGCCGCTGCTCTCCGCCGAGGTCGGGCCTGGCGAACACCTCCTCACGCGCCACGTGTTCGCTTCGGCCGATCACGGCTCGACCGCCTGGGAGGATGCACCCGACCCGCCTCCCGGGGCATTCGACCTCCTGGAGAGGGAGCGTGACCGGGTGGTCGAACCCGTGGTGCCCGACGCAGAGGCGGAGGCGTTCCGGCGGCGCCGCACCGGCGGGGACGACCGATGAGTGAGGCGCCCCAGCCGGGCGCCGTGGTCCGACCGGGTCGGACGATCACCGGCATGTCGGCAACCCTGTTGCCGTACACCGACGGCGGCGGGATCGACTGGCCCGGCTTCGCCGCACACGTCGAGCGGACAGCCGCCGCGGGGCTCACCCCGGCCGTCAACATGGACACCGGCTACGTGCAACTGCTCGACGACGCCACGAAGGCCGAGGTGCTGGCCACCGCCGCCCTGCACTGCGACGCCTTCGTCGCCGGTGCGCACACCGCCGACGAGGCCGGCGATGCGTTCGACCCGGACCGGTACGCCCGTGAGCTGGACCGGATCACAACGGCTGGTGGCACACCGGTGGTGTTCCCCTCGCACGGCCTGAACGCACTCGACGCCGACGGATGGGTCGCCGCACATTTCCGGCTGGCCCAGGGATGCGACCGCTTCATCGCCTTCGAGTTGGGGCCGATGTTCGTGCCCTACGGGCGGATCCACACGCTCGACGCCTACCGCGACCTCCTCGACATCGGCGCCTGCATCGGGGCCAAACACTCGTCGCTCGAACGCTCACCCGAGTGGGACCGGCTGGCCCTGCGCGACGAGGTCCGTCCCGACTTCCACGTGTTCACCGGCAACGACCTGGCCATCGACATGGTCCGCTACGGCTCCGACTACCTCCTGGGGCTCTCGACCTTCGCCCCGGACGTGTTCGCCGAGCGCGACCGCCGGTGGGCCGCCGGCGACGAGACGGGCTTTGGCGAATTGAACGACCTCCTCCAGGAGTTGGGCGACCTCGCGTTCCGTGAACCGGTGCCCGGCTACCGCCACAACGCCGCCCAGTTCCTGCGGCTCCGCGGGTGGATCGGCTCGGACCGGCTACCCGACGGCGCCATCCGGCGGCCCGACGGCGACCTCGAGGCCCTCACCGACCTCGGCCACCGCCTGGGGGTCCTCGGCTGATGGCCCCGGTCCAGGTCCGCAGGCTTGCCGACGCCGCCGCATTCACCGGACACCTGGACTCGCTCGGCGTCGACCTGCCGTTCGACCACGAGGTGGACGTCGGTTCCAACTCGCCTCTGGCACAGCCGCTCGAGGTGTGGGACGGCTCCGCCGGCACCCTCGCCGTCGGCAACCGCTGGGCAGTCCTGCCGATGGAGGGCTGGGACGGAACCACCGACGGCCGACCCACCGACCTGGTCCGTCGCCGCTGGAAGAGGTTCGGCGTGAGCGGAGCCAAGTTGGTCTGGGGCGGCGAGGCCGTGGCGGTGTGCCCGGGTGGTCGGGCCAACCCGAACCAACTCTGCATCGGTCCGGACTCGCCCGGCGACCTCGCCGACCTCAGGGGTGTCCTCGTCGACGCACACGTCGAGCGCTTCGGGTCGGCCGACGGCCTGCTGGTCGGACTGCAGCTCACGCACTCCGGCCGCTGGGCACGACCCGGGAGTGATGCTGCGCCGCGCACCGCCTACCGACACCCCCTGCTCGACGACCGGGTCGGCGCCGGCGGACAGAGCGTGCTGTCCGACGACGACCTGGACGGGCTGTCGGGCGACTTCGTAGAGGCGGCGGTGGTCGCCCACGACGCCGGCTTCGCCTTCGTGGACGTGAAGGCCTGCCACGGCTACCTGGTCCACGAACTGCTGTCGGGCGTCGAGCGGCCCGGTCCGTTCGGAGGGGACCTCGAGGGCCGGACCCGGTTCCTGCGACGGACGGTCGAGGCGATCCGCCATCGGGTTCCCGGCCTGGCCGTCGGCGTGCGGCTGAGCGCCTTCGACCTCGCCCCGCATGTCGCCGGGCCGGACGGAACCGGGATTCCGGAGGTCGGCGCCCACCATGCCTTCGGAGGCGACGGAACCGGGGTGGGGCTCGATCTCACCGAGCCCGACCGGTTGCTCGGGATGCTCGCCGACCTCGACGTCGGCATGGTCTGCGTGACCGCCGGCAGCCCCTACTACTGCCCGCACGCCCAGCGGCCCGCGTACTTCCCGCCCTCCGACGGTTACCTGCCGCCACACGACCCCCTGATCGACGTGGCCCGCCTCATCGACGCCACCACCGACCTGAAGGCCCGACACCCCGGCCTCGTCGTCATCGGCTCCGGCTACTCCTATCTCCAGGAATGGCTGCCGAACGTGGCCCAGGCAGTGGTCGCAGGCGGCGGTGCCGACTCGGTCGGCATCGGACGCATTGCGCTCTCCTACCCGGACCTCCCGGCGGACGTGCTGGCGGGCAGGCAGCTCGACCGTCGACGGATCTGTCGCACCTTCAGCGACTGCACCACCGCTCCGCGCAACGGCCTCGTCTCGGGCTGCTATCCCCTCGATCCGCACTACAAGGCGATGCCGGAACGGGTCGAACTCACGCGGGTGAAGCGGGCCGCCGAGGTGGCCAGGGGTGGACGCCGGGGATGAGGCTGCAGGTTGGGATTCGCCCTTCCTGCCGCCAGCCTGAGCCATGTCCGAGATCCGCCGGCTGATCGACGCCAACCGCGAGTACGTCGACGACCACCTCGGGATCACCGATGCCCAGCCCAGGCGCCACCTTGCCGTCGTAACCTGCATGGACGCCCGGATCGACGTGTTCGCCGCCCTCGGCCTCGACCTCGGCGACGCCCATGTGATCCGCAACGCCGGTGGCCGGGTCACCAAGGACGTACTGCGCAGCCTGGCGTTGTCGAGCCATGCCCACGGCGTCGACTCGGTGGTCGTGATGCAGCACACCCGGTGCGGCCTCGCCGGGGTCACCAACGCCGAACTCACCCGCATCACCGGCGCCGGCATCGACTTCTTCTGCATCGACGACCACGTCGAGACGTTGCGGACGGACCTGAAGAAGATCCGCGACACGCCGTATCTGTCGGTCCTCTCCGAGGTGGCGGGATTCGTCCACGACATCGACACCGGCCACATCACCGAAATCGTGGAGGCCTGACCCGCCGCGGGCGAACCTCGCGACCGACTCGGCAGGCCCTCAGCAGCCGACGACGGCGAGGCCGAGCGACCGCGCCGCCTGCGCCTGCCGGATGTCGAACGTGAGCACGGTCGTCGTCGACCCGGCACGTAGTGCCGAGGCCAGGTGCAACGCGTCGAGTGAACGACACAGCGTCTGCTCGGCAATCCGAGCGGCCTCGTTGCAGACGGTGGCATCGAGCGAAATCAGGGCGAGGGCATCGAGGTCTACGGCGAGTTGTCGCCTCGCTGCCGTCAGGTCCGGCCCTTCGAGCAGACGGGACAGGTTGCGCCGTACCTCGACCTCGGTCAACCGGGAGGTTGCAAGCACCGGGTCGCCGGCCATGAGGGACATCGCCGCCTCCCGGTCGTGCTCGCGGATGTACCGCTTCAACATCGCACTCGAGTCGATGTAGAGGGTCACCCCCGGTCCTCGTCGAGGACATCGAGCGTGGAACGCTTGCTCAGGTACGGCTCGATCGGGTCGAGACCTGTCCGTCGGGGAGGATCGATCCAGCCCTCGTCGATGCCGCGCTGGATGGCCGAGCCACCGTCGATGGCGACGAGCCGGACGATCGGAGTGCCCCGGTCAGTGACGATGACGGACTCACCTGCGGCCGCTCGACCCAGGTACTCGGAGAGCTTCGCCTTGAGCTCGCGTACGCCAACGTTCATGTGGTCACAGTAGTCCCTTTCTGTGACTACATCAATAGAAGGACGCCCAAACGGCGGTGCCACGCACTCGGCATCAGTAGGGACGATCGCCGGTCACCGTGACCCGTTCAACCGTGCGGGTCTCGGGCCAGTAGTCGTCGCTGGCGTAGTGCTGGACGGCCCGGTTGTCCCACATGACGAACGTGTCGACCTCCCACCGGATGCGGCACTGCACGCTCGGGTCCATGATCGCCCGCTCGAGGCGACGGAGGATCTCCTCGCTCTCGTCGGCGTCGACGCCGCCGACGTGCGAGGTGAACTGGCGGTTGGTGTAGATGCCCCGGGCTCCGGTCTCGGGGTGGGTACGGATCACCGGGTGGCGTGCCGGCGGGTAGGCGGATCGCATCTCGTCCATCTTCTCGGCAGGCACGCCACGGCCGAACGTGCGCATGAAGTCGTGGACGGCGAACTTGTCGTCTACCCGGGCCTTCCAGTCATCGGACAGGCGGTCGTAGGCGGCGGCGGTGTCGGCGAAGCAGGTGTCGCCCCCGACGGGCGGGATCACGACCCCCCGCAGGATCGAGCCCATCGAGGGCACCTCCCGCCAGGTTACGTCCGAGTGCCAGGTGTTGGCGGCCACCAGGCGCTCGGGGGTGGAGGTGATCTGGACGATCTCCTCGTGGCCGCTGTCGCCGAGGGTTCCCGTGGCGAACGGGTGGATCTCGAGCTCGCCGAACTGTCGGCCGAAGGCGATGTGCTGCTCGCGGGTGACGTGCTGGTCGCGTAGGACGAGGACCTTGTGTTCCAGCCAGGCCTTCTTCAGCGCTTCGAGCGTCGCAGCATCGACATCGGCCAGGTCGACGCCGGTGACCTCGGCACCGAGGGTGGCGGTGAGCGCCTGTACCCCGATGGGCGCCGACGGTCCGGTCGTCGTCATGCGATCCCCAGGCGTTGGAACTGCTCGGCGGGTGCCTCCACCTCGAGTAGGGCGGTCCGCAGCAGGTCCAGCATCTCGGCCTCCAGCGACTCACCGACCCGGTTCTCCTGCTCGTCCGGGTCGACGTCGAGGTCGTAGAGGTGGTGCCTGTCGCTGTCGGCACCGGCCACCCAGAACGGGAGCAGGTCGCCTGGCTGGAACGGCTGGCGGATGACCGGCACGGTCGTCCCGGGCATGTTGTCGAGCACCGCCCGTTCGTCCGGGGCCGGCAATTCATCGAAGCCGGCGATGTTGACGGGCATGGTCGACCAGCGGTTCGACCACATGGACAGCGGGAAGTTGTCGCCCGACGACGACCGGGCGTACTTGGTGGTGCCATCGGTGACCTGGACCCACTTGCCGTACATCCCCCCGATGGCCCAGTCGCGCACCGAGTCCGCCTCGCCGGAGAGCAGGGGGACGAGGGATCGACCGTGGGTGCGGTGCCCGACGGTCACGCCGAACACGTCGGCGACGGTGGCGAACAGGTCCACGTTGGTGGTGAGGGCGTCGCAGGTGCCGCCGCCGGGCCGCCCCGGCCACGCCACCAGCAACGGCGTGTGCCCGAGGGGCTCGAACTGCGGCACGTTGGGCTTACCCCACACGTCATTCCCGTCGCGCTCGTCCCCGAGGTAGTGGCCGTGGTCTGTGCAGACGACGAGGGCCGTGTCGTCCCAGAGGCCGCCCTCGTCGAAGGCGTCGAGTATGCGCCCGAACCAGTGGTCGATCATCGAGAGCTTCGAGCCGTAGTTGGCACGGACGTGGCGGCCCTCCCGCTCGGTCAGGTTGCCGCGGCTGATGGCCCCGTTGGCATACGGCGGCCAGATGATCCACTCCTCCTCCCATGGCTCGTCCTCGTAGCAACCGACCCACGGGGGCGGGGTGTCGAACGGTTCGTGGGGGTCGAACTCGTCGACGAACAAGAACCAGCGGTCGTGGTGCGGGGTGGCGTCGCGGAGGAACCGGGCGGCCTCGGTCATGGTGCGCGGGCCCGGGTAGTCGGCCTCTTCGCGGAAGAACGTGCGGGAACGGTCATAGGCCTTCTCGCCAGCGTCGAAGCCGGTCAGGCTGCTCCACCACCAGCCACCCTTACGGGCCGGCATCGCGGGTGCGCCCACCCACGACGGATCGGGGTGGGTCCGCCAAGGGTCGCCCTCATGGCCGCGGACGTAGTCCCAGCCGCCGAAGTCCGTGTGGTAGTTCTCGCCGCCCGCCTCGAACAGGTGGGGATGGTCGGTGACGAGCATGCTGGTGACGCCTTCGGCGGCCAGCGCCCGGGTGACCGGCTGCTCCCAGGCCTCGATCGACCCCCAGGGCTTCCAGAGGAAGTCGAGGGCGCCGACGAGGATGTCGTGGCGGGCGGGCATGCACGGCAGCGAGCCGGTGACGTGCCGGGTGAACCGGGTGGCGTGCTCGGCGGCGAACCGGTCGAGGTTCGGGGTGGCGAACTCGGTGCCGCCGTAGCTGCCGAGCAGGTGCCGGTTGAGCGAGTCGAGCAGGACGATGCAGACGTTGGTCGGGCGTTCGACGGGTTCGGTCACCGGTGCACTCCTCGGGGTCGTGTGGGACGCTACGGCCGTCGCACCCGGGCTGTCGAACCGTCGTCAGCCGATGGACGGGCACGGGCAACGAGGCAGCCACCTGCGTCACTCCCGGGTCGTCGGCAGGACCTCGTCGAAGGTGTCGAGGTCGCGCAGGTCGGGGAACCAGCGCCACCACAACGCGACCACCGCCATCGTGCACACGCCGCCGAACACGACGGCACCAACCAGGCCCATCACGGCCGCCGTGAGTCCCGACTCGGCAGCGCCGAGTTCGTTGGAGGCGCCGATGAAGACGTTCTCGACGGCGAGCACCCGGCCGCGCATCTCCTCGGGCGTCGCCAGCGGCACGAGGGTCAGGCGGATGAACATGGAGATGGCGTCGGCGCCGGAAAGCACCAGCAGGGCGACGAAGGCCAGCGCGTAGCTGCGACTGAATCCGAGGACGACCGTGCCGGCGCCGAAGACCGTTACGACCGCCAGCAGGATGTGTCCGAGGTTTCGCTGCACGGGCCGGATCGCCAGCACGATGGTCACGGCTCCGGCTCCGATGCCAACCGCCGCCCGGAGCCACCCCAGCCCCACCGCTCCGACGCCGAGCCGATCCTCGGCGATGGCCGGGAGCAGGGCAATGGCGCCCCCGAACAGCACGGCGAACAGGTCGAGGCCCATGGCACCGAACAGGATCGGGCTGCGCCGAATGAACCGAAGCCCCTCGAGTGCTTCGTGGACCGCCCGGCCGGGACTCGGGGCGTCGAGCCGTCGGATTCCTGACGAGGGCGACAGGACGACGATGCCGAACGCGATCGACAGGGCAGCGGCGGCGGCAAGGTACGGCAGTGGTTCATCGACGACGAACAGGAAGCCGAGCGCCACCGGCCCGACGATGATTCCGGCCTGGTAGGCAACCGACTTCAGGGCCACGACCCTGGCCACCACTGCCAGCGGTGAGAGGTCGATCATGAGGGCCCGGCCCGCTGGGGCGGCGAATGCGCGGGCAATCCCCACGAGCCCGGCGATGAGGAAGATCGGCACGACCGAGGTCGGCTCGGACCTGGCGTAGCCGAAGAACAGCAGCGACGCCAGTACCTCGACCACGAGGGCTGCGCCGAACACCCAGCGCCGGTCGATGCGGTCGGCAATGGTTCCGGCGAGCGGCGCCAGGACGACGACCGGCAGAAACTCGGCGAGGCCCAGCAGGCCGAGGTCCAGTTCCCGGCCCGTCAGGTCGTAGACCTGCTTTCCGACGATGGTCACCTGGCCGACCATGGCGAAGGAACTCAGGAAGTGGGCGACGAACAGCACCCGGACCCGCAGGGGGATCTGAACCGGTTCGTGGGTGTGCATCGGGTCACCCTGCCATCGATGTCGGGATGCACCCGACCAGGGGATCGACGGGCGTCAGTCGGTCGACTCGAGGATGACCAGCGGGATCCCGCGATCGGTCTTCTCCTGGTAACCGACGCAGTTGGCGTACCTTCCGGCGACGATCGGCCAGATCCGCTCCCGCTCCTCCGGGGACGCCACCCTGGCGGTCATCGGGCGGTCGGGGGTGCCCTGCATGTCCACGACCACCTGCGGGTTCTCCCGTAGGTCGAGGAACCAGGCCGGACGGGTGTCCTCCCCGCCCTTCGACGCGACGACCACGATCTGGTCGCCCTCCTGATGGGGCGACGTCAGCATGACCGGGTGGGACCTGCCCGACCGGCGACCGATGGTGGTCAACTCGAGCACCGGCATCCCGGCGGTGGTCCACCCGAGCCGACCGCCGCTGACCTTCAACAGGCCCTGCTGCATGCCGGTCCTGGCCTTCAGGAATCCGTCACTCGGCATGGTCCGAGGCCACTGACCCGTCAGCGACGCCGGAAATCCACGATCTGGTGGCGAGGCGTCGTCGGTGATCGACCGGTGGAGCCCGCGCGGATGTGGCACCGGCGTAGCCGGTGGTGGACGATCTCGGCATGGTGCAGGCCGAGGCGGCGGATCCCGGATCGACGATCGGGCACTTCGACGTCCTGATCGTGGGTGCCGGCATCTCCGGCGTGGGTGGCGCCTACCACCTCCAACAGCAGTGTCCCGACAAGACGTATGTGATCCTCGAGGCGATGGGCGACTTCGGGGGCACCTGGAAGACGCACACCTTTCCCGGTATCCGTTCCGACAGCGACCTCTACACCTTCGGGTACCGGTTCAAGCCCTGGACCGGTCCGCCCATCGCCACCGGCGAGGAGATCCTCTCGTACATGGGCGAGGTCATCGACGACAACGACCTCGACCGCCACATCCGCTACCACCACTCGATCGGTTCGGCCCGCTGGTCGACCGAGGAGCGGCGTTGGACACTCGAGGTGACCCGCACCGACACCGGGGAGGAGGTCCGGTTCACCGGCGACTTCCTTTGGATGTGCCAGGGGTACTACCGCCACCGTGCCGGCTACACCCCCGAGTGGGAGGGCATGGACCGGTTCCGGGGTGAGGTCGTCCACCCCCAGACGTGGCCCGACGACCTCGACCATGTCGACAAGCAGGTGGTGGTGATCGGCTCGGGGGCCACGGCGGCGACTCTCATCCCTGCCATCGCGGCGAACTGTGGGCATGTCACGATGCTGCAGCGCTCACCCACGTACTTCGTCGCCAGACCGAACAGCAACGAGCTGGCCGACACCCTCCGGGAGCTCGACATCCCCGAGGAGTGGACCCACGAGATCGTGCGCAGGAAGATCCTCCACGACCAGGAGCAGGTCGTGCGGCTCTCCGCCGAGTTCCCCGACCTGGTCCGGGAGGAGCTCTTCAAGGGCATCCGGGCCATCCTCGGCGACGACTACGACGTCGGCCCCCACTTCACGCCGGCCTACCAACCCTGGCGGCAGCGCCTGGCCGTGATCCCCGACGGCGACCTGTTCCACAGCATCGCTGCCGGCGATGCCTCGGTGGTGACCGACGAGATCGAGGCGTTCACCGAGTCCGGGATCCGGTTGACGTCGGGCGACCACCTCGAGGCCGACATCGTCGTCACCGCCACCGGGTTCGAGCTCAGCGTGCTGGGTGACATCGAGTTCAGCATCGACGGCGAGCCCCTGGACTTCTCCGACACCGTGGGCTATCGGGGAATGATGTTCACCGGCATTCCCAACATGGTGTGGGTGTTCGGCTACTTCCGGGCCAGTTGGACCCTACGTGCCGACCTGATCGCCGACTTCGTGTGCCGGCTGCTGCACCACATGGACGGCCGAGGCGCCTCGATGGTCACACCCACGCTGCGCGACGAGGACGCCGACATGGACCTGTTGCCGTGGGTCGACCCGGAGGACTTCAACCCCGGCTACCTGACGCGTTCCATGCACCTGCTGCCCCGGCAGGGTGCAGACGAGCCGTGGCGCCACACCCAGGACTACTGGTCCGACAAGGACACGATCCCGGCCGCCGACCTCGACGACGGCACCCTCGTCTACGACTGAGGGCGGGTCGGTCGACCTCCGGTCAGGGCCGCCGCTGGGGGTGGAGGGACACGAGTGCCTCGTGTTCGAGGCTGGCTACCAGCTCGCCGTCGACGCTGATCCGGATGTCGAGCACGGCCCGGGAGCCGCTGCGCGTCTCGAACCGGTCGA
Source organism: Acidimicrobiales bacterium (assembly GCA_029577135.1). Lineage (GTDB taxonomy): Bacteria > Actinomycetota > Acidimicrobiia > Acidimicrobiales > MedAcidi-G1 > S20-B6. The sequence goes on from JARQPW010000028.1 coordinate 10,701, forward strand.
CCACGACTGCGTCGACCACCGCTGCGGCCCCGACCAGGGCTGTGCCGTGGTGGCGGATCCGGCTTCGGGTGTGGACCCAGGGTCCTTCCACGAGGTTCCGCTTCACTACCGAGTTCGCGAGGGCGGGCCAGACGGCGGGGTGGACGATGCCGGCCTCGGCGTAGAGCCCGAGGTCGTCCCCGGCGCGGAGTCCGTAGCCCTCCCACTCCCCGACCAACGCTTCGACCTGCTGCCCGAGCGGTTCGTGGAGAGGGCGGGTCGAGAAGCCGTCGTCGTCGGCCACCGGCATGGCGACGAGTCGGGCTCGAGAGTCGCCTCCGACCATGGCCCGGACCTCGACGCCTCCGTCGACCGCCTCGGGCACGCAGTCGACCGGGTCATCGTCCAGCACGGGGCTGGTGAACTCGATCTCGGCAGCGCCACGGGACAGCCAGCCCACCCCCCATGCCTCGACGACCGGCCGCGTCAGGTAGGCGTAGACGGTGACCCCGGCGACGAGTGCAGCGTCGAACCCCGCAGCCCTTCCACCCTCGTCGGTGTGGATCGGGTTGCCCGCGTGTTCGGGCAGGTTCCGGGCCCGCACCGACCAGGTTTCGATCTCCACCATGTCGCCTCCAACTCGCCAGCCACGCCGGAGCCACGACGGTAGTCCGGCTGCTGAGATGACAAGAGCCCGGTCGTGGCGACCGGAAGACGACCGCCAAGGCTCCCCTGCAGCGGTGGTGTATGTACCGTGATCCCCATGGCCACGTTTGCTCCCGAGACGTTCCCTCGGCCGGTCGACCCTGAGATCCTCACCGCCTTCGACAATGTGTGGGACGGGCTCGCAACTCCCGGCACGTGGTGGACGGCCGCCGAACGGGTGGCGATCGTCGCGGCAACCCGGACGTCGGTGCCGCTCCCATTGGGGGAGGCCACCCCAGATCCCGGCGGGCTCTCCGACACTGTGGGTCCCGACGGCCTGTCGGCGCTGACACGCGAGGTCGTCCGGCGCCTGGCGGTCGACGCCGGACGCATCACAGGGGACTGGGCCGCCGCAGTTGTCGACCGGCTGGGTCCGGGCCGCTATGTGGAGATGGTCGCGCTGGTCGTCCAGACGGTGCCCGTCGACCTGCTCTGCGACTTGTTGGGTCGGCCCCACCAGGATCTGCCGGCTCCCAGAGCGGGTGGGCCGTCGCAGGTTGTTCCCGGCGGTCTCGGTCAGGGAGGGGCCTTCGTTCCATGGGCCGTAGACGGCTGGTTCGGGCCCAACGTGGCCCGGGCGCTGTCCTACGTACCTGACGACAACGCACGCCGCATGGAAGTCGTGATGAGCATGTACAGCGGCGGCCAACGCTTCGGGGAGATGGTGTGGCACCACCGGGCCCTCAGCCGCCCCCAGGTCGAACTGATCGCCGCCCGCACGTCGGCCATCAACGAGTGCTTCTACTGAGCATCGTCCCACGTACTGCTGCTCGGTGCGAGCAGCGATGCCATCGACGCCGACGCCGACCTCCGCGGAGCGGTAGGAGGGGCCACGGGGAGCATCCCCCACGGAGGGTTGCTCGTGTCCTACGCCGAGGCGGCCAACCGTGACCCGGCAGCCGCCCGGGCCTTGGACGACGAGGTAGTCGCCGCCGTGGGGGAGGACGGGCTGGTCGATGCCGCAGTGATCGTGGCCGTCTTCAACGGCCTGGTCCGTTCGGCTGACGGCATCGGGATCCCGCTCGACGACGTGGTACTGGCCGCCACCGTCGACGCACGGGCCACGCTCGGTTTCGATGGGTACCCCGGAGCTGCCAACAACACCCGCTGAAGGCCGTGGTCACCAAGTGGTGTTCGAGAACGACGGGGCCGACGTCGTCAGATCAAGGAACGGAAAAGGCCCGGAACCGTTGAGATTCCGGGCCTCCTACTTGGTGGCGGGGGTTGGATTTGAACCAACGACCTTCGGGTTATGAGCCCGACGAGCTACCAGACTGCTCCACCCCGCAGCGAGGAGGCTAACGGTCGGGCCGGTCGGCGCCTACCCGGCGACGGGTCCCCAGCGCGAGTCGGCTCAGCCGGCCGGGGCGGCGGCCTCAGCGACGCCGGCTAGCCGTCCTCGGGCGGATGGGCATCGAGGTGCTCGAGCAGGAGGGCGTTGAGGGCATCGGCGGCGGTCTCGGGGACCCAGTGGTCGACGCCTTCGAGGATCTCGAACCGGTAGGGCGCATCGACGAAGTTCACGGTCTGTTCGGCACCTGTGCGCCCGAGGCAGCAGTCCTGGTCGCTCCAGACGAACAGCGTCGGCACGACCACCGCCGGGGCGTCCCGTCCGCCTGCGAAGACGGCGGCGCGGTACCAGTTGAGGGCAGCGCCGAGTGCTTCCGGCGTCCCGAGGACATCGAGGTAGGGGGCCATCCCGGCCTCGTCGAGGCCTGCCGATTCGTAGATGGAGCGGAGTACCCCCGCATCGCCGGCAAGCATCACGTCCTCGAAGCCCGGTTGCACGAAGGAGGCCATGTAGCCGCTCATCTCGGACTGGTCGTCCTCGGGATCGGAGAGGGCCGTCGCGAAGGCGGCAGGATGCGGCACCGAGACGGGGTTGAGGGTGACCAGGCGGTCCGGGTCGGCGATCGCCGCCGCCCAGGCCACCGCCGCCCCCCAGTCGTGGCCGACCAGGTGGAACTTCTCGAAGCCGGCGGCGTCGGCGATGCCGAAGACGTCCTCCACCAGCAGGTCCATGGAGTAGTCGGCAATGTCGGGAGGACGCGCACCCGGTGAGTAGCCGCGCTGGTCCGGGGCGACCACCCGATAGCCGGCGTCGGCCAGGGCGACCATCTGGGAGCGCCACTGGTAGCCCGCACTGGGAAACCCGTGCAACAGCATCACCGGTCGGCCTTCCACGGGTCCGGCCACCAGCGCATCGAAGCGGAACCCGCCGACGTCGAACGCAGTCGTCGAGATGCCGGTTCCCGAGAGTTGCAACTCGAGGGCTGTGGGAGCGGCCGTGGTCGTGGGAGCGGCCGTGGTCGTGGGAGCGGCCGTGGTCGTGGGAGCGGCCGTGGTCGTGGGAGCCACCGTCGTCGTCGGGACCGCGACGTCCGCATCCGCACAACCGAGGGAGAACGCCCCGAACAGGATCAGCAATGCGACGACGCAGCGGCTCGACGACCCCATGCCGTTCGATCCTCGGAGTCGACTACCCACGGACGAGTTGTTCGGGGAGGCGTTCCAGCACATCGAGGCAGGCGACCAGGTCGGCGACATCGACGAACTCGTCGGGGCGGTGGGCGACGCCGATGTCGCCGGGGCCCCACACGACCGACGGGATTCCTGCCGCCTGGTAGAGGCCCGCCTCGGTGCCGTAGGCGACCACGCCGACCGGCGGGTCGCCACCCAGCAGCGACCGCATCAGGTCGATGGCCGCTGAGGTGTCATCCCATTCGAGGCCGTCGATCTCGCACACGACCTCGGTCTCGATCGACGCCTCCGGGTACACGGTGCGCATCTCGGCCAGCAGCCCCGCTTCGACCTCGGCCATGCGGCCCTTGACGAACCCGGCGTCGCTGCCCTGCACCGGGCGCATCTCCCACTCGAACGAGCACTCCCCGGCGACCGTGCAGCGGGCCAGCCCCCCGGTCACGACGCCCACGTTGGTCGTGGTGTGGACAGGCTCGAAGCGGCTGTCGGCGGGCGCACGGGCGACCAGGTCCTCGGCCAGGCCCAACAGTGCGCCGATCCAGCGGGTGGCGTGGTGCACGGCGTTCACGGCCTCGGCCGGACGGGAGCTGTGCCCGTCCATGCCGGTGACGGTGGTCGTGTACTCGTAGCAGCCCTTGTGGGCGCCGATGACCTGCAAGCCGGTGGGCTCGCCGACGATGGCGGCTGCCGGCAGGGGAGCGTCGGCCAGCGAGTCGATCAGCACCGGAGCGCCGTGGAAGCCGTCCTCCTCGTCGTAGGTGAGGGCGAGGTGTACCGGTCGGACCAGGTCGAGCACCCCCCACCGGGGGGCGAGGGCCAGCACACAGGCCACAAACCCCTTCATGTCGGCGGTGCCCCGCCCGTAGATGCGATCGTCGCGACGGGTGGCGGTGAACGGCGGCGACGTCCAGTTGTCGGGATCGACGGGCACGACGTCGCTGTGGCCGGCCAGCATGATCCCGCCGTCGACCGCCGGGCCGATCGTGGCGAACAGGTTGGCCTTGGTGCCGGTGGGGTCGTGGCTGAGCCGGATGTCGGAAGCCACGCCGTCGAGGCGGTCGACCACCCAGGCGATGAGGTCGACGTTGGGGGTGAGCGCCACAGACGGGAACGCCACCAGGTCCCCGAGGATCGCGAGGGTGTCGTCCAGCAGCGGGTGCTCGCTCATGGCTTGACGAACAGTTCGCGCGGATAGTTCGCCAGGGTTTCGGCCGGACCCTCGTCGCGGATGAGGAGGCTCTCGGTGATCTCGAGGCCCCAGTCGTCCATCCAGAGACCGGGCATGAAGTGGAAGGTCATGTCGGGTTCGAGGATCGACTCGTCGGTCGGTCGGAACGAGATGGTGCGCTCTCCCCAGTCGGGCGGGTAGCTGATGCCGATCGGGTAGCCACAGCGGCCCTCCTTGTGGATGCCGTACTTCTCCATGGTGCCGTAGAGGGCGTTGGCCACGTCGCAGGCCCGGTTGCCGGCCCGGGCGGCCTCGAGCCCGGCCTCGAGCCCCTCGATGAGCGCCTTCTCGGCCTCGAGCATGGCGGGCGGCGGGGTACCGAGGTACACGGACCGGCACAGCGGCAGTTGGTAGCGGCGGTGGGCGCCGGCGATCTCGAAGAACGTGCCGGCGCCGCTCTCGAACGGCTTGTCGTCCCAGGTGAGGTGCGGAGCGGAGGCGTCGGCACCGGTCGCGAGTATCGGCACGAACGCTGCGTAGTCGCCGCCGAACTCGGGGGTGCCCGACATCGCCGTGCGGTAGATCTCGCCGACCAGGTCGCACTTGCGCATGCCGGGTTCGATCAGCTCGCGGACCCGGTCGTGCATGAGTTCGACGATGCGGGCGGCGCGGCGCATGTAGGCCAACTCCTGCTCGGACTTGACGCCCCGCTGCCAGTTGACGAGCCCGGTGGCGTCGACCACGTCGGCGTCGGGCAGGGCCGCCACGAGGTTCTGGTGGGCGGCGGCCGAGTAGTAGTAGTTGTCGAGTTCGACGCCGACCCGGCCGTCGGCGAGGCCGAGGTCCGTCAGCAGCCCCCCCAGTTGCCCGAAGGCGTGGCGCTCGGTCGACATGACGTGGTCGTCGGAGTAGTCGAGGATGCGGGACCCGTCCATGTAGACGGTGCGTCGGGCGCCGTTGGCGTCCATGCGGCGGCCCCACCACCACGGCTCGCCATCGTGCGAGACGACCACTGCCTGAGGCGTGTAGAAGGACCAGCCGTCGTAGCCGGTCAGCCAGGACATGTTCGACGGGTCGGCGGCGACCAGCACGTCGACGCCAGCGGCGTCCATTGCCGCACGGACCTTGGCGAGTCGTTCCGCGTACTCCTCGCGGTTGAACGGGAGCTCGACGTCCGGCATCGGCACAACGTAGTGGTCGTGTCCTGCGGGCGGAATGGCCCGGAGGCAATAGCGTTCGCACCGTGGTTGGACTCACCGACGGGCAGGTGGCGCAGTTCCGTGAGCAGGGCTGGGTGGCCCCGGTCGACGTCCTGACCAAGGCCGTCGCCGACTCTGACCTCCCCGCAGGTTGACCCGCGACCGTCGCCGGGTCCATGCTCTCGCCGCCTCGATCCCCATCCCCACCCGGAGACCCTCCCATGCCGATCCACTTCTCGCCCGATGAGATGCGGGACCGCAAGGACCGGGCCGCTGCGGCGATCGCCGACGCCGGCCTCGATGCCCTGCTCATGTTCAAGCAGGAATCGATGTACTGGCTCACGGGCTATGACACGTTCGGATTCTCGATGTTCCAGTGCCTTGTGATGACGGCCGACGGCCGGATCGCACTACTCACACGGGCGCCCGACTACGGCACGGCGTTCTACACGTCCGACATCACCGACGTCCGCATCTGGGTCGACGTCGAGGGCATGAACCCGGCCGTGGACCTGCGGGCGATGATCGACGACCTGGGCCTCGGCGGCGGCCGGGTCGGAATCGAACTCGACTCGTACGGACTGCGCGCCTCGATGTGGCGACTCGTCGAGGCGGAGCTGGACGGGTTCCTCACCTGGGTCGATGCCTCGACGCTGGTCCAGGAGGTGCGCCGCACCAAGAGCCCGCAGGAACTCGAGTACGTGCGCCGTGCCGCCGAGCTGGCAGACGACGCCTGGGACGAGGCGGTGCGCCTTGCCGGCCCGGGCGTCGACGAGTCCGAAATCCTCGCGGCGATGCAGGGGGCGGTGTTCCGCGGCGGCGGCGACTACGCCGGAAACGAACTGATCATCGGTTCGGGCCCGGGGGCGCTCATGGTGCGCTACACGTCGGGCCGTCGGCGCCTCGACGACAACGACCAACTCACACTCGAATGGTGCGGCGTGCAGCGCCGCTACCACGCGGCGATGATGCGGACCATCCTCGTCGGCGAACCGGACCCGGTTCAGGTCGACATGCACCGGGTCTGCGAGGAGGCGCTGCTGGCCTGCGAGGACGCCATCCGGCCGGGCACCACGCTGGGCGAAGTCTTCGGCGTGCACGCCGGGGTGCTCGACGCCGCCGGCTACCGGGAGCACCGCCTCAACGCCTGCGGCTACGGCATGGGCGCCGTCTACGCCCCGGTCTGGACCGACTGGCCGATGCTCTACGAGGGCAACCCGCTCGGGTTCGAGGCGAACCACACCTTCTTCCTGCACATGATCCTGCTGAACCACACGGACCAGAAGGCCATGACGCTCGGCCACTCGGTGGTCGTCACCGACACCGGCTGCGAACGCCTCAGCCGGTCAAGCCTCGACCTCGTCCTGGCCTGAACGACCTGCGCTGCGCGTGCTGCGTTCGATGGCCTGGGCGCCCTTGCCGGGGTTGAAGAGGTCGGTGGGGTCGAGGGCGGCCTTGACCGCACGCATGAGGTCGAACTCGACCTGCGACTTCTGGCCGGGGAGGCGGCCCAACAGGTCCTGGCCGATGCCGTGCTCTGCGCTGATCGTGCCGCCCAGTTCCCAGATCACCTCGTCGACAGCGCTGGTGACGGACTCGACCAGTTCCGGGGCGAGGCGTCCGCCGTGCTCGAGGGAGGGCAGCACGTAGACGTGGAGGTTGCCGTCGCCGAGGTGGCCGAACGAGAAGGTGACTGCCTCGGGGCCGCAGAGCCGGACGGCGATGGCCTCGACCGAGCGTTGGAACTCGGGGATCCGGTCGATGGGGACAGCGGCGTCGAACTTGGCGCCCCGGCTGTCGAAGAGCATCTCGGGCGGGAGCTCGTCGCGCAGCGTCCAGAGGTTGGCCTCCTGTGAGGCGGTCTCGGCGATGACGGCGTCGGTGGCGTAGCCGCACTCGACGGCCTCCGAGAGGAAGCGGGTGACCGTGTCGGTGACGGGCTCGCTGCCGCTGAACCGGGCCAGCAGGTACCACTCAGCCCGGGTGTCGATGGGCCGGACCACGTCGAGCACGTCGACGGCCACGCCCACCCCGAGTTCGGGGACGAGTTCGAAGGCGGTCAGGCCGCCGGGGTCGATCGATCGGGCCAGGCCGTAGAGGTCGGTGGCCGCGTCGAGACCGGCGAGCGAGGCGAACAGCGACCGGTGGTACGGCATCGCCGGTTGGAGTTCGAGCACCGCCTTCGTGACCACGCCGAGCGTGCCCTCGGCGCCGATGAAGAGGTGCTTGAGGTCGTAGCCGGTGTTGTCCTTGCGCAGGGCCCGCAGTCCGTCGAAGACCCGGCCGTCGGCCAGCACCGCCTCGAGGCCGAGGACGTGGCGGCGGGTGTTGCCGTAGCGCAGCACGTTGAGGCCGCCGGCGTTGGTGGAGATGGCGCCGCCGACGGTGGCGCTACCGCGGGCGCCCCAGTCCATCGCCAACTGCCGGTCGACGGCGGCGGCCGCCTGCTGGACCTGCTCGATGGTGCAGCCGGCCTCTGAGGTGACGGTGAACCGGTCAGGATCAACGGAGGTGATCCGGTGGAGGCGGGTGGTGAGCAGCAGCACCGACGGCCGGCCGTCGGGCAGGGCGTCGATGGGGACCGAGCCGCCGGAGAGGCCCGTGTTGCCGCCCTGGGTGACGACGGCCGCGCCGTGCCGGGCACACGAGCGCACCACCTCCTGGACGCCGTCGACCGTGTCGGGCCGGGCGACGAGCACCGGTGTGCCCGAGTAGGTACCGCGCCAGCCGGTGAGCACCGACCCGGCGTCGGCAGGGTCGAGCCAACCCCGCGGCCCGAGGGCCTCCCGGATCTCGGCGACGAGCGCTTCGCTCACGTTCGGGTCCCCCATCGGTCGCAGAGTGTAGGACGGGACCGGTCAGGCGATCCCGGGACCGCCGACAGCCGCATCTGGGTCGATCGGCCGGCGACGGGCAACCTCCCCGCGTACCTTCGGGCATGCTGGGGACATGCCGTCGATCGACTCCGAGGATGCCCGGCAACGGTTCGCGTCGGCGCGGGTGGCGACGCTCGGCACGACGAATCCTGCCGGAGAGGTCGACCTCGTCCCCATCACGTTCGCCATCGACGGCGATCGGCTGGTCAGCGCCGTCGACCACAAACCGAAGACGACCGTTCGGCTGCAACGCCTGGACAACATCCGGGCCAACCCGCGGGTGACCGTGCTCGCCCACCGGTACGACGAGGAATGGGACGGACTCTGGTGGGTTCGGGTTCGGGGCGACGCCCGTGTCGTCTCGACCGGCCAACACCACCGGCAGGCCGTCGACTCGCTGGTGGCCAAGTACCCCCAACTCGTCGGCACGCCACCGACCGGGTCGGTGATCCTCGTCGAGATCGACGAATGGTTGGCCTGGACGGCCCGTCGATCGGATCGGTGACGGCGCCTTGGCCGTCCCCAACTCGTCGAAGTGCCCGACGCTGCCCTGATGCCGCCATGATGGCGGGGTGGAGGACCGTTTCGAGGTTGCCGACGTGGTCGTCGAACGCGGCCGGGGGCTGGCGGTCACCTTCACCGACGGGTACGTGGCCGACCTCGACCTGATGCGGCTGCGCCTGTGGTGCCCGTGCGCGTCATGTCGGTCCCTCGGGGAGCGCGGCGAGGAGGTCTGGCCGCGCCCCGGCAGCCCCACCCCTCTGTCCATCACCGACGCTGCGTTGCACGGCGCCTGGGGCCTGGTCATCACCTGGAACGACGGGCACAGCACGGGCATCTATCCGTTCGAGCAGTTGCGGCTCTGGTCCGAGCGGCCCCCCGACCAGCGATAGCCGTCGAAGTCTGCGCCACCGGAGCGGTGGGGGCTCCACGTCCAGAACGTATTCGTCACCGGGAGACGCCGGACGCCCCGCGGGGCCCGGGGCCTTCGCCTCAGCCGGCGCGGTTCATGCCCTGTCCCGGCGCTCAGGCGACCGTGGGGTAGCCGGCGGCGGCGGCCAGGTCGATCAGGTCGGCGAGCACCTGGTAGTCGCCGGTGGTGCGCTCCACGAACCCGTAGAGGTCGAGGGGGCGACGCACGTCGGGGCCGAGCGAGGCGACGGCGGCCCCGATGGCGGCGACGGCTGCATTGCGCAGGTGGGCGTGGGCCCATCCGATGACCAGCGGCGGCGCGGGCATGGGGTCCGTTCGGGCGAAGACCCGCAGGTCGTCGGTTGCGGGATCGTGGTCGAGGGCCAGGCGCCAACTGGCGGCGTCGATGGCCGCCAGGTCGGCTCGTCCCTCGGCGACCGCCCGCACGGAGGCGCGGTGGGTACCGGTCTCGACGATCTCGCCGAAGAACCGTCCGGCCGAGGCGAGCGGCGCCACGCCCGTGATCAGCACGCCGTTGCCGGACTGCGAGTCGGGCTCGTTGATGGCGACCGGACGGCCCCGGAAGGCGGTCAGGTCGGCGGCCGGGTCGGCGGCACGGCAGACGAGCACCGACCGGTACTCACCGGGCCCGCAGCCCTCGATGCCCCGGTCGAGGGCGCCGAGCACCTCCACGCGGCCGTGGTGCGTCATGGCGACGCTGAGGCCGCAGCACTCACCGACCAGCAGTTCGGGGTGGTCCCAGAGGTCCACCTTGTGCTCGGTGCGCCACAGCCGGGTGGGGGCCTCGATCCCGGCATCGCACAGCCGGATGCTGATCGCCGTCCAGAGGGCGTCGACCTCGTCGCGGACCTCCGGCCAGTCGTACATCGGCAGGCCGGCGACGTAGGGGCTCATGTCCCCGTTCCTACCGGCGGCCGGCCCAAAGCACTCAGACCCAGGGGCAGTTCGAGTTGCGGTCGCCGAATGTTCCGCCGCTGGCGTAGCGGTCGAAGCCGAACGGCTTCAACTCGAACGGCATGTCGTCGTGCACGAGCAGTTGGGCGGTCAGCTTGCCGACGCCGATCATCTTGAAGCCGTGGTTGGAGTCGGCGATGACCCAGGCGTTGTCGGCGACGAAGTCGAAGATCGGCACGTTGTCTGCGGTGAAGGCGCCGATGCCGCCGTTGCGACGCTGCTTGTAGTACGGCTCGAGGTTCTCGAAGCGCCCGAACAGCATCCCGAGGGTCTTGCAGTAGTACTCGGGGAACCAGTCGTCGGCCTGGTAGGCGTCGTTGAGGTGGCCGTAGGGCTCGAGGTCGGCGGCGTTGCCGATGGGGATCGGGATGGTGCCGCCCTGCAGGCCGGGGGCGCCGACCCGCTCGGCGGCGTACCGGGTGTAGGTGTAGACGTGGTCCTGGATCATGGTGCCGTCGTCGCCGTAGACGGGCGTGTTCATGAGCTCGACGTGCAGGACCGGACCGTCCCTGCCGTCGGCGGTCCGGTAGTCGACGCCGGGCGGCAGGTAGACCTCGCCCTCGAGCAGCCGCCAATAGGTCCACAGGTCCTTGGCGACCTCGAGGTGGCCGTCGGGGTACAGGACGTCCAGTGTGGACGTACCGCCCAACCACTCCCAGTGCTGCGGGGTCCAGGCGCCGGCGCCGACGACGACCTGGTCGCACCTGATCGTGCCGGAGGTGGTCTCGACGGCGGTGACTGCGCCGCCGTCCATCTGGTAGCCGGTGACGGCAGTGCCGTAGACCCGCTGCACGCCCCATTGGCGGCACTTCTGGTCGAGGCCCCACATGACCATGTGGGTGCCGGCGTAGCCGGAGCGGTGTTCGTGGAGCACGACGTCACAGTTGTCGGTCTTGAAGTCGGGCCAGAGGCCGGTGAGGAAACGGTGGGCGTCGGCGCCCGTGTAGAGGTCGGACGGGTAGCCGCTGTCGTTCTGGGAGGCGTGCAATCGGGCGTAGTCGTCGGCCTGGTTGTCCTCGCCGATCGAGACGTAGCCGACCTGCTGGAACCCGAAGTTGATCGGGTCGGACTCCCAGACCTCGACGCTGGCCCGCAGGATGGCGTGGAGCGGGCCGGTCATGTAGAGGTTGCGCACGCAGCCGCAGGCGAGGCCGCTGGCGCCGGCGCCGGGGCCGGCCTTGTCGATGACCACGACGTCGCTTCCCTTGCCCTTGCCGGAGCGTTCGAGCTCCATGGCGAGGTGGTAGGCGCTGGAGAGGCCGTGGATGCCGGCGCCGACGACGACGAATCGGGCGCCCTCGGGCAGCGGGTCGGCGTCGGTGACGGGTACGACGGCCGGGTTCTGGAGGATGCCGTCGACGGTGGTCGGGGCGGACCGGTCCATGAACGGGTACCACTGGTTCTGTCCGTCGCCGGTGTGGCCGATGTCGGTCATTGGCATTTCTCCTGGGATCGGGACGCTGGCGTCAGGTCTGTTCGGGCAGGGGTGTTCCGACGACCTCCCGGATGAGGGGGACGCCGGGACGGTAGGCGAGGTGGTGGTGGCTGGGGGCGTCGAGGACCATGGCGTGCCCGGCCGAGCCGGGGGCGAGGCGGCCGACGTCGTCGCGGCGCAGTGCGGCGGCGCCGCCGAAGGTGGCGGCCTGTACGGCCTCGTCGATGGTGAGGTGGAGGTCGCGCACGGCGAGGGCGATGCAGAACGCCATGGAAGTCGTGTAGCTGGAGCCGGGGTTGCAGTTGGTGGCGAGGGCAACGGTGGCGCCGGCGTCGACGACCCGGCGACCGTCGGGGTAGGGCTGGCGGGTCGAGAAGTCGGTGGCGGGGAGGAAGGTGGCGACGGTGTCGCTGCCGGCCAGGGCCTCGACGTCGGCATCGGTGAGGTGGGTGCAGTGGTCGACCGAGGCACAGCCCAGTTCGACGGCGAGTCGCACGCCGGGGCCGGTGCCGAGTTGGTTGCCGTGGAGGCGCAGGCCGAGGCCGGCGGCCCGGCCGGCCTCGAGGACGGCCCGGCACTGATCGGCGTCGAAGGCGCCGGTCTCGCAGAAGGCGTCGATCCAGCGGGCGTGGGGGGCGCAGGCGTCGAGCATCGGTCCGCACACGAGGTCGACGTAGTCGTCGGCGCGGCCTTCGTACTCGTAGGGGACGACGTGGGCGCCGAGGAAGGTGGTCTCGTCGGTGAACCCGGCGGCGATGCGCAGGTGCCGGGCCTCCTCGTCGACGTCGAGGCCGTAGCCGGACTTGATCTCGACGGTGGTGGAGCCTGCGGCCCGGGCCTCGGCGAGGCGGTCAGAGGTGAGGGCTCTCAGGTCGTCGTCGGTGGCGGTCCGGGTGGCGGCAGTGGTGACGCGGATGCCGCCGCCGTCGTAGGGGCGGCCGGCCATGCGGGTGGTGAACTCCTCGGCCCGGTCGCCGGCGAACACGAGGTGGGTGTGCGAGTCGACGAAGCCGGGCAGCACGCAGGCACCGGCGGCGTCGATGCGCTGGTCGGCGGCCTGGCCGGCGGGGCCGACTGCTTCGACGACGCCGTCGGTGATGACGACCGAGGCGTCGCGGACGAGGCCGAGGGGGCCGTCGCCGAGGGTCGGGTCGTTGGTGACCAGCAGGCCGATGTGGTCGATGACGAGGCTCATGCAGTGGCGCCTTCGGTCACCGACCGGATCGAGGCGTCGAGTTCGGCGGGCACGTCGATCGAGGTGTGGACGCCGTCGCGTACGACGACGTTGCCGGCGACGACGACGTGCGTGACGTCGGCGGCGATGGCGGCGAACACGACCGAGGCGAGGGCGGTGTCGGCGTCGGTGCCGGCGAGTCGGACCGAGTCGAGGCCGACAGTGGTGAGGTCGGCGGGGGCTCCCGTGGCGAGCACGCCGCCTCCGTCCCAACCGAGGGCGGCGTAGCCCGTGGCGGTGGCAGCGGTCAGGAGCGCCGCCGCCGAATGGGTGCCGCGCACCAGGGTGGCGAGGCGCTCGTCCAGCTCGACGGCCCGGGCTTCTTCGAACGGGTCGATGACGGCGTGGGAGTCGCTGCCGAGGCTGAGCGGCACGCCGGCGGTGGCGAGGGAGCCGGCGGGGCCGATGCCGTCGGCGAGGTCGCGTTCGGTGGTCGGGCAGAGGCAGACGCCGGAGCGGGTCGTGGCGAGCAGGCCCAGGTCGGCGTCGCTGAGGTGGGTGGCGTGCACGGCGGTGAGGTCCTCGCCGAGGAGGCCGGCGTCGTGGAGCAGCTCGGTCGGGGTGCGGCCGTGGTGGGCGAGGCAGGCCTCGTTCTCGGCGGGCTGCTCGGAAAGGTGCACGTGGACGGGGGCGCCACGGCCAGAGGCCCACTTCCCGACCACGGCCATCGACGCCGGGTCGACGGCACGCACCGAGTGGACGGCGGCGCCGAGGACAACGTCGCCTGCAGCTCTGCGGGCGTCGGAGCGGGCGGCCCAGGCGTCGGCGTTGCGGTCGGCGAAGCGGCGCTGGTGGTCGCCGAGCGGCTGGTGGCCGTCGGCGGTCAGGCCGCCGTGGAGGTAGCAGGTGTCGAGCAGGGTGATCCGGATGCCGGCCTCGGTGGCGGCGGCCAGCAGCGCCTCGCCCATGGCGTTGGCGTCGGCGTAGGGGGTGCCGTCGGGCTGGTGGTGCACGTAGTGGAACTCGCCGACGACGGAGATGCCGGCGAGGGCCATCTCGGCGTAGGTGGCCCGGGCGAGGCGGAAGTAGGTGTCGGGGTCGAGGTGCTGGGCGACGCCGCACATCTGGTCGCGCCAGGTCCAGAACGAGCCGCTGCCGGCCTGGGTGCGGCCGCGCAGGGCCCGGTGGAAGGCGTGGCTGTGGGCGTTGGCGAAGCCCGGGACGGTGAGGCCGTCGAGGCGGGTGGCACCGGCGGGTGGCGCCTCGGCGCCGGTCGTCACCGAGGTGATGCTGCCGTCGGCGACCTCGACGACGACGCCGGCGGTTGCGACCTCGCCGCCCAGCCAGGCCAGCTCGCACCAGTAGCTCATCGGGCGGCGACCTCGGCGACGAAGGCGGTGATGCGCTCGACGAAGGCGTCGCGGTGGTGGGTGGTGAACTCGTCCCAGGTGGCGAGGGTTGCGGGGTCGGTGACCCGGTCGACGAACAGCACGCCGTCGAGGTGGTCGACCTCGTGCTGCCAGGTGCCGGCCTCGAGCCCGCTGGCGACGACGTCGTGTTCGCCGCCGTCTCGGTCGAGGTAGCGGACCCGCACGTCGACGTGGCGCTCGACCTCGCCCCGCAACGGCACCGACAGGCAGCCCTCGTTGTTGGTGAACGTGGCGTCGCCGACCGGTTCGACGACCGGGTTGACGGCGATGGTCAGGGGGATCGGCGGCTTGTACGGGTAGCGGGGGTTGTCGTCGACCTCGAGCACGCAGATGCGCAGCGTCTCGCCGACCTGGTTGGCGGCGATCCCGCCACCGTCTGCGTCGTGCATGGTGTCGACCAGGTCGTCGATGAGCTGCTGGACCTCCGGTGAGGCGAGTTCATCGGGCGTGACCTCTCGGGCCACCTGGCGCAGGACCGGGTGTCCGATCTGGAGGATCTCTCGCACGGCCATGCGGTCAGTCTCCCTCGCGCATCGGGATCCGCACGCCGCGTTCGTCGGCGACGGCGATCGCTGCGTCGTAGCCGGCGTCGACGTGGCGGATGACGCCGCTTCCGGGGTCGTTGGTGAGCACACGTTCGAGCTTGGCGGCGGCCAGGTCGGTGCCGTCGGCGACGCTGACCTGCCCGGCGTGGATGGACCGGCCGATGCCCACGCCCCCGCCGTGGTGGATGCTGACCCACGTCGCCCCGGACGAGGTGTTGAGCATGGCGTTGAGCAGCGGCCAGTCGGCGACGGCGTCGGAGCCGTCGAGCATGTCCTCGGTCTCGCGGTAGGGCGAGGCCACCGAACCGGAGTCGAGGTGGTCGCGGCCGATGACGACGGGGGCCCTGAGTTCGCCGCTGCGGACCATTTCGTTGAAGCGCAGGCCGAGGCGGTGGCGCTCGCCGTAGCCCAGCCAGCAGATGCGGGCGGGCAGGCCCTGGAAGGCGACCCGCTCGCCGGCCAGGCGGATCCAGCGGGCGAGGCCCTCGTCGTCGGGGAACTCGTCGAGGACGGCCCGGTCGGTGGCGGCGATGTCGGCGGGGTCGCCCGAGAGCGCCACCCAGCGGAAGGGCCCCTTGCCCTCGCAGAAGAGGGGCCGGACGTAGGCGGGGAGGAAGCCGGGGTAGGCGAAGGCCCGGTCGAAGCCACCCAGTTCGGCCTCGGCCCGGAGGCTGTTGCCGTAGTCGAAGACCTCGGCGCCGGCGTCGAGGAACCCGACCATGGCCTCGACGTGGCGGGCCATCGAGTGCCGGGCCCGACGGGTGAACTCGTCCGGGTTCGTGCGGCGCAGTTCGGCGGCGGCGGAGTCGGTGAGGTCGGTGGGCCGGTAGTCGAGCGGGTCGTGGGCGGAGGTCTGGTCGGTGACGATGTCGGCGTCGACGCCGTCGGCGAGCAGCCGGGGCAGCACGTCGGCGGCGTTGCCGACGAGGCCGACCGAGAGGGGGCGGCGTTCGGCCTTGGCGGCGGCGCAGCGTCGGAGTGCGTCGGCGTAGTCGTCGGCGACCTCGTCGAGGTAGCGGTGGTCGACGCGGCGCTGCACCCGGTCGGCGTCGACGTCGATGCACAGCGCCACGCCGTCGTTCATGGTGACGGCGAGGGGTTGGGCGCCGCCCATGCCGCCGAGGCCGGCGGTGACGGTGAGGGTTCCGGAGAGGGTGCCGCCGAACTTCTTGCGGGCGATCTCGGCGAAGCACTCGTAGGTGCCCTGGAGGATGCCCTGGGTGCCGATGTAGATCCAGGACCCTGCAGTCATCTGGCCGTACATCATGAGGCCCTCGGCCTCGAGGCGGCGGAACTCGCTCCAGTTGGCCCAGTCGGGGACGAGGTTGGAGTTGGCGATGAGCACCCGGGGCGCCCATTCGTGGGTGCGGAACACGCCGACGGGCTTGCCGGACTGGACGAGCAGGGTCTCGTCGCCGGCGAGGGTGGTGAGGGTGCGCAGGATGGCGTGGTAGGCGGGCCAGGAGCGGGCGGCCCGGCCGGTGCCGCCGTAGACGACGAGGTCGTCGGGGCGTTCCGCGACCTCGGGGTCGAGGTTGTTCTGGAGCATCCGGAAGGCGGCCTCCTGGGGCCAGTCGAGGCAGGTCAGGTCGGTGCCCCGGGGTGCGCGGACGGGGTTGGGCATGGGGGCTCCGTGGGGGTGGGGCGGCGGGTGGTTGCGGTCAACCACAGTCTGCCGTAGGTTGCCGCGTGTTGGCAACTACTTTCATCTGCTGAAACTCCCATGACGACCATCACCTCACCCCCCGCACCCTCCACCCTGCATGTGGCCCGCTCCGCCGAGCGGGCGCTGCAGCTGCTCGACGTGGTCGTTTCGGCCGGACGGATGCCGTTGGGCGAGGCGGCAAAGGCCGTCGACCTGCCCACGTCGACGGCGCTGCGCCACCTCCGGGCGCTCGAACAGCACGGCTGGCTCGACCGCGACGACGCCGGACGTTTCTCTGCGGGTCCCGCCTTCCTGCGCCTGGCGCTGGCTTCCCTGCGGGAGGGGCCGGTCGCCCACCTGACCGCCGTGGCCCAGCCGCACCTCGACCGATTGGCCGAGGCCACCGGCGAGTCCGCCTACCTGGCGGTGCGGGAACGGTCGCAGGCCGTCTACCTGGCTGCCGCCGAGAGCTCCCGGGCGATCCGCCACACCGGCTGGGTCGGCCGGACCGTGCCGCTCGACATCACCGCCGTGGGCGCCGCACTGACGGGCGACGGGTCGCCGGTCGCCCACCGCAACGTCGGCGCCGTCGAGCCCGACGTGTCGGCGGCCGTGGCGCCGGTGGTCGGTCCGGACGGCGACGTCGTGGCCGCCATCTCGGTGCTCGGGCCGGCGCAGCGGCTCAGGGGAAAGGCCCTCGACGCCACGGCGACGGATGTGCTCGCCGCCGCCGAGGCCCTGGGCCGCGACCTGCGGGGCCGGGCATGAGCACGGTGCGCCTCGACGGCCCGGGCGTCACGATCGCCGACGTGGTGGCGGTGGCACGCGGGGGTGCCCTCGTAGAGCTGACCGACGCCGCCGTCGAGCGCATGGCCGCCGCCCGCTCGATCGTCGAGACGCTGGCCGGGGGTGATCCCGCCTACGGGGTGTCGACCGGCTTCGGGGCGCTCGCCACGGTGACGATCCCGCCCGGGCGGCGCGCCGACCTGCAGGCGGCGCTGGTGCGCTCGCACGCCGCAGGCATGGGGCCGCCGGTCGAGGTCGAGGTGGTGCGGGCGATGGTGTTCCTGCGGGCACGCACGCTGGCGCTGGGCTTCAGCGGCGCCCGGCCGCTCGTGGCCGAGGGCCTGCTGGCACTGGTCAACGCCGGCATCGCCCCGCTGGTGCCCGAGTTCGGGTCGCTGGGGGCGAGCGGCGACCTCGCTCCCCTTGCGCATGCGGCGCTTGCGATGCTGGGCGAGGGTGAAGTCGAGATGGGTGGATCGGTCGTGCCGGCCGGCGAGGCGCTGGCCGCTGCCGGGCTGGAACCGCTGGTGCTGGCCGACAAGGAGGGCCTGGCGCTCACCAACGGCACCGACGGGATCCTCGGGCAACTCTGCCTGGCCTGCCACGACGCCACCGCACTGCTGTCGGCCGCCGACGTGACCGCTGCGCTCACCGTCGAGGGGGTGCTGGCCACCGACCGGGCCTTCGCCGCCGACCTCTGCGACCTGCGCCCCCAACCCGGGCAGGCCGTGAGTGCCGCCAACCTGCGGGCGCTGCTGGCGGGCTCCCCCATCGTGGCCAGCCACCGCACCGACGACGCACGGGTGCAGGACGCCTACTCGATCCGCTGCACGCCCCAGGTGCACGGCGCCGCCCGCGACACGTTGGCGCACGTCGTCACCGTGGCCGAGGCCGAGTTGGCGTCGGCGATCGACAATCCGATGGTGCTGCCCGACGGGCGGGTCGAGTCGTGCGGCAACTTCCACGGGGCGCCGCTGGGGTTCGCCGCCGACTTCCTCGCCATCGCCCTGGCCGAGGTGGGGGCGATCGCCGAGCGGCGCATCGACCGGGTGCTCGACCAGCACCGCTCGCACGGGCTGCCGCCGTTCCTCGCCGACGATCCGGGGGTCGACTCGGGGATGATGATCGGGCAGTACACGGCGGCGGGGCTGTGCGCCGAGAATCGGCGTCTGGCGGCCCCGGCCAGCGTCGACTCGCTGCCGACGTCGGGCATGCAGGAGGACCACGTGTCGATGGCGTGGGGTGCGGTCCGCAAGTTGCGCCGGGTGGTCGACAACGTGCGCCGGATCCTGGCGGTCGAGTTGGCGGTGTCGGGACGGGCGGTCGACCTGCGGGCACCCCTCGTGCCGGCGGCCGGCACGGGCGCTGCGCTGGCGGCACTGCGCAGTGACGTCCCGGGTCCGGGCCCCGACCGGTTCCTGTCGCCGGAACTGGCCGCCGCCGAGGAACTGCTGCGTTCAGGCGCCGTGCTCGCAGCCGTCGAAGAGGCCATCGGTCCCCTGGCCTGATCTGAGGTGTCCAAGAAAGGCCCCAGCCTTCGTTGGGGCTGCAAGACCGGGGCTGTTCACCGTCGCAACTCCCGGATCCCACGGTGGCTTGTGCAGCAGGTTCAGCCCGCCAGCCGGACACCCACCCTGGCGGCCGCTTCCCGCACCACCTGTTCGATCTCGCTGGTGTCGGCTTCGCCGGGGAAGCGGAAGACGGGGCCGTAGACGGTGAGTGACGCCACGGCCACGCCGTCGGGGCCGCAGACGGCGGCCGCCACGCCGGCGATCTCCTCGGAGAACTCGCCGATCGTCCAGGCTGCGCCGGTGCGGCGGACCTCGCCGACCCGCTGGCGCAGGCCGACCAGGGTCGTGACCGTGTGCGGCGTGAACTCGTCGAGGCCGTCGGCGGCATAAGCGGCGACGTCGGTGTCCGACCAGCCGCCCATCAGGGCCTGGCCGGCGGCGATCGTGTGGAGCGGGAACCGGTGGCCGGTCCAGTCGGTGA
>JARQPW010000029.1 GCA_029577135.1 Acidimicrobiales bacterium
GGTCACCGGCGCGGTCCGTTCCTCATCGCGTCCAGGATGACCGCCCACTGCCGGGACCTCGTCGAACGGTTCGGCGTTCGGACCGGGGCACTGGGCGATCCGATCGCCGGGCTCTCCGGGGGCAACCTGCAGCGCCTTCTCGTCGGCCGCGAGCTGAACAGCCGGCCCGAAGTCGTCGTGGCCGCCCAGCCCACGCGTGGCCTCGACGTCCAGGGGGTCAAGGCCATCCAGGACCTGCTCGTGGCAGAGCGGGATGAGGGGGCTGCGGTGCTCCTCATCTCCGAGGACCTCGATGAACTCCTGCTGCTCACCGACCGCCTGCTGGTCATGCACGAGGGTCGCGTCGTGGCCGAGTTCGATCCGAGGAACTCGGAGCGAACCGTCATCGGCGAGGCGATGGCGGGGCACCTTGCCGACGAGGGAGCGGCATGAGGCGACCGGTCCTCGTCCGACGCGATCGTCCAGTACGCGGTGGCCAACCGCTCGCCTTCGCGGTCGGCCTGATCCTGGCCCTCGTCGTGGGTGCGATCCTGCTCGTGGCTGCCGGCCACGAGCCGCTGCGTGTGTACCAACGCATGTTCGAGAAGTCGCTTGGCGACCCGACCGCCTGGTCGCTCACCCTGAACCGGGCGGTGCCTCTGGGCCTGGCCGGACTGGCAGTGGCCGTGGCCGGTTCGATGGGGCTCTGGAACATCGGCGCCGAGGGTCAGATCCTGGCGGGGGCAATGGGTGCTGCATGGGTGGCGCGCATCGGCGGGGCCTGGCCGGGCCCGATGCTCCTGACCGGGATGCTCGCTGGTGCCATCGTCGGCGGCGGGCTGCTCGCACTGGTCCCTGCCGTGGCCCGGGCCCGCATCGGCGTGAACGAGATCATCACGACGCTGATGCTCAACGAGATCGCCCTGCGCCTCCTTCAGTGGTTGATCCACGGCCCGTGGAAGGATCCCGATTCCTTCAACTTCCCGCTGACGCCGATGCTGCCCGACCAGGGGCACCTGCCGACGCTCTTCGAACGGGCCCACATCGGGGTCCTCATCGCCGGTGCGGTCATCCTGGTGTTCGGCGTCGCTGCCAGCCGGACCGCGTGGGGCTACGAGTTGCGGGTCGCCGGCTCGTCCGCGGACACGGCCCGCTATGCGGGCATCTCGTTGAAGCGCAAGATCCTGACGGTCCTGCTGCTCAGCGGCGGCGTGGCCGGCCTCGCCGGTGGGGTCGAGTTGGCCGGTACCGCCGACCGGATCACCGAGGGCATCTCGAACGGCTTCGGCTATGCGGGAATCATCGTCGCCGCCCTGGCCCTCCTGCGGCCCTCGGGCGTTGCGGCGGTGGCGCTGCTCTTCGGCGCGGTCCAGGTCGGGGGCCAGAGCATCCAGATCATCGGGGTCCCGGCCTCCGTGTCGACGATTCTCCAGGCGTTCATCCTCTTCGGGGCGATCGGCGCCGGAGTGTTCGTGCGCTACTCGGTGCGGCTGGTCCTGACGGGCGTCGACGCCTCTGCATCAGAAGACGGGGAGGCCGCGGCATGACCGAGGCGTCGATGATCGGCCTGCTCGTGGCAACCGTCTCGTTCGGAGCGCTCCTCTACCTGGCGGCGCTCGGAGAGCTCATCTCCGAGAAGGCCGGGGTGCTCAACCTGGGCGTCGAGGGGATGATGGCGATGGGGGCGGTCAGCGCCTTCATGGCCGCCCACCAGACCGGGAATCCCTGGATCGGCCTGGTCGCCGGTGTGGCGGGCGGAGCACTGGCCGGGCTGCTGCACGGCTGGTTCACGGTCGTGCTCGGTGCCGAACAGGTGGTGTCCGGCCTGTCGCTCACGATCCTCGGTCTGGGCTTCTCCGCCTACATGGGCAAGAACGTGGTGGGTCTCCCTCCGGGTGCCGTGTTGAAGCCGGTCGACTGGGGGCCGCTCACCGACATCCCGTGGGCGGGACCGGTGCTGTTCGGACAGGCACCCTTCGTGTACCTCGCCGTCCTGGCCGGCTTCGCCACGTGGTTCTTGCTGTGGCGCACCGGCATCGGCCTGGCGCTGCGTGCAGCGGGCGATTCGGCGTCCACCGCCGATGCCGCCGGGCACTCGGTCGTGGGCCTGCGCCTCGGCGCCGTCGTGGCCGGTGGTGGCCTGGCCGGCGCCTCTGGCGCGTACCTGACGCTTTCCCTCACGCCGCAGTGGACGGAAGGCATTACCGCCGGCAGGGGCTGGATCGCCGTGGCGCTGGTGATCTTCGGTGCCTGGCGCCCGGGTCGTGCGGCCGTGGGTGCCCTGCTCTTCGGCGGGCTGCTGGCGCTCAAGACCCGGTTGCAGACCTTCGGCGTCGACTTCTCGCCGATCCTGCTCTCGATGCTGCCCTACGTGCTCACGATCACCGTGCTGATCGCCATCTCGATCCGGGCGAGGAACCGTCCGTCCCCGGCGCCCGCCGCCCTCGGCACCGCCTACCGCCGCGAGGAGCGTTAGCGCTCGATGCCGGTGAGGAGGACGACGGCCGGTTCGTCGGCGCCGATCATGCTCTCCCGTCGGGCGGCCAGCAGGCCGGCCAGGCCGGCGGTGCCGGTCGGGTCGGCGGGCACTTCGGTGTGGGCATGCACCAGTCGGTGGGCCTCGGCGATGTCGGCCTCGGTCGCGACGACCGGAGTGGTGCCGTCCTCGAGCATCGTGGCCACGAGGGGCTGCCAGTCGTAGGTGATGTCGTCGAGGATGCCGGTTGCCAGCGACGACGGGTCGTCCCACGGCCACATGTGCCCACTGTCGAACGGGTCGTCGGCGGCGACGCCGAGGTCGAATGCCCGGGCCAGTGGGGCGCAGCCCTCGGACTGGACGGCGTGGAGCCTCGGACGGGCGGGAAGCACGCCGAGGGCGACGGCGTCGGTGAGCGCCTGGACGGCGCTGCTGGCCAGCACTCCACCGCCCACCTGTACGAACAACTGGGACCAGTCGATTCCGGCTCCGGCCAACTGCTCCGCCAGTTCGAGGCCGAGGGTGCGGCCGCCGTCGATCGTGAGCAGGTTGTCGGTGCCCTGGCAACTGAAGGGCACGGCGCCCTCGGCGACCAGTTCACGGGCCCGCAGTACGCACGGGTCGCCGGCCTCGTCGTCGCGGCGCTCGCAGATGCGGATGTCGGCCCCCAGGTCGGCAAGGCGGTCGACCACTGCCGTGTCGGCCCAGGGCGGGACATGGACCGCCAACGGCCGCCCGGCTGCCCTGGCCACGACCGCTGCGCCGAGCGCAGCGTTGCCGCACGAGGCGATGGCCAGCAGCGTGTCGACGGGGACGCCCTGTGCCTCGAGGTGGAGTGCCAGGCCGAAGAGGTGGCGGGCCTTGTGGCTGCCCGAGACGTTGCCGGTCTCGTCCTTGGCCCAGAGCCCGCCCTCGTGGCCGATGGCGTCGGCCAGTTCCGCCACCGCCAGCAGCGGCGTGGAGCGGAAGCCGGTGCCGTCCACCTCGGCAACGGCGTCGTCGAGGCGTCGGACGAGGTCGACGTGGGCGCCGTCGTCGAGGCCGGCAGCGAGGGCTGCGTGGTGCGCCCAGAGCAGGTGCCGGAACCGGACGAACGGATTGGGGTCGTCGCCGTGCGGCGTGTCGGGTCCCGGCCAGGCGGCACCGGGAGGGGTACCCAGCCAGCCGGCCGGGCGGGGGAGCGTCACGACCCGGAACGTACCCCGGTGCGGGCGTTGAACTCGTCGATCATCTCGTCCCAGACCGGCGCCAAGTCCTGGACGCCCTTCCAGAAGCCCTGGTCGCGGCGGACCTCGAAGTCGTCGAGTTCCACGCCCTGCTGCTCGACCCACGTGAAGTAGCCCAGGTTGAAGATCCTGTTGCGGCCGACATCGTCGAGCATCTCGACGTGGGAGGTGTCGGCACCGGCCAGGTGCTCGTCGACAGCGACAGCCGCTTCGGCGGATCCGAAGCCGGCGGCGTAGCGACCGGCAGCCATGGCGTCACGTTCGCTGCCGTACATCTCGGCACCGTCGGTGGCCACCGTGACGAGGGCGTCGTCGGCACCGAGGCCGAGTTCCCTGGCGGTCTTGATCGCGGCCAGCACGTTGCAGATGCTCGAGAGTCCGAAGTGGCCGAGCGTGGCGACGATGGCCTCGTCGACCCCACGGTCGCCGGTGAGGTGGGCACGACCCTCGTCGGTGTTGAAAACCATGCCGAGTTCGTCGCAGGCCCGGTCACTCACCGCCACGACGCCGTCCATGTTCGTGACGTTGTGGATCAGGGGGATGTGCTTGTCGCCGATGCCCTGGATGTTGTGCTCGCCGAAGCCGTTGTAGAGCATCGTCGGGCACTCGAGGGCCTCGACGGCGACGATCCGGGCGCCGTGGTCGAACTTGAGCCGCTCGCCGGCGGCGAGGGTGCCCGACGAACCGGAGGCCGCCACGAAGGCCGCCAGCCGTAGTCCCGGATTGGCCTCGCGGTGGTGCAGGTAGAGCCTCTCGAGGGCACGACCGGTCACCTCGTGGTGGCCGACGTGGTTGGCGAACTCGGTGAACTGGTTGAGGATGAAGTTGGCCGGATCCTGCGCCAGTTCGTCGCAGGTGTCGTAGATCTCCTTGACGTTGCTCTCGGAGCCCGGCGTGCGGATGATGTCGTCGGGGTTGGCGATCCACTCCTCGAGCCATTCGAAGCGCTCGCGGCTCATGTTCTCGGGGAGCACGGCGGCGCTCCGGCAGCCCATGAGGGTCGAGATGGCCACCCCGCCGCGGGCGTAGTTGCCGGTCGAGGGCCAGACGGCCCGGTGCTCGATCGGGTTGTACTGGCCGGTCACCACCCGCGGCACGAGGCACGAGTAGGCGGCCAGCACCTTGTGGGCGCCGATCATCGGGAAGCGGTTGCCGAACGCCACGATGATCGGGCTGTCGACGCCGGTGATCTCCGGGGTGAGGACGACGTGCTCGGGCAGGTTGGTGCGGCCACCGTGGAGGTCGTTGTACCAGTGGACACGGAACAGGTTGAGCGGGTCGGCGGCGTTGCGGTCGATGCCGGCCAGGGAGGCGGTGATGCTATCGGGGATGCTCGACGGGTCGGCCAACTGCGCGAACGTGGGGAGGACGATGCCCTGCTGGCGGCAGCGGTCGACACTGCGCTGATAGGACTGCTGGTCGACGATCTCGGTCAGGAGGCCGAATCGGCCGACATCGAAGGAACCGGTGGTCATCATGGGGCGAAGGCTATCCTGCCGTCGTCGCGGGGATTGACAAAAAGTTGAAGTCGGGGTGACGCGGAATCTGCGTCGTGGGGTGCAAGCATGGGGGCATGCACCGGCGGATCCTGCAAATCAGCCTTACCGCGTCCCTGGTCGTCCTCGGCGTCGTGGTCGCGGCACGTGCGGCCGAGCCCTCGGTGCGACCGGTGCTGTACCCGGCCCCCCCTGAGGTCGCCGAGGTCCGCCAGTCGGCGCTTCCCGACCCCGTCGAGACGACGTCCAGCACCACGACCACCACCAGCACGACCACCACCAGCACGACCAGCTCGCCGCCTGCCACGACGACCACGACGACCACCGGGGTCCCGACGACCACCGAGCCGCCTGCCACGACCACCACCGAGGCCCCGCTCGACGAGTCCGGCGATGACGAGCCCACTGCCGACGAGTTGGCGGTGCTGGGCGACGAGTACGGCTGGTTCGAACGCGGCGACCGGGTGCGCGACCTGCAGCAGGTGCTGGGCCTCTCCCTCGACGGCGTGTACGGGCCGGCGACGCGGGCCGCCCACCTGGCCGAGGTCCAGGACCGGGGCCTCGCCACCGAGGGCATCCCACCCGTGCCCACCACCACGACCACCACCGAGGCGCCCATCGACGAGGAGGCGGTGCTCCTGGCGTCCTATGGCTGGAACGAGCGGGGAGCGGGGGTCCGGGTGCTCCAGCGGATCCTCGGTGTCGGCGTCGACGGCGTGTACGGGCCGACGACGCGGGCCGTCCACCTGGCCGAGGTCCAGGACCGGGGCCTCGCCGCCGACGGCATTCCGGCGGTGCCCACCACGACCGCTCCGCCCACCACGACCGCTCCGCCGACCACGGAGCCCCCGCCGACCACGGAGCCCCCGCCGACCACGGAGCCGCCGCCGACCACGGAGCCGCCGCCGACCACGGAGCCGCCGCCGACCACGGAGCCGCCGCCGACCACGGAGCCGCCGCCGACCACGACGGGCGCCCCGACCACGACCGCCCCGGTGGTGTTCGGGGGCCTGGGGGCCCAGATCGTGGCGCAACTGCTGGGCCAGCCCTGCATCGCCGACGGCGACCTCTCCGACTGCCCGGCGGGCGTCATCGACCTGGTCTCCGGGCTGACCGGCTGATCGGCCAGCTGACCGGGGGACCGGAGGGGTCCTTCGGTTGAGGATCGAACACATGTTCGATACAGTCGTGACGTGGAGTGGGACCGCCGTTCACTGTCCTCCCTCTCGTGGAGCGAGATCGAGCGCCGCCTGGCCGACCGCCCCGGCGCGCCCCTGCCCGCGGCGCCGCCAGTCGAGGCACCACCGCCCCGCCGGGTCGAGGGGTCCGTCCCCTACGCCGAACTGCACTGCCACTCGGGTTTCAGCTTCCTCGACGGCGCCTCCAGCCCCGAGGAACTCGTCGCCGAGGCGGCTCGTCTGGGCCTGACCGCCCTCGCCCTCACCGACCACGACGGCTTCTACGGGGTGGTCCGCTTCGCCGAGGCGGCCCGCCGGCACGACCTCCCCACCGTGTTCGGGGCCGAGCTCTCCCTCGGGGCTGGACCGCGCACCGGCATCCCCGATCCGGCGGCCGAGCACCTCCTCGTGCTGGCCGACGGCCCGGCCGGCTACGCCCGCCTCGGGGCCGCCCTCACCGAGGCCCAACTGGCCGGCCGCAAGGGCGCCCCCCGGCTCTCCCTCGACCGCCTGACGGAACTGGCCGGGACGGGCACCGGGGGGGTCGCCGCCTGGGTGGTCCTCACCGGCTGTCGCAAGGGAGCGGTGCCCGCCGCCCTCGAGGCCGACGGGCCGGCCGCCGCTGCCCACCGGCTCCACGACCTGGTCGACCGGTTCGGCCGCGACCGGGTGGTCGTCGAACTCTGGGACCATGGCCATCCCCTCGATGTCGAACGCAATGACGCCCTCGCCCGCCTGGCCGTGGCCGCCGGCCTCGACGTGGTCGCCACCAACAACGTCCACTACCACCGGCCCTCCCGCCGTCGCCTCGCCACGGTGCTGGCCGCCGTGCGGGCCCGTTGCCCCTTGGCTGACCTCGACGGCTGGCTCCCGGCCGCCGGGTCGGCCCACCTCCGGTCAGGCGTCGAACAGGTCCGCCGCTTCGCCCGCTGGCCGGGAGCCGTCGAGGCCGCCGCCGAGTTGGGTCGACGCTGCGCCTTCGACCTGCGCCTCATGGCCCCCGGCCTGCCGCCCTTCCCGTGCCCCGACGGCACCGACGAGATGGCCCACCTGCGCCGCCTGGCCGAGGCCGGAGCCGTCGGTCGCTACGGGCCCCGGGAATCCGAGCGGGTCCCCGGAGCCTGGACCCAGATCGACCGGGAGCTGGAGGTCATCGAACAGTTGGGGTACCCCGGCTACTTCCTCGTCGTCTGGGACCTGGTCGAGTTCTGCCGCCGCTCCGACATCTACTGTCAGGGGCGGGGATCGGCCGCCAACTCCGCCGTCTGCTACGCCCTCGGCATCACCAACGTCGACGCCGTGGGCCTCGGCCTGCTGTTCGAGCGCTTCCTCTCCCCAGCCCGGGAGGGCCCGCCCGACATCGACATCGACATCGAGAGCGGCCGCCGCGAGGAGGTCATCCAGTACGTCTACGGGCGCCACGGTCGCCGCCATGCCGCCCAGGTGGCCAACGTCATCAGCTACCGGCGGCGCTCGGCGGTGCGCGATGTCGCCCGGGCCCTCGGCTACGCCCCCGGCCAGCAGGACGCCTTCGCCAGGGCGGTCGGACGACGCCTCCCCGAAGAGGAAGCCCCGGGAGCAGGGCCGGCGAGCGCTTCCACCGTGCCCGCCGAGGTACAGGAGTTGGCCGCCGAGTTGGCCGACGCCCCCCGCCACCTCGGCGTCCACTCCGGTGGCATGGTCATCTGCGACCGTCCCCTCGGCGAGGTCTGCCCGATCGAGTGGGCCACGCGGGCCGACCGCAGCGTCCTGCAGTGGGACAAGGACGACTGCGCCGCGGTGGGGCTCGTCAAGTTCGACCTGCTGGGGCTCGGCATGCTGAGCGCCCTCCACGGCACCGTCGACCTGGTCGCTGCCCACCACGGTGTCGAGGTCGACCTGGCGCTCCTTCCCCAGGAGGACGCCGTCTACGACATGATCTGCGCCGCCGACACCATCGGCGTGTTTCAGATCGAGAGCCGTGCCCAGATGGCCACCCTGCCCCGGCTGCGGCCCCGCTGCTTCTACGACCTGGTGGTCGAGGTGGCCCTCATCCGCCCGGGCCCCATCCAGGGCGGCTCGGTCCACCCCTACATCCGGCGGCGCAACGGCCGGGAGCCGGTCACCTACCCGCATCCGCTGTGCGAGAACGCCCTCGCCAAGACCCTCGGCATCCCGCTGTTCCAGGAGCAACTCATGCAACTTGCCATCGACGTGGCCGGGTTCAGCCCCGTCGAGGCCGACCGGCTGCGGCAGGCCATGGCGGCCAAGCGCAGCCACGGGCGCATGGCGGCCCTGCACGACCGCTTCACCGCCGGGGCGGCCGAGCGGGGGGTGCCGCCCGATGTGGTCGAGCGGCTCTGGGACAAGTTGGCCGCCTTTGCCGACTACGGCTTCCCCGAGAGCCACTCGGTGTCGTTCGCCTACCTGGTGTACGCCAGTTCCTGGCTCAAGCACCACTACCCGGCGGCGTTCTGCGCGGGCCTGCTGAACGCCCAGCCCATGGGTTTCTACGCCCCGCACACCCTCGCCCAGGACGCCCGTCGCCACGGGGTCGAGGTGCGCACCCCCGACCTGAACCTCTCGTCGGCCGGAGCCGTCCTCGAGGGTCCGGCCGATGCCCCGGCCGTGCGCCTGGGCGTGGGGTCGGTGCGCGGGGTCGGCAGCGACCTGGCCGGGGCCATCGCCGCTGGCCGCCCCTGGCGGTCGATCGAGGACCTCCGGCGGCGGATCGGCCCCGACCGGGCGGTGCTCGAGGCGCTCGCCACCGCCGGGGCGTTCGGCTGCCTCGGCCCCGACCGGCGCCGGGCCCTGTGGGCGGCCGGGGCCCTCGCCGCCACCGGCGCCGACCGGCTCCCGGGGGTCGTCACCGGCGTCGACGCCCCGCCGCTGCCGGCGTTGACGGCTTCCGAGACGGCACGGGCCGACCTGTGGGCCACCGGCGTGTCGCCCGACGGGCACCCCACCCGCTTCGTCCGGAGCGAACTCGAGGCCGCCGGCGTGGTGACGGCCGACGGCCTGCGCGCCGTGGCCGACGGGGCGAAGGTGTGGGTGGCGGGGGTGGTCACCCACCGGCAGCGGCCGGCCACCGCCGGCGGGGTCACGTTCCTCAACCTCGAGGACGAGACGGGACTCGTCAACGTGGTGGTGTCACCCGGCTGCTGGATCCACCACCGGGAGGCGGCCGCCGGGGCGCCGGCCCTGCTGGTCCGGGGACGGGTGGGGTCGGCCGAGGGGGCGGTCAACGTGGTCGCCGAGCGCTTGGAACCGCTCGTCCTCGCCTCGCCGGCCCGCTCCCGCGACTTTCGCTGAAACGCCACGTCTGCCCAAAGGGGCCCAAAAGGACAGGCGCGTCGTCGTCGGTCCACCACACTGGGGCCATGTCCTCGGATCGACGTGCCCAGACGGGCCTCACGCGCCTCCGGTCCGGCCGGGTCGATGCCGGGCAGCGACTCGTCGCGCTGCTGATCGGGGTCCTGGTCGCCACGCTCGGGGGGCTGGTCCTCGCCACGGCCGAGGGGACGCTGGTCGAACTGCCGGGCCTGCTGTTGCTGGTCCCGGGTGCGGTGGCGCTGCGCGGCAACGTCTTCGGCGCCATGGGGAGCCGCCTCGGCACGGCCGCCCATGCCGGGACGTTCCGCCTCAACTTTCGGCCGGAGGGGGTGGTCGGCGGCAACCTGCTGGCGGCCGGGGCGCTCTCGTTGGCCTTCAGCATGGTCCTGGCGGTCCTGGCGAAGGGGACCGCCACGGTGTTCGGACTCAGCGGATCGATGACGCTGGCCGACTTCCTCGTGGTCTCGACCCTGGGCGGGCTGATCGCCTCGGCCGCCGTCGGCCTTGTGACCGTCGGCATGGTGGTCGGTTCGGTCCGCTTCGGATGGGACCTCGACAACGTGACGGCGCCACTGGTGACGACGATCGGCGACCTGCTCACGGTGCCGGCGCTCGTGGCGGCAGCCGTCGCTGCCGGACATGGCGGCGCCTCGACGGCATTGGCAGTCGTGCTCGTGGTCGGTTCGCTGGTCGTACTGGCCGCCTCCTGGCGTGCCTCGATCGAGGAGGTCGGCCGGATCGTCCGCCAGTCGGTCCCGGTGCTCGTGGTGGCCATCGTGTTTGACCTGCTGGCGGGGATCACGATCGAGCGGCGCCTCGACGACCTGCTCGGTGCCGAGGCGCTTCTGATCCTGCTGCCGGCTTTCCTCGGTGGTGCCGGAGCGCTGGGCGGCATCCTCTGCAGTCGCCTCTCGACCCAGTTCCACCTGGGCCTCGACGATGCCACGCCGCTGCCCAGTCGGGCCAGTGGCCGTGACATCCGGTCGGTCGTCGTGTTGGCCCTGCCCGTCTTCGCGCTCGGCGCCGTGGCGGCCCACGTGGCGGCCGTGCTCACCGGCCAGACCGGGCCGGCCCTCGGTCAGATGCTGGCGGTGGCGCTCCTGGCCGGCGGGCTGGCGACCGTGTTCGTGGTGCTGGTCGCCTACTACTCGACCATGGCGTCGTTCCGGTTCGGCCTCGACCCGGACACCTACGGGATTCCCCTGGTGACGTCGTCGCTCGACCTGGTGGGGGCCTTCACGCTGGTTCTCGCCATGGTCGCCGTGGGGGTGGCGTGATGGCGCACGCTTCCCGGCCCACGCGTTGTTCTCCCTTCTGCCGGCATCCCGCCGGACCTACCATTGACCCCCGACCTCGAGTGAGGAACTGATGGACGACAAACCCCGCAACCTGCGGGCCATGCTGGCCGAGGCCAAGGACACCTCGGAGCTGATGGTGGACCTGGCCTACGCCTCGGTCTACTTCGGCGATCCCGACATGGCCGAGGAGGTGGACGAGCTCGAGGAGCAGATGAGCGAGCTGGTCCACGACATGCGAGCCGTGTGTGTGCTGGCCGCCCGGAGCCCGCGCGAGGCCGAGGGGATGTCGTCGGTGCTCCAGGTGGTGTCCGCCATCGAAGGCATGGCCAACGACGCCGTCGACATCGCCCGGATCGTCACGCACCGGCTGGGCATCCCGGCGCAGCTCGTCGCCGACCTGTCCGACGCCGAGGAGGTGTCGCACCGGGTGCTCGTGAGCGAGGGTTCGCACATGGCGCACCGTCCGCTGTCGGCCCTCGAGCTCCCGGTGCAGGCCGGCATGCGGGTCATGTCGATCCGCCGTGGTCGCGACTGGGACACCGACATCGGCGGAGACACCGTCCTCGTCCCCGACGACGTGCTGTTCCTGCGCGGGTCGCCCGAGGGCATCACCCGGCTGCGCGAGCTCGCCGCCGCATCGGTCTGGGAGCCGCCACGCGCCGACGACACCGCCGCGGTCACCGACCTCGACCGGGCGGTCGACGTCCTGGTCGAGATGAAGAACCTCTCCGAGACCGCCGTGGGCCTCGCCTACAGTGCCCTCGTCTTCGGCGACCGCGGCCTCGCCGCCGAGGTGCGCCACCTCGAGGACCGGCTGGACGAGATGAAGGACCACCTCGAGCTGTGGGTACTGCGGTCGGCCGGCGCCGACCTCGAGCCGTCGGCGCTGCGCGGGCTCCTGCACCTCGCAGAGGCCGCCGAGGACATCGGCGACCAGGCCCAGATGATGGTCTGGATCATCGAGAAGGACGAGGAACTGCACCCGATCCTCGGCATCGCCCTCGGTGAGGCCGACGAGGTCGTGGTGCGCTACCCGGTGGCCGAGGGCTCGCCGATCGACGGCTCGTCGCTCTCCGAGTTGGGCATGAACATCGAGCCCGGCTTCACCGTGCTCGCCATCCGGCGGGGAGGCCGCTACGTGTACCGGCCACGGGGCGGCGTGCGGCTGGCAGCGGGCGACGAGATCATCGCCAGCGGTCCCGACGAGGGCCGTTCGCTGCTGGCCCGCATGTGCGGCTGGGACCTCGTCGGCGACGAGGAGGGCGACGACGAGCTGGTCCCCGCCGGAACCGGTTCTGCGAGTGCCTGACTCCGACTAGTCGGCGGACTCCTCCCGGGGTGCCGGTGGGACCGTCACGACCGTCGCCCCGTCATCGTCCCCGCCGCGGAACAACTCGGCGATGGCGCCGAGCGAGCCCAGCGTCGCCGAGAGGTCGGTCGGCAGGAAGATCTTGGTGGCGTTGCCGTCGGCGACCACGCCCAGTGCCTCGAGGTACTTGATGGCCAACAGGTCGGGCGTCGGGTCGCCGTCGTGGATGGCCTGGTACACGCTGCGAACTGCCTCAGCCTCGCCCAGGGCGACCGTCTCCTCGCGGAACCGGTCGGCATCGGCGACTTCCCGGATGGCCTGGGCCTTTCCCTCTGCGTGGAGGATCGCCTCCTGCTTGACGCCCTCTGCGTGGAGGATTCGGGACCGCCTGTCGCCCTCGGCCCGGGCGATGGCCGCCTCGCGGTGGCCCTCGGCCTCGAGCACCACGGCCCGACGGGTTCGCTCGGCCTTCATCTGCTCGTGCATGGCGTCCATGACATCGTGGGGTGGGTCGATGCGCTGGATCTCGACACGGACGACGCGCACGCCCCACTTGTCGGTGGCGTCGTCGAGCACCTGTCGCAACTGGACGTTGACGGTGTCGCGGGAGGTGAGTGTCGTGTCGAGGGACATGTCGCCGATCACGTTCCTCATGTTGGTCTGGGCCAGTTTCGTGATGGCGAGGATGAAGTTGGCAACGTTGTAGACGAGCCGCTGGGGATCGGTGGGCTCGTAGTAGATGACGGCATCGACCGTGACGGTCACGTTGTCCTTGGTGATGACCTCCTGGGGTGGGACGTCGATCACCTGCTCGCGCATGTCGACCCGGATCAGCTTCTGGATGATCGGGGCGATCATCTTGAGGCCCGGGCCGGTGGTGGTCTTGTAGCGACCCAGCTGCTCGATGAGCCCCCGCTGGTAGGGGTGCACGATCTTGACGGCGTTCATCACGAAGATGAACAGGACGAAGGCGATGACGCCCAGGACGATCAGTCCAGCCATTGTGTGGTCCTCTCTGGTTCTCTTGCTCGGTGGATGGTCAGGACCCGGAGTCGACAGGGCGCACGATGGCCCGGGTTCCCAGGATGTCGATCACCTCGATTGCGGTCCCGGCGGGGAGGTCGACACCGTCCGAACTCTCGGCGTGCCACTCCTCGCGGCCGACCCGGACGGCGCCCATACGGTCTGCATCGGCTGACAGGTCTCTGATCACGACGCCCGCCTGGCCGATGAGCCGTTCGGCGCCGACGCTGATCGGGTCACCGGTCGCATCGAGGCGCCGGACGATCGGACGCACAGCGATGGAGGCCACGAGCGAGACGATCACGAAGATGAACCATCCCGTCGCCGAACCGGCGCCCGAGAAGACGAACACGGCTGCGACGGCGGCGCCCAGGCCGAAGGGCAGCAGGAAGAAGGTGCCGGCGACGGTGATCTCGCCGACGATGAACGCGGCAGAGACCGCCAGCCACACCCAGCGCCAGACCTCTGGTTCCATGGGGCGCTCACCTTATCCCTTTCTCTCATTTCCGATCAGGTGCTGCGACGGTAGCACGCAACGGTTTTTCGTTGGCAGCGGCTCGGATCGGACAACCGCTACCGTGACCGCCCATGCAGCCCCTTGAGGAGCCGGAACTCCGCCTGCTCACCATCCATGCGCACCCCGACGACGAGGCCTCGAAGGGGGCGTCGACGGTGTCGGCGTGCAACGCCGCAGGCGTCCACTGCGTCCTGGTCTGCTGCACCGGTGGTGAGGCCGGGGACGTCCTCAACCAGGCCATGGACCGTCGCGAGGTCCACGAGAACCTCCCCGAGGTGCGTGCCGAGGAGCTTCGTCGCTCGGCCGAGATCATCGGCTACCACGAGGTGGTCATGCTCGGCTACCACGACTCCGGCATGTCCGAATCCGGATCCGACGCTGCTGACGCCGCCGTCGAGGCCCACCCCGAGGCCTTCGCCAGTGCGGCCCCCGACGAGGCCATCGGGCGACTGGTTCGCATCATCCGCCGGGTCCATCCGCACGTGATCGTCACCTACCCCGACGAGCGGCGCGGCTACAAACACCCCGACCACCTCCAGGTGCACGACGTCTCGGTGCCGGCATTCGAGGCTGCCGGCGACCCGCGGCGGTACCCGGAGGCGGGGGAGCCCTGGCAGCCGCTGAAGCTCTACTTCACGACGTGGTCCCGTGCCCGGATCGAGGCGCTCCACGCCAAGTTCGGGGAACTCGGCCTTGAGTCGCCCTACAGCGAGTCGTGGTTCGAGCGGCCCTCCCACGACCACCTCATCACGACGAAGGTTTTCATCCGCGACCACTGGCAGGCCCGCTGCGACGCCCTCCGGGCCCACGCCACGCAGATCGACCCGACCTCTCCGTTCTGGTTCGGGCTCCCCGACGACGTCGCCGGCGACGCCTACCCGTGGGACGACTACGTGCTGGCCGAGACGCTGGTCGGTGGACCGCCCGAGGGCGAGCTCGAGTCCGACCTCTTCGACCGGATCCGCGGGATGGGTGGTGCCGAGATCGATGCCCTGGCCCGACGGCGTGTGGTGGAGGAGCCAGCCTGATGGCGTCGTTCCTCTCCGAGGACTGGATCGCCGAGTTTGCCGAGGGTGCGGCGCTGCTGCCCGGGCGTCCGGGCCTCGACGGGGTGGTGCGGTTCGCCGTCTCGAAGACGCCGCACGGGAAGGTGCAGTTCCGGCTCGTCGTGGTCGATGGCCGGGTCGCCGAGGTGATTCCCGGCCGTGAAGGCGACCAGGACGCCACGGTCACGTGGGCCTACCCGGACGCGGTGGCGCAGTTCCGCGGCGAGTTGGATCCGGACGAGGCGTTCATGGCGGGCCGCTGCAAGGTCGAGGGCGACTACGCCCGCTACGTGTTCCGGCTGCGGCCGGTCTTCGGGAGCCCCGAGTGGTCGGAGTTGCTGGCCGGCCTGGCCGACCGCAGCACGTTCGACGAGGCCTGAGCCGGTCCTCCGCCGGTTCAGGTGGCCCGCTGGGCCTCGCGTACGTCGCGCCAGTTGATCAGCCGCACGTGGCCCCGGTCGAGGTCGGCCCGCAGTTCCGAGTTGCCGCAGGCCAGGTCGCGGTGGTCGACGCGTCGTCCCCAGTTGTCGCAGATGGCCCGCAGTTCGGGTGTGTCGACTGCCGGCTCGACGACGATCTCGGTGACTCCGGGCTGGAGGTCCATGGCCCGGCGCTCGAGGACGTCGGGGTCGGCGAGGGGGCGCAGGCGGTGGTGGTCGATCGTGAACACGCCCTCCTCGGCGGCCAGTGCCCGGAACGGGAAGCCGGCCACGGCCTCGGTGTCACCGCCCTCGAGGCGGATCGGCAGGCGGTGCTCGACCGCCAGGTCGAGCAGCACGTCGAAGAATTCGGGGCGGTTCTGGAGGGCGCCGAGGTGTGTGCTGAGGTGACAGACGTCGAAGCCCCAGAGGATGGCCCGTTCGAGCTGTGCCCGGCACTCGGACCGTGTCTCGTCGAGGTCGGCGTGGTCCCAGAGGTCGCCCACCGTCCGCGGGAAGCCGCCGTCACCGTCCAGGAGAGAGGGAGCGACCGTGATGGGTCGCCAGCGGTAGCAGTCGAGTTCGGCGTTGAGGGTGAGCTGCACGCCGACGGCCTCGCCCCGGTAGTGGGCGGCGGCCTCCCGGGCCCAAGGGGCGGGGACCATGAGCGAGGCGCCGGTGGCCAGGCCGGTGCGCAGGCACTCGTAGACGCCGACGTTGGCGGCGTGGCACATCCCCAGCTGGTCGGCGGTGAGGATGAGGAGCCGGTCGTCGGCGCCGTGGCCGAGTGCCTCGGCGAGTGCGGTCATGGCGCAACGGTACCCGACGGCCGCAGCGGCGGGCGAGGGAGGGTGGGGGAACCCGTGGGGGGCGTGGCCGGTCAGGCGAGCGGCTCGTGGGGGCCGCCGCACGCGGCCCAGAGCCCGAGGCCGGCGGCGCGGGCCCGACTCTCCGCCGCCTCCAGCTCGTGGCGCAGGGCGTCGTTGGGATCGATGTGGAGCGTGGCCGCATAGCCGCGCTCGACGAGGGCCAGGTTGACCTGGAGGCCGTCGGAGAGGCGTTCGAGGTAGGCGAGTAGGCGGCCGTAGCGGTCGCGGGGTTCGACGTCGCGTGTGACCAGCACCCCGCTCCCCGGCGCAAGGAGCAGGCGCAGCCGCGCCGACGCCTCGGGGCCGAAGCACTGCACCGGTCGGTCGGGGTGGACGGTCTCGGGGGTGTCGATGCCGAGCAGCCGCACGGTCTCACGGTGCCCGGCCAGGTCGACGACCACCGTGTCGCCGTCGACCACCTCGACGATCGTGCCGAGCCCGTCAGCAGGCAGGTCGAGTGGGCTGCAGGCGCCGGCGAGCAGCAGCGCCATCGCGAACAGGCCGACGCGCATGGCCGTGATCAGGCGGCCCGACGCTGCGGGTCGGGATCATCGTCGGGGCCCTCGTCGGCGATCGTCGCAGCATCTGCCGGCGGCTCGTCGTCGACCGAGTCGTGGCGCCGGAGCTCCGCCCGGGCGCGGGCGACGCCGGCCAGGCCGATCACCCGGGTGCGGGCGTCGAGCAGGAACCGGGGACGGGTGGGCCGGTGGTTCCGGTTGGAGGTGAGGACCAGTTGTTCGTTCATGGTTCCCAGTATGCGGAAGGGGTGTGACACTCCATTCGGCGACTGCGGGGGAGACCGGAAACCCGTGCGATCATTGGCCGTCGGCTCCCTGAGAGAGGAATCCACCAACGTGTCCCCCTATGGCATCACGGTCCCCCTGCCCGGCCCGCTCCACGACCAGCGGGCCCTCTACCGCGAACTCGTCGACCTCGGGTACACGGATGCCTGGAGCGCTGAGGCCGGCGACAGCGACGGACTCACGCCGCTGGCCCTCGCCGCCGCCTGGGCCCCCGAGCTGCGCCTCGGCACGGCAATCCTGCCCGCCTACACCCGCAGCCCCGCCCTCATGGCGCAGTGCGCCGCCACCATGGCCTCGGCGGCGCCCGGCCGCTTCGCCCTCGGCATCGGCTCGTCGTCCGACGTGATCGTCGAGCGCTGGAACGGCATCCCATTCGAGGCGCCGTACCAACGGGTACGCGACACCGTCCGCTTCCTCAAGGCGGCCCTCACGGGCGAGAAGGTGACCGAGGAGTACGACTCCTTCACGATCCGGGGCTTCCGGCTCGGCATCGTCCCCGAACAGCCGCCCACTATCCTCGTGGCCGCCCTGCGCGAGGGCATGCTTCGCTTGGCGGGACGGGAGGCCGACGGGGCGATCATCAACTGGCTCTCACCCGACGACGTCACCACCGTGGCGGGCATCGTGAACGACCAGGGGCCCGACCGGGAGGTCGTGGCCCGCATCTTCGTGTGCCCGAGCGACGACCGGGAGGTGGTGCTGTCCGGCGGCCGCTACGTGCTTGCGGCCTACCTCAACGTCCCCGTCTACCGGGCCTTCCACGAGTGGATGGGTCGGGGCGACCTGCTGGGCGGCCACTGGGAGCGTTGGGCCGCCGGCGACCGCAAGGGGGCGCTCGCCGAGATCCCTGAGCAGGTGGTCGACGACCTGCTGGTGCACGGCACGCCCGACGAGTGCCGGAAGCGCATCGCCGAGTACGTCGCCAACGGGGTGACCACGCCTGCGCTGGCGATCCTGCCGTTCGGCGGCCTCGACACCATGGAGGCGGTCCGCGCCCTCGCCCCCAACGCCTGAGCGTCACGCCCCGTCGGCCAACTCGCCGGCGGCCCGGAGGTGGCCGGTCAGGTCCTCGAGGCGGCTGTGGGCGTTGAGGCCCGAGGTGTGCGGCATCACGTAGACGGGCACGCCGCCGAGGGTGCGGTCCTGCACGCCGGCCACCGCGTGCCGGTCGGCGACCACCCGCCAGCCACCGAGGCCGACGAAGCAGGCTGCCAACGGTCGCAACCAGGCGCAGAGCCGCTCGACGCGGGCGAAGCCCTCGCGGAACTCGTCGGGGGCGACCTCGTCGGCCCTGGCGGTGGTGCGGCGCACGAGGTCGGTCATGCCGAGGCCGTGGTGGGCGAGCGCATGGTGAGGGTCCCGGTCGACGGTCACCACGCCGGCGGCGAGCACCGCCGGCCAGAAGCGGTTGCCGGGCCGGTGGTAGCCCACGCCCGAGTCGGCCGAGGCGGGGCTGGGGTTGAGGCCCACGACCAGCAGGCGCATCCCGGGTGCCACGGTGTCGGGAAGGCTGCGCTGGCGCTCGACGTCGACCTCCACGGCGTTGTTGCCCGTCCTGGTCTCGCCGAGGACGACGAAGCCGGCGCCGACGACCAGGTCGGCCGCACGATCCGGCCCCCACCCGCCGCCGATCAGCGGTTCGAGGCGCAGCGTGGCTCGGGTCCCGACGTCGAGCCCTGCGTGCAGGCCGGCCAGGAGCAGTGGCAGGTCCGTATCGGTGCGGCCGGCACCGAGTTGATGGTGGGGAAGCGGCACCCGGCGAGGGTAGGCGGGTCATCGACGCGAGTGCACGCGTTCGGAAAACCCGCGTCTAGGGTGGAGGCATCGAAGAGCAGCGCGACACCGAGGAAGTTGAGATGACCGAGACGCTCGACACGACCACGATCGACGAGATCAGGGCCATCATCGACCGCGGGCTCGGCACCACCAAGAGTCGCGAGCTCATCGCCTCGTCCGAGGTCGCCGACCTGCTGCTCGACCTCCGCCTCCTGCTGGTCACCTCCGAGGCAGACCTCGAGGCCTCACCGCTGAACTGAGGCGCCCCTACCGCAGGGGTAGCACCTTCCGGACCAGGCGGCCCAACGCCAGTCCGATCCCGGCACCAACGACCACGTCGCTGGCGTGGTGGATGCGCACATGCAGCCGCGAGACCGCGACCACGCCTGCCGCGGCATACCAGAACGGCCTGATCCGCGACCGCTCGCTCAACAGCGTCGCCGCGAGGAATGCTGCCGAGGCGTGGCCCGACGGGAAGCTGCTGGTGAGCGGCTGACGCAGGTTGTGTGGCCGCTCGACCTCGTGGGTGGGCCGGCCGCGGCGGAACAGCGATTTGACGGCACCGTTCACGAACGCTGACTCGACGCCGAGGGAGACCGACAGCCGGATTGCCTCGCGGTGCCCGTTGCGGCGGACAACCCCCCGTGCCGTGCCGGCCAGGTGCCAGAGCAGGCTGAAGTCGGCGAGCTCGCTGGCCGTGTAGAAGAGCCGGTCCAGGTTCGGGTTGCCGCGCAACGGCTCCCACGCCCCGTCGACCACCTTGTCGAACACCGCGCCGACGGGACCCAACGGGTGGAGGTCGGCGCCACCGTCAGCATCGGAGGCATCGTCGCCGGTGTCGGGGACGACGGAGAGATGGCCCCGCTCGGCAGCGGAACCAGTGGTTGGGGCCATCGCAGCAGCGTAGTGGCGCCCTCCGGGGACGCCGCCGCGAGCCGTCAGGCGTGGGCCCCGGGGCGGCTGAGCACGCCCCTGCGCCAGCGTCGGGGGGTGGCCAGCAGGGCCCTCGGGTAGTCCTCGAACAGCCAGCGGGCGAAGTTGCGCCGGGTCCAGGGGGTGAGTCCTCCCATGGCGACCGAGGCGCGGGCGCCGAGCGGGTGGGCCAGCATCCGCTGGAGGACGACCGACATGCGGTGGTCGGCGACGAGGTCCCGACGCACCTCCCGCCGGTAGCGGGCGCCGACCTCGGCGCCCGAGCCACCGGCGATCACGGATCCGGCGGCGAGGATGCCGGTGAGCAGCGCCTGGCCGATGCCCTCACCAGTCAGCGCGTCGGTGGTGGTGGCGGCGTCCCCGGCGAACAGCACCGGGCCGTGGTCGAGCACCGCCCGGTCGACGCGGGCCGGGATGGGCCAGGCGCTGCGCCGGCCCTCGGGCTCGGCATCGGGTCCGAGTACGTCGCGCATGCCCGGACGGGCGAGCAGACCGTCCCAGACATGGCCGGTGTCGCCGACGGCCACCCGGCCACCACGCAACACGCCGAAGCCGACGTTCGCCCGCCCCCCGGGGAGCGGGAAGCTCCACGAGTAACCGGGCAGCAGGTCGGGCTCGAACCAGACGTGGAGGTCGCGGGCCGCCGGGCCCACGTTGGCCACGTACTGGCGGAAGGCCTGCCACTCGCCGCGGTAGCCGTCGTCGGCAAGGCCGAGGAGGCGGCGGGTCGGCGACCACATGCCGTCCGCTGCGACCACCGTGGTCGCCCGTACGGCGTCGGACTCGGCGACCTCCAGTTCTGCGCCGCCTTCGTCGATGTTGATGCCGGTGACTGCGTGACCCTCCCGGACCACGGTCCCGGCGGTCCTCGCCAGGTCGAGCAGGGCGGCGTCGTACTCGACCCGCGGCACGACGGCGGCGTACTGGCCGTCACCCGTGGGGAGCGGAAAGTGGCGGCTGCGACTGCAGCTGCCGCCACCGGTGTGGATCACGGCGTGGTCGACGACCTGCCAGCCGGTGATCGGTGAGGGGTCGAGCCCCAGCTGCTCGCCGAGGCGCAGTGCCAGCGCGGTCAGGCCGTCGCCGCAGCACTTGTCGCGGGGGAAGGTCGCCTTGTCGAGCAGCACGACCGAGCGGCCCGCGACGGCGAGCGTGGTTGCCGCGGCAGAACCGGCGGGACCTCCGCCGACCACCGCGACGTCGAACGAATCCATGCGTCGTGTCCCGTGCGCCCTAGAACAGCCGGGGTGTCGTCGACTCGATGCCCCGGAGTTCGTCGTAGTCGATCTCGACGCAGCCGATGCCCCGGTCGCCGGCCAGGACCCTGGCATGGGGCCTGATCTCCTGGGCGACGAACAGGCCGCGCACGGGAGCCAGCAGCTCGTCCCGGTTCAGGAAGTCGAGGTAGCGCGTGAGCTGCTCGACGCCGTCGATCTCACCCCGGCGCTTGACCTCGATGGCGACCGTGTGGCCGTCGGCGTCCCGACACAGCAGGTCGACAGGTCCGATCCCGGTGGGGTATTCGCGACGTACCAGGGACAGCTCCTCGCCGAGGAAGGAGGGGTCCCCGGCCAGCAGTTCCTGGAGGTGGGCCTCGACGCCGTCCTTCTGGAGGCCCGGGTCGACCCCCATCTCGTGCGCCGTGTCGGACAGCACCTCGAGGAGGGTGATCGTGAGGGTCTCGCCCTTCGGGTTCGACACCCGCCAGGTGTCCAGGCCATCGTCGGACGCCTCGACCAGGGTGTTCGGTGCATTCATCCAGTTGAGGGGCTTGTAGGCGCCACCGTCGGCGTGGATGGCGACGCAGCCGTCGGCCTTGACCATGAGGAGGCGGACCGCCTCGGGCAAGTGAGCGGTGAGGCGGCCGTCGTAGTCGACCGTGCAGCGGGCGATGACGAGGCGCACGGACCCGAGCCTAGGACCCGCGATCGCGGCTCAGCCGGCGACGACGGCGAGCGTGGCCGCCGCCAACTCCCGACGGCAGATGAGCAGGTCGGGCAGGTAGGGGTCGGGGTGGTTGTAGGTGAGCGATGAGCCGTCGAGGCGCGAGACGTGGAGGCCGACCGACGCGGCGACCGCCGCCGGTGCGCAGTTGTCCCACTCGTACTGGCCGCCCGAGTGGACATAGACGTCGACCTCGCCGCGCACCACGGCCATGGCCTTCGCCCCCGCCGACCCCATCTCGACGAGCTCGCCGCCGAGCGCCCCGGCGACCGCCAGGGCCTCGGCGGGAGGACGGGTGCGGCTGACCACGATGCGCGGCACATCGGGCACGGGCGCCAGGTCGTCGGTCGTGTTCGCCTCGGCGGTCGACAACGTGAGCCCGAGCCCCGGCAGGGCGACGGCGCCTGCGGTCGGGTGGCCGTCCTCGACCAGCGCCACGTGCACGGCCCAGTCGGACCGCGGTGGCTCGCTGAACTCGCGGGTGCCGTCCAGCGGATCGACGATCCAGACCCGGGAGGCGCCTGCCCGATCCGGGTGCACCCCGTGGGCGGAGCCCTCCTCGGACAGCACGGCATCGTCCGGACGGGCCTCGGCCAGGGAGTCCATGAGGAGGTCGTGTGCGGCACGGTCGCCCTGCTCCCGGAGGGTCGCCGCCGGCGCCCCCTCGCCGGACAGGCGCTGTCGGAGCTCGAGCAGCAGGACGCCGGCGCGCATGGCCAACTCGGCGGCGAGGCGGTGGTCGTCGGAAGTGGCCATGGGTCACGATCATCGCAGACCACGGCTCGTAGCATTGGCAGCCGAACCAGAGGGACGGCCGCGACGGGGGCCCTGTGACCACCACCTACGAACTCTCCGACCTCGACCAGATCGAGGCCGAGTCGATCCACATCTTCCGCGAGGTCGCGGCCGAATTCGAACGCCCCTGCCTGCTGTTCTCCGGGGGCAAGGACTCGATTGTGATGCTGCGCCTGGCCGAGAAGTCGTACTCGCCGGCGAGCCTGCCGTTCCCGGTGATGCACGTCGACACCGGCCACAACTTCCCCGAGGTGCTCGAGTTCCGCGACCGCCGCATCGCCGAGGTCGGCGCCCGGCTGGTGGTGGCGTCGGTGCAGCAGTCGATCGACGAGGGTCGCGTCACCGAGGAGACCGGCCCCCGGGCCAGCCGCAACCGCCTGCAGACCACCACGCTGCTCGACGCCGTCGGGGAACACCGCTTCGACGCCCTGTTCGGCGGAGCCCGCCGCGACGAGGAGAAGGCCCGTGCCAAGGAGCGGGTGTACTCGTTCCGCGACGAGTTCGGCCAGTGGGACCCCAAGAAGCAGCGGCCCGAGCTCTGGAACCTCTACAACGGCCGCATCCGCCGGGGCGAGCACATCCGGGTGTTCCCGATCTCGAACTGGACCGAGCTCGACATCTGGGAGTACATCCGACGGGAGGGCATCGAGATCCCGTCGATCTACCTTGCGCACGAGCGGCCGGTGTTCGAGCGCGACGGCATGTGGCTGGCCGACTCCGACCATGTGACGCGGATGGACGGCGAGGAGGTCGTGACCCGGCGGGTGCGCTACCGCACCGTGGGCGACATGTCCTGCACCGGCGCCGTCGAGTCCACGGCCGCCACACTCGACGAGGTCATCGCCGAGATCGGGGCGACCCGGATCACGGAACGGGGAGCGACTCGGGCCGACGACCGCGTGTCCGAAGCGGCCATGGAAGATAGAAAAAAGGAGGGCTACTTCTGATGGAGCTCCTCCGGTTCGCCACCGCCGGCAGCGTGGACGACGGCAAGTCGACCCTCATCGGCCGCCTGCTCTACGACACCAAGCAGATCTTCCAGGACCAACTCGAGGCCATCGAGCGCACGTCCCTGCAGATGGGCAACGAGTACACCAACCTGGCGCTGCTCACCGACGGTCTGCGGGCCGAGCGCGAGCAGGGCATCACCATCGACGTCGCATACCGCTACTTCGCCACGCCGAAGCGCAAGTTCATCATCGCCGACACCCCCGGGCACATCCAGTACACGCGCAACATGGTCACCGGGGCTTCGACGGCCGACCTGGCCCTGGTACTGGTCGACGCCCGCAACGGCGTCGTCGAACAATCCCGGCGCCACGCCTTCCTGGCTGCGCTGCTGCGAATCCCGCACCTCGTCGTGTGTGTCAACAAGTTGGACCTCGTCGGCTACGGACAGGAGGCCTTCGAGAAGGTCAAGGCCGAGTTTCGCGAGTTCGCCATGAAGCTCGACATCGCCGACCTCACCTTCATCCCGGTGTCGGCCCTGCACGGCGACAACATCGTCGACCGCTCGCCCAACACCCCGTGGTACGAGGGGGCGTCGCTGCTGCACCACCTCGAGGAGGTGCACATCGCCAGCGACCGCAACCTCGTCGACGCCCGCTTCCCGGTGCAGTACGTGATCCGACCGCAGTCCGACGAGCACCACGACTACCGGGGCTACGCCGGCACGATCGTGGGCGGCGTGTTCAA
This sequence comes from Acidimicrobiales bacterium, assembly GCA_029577135.1. GTDB lineage: Bacteria > Actinomycetota > Acidimicrobiia > Acidimicrobiales > MedAcidi-G1 > S20-B6. The sequence continues at coordinate 24,095 of JARQPW010000029.1, forward strand.
GCCCGGCGACGAGGTGATGGTGCTGCCGAGCGGCTTCACGTCGACGATCGCATCGGTTGACACCTTCGAGGGGCCCGTCGACGAGGCGTTCCCGCCGATGGCCGTCACGATCCGGCTCACCGACGACATCGACCTGTCGCGCGGCGACATGATCTGCCGGCCCGGCAACCAGCCCACGGTGAGCCAGGACGTCCAGGCCATGGTCTGCTGGTTGACCGAGGCGTCGAAGCTGACGTCGCGGGCCAAACTGGCGATCAAGCACACCACCAAGGTCGCCCGCGTCATGGTGACCGACCTCCAGTACCGGCTCGACATCAACACGCTGCACCGCGACGAGTCGGCCGAGGCGCTTGTGCTCAACGAGATCGGCCGGGTCTCGCTGCGCTGCACCCAGCCGCTGTTCTTCGACGAGTACCGGCGCAATCGGGCGACCGGCAGCTTCGTGCTCATCGACGAGACGACCAACGCCACGGTGGCCGCCGGCATGATCATCGGCGCCGGGGCCTGAGCGGGCCCATGGGCGACCAGGAGGGCACGAGCCCCGACGTCGTGTGGCACCCGACCACCCTCGACCGCGACGAGCGCGCGGAGGCGCTCGGCAACCGGGGGGCCACGATCTGGTTCACCGGCCTGTCGGGGTCGGGCAAGTCGACGGTCGCTGCCGCCTGCGAGCGACTGCTGGTCGCCGATGGACGGCCTGCCTATCTGCTCGACGGCGACAACCTGCGCCACGGCCTCAACGGCGACCTGGGCTTCTCGGCAGCGGACCGCGACGAGAACGTCCGGCGGGTGGCCGAGGTGGCCCGCCTGTTCGCCGACGCCGGCGTAGTCGCCCTGGTGTCGCTCATCAGCCCCTACCGGGAGGCCCGACGGCGGGCGCGTGCGCTGCACGAGGCGGCCGAGGTGCCGTTCCTCGAGGTGTTCTTCGACACGCCGCTCGAGGTCTGCGAGGAGCGTGACCCCAAGGGCCTCTACACGAAGGCCCGGGCAGGCGAGTTGACCGGCATGACCGGTATCGACGACCCCTACGAGGCGCCGGAGTCGCCCGACCTGATCATCACCCCCGACGACGGCCGAGCCGTGGCCGCCGCCACCAGGGTCCTCGCCCTGCTCGACTGAAGCTCAGGTCCGGGTCAGGGGCTTGTAACGGACCCTCGTGGGCTGGGCGTCTAGGCCCAACTCCTTCTTCCGGTAGGCCTCGTACTCGGTGAAGTTGCCCTCGAACCAGCGCACCTGCGAGTCGCTCTCGAAGGCCAGCACGTGCGTGGCGACCCGATCCAGGAACCAGCGGTCGTGGCTGATGATCACCGCACAGCCGGCGTAGGCGTCGAGGCCCGACTCGAGAGCCCGCAGGGTGTCGACGTCGAGGTCGTTGGTGGGCTCGTCCAGCAGCAACAGGTTGGCGCCGCTCTTGAGCACCTTGGCCAGGTGCACCCGGTTGCGCTCGCCGCCCGAGAGGTCGCCCACCTTCTTCTGCTGGTCGGTGCCCTTGAAGTTGAACGACGCCACGTAGGCGCGGCCGTTGACCTCCCTCTTGCCGACCTGGAGGAACTCGCGGCCGTCGGTGATCTCCTCGTAGACGGTGCGCTCCGGGTCGAGGGTGTCGCGCGACTGGTCGACGTAGCCGATCTCGACGGTCGGGCCGATGCGGATGGCGCCGGCGTCGGGCGTCCACGTTGGGTCGCCGGAGCCTTCGGCGGACTCGACGAGCATCCGGAACAGCGTGGTCTTGCCGGCGCCGTTGCCGCCGATCACGCCGACGATCCCGGCGGGCGGCAACGAGAACGAGAGATCCTCGATGAGCAGCTTGTCGCCGAAGCCCTTGGCCAGGTGCTCGACCTCGACCACCTGGTCGCCGAGCCGCTGGTTGGCCGGGATGTCGATCTGGAGCTCGCGGTCGCGACGCTCCACGTCGGCGGCCTCGGCCACCAGCCGGTTGTAGGAGGTGAGACGGGCCCTGCCCTTGGACTGGCGGGCCTTCGGGGCCATGCGTACCCACTCGAGTTCCCGCTCGAGGGTGCGGCGGCGGGCCGAGTCGGTCTTCTGCTCGGCGTCGAGGCGGACCGTCTTGTGCTCGAGCCAGCCCGAGTAGTTGCCCTCGAAGGGGATTCCCCGGCCGCGGTCCATCTCGAGGATCCAGCCGGCCACGTTGTCGAGGAAGTAGCGGTCGTGCGTGATCGCCACGACGGTGCCGTGGTAGTCCTTGAGGGTGCGCTCGAGCCAGGCCACCGACTCGGCGTCGAGGTGGTTGGTGGGCTCATCGAGCAGCAGCAGGTCGGGGCGCGAGAGCAGCAGCCGGCACAGCGCCACCCGTCGTCGCTCGCCGCCGGAGAGCGTGGTGACGTCGACGCCACCCGGCGGCAGGCGCAGGGCGTCCATGGCGATCTGGATGGTGCGCTGGAGGTCCCAGGCGCCGGCGGCCTCGATCCGCTTCTCGAGTTCGGCCTGCTCGTCGCCCAACTTCTCGTAGTCGACGTCGGGGTCGGCCCAGGCGGCCAGCACCTCGTCGTAGCGGGACAGCAGCGCCGCCACCTGGCCGACGCCGTCCATGACGTTGCCCTGCACGTCCTTGGCGGCGTCGAGTGCGGGCTCCTGTTCGAGCATGCCGACGGTGAAGCCGTCGGTGAGGCGGGCCTCGCCGGTGAAGCCGTCGTCGACGCCGGCCATGATCCGCAGCAGCGACGACTTGCCGGCCCCGTTGGCGCCGATCATGCCGATCTTGGCGCCCGGGTAGAAGGCCAGGGTGATCTCCTTGAGCACCTCGCGGTCGGGCGGGTAGAAGCGGCTGGCCCGCCGCATGGTGAAGATGAACTGTGCAGCCATGGCGCCCGAGGCTAGCGGTGGCGCCGCGTGGGCCTCGGGGGTGGAGGCCACCTAGGTTCGCCGCCGTGATCGAGGCGGTTCTGTTCGACTTCGGCGGGGTGTTGACCTCGAGTCCGTTCGAGGCGTTCGCCGCCTACGAGGCCGAGGCCGGGCTGCCACCGGACACCATCCGGCGGCTCAACGCCACCAACCCGGACAACAACGCCTGGGCCCGGATGGAGCGTCGGGAGGTCGACGAGGCGGGCTTCTGCGACCTGTTCGAGGCCGAGGCGGCGGCCCTCGGGCTGGTCGTCGACGCCCGCCGGGTACTGGCTGGACTGCGGGGCGAGGTGCGTCCGGTGGTGGTCGAGGCCCTGCGCCGTTGTTCCGAGCGTCTGCGCACCGCGCTGCTCACCAACAACGTCATGCCGATGGCCGAGGCGGCGGCCCTCGGGCAGGGCGGTGACGCTGCTTCGATCGTCGACCTCTTTGACGTGGTCGTGGAGTCGAGCGTGGTGGGCTGTCGCAAGCCTGAGCAGCGCTTCTACGAGTTGGCCTGCGAGCAACTGGGGGTGGTGCCGGAGGCCTGCGTGTTCCTCGACGACCTCGGCGTCAACCTCAAGCCGGCCCGGGCCATGGGCATGACGACGATCAAGGTGGCCGATCCCGACGACGCCATCGCCGAGTTGGTCGCAGCCGTCGGGTTTCCTCTCGGCTGAGCCGCTACCGTCGGCAGCGATGCGCATCGTCACCTGGAACGTCAACTCCCTGAAGGCCCGACTGGGTCGCGTCGAGGCGTGGATCGCCGCCGCCGAGCCCGACGTGCTCTGCCTCCAGGAGACCAAGATGGCCGACGAGGCCTTCCCCCACGGGGCGTTCGCCACCCTCGGCTACGAGTCGGCCCACCACGGCGAGGGGCGCTGGAACGGCGTGGCGGTGATCTCGAGGGTGGGCCTCGACGACGTGCGCCCCGGCTTCGCCGATGGGCGGGACGACCCCGACCCCGACGCCCGGATCCTGTGGGCCACCTGCGGCGGGGTTCGGGTGGCGTCGTGCTACATCCCGAACGGCCGCGAGGTCGGCCACGACCACTGGCACTACAAGTTGGACTGGTTGGGCCGACTCCACGACGACCTCGTCACCAATGCCGACCTCGCTGCCGATCCGGTGGTGGTGGTCGGCGACTTCAACGTGGCCATTGACGACCGCGATGTCTGGGACCCGGCGGCCTGGGAGGGTGCCACCCACGTGACCCCCGAGGAGCGGGCGGCCGTCCAGCGGCTGGTCGACCTCGGACTGGTCGATGTCTTCCGCGAGCGCCACGACGCCGGGGGCCTGTTCTCGTGGTGGGACTACCGGGACCTGGCCTTCCCCAAGGGGCGCGGCATGCGAATCGACTTGGTCCTGGCCTCACCGCCGGCGGCCGCCACGCTCGACTTCGTGTTTGTCGACCGCAACGAGCGCAAGGGCGAAAAACCCAGCGACCACGCCCCCGTCATCGCCGACTTCACCCTGGGCTGAGTCCATGAGCCACGCCTCGAGGCCGCCGCGGGACCGGGACCTGCTCGAGGGCCTGCGACGGGTGTGCCTGGCGCTGCCGGGGGTGGAGGAGCGGCTCAACCACGGGATGCCGGCCTTCGGGATCGTCGAGCGCTCGGCATTCGCGAACCTCCACACGCACCCCGATGACGGCCGGCCCACGCTCTGGTTCAAGGCGGCGCCCGGGGTGCAGGACGAGTTGGTCGACCAGGAGCCCGAGCGCTTCTTCGTGCCGCCCTACGTGGGACCGAGGGGCTGGGTGGGGCTGCGCCTCGACGTGGACCTCGACTGGGACGAGGTGGCCGGCGTGGCCGAACAGTCCTGGCGCCTCACCGCCCCCAGGCGCCTTGTCCGCGAGTTCGACGGGGGATAGCGCTCAGGCCCAGTCGGCGAGGAAGGCGAGGAGTTCGGCGCCAAAGCGTTCGACCTTGGCGGGACCGATGCCGGAAACGGCCAGCAGTTCGTCGG
>JARQPW010000003.1 GCA_029577135.1 Acidimicrobiales bacterium
GACGGACGAGACGCGGTGCTCGCCGGTCTCGAGGACAAGGCGCCGATCCGGCGACGTGCGGTCCTGGCCCTCGCTCCGTTCGAGGGGCCCGAGGTCGTCGCCGCCCTCGAATGCGCCCTCGAGGACCGCGACTGGCAGGTCCGTCAGGCGGCCGAGGACCTGATGCGCCTCATCGGCCACACCGACTAGCGGCGGGACTCCATGAACATCACGCGCATCGCCTCGAACGACTCGATGCACTGACCCGCCCCGAGCACGACGCACTCCATCGGCGCATCGACATGGTGCACCGGCACCCCCGTCTCCTCACCGAGGCGCACGTCCAGGCTGCGCAACAGGCTGCCTCCACCGACAAGGTGGATGCCCTGCACCAGCAGGTCCTGGGCGAGTTCCGGCGGCGCCTGGGACAGGCAGGTCACCACCGACTCGATGATCGTCGACAGCGGCTCTTCGATGGCCCTGCGGATCTCTTGGGGCGTGAGGACCACCGTCTTGGGCATGCCCGTCATGAGTTCGCGGCCGCGCACCTCAGCCCGCATCTCGTTCGGAGTCGACGCCGCCGACCCGATGGTCATCTTGATTTCCTCCGCTGTGCGCTCGCCGATCGCCAGTCCGTACTCGCGCCGCACGAAGGCCTGGATGTGGGCGTCCAGGTCGAACGAGCCGGTGCGCACGGCCTCCAACGCCACGACGCCACCCAGCGACAACAGCGCCGACTCCGACGTGCCGCCTCCGATGTCGACGACCATGTTCCCGACCGGCTCGCTGATCGGCAGGTCGGCGCCGATCGCCGCCGCCAACGGCTGCTCGATCAACTGGGCATCCGCCGCACCGGAGCGCCGCGCCGCCTCGGTGACCGCACGCCGTTCCACGGCCGTGATCGCCGACGGCACGCAGATGAGCACCTTCGGCCGGTTGAAGCGACTTACCCCCACCCGCTCGAGGAGCAGCCGCACCATGCGCTGCGTGACGTCGAAGTCGGTGATGGCACCCTTGCGCAGCGGCCGGACCGCCACGATGTGCGAGGGCGTCCGACCGATCATCTGCCAGGCGTCGCGGCCCATGGCGAGGACCTCGTTGTTGCGCTGGTTGATGGCGAGGACCGACGGCTCGGCCAGCACCACCCCCTCACCTCGCATGTAGACGAGTGTGTTGGCGGTCCCGAGGTCGATGGCGAGGTCGCGTGCCATGTCAGTCCCGGTGCCCGTTCCGGTCTTCGCTCCCGCCGGACGAACCGCCCCGGTCCTCCTTGGGCAGCATGCGCATGCCGCCCGACTCGGAACCGCCCGTCTGGCGATAGTCGTGATGGCCACGCGACAGGGACTTGAGGGTGTTGCGGAACTCGTGGGGATCGTTCGTCCGTTCGCGCGGCCGGCTCACGAGCCACACCAGCAACGACCCGACGGCCGCCAAACCGACGGCACCGGCGAGGAAGAGCGGCGCCGAGCTCACGAGGACCCTCCGGCCGAGTCCGCGTCAGGATCCTCGAGATCCTCGAGGTCGACCACGTGCTGTGCGTCAGTGCCCCAGTACTCGCCCCCGTCCCAAGCCTCACGCTTCCAGATCGGCACGGTGGCCTTCAGGGAGTCGATGCAGAAGCGGTTCGAGGCGTAGGCGGCCTCACGGTGCGGCGACGACGTCACGACCACGACCGCCGGCTCGCCGATGGCGACGACGCCGGTCCGGTGCAACAGGGCCACACAACGCAGGTCGGGCCAGCGCCTCCGGGCCTCGACGGCGATCCGGTCCATCCTGGGCACCGCCTGCTCCTCGTAGGCCTCGTAGGCGAGTTCGGTCACGTCGGGCCGGTCCCGGGAATGGTCGCGGGCCGTCCCCCGGAAGACGACCACCGCCCCACAGTCCGGACGGCCCGCCCAGCGCGTTGCCTCCTCGACCGGCAGTCCCGCCGGGGAGAGGGCGACCCAGGTGTCGCCCTCCGGCGGGCGGAGTGGGGAAGGTTCGGCCGTGGACATCGGCGCAATCGTACGACCCTGCCCGGAGCCCACCACCGGCAGGTCTGAGTCGGTCAGTCGTGCCCGTTCGCCGGATGGTCGCCGAGCCGGCGTAGCAGCCACGCGAAACCCGTCACCAGCCCGACCGCCAGCACGAGGGCGGCGCCGAGCGACAGGACCTGTCGGCTGCGGGCGTCAAGTTGGTCGAACGCCCCCGGCTCGTGCCCGGCGACGTACGCCTCCTCGTTGGAGTGCCTCGCCTTCCAGCCCAGTTGGCGCAGGCGATCGTTGGACACCACCCACGGATGGACCGTGTAGGGCTGGATCCCTGGCGGGGCGTCGGTCAGGCCCAGTGCCCAACGGAGCCGGGCGACGGCGGCACCCAGCGGCGCCGGCAGCCGCAGCCGCGGGACCGGCCCACCCAGTTCGGACATGAGCGGCGCAGGGATCCAGCCGTCGGGCGCCACGTTCACCGGTCCGAGCGGCCGCCGGTCGACGACGACGACCACGGCCTCGGCCAGGTCGTCGGCATGGAGGAACTGGCCCATCGGGTCGCTCTCCTCGCTCCGGATCGCCTTCGCCGAGGCCAACAGTCGGGCCAGGCCTCCCGGCTTCTCCTCGGCGACCGTCACGGCGGGTCGCAGCATCGTGGTCACCCGCTCCGGTCGGCCTCGCCCCCATTCCTCGGCTCGCCGCTCCAGGTCGGCCCGGCGGACCGCGAACCGGAATTCCGGGCACGGCTGCACCTCGGCCTCCTCGGTGAGCGGCACCGGGTTGTCGGGCCAGGCCCCGTAGACCATCGCCGTCGACAACACGACGAGGTGGGTGACCGCACTGTCGTCGAGGGCTGCCAGGAGGCGCTGGACGACGGCGGGGATCGCATGGCCCGGGTCGGCACCGACCTCCTGGGGCCGCAGTCCGGAGGCCAGGTGGACGACCGTGTCGGCGCCCGTGAAGAGCCGCCGCAGGTCAGTGACCGCCAAGTCGGCGGTCACGAGGTCGACGCCGGGCGCAGGCCGGACGCTCGACCGACGGTCGACGCCGACCACCTCATGGCCGGCCTCGGCCAGGCGTGCGCAGACCCGCCTCCCCACGGCACCCGTCGAGCCCGTCACCACGACCTTCACCAGCTCGGCTCCCGCCGCGGATCGCTGCCCGGCGGCCCCGCCGAAAACGCCGTCACGTGGACCGTCGCTCGGATCATGACCCTACGATGCCCCCGTGAGCGACCACGATCCACCCGGCGACGACCCGAACGACCCGACTCCGTCGGATCCCTTCTCCGGCCTCCCCTTCGTGGGTGACCTGTTCCGGGCCATGGGTGCCGCCGGCCGGGGAGGCGACCCCGGGCGCCAGATCGCGATGTCGGTGGCCACCGGCGGCCGGAGCGAGCCCAACGTCGACCCCATGGAGCGCATCGAGTGGGAACGCCTCGTGCGCGTCGCCGAACTGCAGGTCGCCGATCGCACCGGCCTCGACGTCGCCCGGGGGCATGCGCTCACGATCGAGCCCGTCACCAGGGCGGCCTGGGCATCACGCAGCGTCGACGCCCTGCGCCCCCTCCTGGGGCGCCTCGCCGAGACCCTCAACGAGGGTCCGGCGTTCGACGACGTCCCCGAGGGACTCGAGAGCGATCCGACCGCCGCATGGATGAAGGGGCTGATCTCCTCGATCAGCCCGCTCATCGCCGGGGTGATGACCGGCACGCTGGTCGGCCGGCTGGCGGCACGCAGCCTCGGCACCTACGACCTCCCAATCCCGCGTTCCGACGACTCACTCCTCGTGGTCGCACCGAACGTGGCCGAATTCGGCAGCGAGTGGAACCTCCCGGCCGACGACCTGCGGCTGTGGGTATGCCTCCACGAGACAGTGCACCACGCCGTGCTCGGCGTGCCGCACGTGCGCGCTGCCCTCACCGACCTCCTCACCCGGCACGCCGGCGCCTTCCGCAACGACCCGTCCTCCCTCCGGGAACTCGTGGGTGACCTCGACCCGATGGCCGGCCCCGAGGCCCTCGTGGAACTACAACAGGTGATCAACCCCGAACTCGTCCTCAGTGCCGTCCGGTCGCCCGAACAGGAAGCGCTGCTCCCCCGCCTCGAGGCGCTGGTCGCCGTGGTGATCGGCTACTCCGACCACTTGATGGACGAGATCGGTGGACGCCTCGTCACCAACTATCCGATGCTCACCGAGGCACTGCGGAGGCGGCGCGTCCAGACCGACGACGCCGACCGCTTCATCGAACGCATCCTCGGCCTGAACCTCACCCAGGAACAGGTCGACCGGGGCACGGCGTTCGTCGCCGGCGTGGTCGATCGGGCCGGCGACGACGGGCTCCGCAGGCTCTGGGCCGACGAACGACACCTCCCCACGCCCAGCGAGGTCGACGCACCCGGACTGTGGCTGGCCCGCATCGCACTGGACGACTGACCGACGACTACGGGCTTTCGTCGCCCTTCTGGCCACGGTGCCAGAACCCCAGTTGACCGTCCGGCCGGTCCGAATGTTCCGGCGTCTGGATGCGGAGGATCCGGTCGAACACGCCCCCGTAGACGCCCATCACCAGCCACATGGCCACGAGGACGGAGACATAGCCCATCACGGGTCGCAGCGGCAGGACCGTCGGAACGAACGCTCCGACCGCCCAACTCAACTGGAACCGCCCCTCGAACCGGGCGAACGAACGACCGTGGTTGGCGTCCGGGGCGTCACGCTGGACGAGCGAGTCGAACGCCAACTTGGCGGCCACGGCACAACCGGCGACGGCGACAGCCATTGACACGGCCCCCTGCACTCCTGAGACCCAGACGGCGAAGGCCGCCGCTGCCATCACCAGGAACAGCGCACCGCCGATGATCCGCTCCTCGGTCAACCGGCGACGGAGGCGCGGCGCCGCGACCGCTCCCACCAACGCACCGATGCCGGCGCCGGCGAGGACGGCACCGAAGTGCCAGGCAGGCGCACCCGGCGTGCCGAAGACGTTCTCGCCCCGGGCCAGGCCGACGGCGGCACCTCCGGCTCGACCCACGCCCTCGAGCGCAACACCCTCCTCGCCGCCCCGGAAGGCGAAGGCCAGGAGGAACGTGATGAAGCCGACGGTTGCGCGAAGGACGGCAATGGCCACGGCGCCGTAGAGGATCCCGTGCCGCCGGAGGTCGGCCCGCTCACCAGCCGCCAGGGGCTCTTCGGCCACCGTGACCGCCTTGAGGCCGATCGCCAGGATGGCTGTGACGACGAAGCCCACGCACGCCACCCGCGGCGGCCACTCATGGCCGACGAGCAGGGCCAGGCCGCCGATGCCCGCACCGACCATGCTGCTCACGGCACCCATCAGGGCCAGCTTCGAGTTGGCCCCGATGAGCTCGCCCTCCGTCCGGACGAGCCCGGGAACGACGGCGCTCTTGGCGACCGAGTAGCCCTTCTGGAGGACGAGGAAGCCGAAGGCCTCGGGGAACAGCAACAGCCCGTCGATGTGCTCGGACATGAGGTACGCCAGCAGCGCCCGGCCCAGGACCGTGAACACGATCATCAGCCGTCGGCCACCCCTGATCCGGTCGACTGCCGGGCCGATCAGCGGCGTCACGACCGCGAAGGGGGCGATCGTGAGCACCAGGTAGAGGGCAACTCGCCAGCGTGCGGCACTCGGGTCGATCGAGAAGAAGATCGAGCCGGCGAGGGCCACCGCGACCATGGCGTCGCACATGGACGACATGCCGTGTGTCCGCGCCATCTGCGCAAACGGGCTAACGGTCCCGTCTGGGTTGCGGGAGCGGGATGCGGAGGGTTCCACGACGCTCAGGTTAGGAGCCGCCGGTCACCAACGTTCAGGTCCCCGTCGGTTCGTTCCGGACACCCGCACCCCGGATGGTGGCGGGCCGCCCGGGCCGGCTTCAACGGTTCCTCCACCACCGTTCGGTCGGCAGGTCGATGTCGAGGGCGGTCGGCGGGGCGAGGGCACTCACCGTGGCCCAGCCCTCGCGTAGGAGCGTCGAGTCGAAACCCGGGGGGAGCTCGCGACTGGTCGGAACGAGGTCGATGTCGATCCCGGTCTCGTCGCGCCCCCTGATCACCGTCTCGACGCCGCCCACGACCGCCAACCCCGCCTGTCGGAGGCCGAGCACCTCGTCTGGATCGACGTTCGGCACGTTCAGGTTGAGCAGCGTCGTTGCCGGCGCATCACACAGCCACTCCAGCAACGGTCGTGCCATCGCCGCCGCCGTCGACCAGCGCTGGGGAACCCCGTCGACCTGGCTGACGGCCAGCCCCGACCGGCCGTGGTAGCCGGCGACGAGGACGGCCGCCACCGTCGCCGAATGCAGGGTCGACCTCCCGGTGTTCGGGCCGTTGTTGATCCCCGACACCACCAGGTCGGGCGCCTCACCGAAGCCCCCCTGCATCGCCAGCATGACGACGAGTGCCGTCGGGGCGTGCACGGCATGGGCGTCCAGGCCGTCCATCGACACCCGCTCGATGCTCACCCGGTCGGGGTCGTCGAGGGGGCCGAGGGCTGCCGCCACGCCACTCTGGTCGTGGGCGGGCGCCGCCACGACGGGTGTGTGGCCGGCCTCGCCGACGAGCCCGGCGAGCGCCACCAGCCCGGGCGAGTCGATGCCGTCGTCGTTGGTGACCAGAATCCGCATGCAGAGGGTCTACACGGTCGGACCTGGGCGCGTGTGCCCCGGTCTCAGATGCGTGTGTCGTCGTCCTCGTCGAAGTAGTCGAGCCGGTCCACCGGCATTACGACTGCCGAGACGACGTTGAGGGAGTGCGCCGTGACCCGCTTGAGGAACCGGTAGAGCAGGGCCCGGGGAACGGCGACCACGGCCATCTCGGTGGAGTGGACCAGTTCGTTGATCCGGTCGTCGAACTCGCGACGCAACTCGTCGCCACGGTTGATGTAGGCACGGGCCCGGTCCTCGTCCCGGGTGGTGAGCAACTCGCCCATGAGGGCGATGCGGGACGAGAGCTCGTCGCGGTAGCCGAGCAGGCGGTCGAGGTCCGGCGCCTCGGCCAGGGACACGCCTTCGTCGGCGAGGTCGAAGATGTTCTTGTTGTAGTCGCCGATGCGCTCGAGGTCCTTCACCATGTTCATGAAGACCAGCACCTCGGGCGTGTCGACCCCGCCGTGCACCGAGGCGTGGACGACCAGCTCGCGTCGGATCTCCATCTCGGTGACGTTGATCTGACGGTCGGTTCGTCGAACCTCGTCGGCAACGGTCGCCACCGGCCCCCCGGTCAGGGCGTTCATGGCCAGGTCGAACGTGTGGCGGGCATCGTTGATCATCCGCTGCACCTGGGCGTCGATGTGCTCGAGGCCGCCCTCCTCGGGCTTGCGGAAAAAGCTCATCACCATGGGTGTCGCCCCCTTGTCGGGATTTCGGTTTCAGGTCTCATCGGAGGATCAGCACGCCGAGCAGCGGCACCACCACGAACATACCCACCGTGTAGGCAACGGCCATGCTGCGCCGATCCATGGCGAGGTCCGCCAGGCCCCTCGCCAGCCGGATCGGCACGTTTCGAAGGGCCCTCACGGGATAGAAGACCGCGATCCCACTCAGGTTGAAGAGCGTGTGCACGATCGCCACCGTGACCGCAGCAGGACTCCCCGTGGCGAGCGAGGCCAACAGGGCCGTGACCGTGGTTCCCACGTTGGCGCCCAGGGTCACCGGATAGATGTTCTCGAGGGTCAACACCCCGGAGGCGGCGAGCGGCACGAGGACGGACGTCGTGATTGACGACGACTGCACCGAGATCGTGATGACCATGCCGAGGAGGATCGCCACGACCCCGGAGCCGGCACTGAGAGCCCGGTTGATGGCGACCTCGACCCGGTCGGCGACCAGCAGTCGCATGTTCCTGGTGATGAAGGCCAGCGCCACGAAGATGAACGCCACCCCGATGCCGATGAGCAGGCCACCCAGAACGTCGCCGTGTGCGCCGAGGTTCTCCAGCAGGTCCCTGACCCAACCGGCGGGCATCTTGACGGCCTGCTTGAGTGGGCTCTTGAAGCTCGCACCCGAACTACCGATGACCTGGTCGGTGATCCAGCCGGCCGTCCGGGACAGGTAGCCGGTAGCGATCTCGAACGGCAGGAAGACGGCCACGGCCAGGATGTTGAAGAAGTCGTGGACCGTGGCGGCGGCGAAGGCCCGCCGGAACTCCTGGGCATGCCGCATGTGGGCGAGGGACACCAGCACGGCCGTGACCGTCGTCCCCACGTTGGCACCCATGACCATCGGCACGGCTTCATCGACACCAATTACACCGCTGGCGACCAGGCCGACGATCACCGACGTGGAGACCGACGAGGACTGGACGAGGATGGTCGCCAGGAGGCCCACGAAGAAGCCACCGAGCGGATTCGACACACCTTCGAACAGGCCGTCGACGAAGTCCTTCCCGAGGTACTTGAAACCACCGCCGAGCAACTCGACGCCGGTCAGGAACAGGTAGAGAAGCGCCAGGACGATGACCGCCCGGACCGGGGTCGTGAACCCGCCTTCGCTCGTTCGCTGGGGAGTGTCGGTCAACGAGGTTCCTGTACTGCAGATTCCGGCCGAGGCATCAGGCGCAATCTAGGAGGCCACGGAGGCACTGCACGGAACCTCGTCTGAGCAGTGGGAAATATTCGGCGCATGCCCCGGCGGGGCGCCCGGTACGCACCCTTTACGCGGCCTTTCGCCCCTTTCTGGCATCAATGGCGCCCACAGGGCGGGAACCGACGACCTCACGGGGGAATCCCCGGGAAAGGGTGCAGCAGATCCGATGCTGAACACACTCTGGATGCAGCGGGCACGATGCCAGGAGATCCCGCCGAACACATTCTTCCCCAGCGACGGGCTGGGCGTAGAGGTCGCAAAGGCCATCTGCGCCGAGTGCACGGTGGCCGACCACTGTCTCGAGTACGCACTCGTCCAGCGCATCGACCACGGCGTCTGGGGTGGATGCTCGGAGCGACAACGCCGCCGGATCAGGCGGGAACGTCGCCGACTCGAGGTGGAGGCTGCCTGAGGTTCCACCTGCCCACCAGCCGTTGACCAACCAGTTTCGGCCATTCACCGGGGGCGGTCCCCTCCCTGCCCCCGACCTGAACGGTCCCGGTACCCGACTCGGGCGCCGGGGCCGTTGCCGCGTCGGGGCTCAGTTGCGGCCGGTCTCTGCCTCGTCGTAGCCGAGGTCCCAGGAGATCAGCACGTTTTCGCGCTCGGCGTCACGGTTGATGCGCTCGCGGTTGCGGCGGAACTGGGGATCGTGCGGCGGCAGCAGCATGAGCCGTGCGTTGATCCGGTCGCGGAAGGACTGGACCAGTACCCGGTCGCCGAACGTGGAGCGGATGTCCCAGTGGGGGGCCACCGGACCGAGGTAGACGACCATCACGTCGCCGACCGGCGGCTGTGGCTCGAGGTTGATGTCCGTCATGGACCGGGGCTCCTGGGTCGGTGGTCGGGAGCCGCGGAGTGTACCGAGGTCAGTCGGAGGAGTCCTCAGCGCGGTCGGCATCGGTGGCGCCCTCGGCCAGGCCCTTCTGGAGCTCCTTCTGGGCACGGCCCAGGTTGCGGGCCAACTTCGGGAGCTGACTGCCGCCGAACACCACGAGAGCCAGGACGATGACCCAGATCAGTTCATTGCCGCTGAGGAATGCGAGGAGTGACATGCCGAGAGCGTAGCCCGATGGACGGGAGTGGCGTCCTCAGGCCGTGTCTGCTGCGGCCGCCGCCCTGGCCAGGGCCCGTTGTCGTCGGATGCGCCGGCGTTCCCGCTCGCTCATGCCGCCCCAGATGCCGAACTTCTCACCGTTCTGGAGGGCGTACTCGAGGCAGTCCTCGCGGACCACGCAGCCGCGACAGACCTCCTTGGCTTCCCGGGTGCTGGCACCCCGCTCGGGGAAGAACAGGTCGGGATCCACGCCGAGGCAGTTCGAGAACTCCTGCCACGACATGTCGAGATCAGGTTTCGCATAGATGCCCATGTGGGTGAGCCTCCCGGCCGTCGGGTCGCGCGCGGGGCGTGACAGGGGCCTGTGGGGGTTGCAGTGATGTAATTACACCACTGCAATGACCCGAAAAGCAAGCCAAATCCCGCTTTCCACAGGCTTCGAGGGCCGGAACCCGTTGCCTAGCGCGATGTGCGCAGGGTCCGGCGCTGGTCCACGAAGTCGACCAGGACGTAGTCGCCGAGGTTCTGGTTCGTGGTGAAGAAGGCCCGGCCGCCGTTCATCTTCGTCACGGTCTCGATGAACCGCGTCAGGTACGGGGTGGCGTCGAGCATGAACACGTTGATCCGGATGCCGTCCCGGGTGCAGCGGCGCACCTCGGCGAGTGTCCGGTCCACGGTCTCCTGCGACGGCGGATAGTTGAACTGCGGGTAGCCCTGGTCGGTGATGTGGGCGGTGGGCTCACCATCGGTGACCATGATGATCTGCCGCGTACCGGTCTGGCGGGCCAGCATCTGGCGTGCCAGGACGAGGCCGTGCTGCATGTTGGTGCCGTAGACGTAGTCCCAGGAGACCTCCGGGATGCGCTCCGGCTTGATCTCGCGTGCGACCTCGCTGAAGGTCACCACGCCGAGGTAGTCGCGGGGGAACTGGGTCGAGATCAGCGAGTGCAACGCCATGGCCACCTTCTTGGCAGGCAGGAAATTGTCGCGCATCGGCATCGAGAGGGACAGGTCCAACATCAGCACCGTGGCGGCCTGCACGGTGGACTCGGTGCGCTCGACCTCGAAGTCGTCGGGCGTGAGCTGCACCGGCGTGCCAACGCCCCCACGGGTGACCGCATTGCGCAGGGTGCGCTCGATGTGGAGGTTGAAGGGGTCGCCGAACTCGTAGGTCTTGGTCGTGTACTCGCGCTCGTGGCCGACGCCGGACCGCTCCAGGTCGTGGCGGCCCGCCCGGTCGCGCAGGAGGCGGCGGTAGAGGTCGCCGAGGGCGTTCTGGCCGAGGCGGCGGATGGCCCGGGGCGTCAGGTTCAACTGGCCCTCGTGGTTGTCGACGAGGCCCGCCTCCTCGAGCATCCGGGCCAGCTCGGACAGGCGTTCGAGACTCTCGGCCGACTGGTCGCCCAACAGGTCGCGCACCCGGTCGATGTCGACCTCGGCGAGCGCCCCGGGACTCGAAGCCCCCCGCAGCATCTGCTCCAACTGGTCCAGGTCGGCCAGTTCCTCGAACAGCTCCATGGCCTCACCCATGCCGATCGGTTCCTGTCCGGTCAGGTCGCGCGACTGCTCCCACCCCATCTGCGGAAACAACTCGCGCAGGTGGCCGCCCAACTGGTCCATCTGCCATTGCAGGTCCATGTCCCCGAGCAGCTGCTCGGACAGTTCCTGGAGCTGGGCCCGCTGTTCGGGCGTCATGGAGTTGAGCATCTGCTGCATTGCCGCCATCCGTCGGGCCATCACCTCGAGCAGCTCGTCGAGGGTCTGCGGGTTCTCGGGGAAGAAGTCGCCGAAGCGCTCCATGAACCCGTCGAAGTCGGGTACCTCGCCGGCCCGGTGCTGTTCGAGCATCCGGTTCAGCTCGGCGAGCATGTCCTTCATCCGGGCGATGTCCCCGGGTGAGAGGTCCTGCATGGCGCCAGCCATCTGGTCGACGGCCTGCTGCATCAACTCCCGGCGGAGTTCCTCGAGGAGGTCCTCGAAGCGTTCGGCGGCCTCGGCCGAGGTGAAGTCGTAGTCCATCAGGCCGCGGACCTGGCCGGCCAGATTTTCGTGCCCGAGCAGGTCGAGCTGCTCACGACGGCGCTGCGTCGACTCGGCGACGACTTCGTCGCCGCCTTCCTCGAGGTCGTCGAGCGAACCCCGCTCGGTCTCCATTACCTCGCCGAGCGCGTCGCGGATCTCGTCGTAGACGCCGCCCAGGTCGTGCTGTTCGAGCATCTCCCGACGCTGCTGTCGCAGACGCTCGAGCATCTCCCGAAGGCCCTGGAGTCGCTCGCCGTCGACCTCGAGTCCGTCGTGGAGGATTCGGCGCAGGGCGGCGTTGGGGTCGCCGTGCTCGATCAGCTCGTCGCCCATGGCCTGGAGCAGGGCGTCGGCGTCGAGGTCCGGCACGGACTGGGTGCCGTCCCAGCGCGAGTAGGTGAAGCGCCTCGACTCCCGGCGGCGTCGCCGCCTGCCCCTCAGTCGCATGACGCGACCGTAGGGCCGAATCGGCGGGCGGGTCTCACCAGTCGGCGCCCTCGCCGGCCAGGCGGCGGGCCCGGACGATCAGGTCGAGCACCAGTTGGGCGATGAACTCGCTGGACTCGCGGGTCGGGTCCTCGGATTGGCGCACGTATACGCCCTCGAGCATGCAGGCCAACTTGAAGGTACTCATGGCGGCGTACCAGCCGAGGGCCTCGGGCTGGCGGCCGGAGCGCTCCGACCAGCGGGCCACCGCCTCGGCGCGCTTCGGCAGGTCCGGGTCGTCGTCGGACCAGCCCGCCAGCAGGTAGCCCAGGTCCATGAGGGGGTCCCCGACGGTGGCGTTCTCCCAGTCGACCACCGCCAGCAGTCGGGTCGGGACCTCCAGGGCGAACAGCACGTTGTGGCGGTTGAAATCGCCGTGCATGACCCCAGGGACCGTCGTGGAGGGCCGGTTGGCGGCCAGCCATTCGGTGACCTCGTCGACGCCCGGCAACTCCCGATACCGGTAGGACTCGAGTTGCCCCCGCCAGCGGTCGACCTGGCGCTCGAGGAACCCATCGGGACGGCCCAGGTCCGCGATGCCGGCCGCCTCGTGGTCGACGGCCGCCAGGGCGCCGAGTGCGTCGAGCATCTCCTCGGCGATCCGCCTCGTCGCCGCCGGCCCGCCCAACTCAACGGGGACCGGTTCGCCGGCAACAAGGCCGTCCACGAACTCCATGACATAGAAGACCGCTCCCGTCACATCGGTATCGGTGCACAGGGCGACCGGCTCGGCGTGGGGCACACCGGTGCCGGCCAGCGCCCGCTGGAACCTGAACTCACGCTCCATGATCCGGTTGGCACCGTCGACCGACAACGGCACCGCCGCTGGCCGCCGTAGCACCCATCGCTCATCGCCCCGGTGCGCCACGAACACCTCGTTGGACTCCCCGGCGGCGATGCGCTCGAAGCGAAGGTCGCGGCCACGTCCCAGGTCGGCGGCGTCGAACCAGCGGCGCAGCGGCCCGATGCGCAGCAGCCCCGGGAACGGGTCGGGACCCATCTCGAGGCTGGTGCCGGCGGGCTCGCTCACGCCGCGACCGTAGCGACGGCCGGGCACGGGGTTCCGGTTGGCCGACCAGACCCGGCGGCCCGTAGCGTCACGCTCACCTCGACCGCACATTCCCGAGAAACGAGATCCTCCATGCCGATCAACCCCGATGCCGCCGGATCAGTCGGCGAACCCAGCGAGTTCTCCTGGACGTCGAAGGACAGCCTGCTCTACGCCCTCGGCGTCGGAGCCGGCGTCGCCGACCCCACCGGCTTCGAACTCGAGTTCACGACCGAGAACAGCAACGGCGTCACGCAGGCCTCCCTGCCGACCCAGGTCGTGGTGATGGGTGGTGGCCGCACCCCGGGCTTCGGCGACTTCAACCCGATGTTCCTGCTCCACGCCGAGCAGCAGATCACCCTCCACCAGCCGCTGACCCCCGCCGGCACCGCCGTCGCCACCGGCAGGGTCGGCGAGATCTACGACAAGGGCAAGGCGGCGCTGGTCTACCTCGAGACCGACGTGGCCGACGCCGACGGCAACCCGTGGTGGAGCACCCGGGCCGGACTGTTCATCGGCGGCGAGGGCGGATGGGGCGGCGACCGCGGCCCGGCCAACACCTGGGAACTCCCCGACCGCGACGCCGACCAGGTGGTGACGTATCCGACCCGCACCGACCAGGCCCTGCTCTACCGGCTCAACGGCGACCGCAACCCGCTGCACTCCGACCCGACCTTCGCCGCCGGAGCCGGCTTCGACGCACCGATCCTCCACGGCCTGTGCACCTACGGGTTCACCGGCCGGGCACTGCTCCACGCCGCCTGCGGCTCCGACACGGCCCGGTTCGCAGGCATGGGCGGCCGCTTCAAGTCGCCGGTGACGCCCGGCGAGACCCTCGAGGTGCACCTCTGGGAGACCGGAGGCGACAATGACGAGGTCCTGTTCCAGACCCGGGCCACCGACGACCGCGTGGTGTTCGACGGCGGCGTGCTCACCAGGCACTGACCGGCAACAACCGTGGCGCTGCCCGAGGGCTTCCGCTGGGGCGCCACCGCCTCTTCGGTGTCGGCCGACGGCGTGGCCCCCACCGCCGACTGGTCCACGTGGGAGCGCGACGGCCTGGCGCCCCGTTCCGGAGCCGGCGGCGGCTTCACCAGCGACTACGCCGACGACCTCGATCTGGCGGCACGGATCGGGCTGACCGACGTCCGGGTCACCGTCGAGTGGGCCCGGATCGAGCCGCGCCCCGGGGTCGTCGATTCCGGCGTCGTCGACCACTACCGCGAGGTCCTGGGAGCTGCCCGCGAGGCTGGCCTGGAACCCTGGGTGACGTTGCACCACACGTCGCTTCCCGGCTGGTTCGCGGAGGACGAGCGGGGCTTCCGGGACGCCTCGTCCCGCACCCGGTTCTGGGCCCGCCACGTCGACCGCACCGCCGAGCAGTTCGACGACCTGGCCGCCGGCTGGGCGCCCATCGAGGACCCGATCGGCTGGGCGCTGCGGGGCTTCCTGCTCGGCACCCGCCCGCCCGGCAGGCGCGACCCGGAGCGGGCCCGGGAGGCGATCGGGGGCGTCGTCGAGGCGGCCTTCGATGCCTGGCGGCTGCTCGCCTCCGGACGCCAGCCGGTCATGGCGGTGCTGGGGATGCCGAGCGTGGTTCCGGTCGATGCCGAAGCCCGCGGCGAGGCCCGCCTGTGGGAGTCGGTGCTGTGGGACACGTGGCTGCGGGCGCTCGGCGACGGCGAGTTCGGCCTCCCCTGGAAGGCGACCATCGACCGACCCGACCTACAGGGCGTCGTGGACGTGGTCGGTGTCGTGGCCGACCACCCGGTCGGCATCGACCGCCACGGCGGCTTCCAACCGTACCCGTCCGACGGCCGCACGGACGGCAGTGGCTTCTGCCCGGTGCCCGAGGAGCTGGGCTTCGTGCTGCGCCGTGTCCACGATGCACTGCCCGACCATGACCTCGTGGTCGCCGCCACGGGCGTCGGCACCACCGACGACGACTGGCGCGACGAACTCCTCACCGCCACCATCGACCAGGTCGAGTCGGCGGTCTCCGACGGAGTGCCCGTGACCGGCCTCTTCCACGACTCGCTGGTCGACGGCTACGAGTGGACCCGCGGCTTCGACGCCCCCCGGGGCCTCGTGACCAGGGACCGCCGCCTCAAGGAGAGCGGCCGCAACCTCAGCCAACGAATCACCGGCCACCCCCCGGACGCGTCGCTGAGCTAAATCAGGCTCACGAACCCGTTTCGTCGAGGACCATGAGGTAGCCGTCGTCCATCGTCGGCGCCACGGTGTCCCTACCGACGGGAAGCGGAGACCCGACATGGCGGAACCGCCCGTCCGACTGGGGCCACTCGATCAGGCTCTCGTCGGTCTCAGGTCCGAGCCACACACACCCCTCGGCCCTCCCTGCCAACTCTCCGGGCAGGCCGTCGAACCCGACCCGGCCGTGGTCCAGGACCACCACCCGGTCGAACGACGCCTCGACATCGTCGGTCTGGTGCGTCGACACGATCACCGTGGCCGTCCTGGCGGCGACGGCCAGCACCCGCACGAGGCTGATCCTCTCGTGCGGGTCGAGACCGGCGAAGGGCTCGTCGAGCAGCACCAGCCCGGGTTGGTCCAGCAGGGCCACGGCGATCCCCAGCCTGCGACGCATACCACCCGACAGCTTGCCGACCTTCTTGTCGCGCTCGTCGGCAAGGTTGACCCGCTCGAGCGCCCGAACGACCCCGTCGAACCGCTCACCGCTCGGGATGCCCCGCAGCAGCGCCACGTAGTCGAGGAACTCGAAAGCACTGAAATGATCGTAGAACGCCAGTTGTTGCGGCAGATAGGTCAACGACCGGCGCACCGCGACCAGATCGTCGCACGGATCGACGCCGGCCACCGTGAACCGGCCCTCGTCGGGCACCAGCACCGTGGCCAACATCCGCAACAGCGTCGTCTTCCCCGCACCGTTCGGCCCGACCAGACCCACCAGCCCCACATCGAACCCGGCCGAGAACCCGTCCACCGCACACACCGACCGATACCGCTTCGTCAAACCAGAAACGACAAGCTTCTGACAAGACCCACTTGGCAACATCAGGACCTCCTCATCCTCCAGGCCAACCGGTCCCAGAAGTCGGAGACCAGCAGTCCAATGACCATTACAACGAAACCGCCTCCATAGACCCGATGCGCGAAGTCCCACCGATCGTGCAACGGATCCGTCAAAACGAGCATCGGATACAGGGCGGAAAGCGCGACCAGGACAGCCAGCATCACCGGCACAACGCCCGCGCTGCCGCGGATCTCCACATGTGCGTTCTCGAACACCGAGTGGACGAGGAGTGCCAACGCTGCAAAGGCGAGGGCTTCGATCGTCATCGAGTCCGCAGGCACGGAAGCCAACATCGGGAGACCCGGCGGCCCGGGTACCCATATGCAAACGATGCGTCAGGTGCGGGCCTGGTAGCGGGTTCTCGGGCCGGCGGAGTGCTTGTTGAGGCGCTTCGACAGGTGCAGCCCCTCGAGGATCAACTCGACGGCGCTGGCGACCACGGCCGGGCCGCTGTCGTCCTCGTCGGCGAGCAGGGCGTCGATGGCCGACTGCAGCGCCGGGATCTCGTCGGCCACCAGCACCGCGTAGGCGGCCGACCCCATGTCCTCGCCGGTCGAGACGCCCTCGTGCTCGTCGAAAGCCTCGACGATCGCCCGGTGCGTCCCACCGGGCACCTGCTCCCGGAACACCGACAGCACCGCCGACGCCACGATGCGCTGGAGGATCTCGGCGTCGCGGTCCTCGTCGAGGCTCTCGACCTCGACCTTGCCCGACATCGAGGCGGCCACCGCGTCGAGGTCGGACACCCGCGGCACCGCCACCACCTCCTCGGTCCGCAGCGCCCGGCGGACGGCATTGGCCACGACCGCCTCCAGGTTCGTGACGCTCAGCCGCACCGACACGCCCGACCGCTGGTTGAGGTGCGGGCTGCGACGGGCCTCCTGGCTGATCGTGGCCACCACCCGTGCCATGAAGTCGGGCACGACGACGGTGAGGTCGGCCACGGTCGGGACCGTCGCCTCCTGCTCGACGATGTCCATCTCGACCTCGACGTCGAACGGATAGTGGGTACGGATCTGCGAGCCGAAACGGTCCTTGAGCGGCGTGATGATGCGGCCCCGGTTCGTGTAGTCCTCGGGGTTCGCCGAGGCGAACATGACCACATCGAGCGGCAGGCGGATCTTGTAGCCCCGGATCTGGACGTCGCGCTCCTCGAGCACGTTGAGCAGGCCCACCTGGATCCGCTCCGCCAGGTCGGGCAGCTCGTTGATGGCGAAGATGCCCCGGTTGGTGCGCGGCACCAGCCCGTAGTGGAGGGTGAGCTCATCGGACAGGTAGCGGCCCTCGGCGACCTTGATGGGATCGACCTCGCCGATCAGGTCGGCGATCGACGTGTCGGGCGTGGCCAGCTTCTCGCCGTAGCGGTCGTCACGGTGCACCCAGTCGAGCGGCGTGTCGTCGCCGTACTCGGCGAGCAGGTCGCGCGCGTGGCGAGACACCGGGTTGTACGGATCGTCGTTGATCTCGGAGCCGGCCACGATCGGCATCCACTCGTCGAGCAGGCCGGTCAGGCTGCGGATGAGACGGGTCTTGGCCTGGCCCCGCTCACCCAGGAAGATCACGTCGTGGCCCGCCAACAGGGCATTCTCGAGCTGCGGCAGGACGGTGTTCTCAAAACCCAGCACCTCGGGGAACAGCGGCTCGCCCGCCCGGATGCGGGCCACGGCGTTGCGCTGCAGTTCCTCCTTGACCGGCACCGACTCCCAACCGGTCGCCCGGAGCCCACCGATGGTGGTGGGCTGCGTCGTTGCGGCACGTACGGCGTTCAGGCCCCTGAAAGCGGCGAGGAACTTCGCCGAGGCACCGCCCCGGACTTTGCCGGCGGTCATGGGGCGCGTCACGACCGCACGCTACATAAACCTGTTCGCCACTACCAGCCGCGGGTGGGCCGGGCTGCACGGCCGGTACGGTCCCCGCCGATGGAACTGACCGGGCCCTGGCACGCCCACCCCGCCGACAACGCCCTCAGGCGCACCTTCCCGGACGACGACCTCGACGACGGCGGCTGGCCCGAGGTCCCGGTGCCCGGGCACTGGCGCCGGCACCCCGACTTCGCCGACGAGGACGGACCGCTGCTGTACCGCACCCGGTTCGAGGCCGAGGCACCCGACGAGGGCCGCCGCACGTGGCTGGAACTGGACGGCGTCTTCACCCTCGGGGACGTCTGGCTGGACAACTCCTACCTCGGCGCCACCGAGGGATACTTCTTCACCCACGCCCTCGAGGTCACGCACCAACTCCGGAACCGAACCGAGCACCTGCTGGCCGTCGAGGTCACCAGCCCGCCGACCCTGGGACGCTCCGGGCAGCGCACCCTGACCGGCGCCGCCCAGGGCGCCTGGAACCCCGGCGGCATCTGGCAGCCGGTGCGCCTCCGGGAGACCGGTCCCGTGCCATTCCGCTACGTCCGGGTCGTTTGCACCGATGCCTCCCCGACCGTCGCCACGCTGGCCCTGCGCGCCGTCGTCGACACCGACCGGCCACGCGAGGTTGTCTTCCACACGACCGTGCTTGGCGTCGACCACCGCCACCAACAGCCCCTGGCCGCCGGCGAGAACCGCGTCGAGTGGACCGTGCGGGTGCCCCGACCCCGGCTGTGGTGGCCGTACGAACTCGGCGACCAGCCCCTGTTCGACGTGACCCTCACCGTCACCACCGAGGACAGCGTGGTGAGCGACCGGGCCACCCGCCGCATCGGGTTCCGCTCGATCCGGATGCGCGACCACCTCTGGCGGATCAACGGCGAGCGGCTGTTCCTGCGCGGCGCCATCGTCCCTCCGCTGCGCCGCGACCTGGCCGATGTCACCCCCGAATCCGCCGCCGCCGACGTGGCCCTCGCCCGCCACACCGGCCTCAACCTGCTGCGCGTCGCCGCCCATGTCTCGCACCCGGCCCTCTACGACGCCGCCGACGAGGCCGGGATGCTCGTCTGGCAGGACCTGCCGCTGCGGGGCGAGTACCACCGCTCGGTCCGCGGCCAGGCCATGCGCCAGGCCCGCGAGATGGTCGACCTCCTCGGCCACCACCCCTCGGTCGTCGTCTGGTGCGGCCACGACGCCCCCGACCCCGTCGACACCACCCGCCCGGCGCCGAGCCTGCTCGAGCAGCAGCGGCCCAACTGGAACCGCACCGTGCTCGACCGCTCGGTCCGACGGGCACTGCGCCGTGCCGACCCCTCCCGCCCGGTCGTCGCCCACACCGGCGTGCTCCCGAGCCCGCCCGTCGTCGAGGACGCCGCCGCCCACCTCCGGTTCGGCTGGTACGGCGGCCGTGCCGACGACCTGGCCGAGCTCCTGCGCCGCTCCTCCCGGGCGGGCGGGTTCGTGGCGGCCTTCGGCGCCCACTCGGTGCCCGACATCGACCCGGAGCTCCTGGGCCTCGACCCCGACCGGTGGCCACTGCCCGACTGGAGCCGGCTCACCGGCGACCCCGACGGCGAACTCGAGGTCCTGCTGGGGCTCTTCCCCCCGGACGACCACGCCGACCTCGCCACCTGGGCCGACGCCACCCGCCTCCACCAGGCCGAGGTGCTACGCCTCCAGGTCGAGGCCTTGCGGCGCCGCAAGTACCGGCCCTGCGGGGGGTTCGCCATCGACCGCCTGTTCGACGGCGAACCGTGCGTCAGCGGCTCGCTCCTCGACCACGACCGGCGGCCCAAGCCGGCCCACGCCGCCGCCACCGCCGCCTGCACCACGACGATCGTCGTCGCCGACCCGCTGCCCGCCCGCCTCCGCGGGGGCGCCACGCTGCTCACCGACGTCGCCGTCGTCCACGACGGGCGGGAGGCCCTCGGCACCACACGTGTCGATGCGATCCTCGAGATCGCCGGCGACACCCTCACCTGGGCCTGGGAGGGCGACGTCGGAGCCGACTCGTCCGTCCACGTGGGTCGCATCGAGTGGCCGCTCGGAAATGCACAGGGGGACGTCGTACTCGCACTGGTACTTTCGGCAGGCGGCGTCAGCGCCGCCAACCGGTACACCTCCACCGTCGCGGGCGTCTGACACCCCGGCGCCAACAGGTGGCTTACCCCCGACGGGGCCGTTTTTTTCTCGTCAGCGCCGGACGACCCGGCAACCGCGATCTGGAGGAATCCATGGCACAGACCACCGGCGAGCGCTACCGCGTCGCCCCGGTCCACCACCGCGGCAGGGAATGGCCGTTCCCGCTGAACCTCTACCAGACCTCCGTCGGCCGCAAGTGGGTGATGGCACTCACCGGCATCGGGCTGATCGGCTTCGTCCTGGCCCACATGGTCGGCAACCTGCACGTGTACAAGGGCCCGGCCCGAATGCACGAATACGCCGATGGTGCCAAGCGACTCGGCGTAGTCGCGGTTCATCAGCGCGATGAAATCGGATCTCCTTCAGGGCTGAGAGCAGCCCGGTTTGGTTGAGCATTCCCTTCTTGGCCCACATAGGATCCTCTGTCCTATGGCGGAAGTGTCTCAAGAACAAGAAAGTTTCTCCGGCCAAGCGTGGTACGCCAGATGACGGCGGTGACGGAGACACCGGTCGACATCCGCACCGGCAGTCGATGGCTTGACACCCTGAGAACGGATCGTTGGTGGGTGGAGCCTCTCGTCACCGTCGGCGTCCTCTCGGCCTTCGTCGTGTATGGCACGTTTGTAGCCTTCGTCAACACGGACTACTTCGTGGACCCGTATCTTTCCCCCTTCTTCTCACCATGCCTGGCGTCGAACTGTGAGGAGGCGACCTGGGACCTCTTCGGCACTCACTGGGGCTTCTCCCCCGCCCTTCTGATCCTCCCCTTCCCGCTCGGGTTTCGCCTGACCTGCTACTACTACCGAAAGGCCTACTACCGGTCGTTTCTATGGTCCCCGCCAGCCTGCGCGGTCAGTGACTTCCGCTCCTCCTACACCGGTGAGACGAAGTTCCCGCTGATTCTCCAGAACGTCCACCGCTACTTCTTCTTTCTGGCCCTGCCCTTCCCGATCATCCTGCTCTACGACGCTCTCCGGGCGTTCCGGTTCGAAGGGGAGTTCGGGATGGGCCTCGGCACGTTGATCCTGCTCGCCAATGCGGTGCTGCTGGGCTTGTACACGCTGTCCTGCCACTCTTGCCGTCATCTGGTCGGTGGAGGAATCAACCTGCTTTCCCAAGCGCCGATCCGCCGTCGTCTTTGGGGCGTGTCGACAAGGTTGAACGCCCGGCACATGCAGTACGCGTGGGTCAGCCTCTTCGGCGTCCTGATCGCCGACCTTTATGTTCGACTCCTCGCCAACGGCGTGTTCAGCGACCCGAGATTCTTCTGATGGCAGATTTCGAGACTCACCAGTACGACGTCGTTGTGGTTGGTGCGGGCGGCGCAGGACTCCGTGCGGCAATCGAGGCATCGGCCGAGGGAGCGCGTACCGCGCTGGTCTGCAAATCGTTGTTGGGCAAGGCCCATACCGTCATGGCGGAGGGCGGCATCGCGGCGGCTATGGGCAACGTGTACCCGGAGGACAACTGGAAGGTCCACTTCCGGGACACCATGCGCGGCGGGAAGATGATGAATGACTGGCGGATGGCACAGATCCATGCCCAGGAAGCTCCGGAGCGGGTCCATGAACTGGAGAGGTGGGGTGCCCTCTTCGACCGAACGGATGACGGCCGGATCCTCCAACGGGATTTTGGCGGCCACCGTTACGCAAGGCTTGCTCACGTCGGGGACCGAACGGGACTCGAGATGATCCGCACCCTCCAGAACAATGCGGTACACCGGGGAATTGACGTATTCATGGAGTGCACGATCACCAGGCTCCTGACCTCGGAGGCCGGAATCTCTGGCGCGTTCGGTTACTGGCGCGAGTCGGGCCGTTTCGTGGCCTTCAGCGCCCCGGCGGTCGTTCTGGCAACCGGAGGAATCGGCAAAGCATTCAAGGTCACCTCGAACTCGTGGGAGTACACGGGCGATGGGCACTTTCTGGCCCTCACCGTAGGCGCCGACCTGATCGACATGGAGTTCGTCCAGTTCCACCCGACCGGTATGGTCTGGCCCCCGTCGGTGCGGGGGATTCTTGTTACCGAGGGGGTACGGGGAGACGGTGGGGTCCTGAGGAACTCGTTGGGCGACCGCTTCATGTTCGAATACATCCCAGAGATGTTCCGAACGGAGACGGCAGAGACCGAGGAAGAGGCGGATCGGTGGTATACGGACAAGAAGAATGCACGTCGGACCCCTGACTTGCTCCCGCGCGATGAGGTGGCTCGAGCAATCAACTCTGAGGTCAAGGCCGGTCGCGGCTCGCCCCATGGCGGCGTGTTTCTCGACATCTCGAGCCGAAGGGACGCCGACTACATTCGACGACGACTGCCATCGATGTACCACCAGTTCAAGGAATTGGCCGACATCGACATCACGACCGCACCCATGGAGGTGGGTCCCACCTGTCATTACATGATGGGTGGCGTACGTGTGGATCCTGAGACCCAGCAGTCGACCGTTCCCGGACTGTTCGCGGCCGGCGAGGTGGCGGGAGGCATGCACGGTGCCAACCGCCTGGGTGGGAACTCGCTGTCGGATCTCGTTGTTTTCGGGATGCTCGCCGGGCGGCATGCCGCCGAGCACTCGACTGCATCGGGAAGCCCGGCTCCGGTCCCGGAGGAGGTGTTGGACGGTCATGCTGAAGAGGCCCTGGCACCGTTCAACGAACACGGGGAGGAGAACCCTTACTCGATCCAGAACGACCTCCAGGAGTGCATGAGCAGTCTCGTCGGCATCATCAGAACGGAGTCCGAGATGCTGGAGGCGCTGGACCGTCTCAAGGTGTTCAAGGAACGGTTGGCTCGGGTGCATGTGGAAGGCCACCGCCAGTACAACCCGGGCTGGCATCTAGCTCTCGATCTCAGGTCTTTGCTAACGGTGTCCGAGTGCATCGCCCGCGCCGCTCTCGAAAGGCAGGAGAGTCGTGGCGCCCAGACCCGCGACGATTTTCCGACCACCGACGACCAATGGGGCAAGCGGCGGGTCGTCATCCGCCAGCAGGACGGGGAGGTGGTGGTCTCTCAGGAACCCTTGTCGGAGATGCCCGAGGAACTTCGACAACTGGTGGAGGAGGAAGGATGAGCGAGGCCGTGACCCTGCGGATCTGGCGTGGTGATGCAGAGGGCGGTGAGTTCCGCGAGTACCAGACCTCGACCAGCGAGGGTGAGGTGATCCTCGACGTCATTCACCGGATCCAGGCTGAACAGGCGAACGACCTGGCGGTGCGTTGGAACTGTAAGGCCGGCAAGTGTGGATCCTGTAGCGCCGAGGTAGATGGCAAACCCTGCCTCCTGTGTATGACCCGAATGGATCTGTTCGAAACGGATGAGACGATCACCGTTGCCCCACTGAAAGCCTTCCCGGTGAGCCGGGATCTGGTCACCGACGTGTCGCTCAACTATGAACTAGCCAAGAAGGTGCCGCCGTTCAACCCGGTACCTCCTGAACCCGACGGCACGTACCGGATGCAGCAGATCGACATCGAACGCGTCCAGGAGTTCCACAAGTGCATCGAGTGCTTCCTCTGCCAGAACGTGTGCCATGTGATCAGGGACCACGACGACAACAAGAAGCACTTCGCCGGGCCCCGTCTGTTTATCCGAGTCGCGTCTCTCGACATGCATCCGCTAGACGCCACCGATAGGAAGGACCTGCTAGCCGACGAGTTGGGCTTGGGCATGTGCAACATTACGAAATGCTGCACCGAGGTCTGCCCTGAGAACATCAGAATCACCGACAACGCGATCATTCCCCTCAAGGAACGCGTTGTCTCGAGGCGGTACGACCCGGTGGTCTGGCTGGGGAGGAAACTGCGGAGCAGGACCTGACCTGCCAGGGGTTGGAGGAACCTGCCTGCGACGGCCCCAACTTCGTATGGGAGCCTCGGATGTCGCCTCGTCTGCGACGGGGCCGACACTGCGCCCCTCCGTTGTCGCTTCGCGCTGGCCTCTGAGGGCCCTGTGTGGGCATGTCCTTCTGCGCATGACCGCAGGGGCTGGATGGCCTCCCACCCGGCGCGGCCCTGGAGGGAAGCCAGCGAACGCGAGCACGGTTGACGAAACAGGGCCACGGTGCGACAGCGACTGTGGTCACTTCGCCCAAGGGTTGGGGGGCTGATCGACACGGTCTCATGTCGACGAGCGACGGGAGGCTGAACGTGCGATCCATCCGGTTCGAGGGACGCTGTCGAACCCCGCCCAGCGGGTGAGCCCGAGGTCCCGGTACCGAGCCGGTCCCCTCACGTTCTCGCAACCGACGCCCTGCTGGGCCTTGGAGAACGGCTGACGCGAGACGACCCGATACGGACCTTGACAACGAGCGGCGCCCTTCCCATCCACCGGGTAGGGCGCCGTTTCGCGTGTGCGCTCCCGTCAGCCCGCCAGGTGGGCGAGCACCTTCGGCAGCAACTCGGCCGCGCAGGCGTCCGGGACCTCGTGCCCGAGGCCCTCCACCAGCCAGAGGTCAGCGCCGGGAATGCCCTCAGCGAGGGCGATGCCGTGCTCGACGGGAAGCACTGGGTCGGCGGTGCCGTGGACGACCAGGGTCCGGGTCCCGATGTCGCCCAGCCGGTCGAGGCGCGACGGCGACGAGTTGACGGCGGGGCCGTGCCCGGTCTCAGGGAACCAGCAGCGGGTCACATCGGCATCGGCGACGAGCACCGCCGCCGCCTCGTCGAACGGGTAGCGGGGGCCGGCGAAGAGCCGGTCGAGGCCGACGATCCACGCCACCTTCTCGGCATGGCCAACGGGCGGTGCCGAGAAAAGGCGTTCGGTGATCTGGTCGATCAACCGGTTCTCCGGAGGTGGGAGGCGCTCATCGCCGAGTCCGGGCGTAGAGCAGAGCAGCGTCATCGAACACACCCGGTCGGGGTGGTCGAGGGCCATGACCTGGGCGACCATCCCGCCCATCGAGCGGCCGACCAGGTGTGCGGAGTCGACGCCCTCGCCATCGAGCACACGGCAGGCGTCGGCCGCCAGGTCGTCGAGCGTGTAGCCGACGTCCGAGGGCAGCTTGGCGGAGAGACCGCAGTCGCGGGTGTCGAACCGCACCACCCGATGGCCGGCTTCGACGAGCGGATCCACGAATGTGGGGGTCCACCGGGTGCACTGGGCGTCGGCGCCCGACAACAGCAGTACCGGGTCGCCGTCGACCGGCCCGAAGGCCTCGACGTGCAGTTCGACAGACGTCCCGTCACCCATGGGTCGGGAGGGTAGCCACACCGATCCGCCGGGACGAGGGCTAGCGTCCTCCCGATGCCCGAGTGCCACCGACACCCCGTCAAGGTCCGCTTCTACGAGCTCGACCCCTACGGGCACCTCAACCACTCCGTGTACGTGCAGCTCTTCGAGACCGGCCGCATCGAGCTGCTCGACTCGGTGGGGCTCGGACTCCACGACCTCGAGGAGCAGGGCTACCGGTTCGTCGTCTCCCGCATCGAGACCCGGTTCCTCAGGTCGGCCGTGGGCGGCGACTCCCTCGTCATCGAGACCGGGGTGGTCGAGAACCGGCGGGCCTCCTCGCGGTGGGGCCAGCGGATCCTGCGCGGCGACGAGGTGCTCGCCACCCAGGAGGTGGTCGCTGCGGTGACCGACACCGACGGGAAGCCGGTGCGCTCCCCCGCCTTCATCGGCGAGGCGCTCGGCCCCTTCACCATCGAGCAGGACTCAGCATCCTGATGCCCGCAGAAGGGAACCCGGCGACCCGGGTCGCCCAGGGCGCCCTCATGGGTGCGGCCAACATCGTGCCGGGCGTCTCGGGCGGGACCCTCGCCCTCATGTTCGGGATCTACGAACGCCTCATCGCGGCCATCAGCGACGGGGCCCGGTCCCTGGTCCGGTTCGCCCGAGGCGACGTCCGGGGAGGCATCGACCGCCTGAAGTCGGTCGAGTGGGGGCTCCTGCTGCCGCTGGCGGGCGGTGCGCTCGTCACCGTCGTCGTACTCGCCGGCCTGATCGAATCCGGGCTGGAGGACCAACCCGAGGCGATGGCCGGGCTGTTCCTCGGCCTCGTGGTGGCATCGATCGCGGTGTCGTGGCGGCTCCCGAACTGGGACGGTCCCCGACTGGCCCTGATGTCGGCCGTCGGCGTCGTCCTGTTCGCAGCCCTCGGATGGCAGACGGGTCCGGTAGCAGACCCCTCGCCCCCCGTGCTGTTCGTGGCCGGCGCGGTCGCCATCTGCGCCATGATCCTGCCCGGACTGTCCGGCTCGTTCCTACTGCTCATGTTCGGCATGTACGAGGCCGTCCTGGCCGTGATCGACGAACGGATGATCGGCGACGCCATCGTGTTCGCCGTGGGCGCCGTGTTCGGGCTGGCACTGTTCGCCTCGCTGCTGACCCGACTCCTCGAGCGGCACCACGACACGATGTTGGCTGTGCTCATCGGCCTCATGGTCGGCTCACTGCGGGTGCTGTGGCCCTGGCCCAACGGCGTTGGCGTCATCGGCGAGACCGCCGACACGTCGATCTCGGGCACCGGCCTCGAGTGGCCCCCGACCGGAGATCTCCCGGTACCTCTACTCCTGGCCGCAGCAGCGTTCGCCGTCGTCCTGGCCGTCGACCGCCTCGCCCGCAACCGCCCCTGACCAGGGTCAGGGCATCTGGGGCTGGTTGAGCTCCAGCCAGGCGTGGCCGGTTCGGCCGTCGTCGGCCCTCACCGACACGAGGCCACGGGGGAACCGCGACTGCCGGCCGTCGTCCGGGTGCGTGAGCAGCAGTGGCACCCACGCAACGGGCTCGTAATCGAGCTGCAGGTCGCCCAACTCCAGCGAGCCCGACGCCGGAATACCCTCGGGTCCGAGGTTCGGCATCGACGCCACCCGATACTCGGCGGCCAAACCGTCCGGCGACGACCGGTAGCCGATGCCGCCGTCCCGGCCGACCACCTGCACGGCGTGGAACCGCTCGCCGTCCTCGAGCCGTCCCGAGAACCAGGTCCAGCCGTCGGCCCACCAGTCGCGAACGCCCCACGAGTGGTCCCGTTGGCCCCACCCGTCGAGTTCGATGCGGCGGTCGCCCACGAACACCTCGCCCACCACCCGGCAGGGGATCTCGTAGCGGGTGGCCACCCCGTAGTGGAAGGCCCACGGCCCACCCGATGCGTCGCCGTCGGTCTCCCACCCGAGGTCGAGTCCCACGGGGACCCGGTCGCCCCGCAGCCCACCGGGTCCGGCCCGATAGGCGTCGGTCGGGTCGTCAACGGCAACGCCGAAGGCCTCGACGCCGACGCTGAAGTGGTCGAGTGGCGCCTCGACGATCAGGTCTGCCCAAAGGCCCGAGGCGCGGATCTCTAGGCCCGGCTCCAACGGCAACGGCGCCTCGTGCTCGACCACGAAGACCGTCGGCCCGCCCACCTCGACCAGGCAGCACCAGAACCACGAGACGCCCAGTTCCGGGTAGAGGCCCAGGCGCACGTATCCGCCGGTGCGGCCTTCGGGGTCGAACCAGTCAAGGTAGTACGACTCGTTCCAGAGCCGCTGCCCGTCCGACCCGTGTCGGCGCTCGTCAGCGGGGGCGGTCTCGTGCATCGGCTCAGTTCCCGCCGGGGGGATCGTCGGGCGGTTCGTACGGGGGAAACGGGTCAGCGTCGGGGTCGTGCTCCGGGGGCTCGATGTCGGCAGTCACCAGCGGATACAGGTCGGCCGGCGTGTCGCGGGGACAGGTCCAGTCGATCCGGTCGGCCACCCCGGCGATCTGGGCGAACGGCCGCAGGAACGTGAAGTACACGTAGGCGCCGCAGGCGATCTGTTCGTCCCGGTCCATGCCGACGACGGCCCGATAGTGCGCCTTCTGGGCGGCCCTCGCCGCTGCTGCGGTCGCGACCAGTTCGTCGTCGCCCACCGGCTCCAGGCGCCCGCCTTCGGTCGTGTAGAGGGCGAACCCGGAGAGGTGTTCCAGGTAGTCCTCCGGAACCGACACCGTGGTCCCGAAGTCGGTGACCGAGAGGTCGACGCCCTCGTCGATGACCAGTGCCGCCGTGAGGCCCGCGTGGGGCACGTCGGCCGCAATCCCTGACCACCAGAAGTCGCTGCGCCCCATCCGGAAGAAGTCGCGCACGATCATCTGACGGCCGTCCGCCAGGTGGTAGGGGCCTGTGTCGCCGTGGCCGACCCTGGTGTCGAAGTAGAGCAGGAACAGGTGGTTGACCAGGGTGGCGTTCGCCCGTCTGAGCACAGCCCGCCGCCCGTCACCGACCGGCGTCACCCCGGCGGCCAATTCGGCCTGCGTCGCCTCGTCGAAGGCGTCGATCCGATTGCCGGCGTCAGCAGCGTGGAGCAGGCCACCACCCCGGTAGGACCGGGAGACACGGGACCAGAAGTCGAGCACCGTGTCGGTCCGCTCGACGGTGTCGAGCGACGGATCCACCATCCCCATGACGTTGCGGCCGATCAGGAAGAAATTTGCAACGCCCCAGAGGAACACCGAATCCGCCTGGCAACCCGGCCGGCGTGCCCTGGCGCCGATCTCCTCGGGCGACATCGCCGCCGCGATCACCTCAATGGCCGCCGGATAGCGGAGGAACGCCTCGATGCACGACACGACCACGTACTGTTGCACCGGGATCAACTGCGAGGCGTAGGAGGTGCGCTCCCGCATCAGCACCTTGGACACGGCGTTGACCTCGGCAATCAGGCCGTTGACCCGCTCCCGCGGTCCGGGGTTCACCCGTCGATCCGGCGGATCACGCCGCTGCCGTCCAACTCGACCTCGGTGCCGTCGGCGGGCTCGTCGTCGATGACGGCCGCTACCACCCCGGGAACCTGGAACTCGCGGCTGACGATGCCGATGTGGCTGCGGATCGTGCCCCCGGTGCACACCACACCCGCCAACTCCTCGAAGATCGGGGAGAGGAAGGTCGCCCCGGCATCCCGGATCACCGCGACGATCCCCTCGGCGCCCGTGTCCATCAGGTCGAGCACGTCGTCGGGCCCCTCGAGTCGCCGCCAGGTGCCCGGCGTCGGACCGAAGCCGAACGTCGGGTCACCGCTGCCGATCTCCTGCACGGCCGGGACCGTAGCCCCGGCGCCTTCGGAGGGGCACACCCGTCCGACTCCCTAGGCTGCCGCGGTGGCCGAGCTCCCCCCGCTCTCAGATGCGTGGATCACCGCCCTGGACGACGTCGCACGCAGGCACGACGGGCTCCTCGGCATGGCCTCCACGGTCACCCTGAGCCTCGAGTACCGGGTCGCCGACGGCCCCACCTGGCACATCGCACTCGGCGGCGGCGAGGCCCGTGTCCGGCCCGGACCGGCGGAGGCGCCCGACGTGACGTTCTCGACGGATCGGGCCACGGCCACGGGCCTGATGGCCGGTGCCATCGACCCCCTCGATGCGGTGATCACCGGCGACCTCTCGATCGTGGGCGACCCCCGGGGCCTGGTCGGGCACCATGACCTGCTGGCGACCCTGGGCGACGTGTTCGCCGACGTCCGGGCCGCCACCGTTGACGGAACCTGAGCGGACTACGGTCCCGCAACATGGCCGAAGCCGGAACCCTCCTGACCGTGTGGATCAAGCCCGCACGCGGTGAGCCCATGGCCGCGGTCGACAGCGCCGAGTTGCTCGCCGACTCCGGCCTCGTCGGCAACTCCGACCTGGGCGGCGACCGCCAGGTCACGATCCTCTCCGTTGAACGCTGGAGGGACGTCGAAGCAGACCTGGGCCGGACCGTCGAGCCGTCGAGCCGTCGGGCGAACCTGTTCGTCGACGGCGTGGAACTCGTCGGCACCACCGGCCGAACCCTGCAGGTGGGCGATGCACGAATCGAGATCCGTGGCGAGACCCGGCCCTGCTTCCAGATGGACGTTGAAGTCGAAGGCCTCCAGAATGCTCTCGACGCCGACTGGCGCGGTGGTGCCTACGGCGTGGTGCTGGGCGACGCCGTGGTCAGCGTCGGCGACGCGGTCTCCTGGGAATAGCCGCTTCCCGGGGCGCCTAGATCAGGCCCAGGTCCCGGACGGTGTCTCGCTCCTCAGCCAACTCGGCCACGGAGACGTCGATGCGGCCTCGGGAGAACCCGTCGATCTCGAGCCCCTGCACGATCGACCACCCACCATCCGAACAGGTCACCGGGAACGACGAGATGAGGCCCTCCGGCACGCCGTAACTGCCGTCCGACGGCACGGCCATCGAGACCCAGTCGCCGTCCGGGGTGCCGAGCACCCAGTCATGGACGTGGTCGATTGCCGCATTGGCTGCCGAGCCGGCACTCGATGCGCCACGCGCCTCGATGATGGCGGCACCGCGCTGCTGCACGGTCGGGATGAACTCGCCCTCCAGCCACGCCTGGTCGTCGATCGCCGCAGCGGCGGTCTGGGCGCCCACCTCGCAGTGGAACAGGTCGGGGTACTGGGTGGCCGAGTGGTTGCCCCAGATCGTCATCCTCCGGACCTCGGAGAGCGGCACACCGAGCCGGCGGGCCACCTGGGAAAGGGCCCGGTTGTGGTCGAGCCGGGTCATGGCGGTGAACCGCTCATTGGGCACGTCCGGGGCGTTGTGCATGGCGATCAGCGAGTTGGTGTTGGCCGGGTTGCCGACCACCAGCACGCGCAGGTCATCGGCGGCATGTTCGTTGAGCGCCCGACCCTGCACCGTGAAGATGGCACCGTTGGCCTCGAGCAGGTCCTTGCGCTCCATGCCCTTGGTGCGGGGCCGTGAGCCGACCAACAGCGCCACGCCGGTGCCGTCGAACGCCACGTTCGGGTCGTCGCTGAGCACCATCGAGTCGACCAGCGGGAAGGCGCAGTCGTCGACCTCCATCGCCACGCCCTCGAGGGCGCCCATGGCGGGCGGGATCTCGAGCAGTTGGAGGACAAGCGGCTGGTCGGAGCCCAGCAGTTGGCCGCTGGCGATGCGAAAGACGAGGGCGTAGCCGATCTGGCCGGCGGCGCCGGTGACGGTGACTCGGACGGGGGTGGGGCTCACGTGGGCTCCTGGGACTTGGACACGGGGACCCGGCAAGGCTACCGACGGGCCCACAGGCGGTCACATCCGGCAGGCGGTGACATCCGTCCCCTCAAGCGACCCCGGTCAGCAGCCGGGAACCGTCCCCTCACCGGTCGCGGGTGCCCCCCAGCCACGATTCGTGGAGGCCCGAGTAGACGCCGCCGGCGGCGACCAGGTCGGCGTGGCTGCCACGCTCGACGACGTGGCCGTCGTCGAAGACGAGAACCAGGTCGGCCTGCTCGGCGGTCGAGAGGCGGTGGGCGACGCTGATCGTGGTGCGGCCCTCCGAGAGCCTCGCCAACGCCTGCTCGAGCGCCCGTTCGGTCTCGGGATCGACCGCCGACGTGGCCTCGTCCAGGATCAGCAGGCCCGGGTCGGCCAGGTGCGCACGGGCCAGGGCGACCAACTGCCGTTCGCCCACCGACAACGACTCGCCCCGCTCGCCGACCGGGGTGTCGATCCCTGCGGGAAGCGATGCCACCCATTCGTCCAGCCCGAGCGCGACGAAGGCGGCGACGGCATCCGCTGCCGTCGCCCCCGGTCGGCCGTAGCGGACGTTCTCGCAGACGGTGGCGTCGAACAGGAACCCGTCCTGGGGAACCATGCGAACCGCCGAGCGCCGGGCGTCGGCATCAACCAGACGCAGGTCGACGCCGCCGACGAGCACCCGGCCCGCCGTCGGATCGGCCAGGCGGGCGACCATCTTGGCGAACGTCGTCTTGCTCGAACCGGTCTCGCCCACCACGGCAACCGAGGCGCCGGGCGGAATCTCGACGTCGATACCGTGCAGGACCAGGCCACCTTCCCGGTAGTGGAACTCGAGGTCCTCGGCACGAACCCCCAGGGAACCCTCCGGCAGCGGGAGCCCCTGCCCGGGTTCCACCAGGTCCGGCTCGGTGTCGAGCACGTCGAGGATCTTCCACCAACCCGCCAGCGCCGTCTGTGTCTGGTCGAGCACCTCCCCCAACTGGGTGATCGGCGCCACGAACAGGTTGGCGAGGAACATGAAGGCGACCAGCTCGCCGGAACTCACGCCCCAGGCGTCGCCCCACCAGACGCCGGTGGCGATCACGGTCGCGATGGCGGCCATCCCGACGACGTCGGTGAGCGGCAGGACGAGGGCGAAGTAGCGCATGGCGCGCATCTGCTGCCGATACTGCTGGTCGACGGCCTCGTGCAGGTCGTCGCGGTTCACCTCGCGCTGCCCGTACGCGCGGATGACGTCCATGCCGAGCACCGACTCGGAGACCCGGGCCAGAGTCTCGGAGACACAGGTCCGCAACCGGTCGTAGGCACGGAGCTGGCCCCGCTGGACGCTGCGCAGGACCGGCAGCAGTGGCACGTGGACCAGCAGCGTGACCAGGGCCAACTGCCACGAGAACACCAGCATGATCGCCAGGACCGCCACGATCTGGACGGCGCTGATGATCCAGGAGACCGCCCCCCACTGGGCGAACTTGTTGAGCGCCTCGACATCACTCGTGACGCGTGCCGTGAGCACACCCTTCCGGGAGGCGGTGTGCTCGGCGAGGCTCAGCCGGTGGAGGTGGGCGAAGGTCCGGACCCGGAGCCCGTAGAGCACGTTCTCGGCGGTGCGCGTCAGGCGCAGGTAGGTGACCCGCTCGAGCGAGATGCCGATCACCAGGAGACCCGCCGCAATACCGGTGAGTGCCGCCACGACGCCCATCCGGATGTCGCCGTCGAGCACCCCCCGGTCGAGAACCATCTGGATCGTGAGTGGGATGAGCAACTTCCCCGCTGCCACCGCCAGCGCCATCAACGCCGTCAGGAGCAGCCCGGAGCGGAGTTCCGGTGACGCCGCCAACCCCCGCCGGAGCACCGCCAGCGACCCGGCCCCCTCGATCCCGGAAAGCGACTGGGCGTCGTGTTCCCCCCACGGGCCGACGACATCGGCGCCCTCGAGTGCCTCGACGGCTGCGCCCGTGTCCTCTCCGGGAAAGTGGGTGCTCATCCGACCGCCCCCTCATAGGCCCGCAACAGCGCCGCATAGGCCGGAACGCCCAGGAGTTCGCCATGGGGGCCCTCGGCGGAGATACGGCCGTCCTCGAGGAACAGGACCCGGTCGGCGAGTCGGATCGTGGCCAGGCGGTGGGCGACCACGAGCAGCGTGTGCCCACCCTCGGACCGGAGGTTGCCGAGAATCGCCGTCTCGACCACCGGATCGACGGCGGACGTGGCGTCGTCGAGCAGGAGCACCCGGGGTCGGCGCAGGAGTGCCCTCGCCAGGGCGAGGCGCTGGCGCTGGCCGCCCGAGAGAGTGACGCCGCGCTCGCCGACCACGGTATCGAGTCCGGCCGGGAGGTCGCCGACGAAGTCTTCGGCTGCCACGAGCCGCAGCACACGTGCGAGTTCGTCGTCGGCGACCTCCCGGTCGAAGACCAGGTTGCGGCGAACGGTGTCAGCGAACAGGTACGTCTCCTGGAAGACCGGCGCCACCACGTCGGGAATGCCGTCGGCGCCGAGTTCGGAGACGTCGACACCCCCCAGCGTGATACGGCCGCCGGTCGCCGGCATCAGCCCGGAGAGGAGGTCGAAGAGGGTGCTCTTGCCCGAGCCGGTCGCTCCGACCAGGGCGACCGACTCGCCGGCAGCGACCCGGGCGGTCAGGCCGTCGAGTACCGGAGGACCATCGTCGTACGTGAACGAGACACCCTCGAACGCCACCTCCACGGCTGCCGGGACCGGGGGTGGATCGGTCGGCCGGTCCTCGACACCGGTCGAGCAGACCCCGTCCAGGCGGTCCATGGACACCACCGACCGGGGCATCTCCTGGAAGAAGAAGCCCAGAATCTCCATCGGGACTGCCAACAGGTTGAACAGGGCCATCGAGCGGACCACGTCCCCCACCGATGCGGAGCCCTGGTCGACCAGCCAGGAACCGAGGAGCAACACAACCAGGATCCCCAGGTTCGGCAGGGCGTAGACGAACGGCAGGTACACTGCCCGCAGCCGGCCGATCTCTACCCGCTCGACGCGGAGGACGTCGGAGGCCTCGGCCAGTCGCTCCACCTCGTCGTCCTCGCGGCCGAGCGTCTTCACGACGAGGACGCCGTCGAGGCTCTCGTGGGCAATCCCCGACACCACGCCCACCGCCGCCTGGGCCCTCGCCGCCGGAGCCTCCACCGACCGGGTGTACTGCTGGTTGAGCACCGCCAGCACCGGAAACAGGACGAGTGCCACGAGGGCGAAGAGCGGATGGACCACCAGCAGGCTGACGAGCGACAACACGACGAGTGCCACCACGGACATCGAGTACGCGATGGGCATCAACATCGAAGCAGCGGTCTCGACGTCGGCGTCGGCGTGGGCGAGGAGCTGCCCGGCGGGGCGGGAGCGGTGGAACGACATCGGGGCGTCGAGGTAGTGGTCGAGGATGGCGAGGCGCCAGGTGCGCTGGGTCCGTGCGACGGCCGTGAAGTTGAAGAACCGCCGCACCATCATCGAGACGCCCCGTACGACGCCGACCGCCGCGATTGCGGCGGCAGCGGCGAGTGCCGTGTCGCGGTCGACGCCCCCACCGTCGAGGCCCGGGAAGATCAGTTCGTCGGTGACGCGCCCCAGCACGACCGTGTAGCCGACGACCGCCACGGCGAAGACGTTTGCCCCGGTGATGCCGAGGAGGTACGGCAGGGGGTGCGCACGGAAGGACCGCAGGACGAGGCGGCCACCGCGCCGGAAGATGCCCTCCACCCGGGTCGACGCCGGACCGGGGCCGTCAGAGTCGGTCAACGAGCGCCTGGGCGAACTCCGAGCACTTCACCTCGGTTGCCCCGTCCATGAGCCGCGCGAAGTCGTAGGTGACCACCTTGTCGCCGATGGTCGACTCGAGCGCCCGCACGATGTCGTCGGCGGCAGCCTGCCAGCCGATGTGCTCGAACATGAGCACGCCGGACAGGATCACCGACGACGGGTTGACCTTGTCCTGGCCGGCGTACTTGGGCGCCGTGCCGTGGGTGGCCTCGAAGATGCCG
The DNA here is from genome assembly GCA_029577135.1 of Acidimicrobiales bacterium. GTDB lineage: Bacteria > Actinomycetota > Acidimicrobiia > Acidimicrobiales > MedAcidi-G1 > S20-B6. The sequence goes on from JARQPW010000003.1 coordinate 35,145, forward strand.
TGGCCGGTGACGTAGTTGGCGTTGCCGCCCGGGGCGATGCCGATGCCGCCGACCTGCGCCGCGAGTGCGTCGGAGAGGTAGTCGCCGTTGAGGTTCATGGTGGCGATCACGTCGAACTCGGTCGGCCGGGTGAGTACCTGTTGGAGGGCGATGTCGGCGATGGCGTCCTGGACGAGGATGCGGTCGCCCGGGTCGCCGTCGCAGTCGGCCCAGCCCACGGCGACGTCGGCGAACTCCTCGCGGACGAGCTCGTAGCCCCACCGCTGGAAGGCACCCTCGGTGAACTTCATGATGTTGCCCTTGTGCACCCAGTGGATCCGGGGACGGCCGTGGTCGACGGCATACTGGATGGCGGCCCGCTGCAGGCGCTGCGAGCCCGTCTTGGAGATGGGCTTGATGCCGATGCCGGCGTCCTCGCGGATCCGCCACCCGAAGGCGTCCTCGAGCAGTTGGCGCAACTTGAGCGCATCGGGGGTCATGGCCTCGACCTCGAAGCCGGCGTAGATGTCCTCGGTGTTCTCGCGGAAGATCACCATGTCGACCAGTTCGGGGTGCTTGACCGGCGACGGAACGCCCTCGAACCAACGGATGGGACGCAGGCACACGTACAGGTCGAGGATCTGGCGCAGGGCCACGTTGAGGCTGCGGAAGCCACCGCCGACCGGTGTCGTGAGCGGGCCCTTGATCCCGATCAGGTACTCGGTGAAGACCTCGACGGTCTCCTGGGGGAGCCATTCGCCGGTCTCGCGGTAGGCCTTCTCGCCGGCGAGCACCTCCTTCCACTCGATGGAGTGGCCGTGCTTCGAGGCTGCGGCGTCGAGCACGAGGCGGGCGGCCGGCCAGATGTCGACGCCGGTGCCGTCACCTTCGATGAAGGGGATGATCGGATCGGTCGGAACCTGCAGGCCTGCGTCGGCGTCCATCGTGATCTTCTCACCCATGGGTTCGACCCTACCGAGCGTGCGTTCCGGCTGGACGGGCGGAAAGTCAGACGAGTGAGCGCTCGGCGGCCTCGACGGTGTTTCGGAGCAGCATCGCCACCGTCGTCGGCCCCACGCCGCCCAGCCGGGGCGTGATCCACGACGCCACCTCGCCGACCGACTCGTCGACGTCGGCAAGGAGCTTCTTGCCCTCCCAGGAGAGTCCGCCGCTCACGACGACGGCACCGGGCTTCACCATGTCGGGCGTGACGAAGCCCGGGATCCCCACCGCGGCGACGACGATGTCGGCCTCCCGGGTGTGGTCGGCCAGGTCGGGGACGGCCGAGTGCACGACCGTGACGGCCGCGTTGGCGCCGGGGGCCTTGGTGGTGAGCAGCAGCGCCAGCGGGCGGCCCAGCGTCGGTCCCCGACCGATGACCACGATGTGCTTCCCGGACACCTCGATGCCGTAGTGCACGAACATGGCCTGGATGCCGGCCGGGGTGCACGGCACCGGCCCTTCCTCCTGGAGAACCAGCTTGCCGAGGTTGGTGGGGTGGAGGCCGTCGGCGTCCTTGCCCGGGTCCATGGCGGACAGGGCGGCGTTGAAGTCGAAGCCCGACGGAACCGGATGCTGGATGATGTACCCGTCGACCGCGGGGTCCTCGTTGAAGGTGGCAACGGCATCGTCCAACGCCGCCGGCGAGGCATCGGCGGGCACGCTGATGTGCTGCGACGTGAACCCGACGCTCTCGCAGGTCTCGTGCTTCTTGCGGACGTAGCCGGCGCTGGCGCCGTCGTCACCCACGAGGATCGTGCCGAGACCCGGCGTGACCCCCCTGGCGGCGAGCGCTTCGACCCGGGCGCGGACATCATCGAGCACGGCCTCGGCGACCGGCCCACCAGCGAGCAGTTGTGCGGTCATGGCGGGGCACGCTATCCCTCGATGGCCCCCGGCGGGTCGGTCCTTCGACCGGGTCCGGTCAGTGACGGAAGTGGCGTCGGCCGGTGAACACCATGGCCAGACCGGCCTCGTCAGCGGCCGCAATGACCTCGTCGTCGCGTACCGAACCGCCCGGCTGGATGACCGCCGTGGCACCGGCGTCGATGACGGCATCGAGGCCGTCGCGGAACGGAAAGAAGGCGTCGCTGGCGCAGGCGCCGCCGACGGCCCGACCTTCGGCCTTCTCCGCGGCGATACGGGCGGCGTCACGCCGATTCTGCTGGCCAGCCCCGATGCCGACGGCCTGGCGGTCTTTGACGAGCACGATGGCGTTCGAGGTCACCCTGGCCGCCACCTTCCACGCCAAGGCGAGGTCGGCCCACTCAGAGTCGGTGGGTTCTCGGTCGGTTACCACCCTCCAGGCCGGCGGGTCATCATCGACCTGGTCGACGGTCTGGACGAGTAGCCCTCCGTCGATACTGCGTAAATCCAGGATCCAGTCGGCTCGCCCGGGGGGTGGGCCTTCAAGGATCCTCAGGTTGGCCCGGGCTCGGAGGGCCTCGAGGGCCTCAGGTTCGTAGGCCGGGGCCACGACTACCTCGGTGAACACCTCGGAGAGCGGTTCGGCAACCGCCATGGTGACCAGTCGGTTGAGAGCCACGATTCCACCGAAGGCGGAGACGGAATCACAGCCGTGAGCTGCCTGGTAGGCGTCGGAGATGTTCTCGGCCACGGCCACCCCGCACGGGTTGGCATGCTTGACGACCACTGCGGCTGGCTCATCGCCCAGTTCGTTCACCAGGCGCCAGGCGGCCTCAGTGTCGAAGACGTTCAGGTAGGACAAGGCCTTGCCACCGTGGAGGATTGCTGCATCCCACCAACCGGTCAGGTCGACGGCCCACCGGTACCGGGCTCCTGCTTGGTGGGGGTTCTCCCCGTAACGAAGTTCGTCGACCCGCTCCAGGCTTAGGTGCAGGGTGTCGGGAAGGACGGCGGCGGAGCCGGAGTCAGTGTCGGAAACCGGGAGGCCGGAATCGAACCAAGCCATAATTGACGCGTCGTAGGCAGCGGTATGGGAAAAAGCCCTACGGGCCAGGGCCAGTCGAGTGGATTCGGACAGGAGGTTGCCTGACCGCAACTCATCTAGAAGGCCCGGATAGTCGCTCGGGTCGACAACCACCCCCACGTGTGCATGGTTCTTGGCCGCCGCCCGCACCATGGCCGACCCGCCGATGTCGATCATCTCGACGCCCGGCCATTCGGCGAACGGGTAGAGATTGGCTACCACCAGGTCGATCGGGGCGATTCCCCGGGACTCCAGGTCGGCCATGTGGTCGGGGTCGGACCGGTCGGCCAGGATCCCGCCGTGGATCGCCGGGTGGAGTGTCTTGACCCGTCCGCCCAGCATCTCGGGAGCGCCGGTGACCTGGGCGACCTCGGTGACGGGCACGCCCTCGTCGGCCAGCAGCGAGGCGGTGCCCCCGCTGGATACGACCTCCCAGCCGAGGTCGACGAGGCCACGGGCCAGGTCGACGATGCCGGCCTTGTCGTGGACGGAAAGCAGGGCGCGGGGACTCACTCGGTTGCTCCCACGACCTGTGGGGCTTCGAGCAATCGTCGGATCGTGTCGACGTAGAGCCGACGCTCGACCGCCTTGATGCGCTCGTGCAGGCTCGCCACGTCGTCGTCCGACAGGACGGGCACGGTCTCCTGGGCCAGGATCGGCCCGGAGTCGACCTCGAGTTCGGCGTAGTGGACGGTGCAGCCGGTCACCTGCACCCCGTGGGCGAGGGCCTCGTCGACGGCGCGCCAGCCGGGGAACGCCGGCAACAGGGACGGGTGGGTGTTGAGGATCCGGCCGGCGAAGCGCTCGTAGATGGGCTGTTCGAGGATGGTGCCGAACCCGGCCATGGCGATCAGGTCGATGTCGACAGCCTCGAGTTCAGCAGTGAGCTTCTCGGTGTAGGCGGTGCGGTCGAAGTCGTCGCCGAACGAGTCACGCTCGACGACCGAGGTGGGGATGCCGTGCCCTTCGGCGACCTCGATCGCCCGGCAGGGGCGGTCGGCGACGACGAACGAGACCGGCAGTCCGGCGTCGGCCATGGCGTCGAGGATCGTCCCCGTGCCCGAGACCAGTACCGCGAGGCGCATAGCGGCGACCGTACCAGCGGGGGTCGGCACGGCAATCCCGGAAATGGCAGTGGTTCTCAGAGTTCCGCGACGATCTCCACCATGAGCTCGCCGGCCTCGGTGGGGTTCAGCCCCACCTTGACGCCGGCCTCCCTGAGGGCCTCCATCTTGGCGTCGGCGGTGCCCTTGCCTCCCGAGACGATGGCTCCGGCATGGCCCATCTTCTTGCCCGGAGGGGCCGTCACGCCCGCCACGTAGGCGGACACCGGCTTGGTCATGTGGTCACGGATGAAGGCCGCCGCCGCCTCTTCGGCGGAGCCGCCGATCTCACCGATCATCATGACGGCCTTCGTATCGGGATCGGCCTCGAACGCCTCGAGGCAGTCGATGAACGTCGTGCCTGGGACGGGATCGCCACCGATGCCGACGCAGGTCGTGCAGCCGATGCCCTTCTCCTTGAGCTCGTAGAGCGCCTGGTAGGTGAGGGTGCCGGACCGGCTCACGATGCCGACGGGGCCGCCGGCGAGGGCGATGTGGCCGGCGGTGATGCCGATGTTGCAACGACCCGGCGAGATGATCCCGGGGCAGTTGGGGCCCAGCATCCGGACGCCGGGGAAGTCCCGCTTCAGCAGGTTGTAGAAGCGGGCCTCGTCGTGGGCCGGCACTCCCTCGGTGATGGCGACGATGAACTCGACGCCCCCCTCGGCGGCCTCGATGACGGCATCGTGGACGCCGGGGGCGGGGATGAAGATGCACGAGGCGGTGGCGCCGGTGGCCTCGACGGCGTCGCCGACGTTGGCGAACACGGGCACGCCGTCGACATCGGTGCCGGCCTTCCTCGGGTTCGTGCCGGCGACGACCTGCGTGCCGTAGTCCCGGTTGAGGAGGCCGTAGTAGCGACCCTGGCTGCCGGTCAGCCCCTGGTAGACGACCCGGGTGGTCTCGTCGACGAAGATGCTCATGCTTCCGCCCCTTCGCCCGCATCCGCCAGGGCGACGGCCATTCGTGCGGCTTCGAGCATCGTCGGCGCCATCTGCAACGACTCCGAGAGGTGGGCGTCGAGGATCCTCCGGCCCTCGTCGGCATTCGTGCCGTCGAGTCGGATCACGATCGGCGACCCGATGGCGACCCGGCGTAGCGCCTCGACGATGCCGTTGGCGACCTCGTCACCCCGGGTGATGCCGCCGAAGATGTTGATGAAGATGGACCGGACCGAAGGGTCGTTGTTGATGACCTCGAGCGCTCCGGCCATGACATCGGCGTTGGCGCCGCCACCGATGTCGAGGAAGTTGGCCGGGCTGCCACCCACCTGGTTGACGACGTCGACCGTCGACATGGCGAGGCCGGCGCCGTTGGCGATCACCCCGACCGACCCGTCGAGGCCGACGTACTGGAGGCCCTTGGCGTGGGCAGCGGTCTCGCGCTCGTCGCGGGTCTGGGTCCCGTCGAACTCGGCATAGGACTCGTGGCGGAACACCGAGTTGTCGTCGAGCGTGACCTTGGCGTCGAGGACGTGGACCCGGCCGTCTTCGGTGAGGATCAGGGGGTTGATCTCGACGAGGTCGGCGTCGCCGTCCACGTACGACTCGTAGAGCATGCCGAGGATGTCGACGGCGCCCTCGACGGCCGCCTCGGGCAGGCCGGCTGCCGCCACCCAGTCGCGTGTCGTGGCCTCGTCGAGGCCGTCGACGGGGTCAACCCAGATCTTGGCGATGGCGTCGGGGTTCTCGTCGGCGACCGCCTCGATCTCCACGCCGCCCTCGACGGAGAGCATCCCGAGGTGCTTCTTGGCGGACCGGTCGAGGGTGAACGAGGCGTAGTACTCCTCGGCGATGTCAGAGGCCTGTTCGATCCAGACCCGGCCCACGACGTGGCCAGAGATGTCGAGGCCGAGGATGTTTCCGGCATGTTCGCGGACGTCGTCGATGGTTTCGGCGAACTTGACCCCGCCGGCCTTGCCCCGCCCTCCGGTGTGGACCTGGGCCTTGACCATGACGGGTGTGCCGAGCCGCTCGGCGGCCGCCACCGCCTCGTCCACGGTGAAGGCGACCTCCCCCGGGGAGATGGGCATGCCGTACCCGGCGAAGAACTGCTTGCCCTGGTACTCGAAGAGGTCCACCCGTGTCTCCCGTGGTCGTGCAGCCCGGGCGTCGCCCGCCCCGCCGATGCAGCGATACTAGGCAGGCGCTGCATCGGCCCATCCACCCGGATGGCGTTGCAGCCGTCACACCCGCCAAGCATCGGAGGATCCGTGCCCGTCGCCCAAGGCGTCACGATCGACACCCGGCGAGCCGTCATCATCGGCCTGGCGGGCATCGCCTCGGCGATCGGCATCCTGGTGCTGATGCTCTGGATGGCCGGCACCGACGGCACCATCGAGGTGCGCCTCGGCGACAGCGACTTCCGGGGCATCGACGCCGCCAACCTGTCGACCGAGATCGCCGACAACGGACCGGTGGCGTTCCCCGACCTGGTCGGCCGGGACCGCCCGATCTGGGTGGCGCACGGCGGCTCCGACCCGGCGACCGGCTGGTCCTCCTTCTTCGCCCGGGTTCCCGGGAAGAGCGCCGACTGCCTCGTGCAGTGGGACGCCGATCGGGAGGTCTTCGTCGACTCGTGCGACGCCACCACCACCTTCCCACCCGATGGCGACGGCCTCGAGCAGTTGGCCTGGCGGGTCCTCGACGGCGAACTGCGCATCTTGATCAACGCCCCTGGCGAGACCGGGGGGTGAGCGCATGACCGACCGCATCTACCTGCGCGACGCCGACCTGCGGTCCTTCCAGGCCACGGTCGTGGCGTTCGACGACGACCGCATCGAACTGGACCGCACCGCCTTCTACGCCACCAGTGGCGGCCAGCCCCACGACACCGGCCACCTGGTGTGGGCCACCGGCGCCGCCCAGGTCCTCGACGTGCGCTCCGACGCCGACCGGGTGCTCCACACGCTCGCCGGACCGATCCCCGAGGTCGGCACGACCGTGACGGGCGAGGTCGACGACGGGCGCCGACGCCACATGATGCGCACCCACACCGCCATGCACATCCTCTGCGGGGTCATCTGGCGGGACTGGTTGCGGGTGGTGACCGGAGGGAACATGGATGCCCTGGCTGGTCGCATGGACTTCGAGTTCGCCGAACTGCCGGAGGGGTTCGCCGGGCACCTCGAGGAGCTCTGCAACGCCGAGATCGATGCCGATCGACCGGTCGAGGTCTCGTTCCTGCCGCGGGACGAGGCGGTGCTGGACCGCGACCTGATCCGCACCAAGGTGAACCTGATCCCCGACTACGTCACCGAGATCCGCGTCGTGGACATCGTCGGCCTCGACAAGCAGGCCGACGGCGGCACGCACGTCTCGTCGACCGGCCAGGTGGGACGCATCGAGGTCACCAAGACGGAGTCGAAGGGCAAGGGATTCAAACGTGTCCGCTTCGTGCTGCACGAGGAGTGAATGCAGGCCCCCACAAGACCGTGATGGCATGCTGTGGGTCGACCGCGACCCCCAAGGAGCGCCGTAATGAGCAGTGCCACATTCGAATGCGCAAAGTGCCGCCACCGGGAGGCCGAGACCGGTGAGATCCGCACCACTGGCGGCGGAGCATCCCGGTACCTGAACGTCCAGAACCAGAAGTTCGGCTACGCGGCCTGTGCGTCGTGCGGCTACACCGAGTTCTACAGAATGGACGGTGGCGGTAAGGGAAGGATGATCCTCGACGCCTTGACCAACTGATCAGACCCCGACGATGCATGATCAGGAGGTGGCCCCGTCCGGATCTGGGCCGGCGCGCCGTTGGCACGACCTCGACGCCCTGCGGGGCTTCGCCATGCTGCTCGGCATCGGCCTGCACGCTGCGCTGGCCTTCTTCCCCTCGTTCTGGCCGGTGCAGGACAGGGGCGCCAGCGACGGTGGCGGGTTCGACTGGTTCCTGCACGCCGTCCATGGCTTTCGGATGCCTGTGTTCTTCCTGCTCAGCGGGTTCTTCACGGCGATGCTCTGGCGGCGACGCGGAACGGTGGCGCTTGTCGCCCATCGGGCACGCAGGATCGTCCTGCCTCTCGCACTTGGCATGGTCACGATCGTCCCGGCGGTGGATTGGGTCTCCGAACGAGCGGTGGAGGGGAGTATCGACAACTGGGCGATGGGCGCCGCAAAGGAAGGCGACATCTGGCTTCCGGTCCTGTTGGACCAACCTGATGCCGTCCCGGTGGCGGTGGCCAACGGCGCCGACGTGGACGTTCGTGGCGACGATAAGGGCACACCACTGCACCTCGCCGCCTTCATGGACGTGCCTGACGTGGTACAGGCATTGCTGGACGCCGGGGCCGACTACCGCCTGACAAACAAGGACGGCTCCACCCCACTGGTGGTGGCCGTATGGGTCGGCTCGGACCGGGTCGCCGACGTGCTCGTGGAGGGTGGTGCCGCCGACATCCGGGCCGACGGCCAGCAGTGGCATGAAGTCGAATGGTTCGGCGATGGAGCCGCATTCAAGCGCCTGGTCCTCGAACCCGAAGTCGAAGACGAGACCGGCCTCGACTCGTGGATCGACCAGTTCCACCACCTCTGGTTCCTCTGGTTCCTCTGCTGGCTGGTGGCCGGCTTCGCCCTGGTCGCACCGCTGGCCGCTGAGGTGGGCAAGGGCATCACCTCGGCGAAGGTCCGGAGGCGCCTGCTCTGGATCGCATTCCCGTTGACTCTGGTCCTCCAGGCGCGGATGGGGGACTCGGGCTCCTACGAGGTCTTTGGCCCGGACACCTCGACGGGCCTCCTTCCCGCAGCCCACGTGCTCCTCTACTACGCGGTGTTCTTTAGCTACGGCGCCGCCGTGTTTGGCGCCCGCACCGACGACGGGGATGCGCTAATCGACCGTCTCGGCCAGCACTGGCGGATCGTTCTTCCGGCGACCGTAGTGATATTCCTGATGGCGATTGACACCACCTTCGGCGACGATCCGGACCGGTGGGCCTCCGTGGTCCTCCAGGTGCTCTACGTCTGGGGTATGACGTTCGGGCTGATCGGCCTGTTCCGTCGACTCCTCTCCGGCGAGCGCTACTGGGTGCGCTACCTGTCCGACGCCTCCTACTGGATGTACCTCCTCCACCTGCCGCTCGTGATCCTCGCCCAGGACTGGATCCGCGACTGGGACATCCCCCGGATCCCGAAGTTCCTGGCGATCTGCTGGGGCGTGAGCGGCCTGCTCCTGCTCACCTACCGCTACCTGGTGCGCTACACCCCCATCGGCACCCTGTTGAACGGCTCCCGGTCGCGTCCGGACCGCACCTCGCCATCACCGGTGCCGCTGACCACCTGATCCCTGCCGGCGCTCCCCGCTCAGGCGGCGACCACGGTGATCGTTCCGCTCATGGAGCCGTGGATACCGCAGAAGTAGCCGTACGTCCCCGGTTCGTCGATCACGATCTCCGCTGAACCACCACCCGTGATCGTGCCGGTGTCGAAGGCGCCGCTGTCGGCGGAGGCGGTGTGTGACGCACCGTCGCTGTTGACGAATTCGATGGTCTGGCCGACGGTCACCTCCACCGGATCACCGAAGGAAAACCCCGAGATCGTGATGGTGACCTTCTCGGCAGGGGCCTCGGTGGTCGTCGTCGTGGTGGACGTGGTGGACGTGGTGGACGTCGTGGACGTCGTCGTCGTGGGCGGCTCCGTCGTCGTGGTGGTCGTGGGCGGCTCCGTCGTCGTGGTGGGCGGCTCCGTCGTCGTGGACGTCGTCGTGGTGGGCGGCTCCGTCGTCGTGGACGTCGTCGTGGTGGGCGGCTCCGTCGTCGTGGTGGGCGGCTCCGTCGTCGTGGTGGGCGGCTCCGTCGTGGTCGTGGGCGGCTCAGTCGTGGTCATGGACGGCGGCTCAGTCGTGGTCATGGGCGGCTCAGTCGTGGTCATGGACGGCGGCTCCGTCGTCGTGGCCTCGCCGCCACAGGCCGCCGACACGAGCAGGGCGACGGCGAGCACCGGGCCGATCGCGAAACGTCGCATGGCGCGACGCTAGTCAGGCCCCCGAGGCCCTGCCCGGGTCGAACGACGAACATGGGCCGAGACTCGTGCACGCCAGCCGGTGCGCGATGATCAGCGCATGCGACTCGAAGGGAAGGCTGCGCTGGTCACCGGCGGGGCACAGGGCATCGGGCGCGAGAGCGCCCTGCTGTTCGCCGCCGAGGGGGCACGGGTCGCCGTCGTCGACCTGAACCTCGACGGCGCCACCGCCGTGGCCGGCGAGATCACGGCGGCCGGTGGCGAGGCGATCGCACTCGGTGCGGACGTGTCGGTCGACGCCGACGCCGCCGCCATGGTCGCCGGTGCCGAGGGGGCCTTCGGGGCCCTCCACGTCCTGTTCAACAATGCCGGAATCATGCACCACGACGACGGCGACGCCCAGCAGACCTCCGACGAGGTCTGGCAGCGGACCATCGACGTCAACCTGAAGGGCGTCTGGCTGGGGTGCCGCCACGGCATCCCCGCAATCCGGCGGGCCGGCGGTGGCTCGATCATCAACACGGCCAGCTTCGTCGCCATCGTCGGAGCGGCCACGCCGCAGATCGCCTACACGGCGTCGAAGGGCGGCGTCCTGGCGATGACCCGGGAACTGGCAGTCGTCCACGCCCGGGAGGGCATCCGCGTCAACGCCCTCTGCCCCGGCCCGCTGCGCACCGAACTCCTCATGTCGTTCCTCGACACCGAGGAGAAGAAGCAGCGCCGCCTGGTCCACGTCCCGATGGGCCGCTTCGGCGAGGCCGGCGAGATGGCGCAGGCCGCCCTGTGGCTGGCCTCCGACGAGTCCTCCTACACCACGGGCACGGACTTCGTGGTCGACGGCGGCCTGACCGCCGCCTACGTCACACCCGAGGGCTGACGGGCGGATCCCCCCGCCTACGCGGAGTCGGGCAGGTCCAGGAACAGCGCCTGTAGCAGGAGTGCCTCGTTGGGATTCCGGACCAGTTCCCCGCCGACCTCGGTGATCCGCGCCGTGGCATCCATCGCCGAGGACCGACCGCCGACCGCCAGGTCCCGGTAGCGGCGGGCCAGCGTCGCCAGGCCGAAGCGGAGTTCGTCGTCGCGGAAGCGACGAACCTCGCGTCGCTGCCGCTCATCGAGCTGGCGTCGGCCCGACCCCCGGGTCCCGAAGGCCTTCTCCTGCTCGGCCATTTCGACGGTCTCCTGCTCGTGGCGGGCGGTGAGGGATCGCTGGCCGTCGTCGATCAGCGAACGCAACTCCTCCACCAGAAGCGCGACGGCGGCGCCGGTGCCGTCGATCCGGTCCGGCACGGACCACCAGGCGTCGCGACGACCCTGCAGGGTCGGATCGTCGGCGAGGAGGCGGGCCCGGTCGAGGCTGCCGGCCGAGGCGCCCGCCAGGTGGGCCGCACGTTCCGGATCCACGCCATCAGCGACGAGGACAGCGACGACCGCCTCGTCGGCCAGGGGTGGCAGGTCCACGCGCACACAGCGTGAGGCGATCGTGACGTGCTCCGCCGGAACCTCCTCGGCCAACAGGACGAACACCACCGTGGCCGGCGGCTCCTCGATCGTCTTGAGGAGGCTGGCGGCGGATTCAGGCTCGGCGGTGTCGAAGCGGTCGATGACCATCACCTTTCGTTCGGCCTCGATCGGCGACCGGGAGGCCTCGACGGTGATCCCCTCGGCGTCGGCCACCAGCAGTGCCCGACCGGTCGGCGACACCCAGACCAGGTCGGGATGCCGGCCGGCGCCGGCCAGGCGGCGGTGCCGGGCGGCGGCGTCACCCTCCGTCCCCCTGGCGAGGATCGAGCCGGCGAACGCCCGGGCTGCCGTGGCACGGCCCGCTCCCGGTGGCCCGACGAACAGGTAGGCGTGCACGGGTGAGGCAGCGGTGGAACGCAGGAAACCGACCGCCTCCGCCTGTCCGACGACGGTCGCCCAGAGTTCCTCGTCGGTCATGCCAGCCGTTCGGCGACCGCCGCCTGCAGGCGTCGGGCGACCTCGTCGATCGAGCCACTGCCGTCGACGACGAGCCAACGCTGCGGATCGGCAGCGGCGAGGTCCCGGTACGCCTCGGCTACCCGGGCGTGGAACTCTTCGCCCGCCTGTTCGATCCGGTCCAGGGAACCCTCCAGCCTCGACGCGGCAGTGGCAGCATCGACGTCGAGCAACACGACGAGGTCGGCTTCGACACCGTCGACGGCGAACGCCGACACGGCGGCAACGGCAGCTACGCCCAGGCCGCGGCCGGCACCCTGGTAGGCGAGCGAGGACCCGATGTAGCGGTCGGTGACGACGTCGTTCCCCCCGGCGAGTGCCGGTGCGACGACCCGGTCGACGTGCTGGGCGCGGGCTGCGGCCATGAGCAGCGCCTCGGCCCGATCGCACGGGGCATCACCGTCGGTGCCCAGGAGGAGGTTGCGGATCTGCTCTCCCAGCTGGGTCCCGCCCGGCTCCCGGGTGAACACCGCGCCGAGGGCCTCGGCCAGCCTCTGGGCCTGGGTGGTCTTCCCGGATCCCTCGCTCCCTTCGACGGCGATCAGCCGACCCCTCATGTGCGCTCCTCGGACAGGTCGCCGGCCCGCAGCGACGCCACGGCCACGACCCCGGCGACCAGAATGATGGCGGAGGCCATCCAGAGGGTCAAACGGACGCCGGGCACGTAGACGTCAATGCCGAACACCTCGATGTTCCGGTCCCAGAACCGCTTCGAGAGGCGGTCGAGGGTCTCCTCGAGCAACGGCCCGAGGGCCAGGGCGAACAGCACGCAGGTACGGACGAGGGTGTAGAGGGTCGCGAAGATGCGGCCACGCATGTCGTCGCCCACGTTCTCGTGGAGCAGCGTGAACCCCAGGACGTAGACGGTCCCGGCGCAGATCCCGATCCCGAAGACCATCGTCACCGTGACGTGGATCCGGATGAACGACGCAGAGGCCGCGAGGAAGAACGCAGCAGCGACCAGCGCCCACGTGAAGACCCGGGTCTTGTTCAGACGGCGCTGGCCGAACGAGATGAGCCCCACACCCGTCGCCACGCCGAGGCCGAGCGCGGTGATGAAGTAGCCGTACCCCGACTTGCCGGCATCGAGGAGGTCGGTCGCGTAGATGGCGCCGAGCGGAACGAGCATGCCACCGCCGATCAGCCCGGTGGCGAGGCCCATGTTGACCGTCCGCACGACGGGGTTCTGGAAGGCGAACCTCCAGCCTTCGCGGAGTTCGTCGAGTGGGTGGGCCAGTTCCCGGCCCTGCGACCTGGCCGCCGCCCGTTCGTCCTTGGATCGGATGGGAAGCGGCAGTGTGAAGATCAGGAAGGCGGCGACGAGGAAGGTGAGCGAGTTGGCGTAGAACGCCAGGCCCTCCTCATGGAGCCTCAAGCCATCGGCCCAGGCCGAGCTGAAGAGGGCGGTGGAGAGCCGGCCGAACACCACCATCAGGGCTGCGCCCAACGGGAACGTGCCGTAGGCCGCCACCACCGACAGGGAGTTGGCGGTGGTGAGGTTCTCCTCGGGAACGAGGTTCGGGACCGAGGCCTCCTTCGCCGGCGACCACAGCATCGTGAACGCCTCGAGCACCAGCGAAGCCAGGACCAGGCCCCAGATCGTGTCGACGAACGGCAGCGAGATCATCACCAACGCCCGGCACACGTCACAGGTCACCATCACCCGCTTGCGGTCCCAGCGATCGACAAGCACGCCGGCGATCGGACCGAAGAAGAAGCCCGGAACGATCCGTGCCGCCAGCACCATGCTCAGCGCGGCACCCTCGGACCCCGAACCGATGCGGATGGCGAGCAGGCTGATCGCAAGGAGACCCAGCCAGTCTCCGGTGGCCGACACCACCTGGGCCAACCAGAGCCGGAAGAACTCGGGGGATCCGAACATCCGCACGTGGAGCGCCTCGCGGACGACCTCCTCGGGCTGTGTCAGGTCCGCACGGAACCTCGACCTCCGCCGCTTCCCGCGTCCGGGCGTGGCGGACCCGCCGGTCTCTTCGGTCACACCAGCACTCTAGGTGAGGCTCGGCGCGTGTTCCCAGAAGCCGCTCGACTACTCAGGACGTCCGCCGCCTTGGGTTCCTGGCCGGGCCCTTCGCCCGACGCTCGGCGAGGAGTTCGGCGGCCCGTTCGTCGCTGAGTTCCTCGACGGAATCCCCTCGCCGCAACGAGGCGTTGGTCTCGCCGTCGGTGACGTAGGGCCCGAACTGCCCGTTCTTCAGGACGATGGCCTTCCCACTGTGGGGATCGGTGCCGAGTTCACGAAGCGGCGGCTTGGCCCTGGCACGTCCATACTTCTTGGGCTGGGCGAGAATGACCAGGCACTCCTCGAGGGTGATCGTGAGCAGTTGTTCCTCGTTGTCGAGGCTTCGGCTGTCGGACCCCTTCTTGAGGTACGGGCCGAACCTGCCGTTCTGCACGGTGACCTCGACCCCGTCGGCCGGATCGACGCCGACGGTGCGCGGCAGGCTCAGCAACTCGAGCGCCTGATCAAGGGTGATGCGCTCGAGCGTCATCGTCTGGAAGAGCGAGGCGGTCCTGGGCTTGGGCTGGGACTCCAGCTCGGCGATCCGGTCCAGCTCTGCGACCGCCTCGTCGACGGACACAAACTCGTCCAACACCGTGAACAACGCCTCGAGGTTCTCGATGCGGTCCTCCTCGTCGGCTTCCCGCAACCCGTCCAGGTAGCCGGACGCCTCGAGGGTGGCCCGAAGGACGGCGGAGGCACCCTCGCCGGCCCGCCCACGCATCTCTTCGCGCAGTGTCAGGAAGGACCGGATCCCCTTCGCCGCGGTGCCGGTCACGCCGGCCTCCTCCGCCCGCCCGAAGGCTGCGGCGAGCCCGATCCCGTGCTTCGCGGCGAAGCCGTCGAGGCACTCGAGGGCACCCTTGCCGACGCCCCGCTTCGGCGTGACGATCGCACGTCGGAAGGCCTCATCGTCGGGCTCGGCGGCAATGGCCCCCGCGTAGGCGAGGGCGACTCGCAGTTCCTTCTTGTGGAGCGGCTGGGCGAGGAGGTGGCCACCAGGCGATGACGGCGACGGCCACGTGGGGAACCGGCCCAGCGAGACGTACGGCCCGAACTTCCCGGCCTTGGCGATCACCGGGAGGCCGGTCTCGGGGTCGTCGCCCAGGACCTGCTCGGTCGGCGTGTCGAGGAACTGGATCGCCCGCTCGACGCTGAGCTCGTCGGGGGCGAGGTCGTCGGGGATCGACGCCGTCCGATCACCCACCTCGACGTAGGCGCCGAACTTGCCGTAGCAGGCGATCACGGGCACACCCTCGTCCGTGGTGCCCAGCGGCACGGTGCTCACGCCCTTGGGGTCGATGTCGCCCAGCCGGGTGGTGACCTTGGCCTTGAGGCCGATGTCTCCCTCAGAGCCGAAGTAGAAGGCATGCAGCCACGGCACGGCCTCTGCAGCTCCGTTGGCAATCTCGTCGAGGTCGGCCTCCATCGCAGCCGTGAAGTCGTAGTCGATGAGCCGGGGGAAGTGCCGCTCGAGCAGCGTGGTCACGGCGAACGCGCTGAGCGTCGGCACAAGCGCCGAGCCCTTCCGCCACACGTAGTCCCGATTCTGGATGGTCTCCATGGTCGAGGCGTAGGTGGACGGGCGACCGACCCCGAGCTCCTCGAGTCGCTTCACGAGCGACGCCTCGGTGAAGCGGGACGGGGTTTGCGTGGTGTGCCCGTCGGGGACGGCGTCGGTGACGGCGACCGCATCGCCGCTCGCCAGTTCGGGGAGCACCGACTGCTGACCGCCGTTGGTTGATGATCCGTCCCGGGTCTCCTCGGCGGTCTCGACGTAGACCCGGCGAAAGCCCTGGTGCGTGATCACGGTGCCGCTGGCACCGAGGAGCAACTGTCGGTCACCCGCTGCACCGGAGAAGCGCACCTGGACGGTCTCGCCCACCGCGTCGGTCATCTGAGAGGCGACGGTGCGCTGCCAGATCATCTCGTAGACACGGGCTTCGGTGGACGGGAGTTCGCCGGCCACCTCGTCGGGGTGCCGGAAGCGGTCACCGGCCGGCCGGATCGCCTCGTGGGCCTCCTGGGCGCTGCGAACCTTCCTGTCGTAGGTGCGCGGCGCGTCGGGAAGGAACGCCCGGCCCAACCGCTCGGCGACCTCCGCCCGCGCAGCACGCAGTGCGGTGTCCGAGAGCGTCGTGCTGTCGGTCCGCATGTAGGTGATGTAGCCCTTCTGGTACAGGCCCTGGGCGGCGTGCATGGCGAGCGACGACGACAGCTTGAGCCTGCGGCCGGCCTCCTGCTGGAGGGTCGACGTGATGAACGGCGCAGCGGGACGTCGCCGGTAGGGTTTCGACTCGACCGAGGCGACCTCGACCGAGGCACCGCCCAGGCCGTCGGCCAGTTCGGTGGCCGTCGCCTCGTCGAGCACGACGACCTCGTTCTTCAGGAGGCCGTCGTCGCCGAAGTCGCGACCTGCGGCGACACGCCGTCCGTCGACCTCGACGAGGGACGCCCCGAACGTGGTTCCGTCACCAGCAACCAGCGTCAGGTCCAGGTCCCAGTAGCCGGCGGCCACGAAGGCCATGCGCTCCCGTTCCCGCTCGACCACGATCCTCGTGGCGACGGACTGCACCCGCCCGGCCGAGAGGCCCGTGGTGATCTTCCGCCAGAGCACCGGTGAGATCTCGTAGCCGTAGAGGCGGTCGAGGATGCGGCGGGCCTCCTGGGCGTCGACGAGGCGGCGGTCGATCTCACGGGTCTCCTCGAGCGCACGCTTGATCGCCCCCGGGGTGATCTCGTGGAACACCATCCTCTTGACCGGAACCTTCGGGTTGAGCACCTCGAGCAGGTGCCAGGCGATGGCCTCGCCCTCACGGTCCTCATCCGTGGCGAGGAAGAGCTCGTCGGCGTCTGCCAGGAGCTTCTTCAAGGTCCGGATCTGGTCCTTCTTCTGCGGGCTGACGACGTAGAGCGGCTTGAAGTCGTTGTCGACGTCGATGCCGAGGCTGGCCCAGGGCTCGCCCTTGTAGGCGGCCGGGACATCGGCGGCCCGTACCGGTAGGTCGCGGATGTGTCCGATCGACGACTCGACGACGTAACCCTTGCCCAGGTAGCCGGCGATCGTCTTCGCCTTGGCGGGCGATTCGACGATGACGAGTGCGTAGCTCATGTCGTGGGTCCCGGTGTGGCCATGGTGACCATTGTTGTCACGTTCCCGGTGGCGGGTGGTCGACGTCGGCGGCGGGTTGGATGTCCGCCGGCCTCGACCTGTAGAGGATCATGGATCCGATGACCGCCGCGACCACCGAGGCGACCAGCACACCGATCTTTGCCTCGTCCTGGAGCATGACGCTGTCGTAGGCGAGGCCTGTGACGAACAACGAGACCGTGAAACCGATGCCGGCCATGGCGGAGATACCGAAGATGTGGCGCGGCGCAGCACCTGCCGGTAGTGCGCTGAGGCCGAATCGGACGGCTACCAGCGTGAAAAGGGCGACGCCGGCGATCTTGCCGGCCACCAGGCCGAACACGACTCCAAGGGTCACCGCCGAACCGGCGGCATCGCCCAGCGAGTCGCCGCTGATCTCGATGCCCGCATTCGCCAGGGCAAACCCGGGGATGATGACGAGGCTCGTCAGCGGGTGCAGGAGGTGTTCGATGCGCTCGGCGACCGACACCGACTCGCTGAGCAGGAACCCGGCCCGACGCACGGACTCGGCGTCGACGTCCCCCTCGATGATCGGCTGCACCGCCTCGACGGCGTGGTCCGGACCGGTCAGTGGCCGGGCGGGTGCCAGGAGGCCCATCGCCACGCCGGCAAGGGTGGCGTGGATGCCCGACTCGAACGTGGCATACCAGAGCACCAGGCCGAGCCCGACGTAGACGGGCGTGAACCACACCCGCAACCTGGTCAACGATCGGACGGCGAAGAGGACCGCTGCGACGAGGAGCAGCCATTCGGTGGCGAGTTCGCCGGTGTAGAAGATGGCGATCACGACAATGGCGCCGATGTCGTCGACGATCGCCAGGGTCAGGAGGAACACCTTCAGTGGAGTCGTCACGCGGCTCCCGAGCAGCGACAGGATGGCGACGGCGAAGGCGATGTCGGTCGCCATGGGGATTCCCCATCCGGCGGCGGCATCGCCGCCCGGGTTGAAGGCGAAGAAGATGAGTGCGGGCACGACCATGCCACCGAGTGCGGCCACGGCGGGGAGGAGCGCAGCCCGCCGCCCACGCAGCTCGCCCGCGACCAACTCCCGCTTGATCTCGAGGCCGACCACGAAGAAGAAGAGGACCATCAGGACGTCGTTGACGAAGTCGACGAGCGTCAGCGGTCGACCATCGTGCTCGAGCGAGAACCAGTTGCCCACCGAGAACTCGATCTCGGAGTGCCAGAAGGCCTGGTAGCCGGCCGACCAGGGGGAGTTGGCCCACACGAGGGCGACGACCGTCGCAGCGACCAGGACGATGCCGCCGGCCGCCTCGATGCTTAGGAAGCGCAGCATCGGCCGCCCGATGACTCGGGCGAGTGGTCGGTCGCTGCCGAGCCAGGTCAGCGAAGTGGGTGGAGTGCGTCGGGCCATACGTGATTCGGGTCGTCTCGGTGTAGTGAGCGTCGGGCACCGTAGTGGTCGTGACGCGCGGTGCCACCGATCAGGTCTCGTCCCCGGTGGTGAGGAAGCGGATGACGAGGCGCACAGCGGTGCCGTCGACACTCGTCTCGATGGTGGTCTCGTCGGCCAGCCGACGCATCAGCGAGAGGCCCAGGCCCGACTCGAACTCGAGGCGTTCCGGCGATTCGGCGTCGGGAAGGGGGCGGACATCGTCGGGCTTGAAGCCGGCGCCACGGTCGTTCACCTCGATCTCGATCTGCTCGGCCGCAAGGTTGCAGCGAACGACGATCCGGTCCTCGACCCCTGAAGCGGTCTGGGCGTCGATGGCGTTGGTCGTCGCCTCCGAGACCGCCAGGCGGAGGTCTGCGATCCGTTCGGCGTCGAGGCTGGAATCGACCGCCGCCGCCTCGCCGACGACGGTGCGGACCAACTGGAGGTACTCCGTCCTTGCGGGGATCAGGAGCTCGACGACTCCCTCCGCGATCGCTCCCTTCGCCGTCACGCCGACGCACCCACCGCAGCGTCCACGGACCCGTGCAACTCGAACACCCGGTCCAGGTCGCACAACTCGAAGACCCGTTGGAGCCTGGGTTCCGGGCACACCAGGACCAGTTCACCATCGTGGCTCCGGACCCGACGCAGGGCGCCGATCACCGCTCCCAGGCCGGTGGAGTCGATGAAGTCGACGGCGGCAAGGTCGAGCACGAGCCGGGCGTCGCCAGCGGCGACCAGTTGCGCCACCTCCTGGCGGAGCCTGGGGGCGCCGGCCATGTCGAGGTCGCCTCGGAGCACCAGAACGGTCCACGGGTTCCGCGAGATGTGATGGAACTCGAGGTGCACGTGGATCCCTCCGCCTCGGTTGCTGCACGATGGTCGACGCCCACGCTACCGAACGGGTGCACCCGTCTGAGGCCACACCCGGCGGGAATCGACGGCCTCTCGGCGCATCGTGGCCGACGCCGTGACCGGAATCTCGGGCAGGAGAGCGCCCACCAACGGCACGTCGGTCGGATCCCGGTAGGTGACGGCGACCGTGGCGAGGTCCCCGTCGATGCGACGGTCGACATCGGTGGCGCCCGGCGACAGCCCCGACGAACCCACCACGGCCTCCCACACCCGCTCGAGGTCGCCACCCACCGCAGCGACCCTGACGCCCTCCCGGGCAGCGTGGTGGACGAGCACGAGGCTGCGCACCACGAGCCCAACCTGGACGAGGAAGAGGGCCAGCACGATGAGGACCGGTACGACGAGCACCAGTTCGATCGTCGCCTGGCCCCGCTCGTCCCGTAGCCGACGGCGCACCTACCCGACCTTGTTGATGAGCGAGTTCAGGACCCGGTCGAACAGCCGCGTGATGCGGTCGGTCCCGGTCGCCCAACTGGTGACGAGAATGGCGATCGTCGCTGCGCCGAGGATGAGTAGCACGTACTCGGCGGTGGTCTGGCCGCGGTCGTCGAGGCCGCTCTCCTGATTCCGTCGTTGCTGGAACGTCGCGAGTCGGCAGTGGACGGGGACCACGACCCACCGCAGGATGGCTCGTTGCATGGACACCTCCCGGGTGTCGGATGGCGAAGGCGACAAAGCCGCGAGAACAGGGCGCGAGGAGGGGGCACAGGCCTCAGAGGCCCAACTCGAGGTTGCCGAGGGCGTCGAGCACCATCGGGACGACCGACAGGAGGATGAAGGCGGGCATGACACAGAGGGCGAGGGGGAAGAGCATCAGGACCGGCACCTTCCTGGCCCGGGTCTCGGCCCGACGACGGGCCGTGGCCCGCAGGTCGGCGGCCGCCGCCTCGAGGGCGGGGCCGATGGGCGCACCGAGGCGGAGCGAACCGACGAGAGCCGAGACCAGCGGACGACCCGCCTCGCCGAGCAGCGGGCGCAGCCCTTCGACCTCCTGTGCCAGGGGCGCCCCCCGATCCGACCGGTCGAGCGCCTCCCCGAGTGCCACCGACACGGGCCCCCGGCCGCGGGATGCAGCCTCGGAGAGGGCGTTCCCGACCGGGAGCCCGGCGACCACGCCCATCCGGACGAGGCCGACGACCCACGGGAGCTCGGCCAGCACCGCACGGTCGCGCCGACGCCCGTCGAGCCGGCGACGAATGGCCGGAAGGGCACCGACCAGCGATCCCACCACGACTGCCGGGACGGGATGCACGACGAACGACCCGAGGACGACCAGGCAGACGGCCCCGACACGCCGATCGGCGGCCCGATCCTCGGATGCGCCCCTACGCACGAGCCGGCCCAGGCGGGCGACCGGGTCGTCGCGTGGCGACCGGGGCACGGCACCCGGGGTCGCCGACGGCGCCGGGTGCCGGGACGGGGTGGCCCCCACCCTCGCCGCGACGACCAGGACGCCGAGGGCCCAGGCGGCGGCGATCAGCCCCATCAGGCGGCACCGGAACGGGTGATGCGCCACATCCACCAGAGGCCGACGGCGTCGAGGCCGAGACCCAGCAACACGAGGAGCGGGCTGGCCCCGCTGAGGAAGCCCCCGGAACGGAACGGCGACGTGAGCACGGCGAACCCGAGGGGGGCCAGGCAGACCACGGCCGCCGATGCCCGTGCCTGCGTGGCCAGGGCACGCGACTCGGCCGCCACAGCCTCCTCGTCCCGCATCGAGTCGGCGACCGAGGTGAGCAGGGCGACCGGCTCGCCGCCCGCCACCAGCGCCAGGTCGACCACTGCCACGACGAGCCCCACCCTGGTCCCGGGGCGACGGGACTCCCAACGCCGAAGCGCCTCGCCGATGGGCGC
This sequence comes from Acidimicrobiales bacterium, assembly GCA_029577135.1. Lineage (GTDB taxonomy): Bacteria > Actinomycetota > Acidimicrobiia > Acidimicrobiales > MedAcidi-G1 > S20-B6. The sequence goes on from JARQPW010000003.1 coordinate 56,444, forward strand.
CCCCACATCGACGTCGCCGGCGACCTGCCGCAGGTCCCTGGCCAGGGGGCCTTCGAGGCGGCCGGCGTCGACGAGTGCCTCCGTCAGGGTGGCGCCGCTGTGGAGCGAACGGGCCAGGTCATCGACGAAGTCCGGGAGGGCGGCGTCGATCCGGCGTGGCGACGACCGCCACCTGTCGATCCACGCCTCGCCGGGCCGGGTCGCGCCGGGTCGGGTCGCGCCGGACCCCGTGGTCGCGTCCACCGGCAGGGTTCGTACCACCGCCCTCGGGGGAACCAGCGCGAGGACGATGGCAAGGAGCGCTCCGGCAGCCGACCAGACCGGAGTCATCGTCCCCACCTGCCAGAGGGGGGCTGCGCGTGGATCGGCCCGCCGTCGACGACCACCGACCGGAACGGGGGCTGCTCCCCCGGGGGGCGTACCTCGACAACGTCGGACACCAGCCGGGAGGCCCCCTGCCGGGTCATGTGGACCACGAGGTCGACGCTTCCGGCGACGAGTGCTTCCGCAACCCCTGGCGAGAGGCCCGGTGACGCAAGCAGGACCATGGTGGACAGGCGCCGCAGCGCATCCGTTGCGCTGTTTGCGTGGCAGGTCGAGAGGGAGCCGTCGTGGCCCGTGTTGAGAGCCTGGAGCATGTCGAAGGCCTCGGCGCCGCGGACCTCGCCGACGACGATCCGGTCGGGCCGCATCCGCAGCGCATTGCGGACGAGGTCACGGACCGTGACCTCGCCGACCCCCTCGCAGTTCGGAGGCCGGGCCTCGAGGCGCACGACATGCGGTGTGGCGAGCGCCAACTCGGCGGCATCCTCCACGGTGATCAGCCGCTCCGTGGGATCCACCGCCGAGGTCAGTGCCGCAAGGAGGGTCGTCTTGCCCGAGCCGGTGGCTCCGCTGACGATGATGTTCGCCCGGTCGGCGACCATGTGCCCGAGGAGCACGGCGACCTCCGGGGCGGCCAGGTCGGCCAGGGTGAACCGGCGCTCGCCGAAGCGGCGGATCGTCACGCACGGGCCGTCGATGGCAATCGGGGGCACGACGACATTCACCCGCGAGCCGTCTGCCAGCCGGGCGTCCACCCAGGGGCTGGAGCGGTCGACCCGGCGCCCGCTGGGGGCGATGACCCGTTCGACCAGGCGCTGGACCTCGGCGTCGTCGAGTCGGATGTCGGTGGCCTCGAGACGCCCCGAACGCTCGATGAAGACGGGACCCGGCCCGTTGACCATCACCTCGCTCACCGCCGGATCCGACAGCAGCGGCTGGAGCGGGCCGAGCCCGGTGATGCGGGCCATGACGGCTGCGACGGCTGCGTCGCGCGCCCCGACGCCGAGGAGCGGCTCCCGGCGTGCCACCAGGGCCTCGACGATGGCCGTCTGGTCGCCACCCGGCGCAGCCGCCAGGAGGTCGAGTGCCTCGGCGTGCACGGAGGCGGCCAGACCGGTGGCCACGGCGCTCACGTGCCCTCCCCGACACCCCGGAACAGCGACCGGGGAACCCGTCGTGCGAGCAGCCCGGAGTCGACCGCCCGGGCGATCGCCGGGTCGAGGGGGATGCGCATCGTCACCGGCGATCCCACGACCGCCTCGACATCGGGCCGACCGAGTGCCCGTCCCGGCTCGACGACGAGGGCGACCTCCGTCGGACGCCGCACCTGGGCGGGGAGGCGTCGGAGGGACAGGTAACAGGCCCGGGTGACGAGGATCGACCGGGCGGCCCGTCCGACCAGGGCGTCGAGGAGTGCGTCGGGGACCCGGGAGGTGCCGAGGTCGCCGGCATCGACGACGAGCGGGTCGTCGCACTGCACCAGGTGGTCAGCGAGGGCGACTACACGCTCCGCCTCCGCCAGGTGCCAACCCGAGGTGCCGAGGGCGACCAGTCGGATGCCCCCGGGAACGTCGACGGCGAGCCGCTCGAGCGCTTCGGGGCCCGGGCCGCCGACCGCCGAGCACCAGTCGGTGATGCCCGGCCCGGCTCCCTCCACCCCGAGCACCGCCGGCAGGTCGCCGGCGAGGTCGATGAGGAGCGGACGACCACCCCGACGGGCGACGGCGAGGGCCAGCCCCGCGGTCACCACGGTGGTTCCCGATCCGCCCTTGAGCGACCAGCACACGTTCATTCGGTTCTCCCTGCGCGCGGCATCCATCGGGGAAGGCCAGGGGGAGGCAGGGGAACCGGGGGAAAAATCCGCCCGGAGGCGAACGGTCGGCGGAGCCGAGCCGTGCCCGACACGTTAGCGATCGCGTCCCTGACCACCAACGGGGTCCCCCTAGGCTCGCCCACATGGAAGCCGCCTTCTTCGACCTGGACCGGACGGTCATCGCCCGGGCATCGCTGGCGGCCTACGGTCCGGTGCTGCGCAAGGAGGGCTACCTCAGCGTGCCGATGGCGCTCCGGGCCGCCTGGGGACAGGTCGTGTACCGCTTCTTCGGTGCCGACGACGAGTCGATCGACCGGGCACGTCGTACGGCCCTGCGCCTGGCCGCCGGCTGGGAGCAGGACGGACTGCGAAGGATCGCCCGCAACCACCTGGCGGAGGTCATCGAGCCGATCGTCTACGACGAGGCGCTCGAACTCATCGAGCAGCACCGGGAGGAGGGCCGCCTGGTCGTCCTCGTCTCGGCTGCACCCGTGGAGATCGTCGAGCCACTGGCCACCCATCTCGGCATCGACGAGTTCGTGGCCACCACGCCGGAGGTCGACCCGGAGGGCCGCTACACCGGCGAGGTCGAGTTCTCGGCCCACGGCGAGGGCAAGGCCGAAGCGATGTCCCGGCTGGCCGAGGACCGTGGCCTCGACCTGGGGGCGTCGTGGGCCTATTCGGACTCGGTGAGCGACCTGCCCATGCTCGAGGCGGTCGGCAACCCGGTGGTCGTGAACCCCGACCGCCAGCTGCGTCGCCTCGCCGAGGATCGTGGATGGCCGGTGCTCGAGTTCGACCGACCCGTGGCGCTCGGCGAACGCATCCCGCTGGATCGCAGGTGGGGGGCGGTCACCGCCCTGACGCTCGTGCTCGCGCTGGTGGTGTGGGCCGGCGTTCGCCGCGCCCGATGGGGCTCCCGGGCCACGGAGGCCGGGGGCTCCGGGGTCAGATCGAGCGGACCTTCTTGACCGCCACGGCGATCAGGGCACCGAGCACGGTCAGCATCAGCAGCTTCTTCACGGTGGCCATGATACGCAGCGCCGGTCGGGACGCGCACCGGCGGGGATGGTGAGCGGAGCGTCGTCCCGTTAGCGTCGGTCCCGGAGGTGTCTGAGTACCTGGTGGGCTCCCCCGCCTTCAAAGCGGGTGGGACGGGCGATCCCCGTCCGGCGGGTTCGATTCCCGTCCACCTCCGCCAATCCGGCCCCGGCGGGGAGCCGACCGGCCGATGCGTCCGGCGGCTCAGACGGCCAGCAGGTCGCGGGCGCCGGTGTCGGTGCTCGGGTGCCGCAACTTCGACATGGCCCGTGCCTCGATCTGGCGGATGCGCTCACGGGTGAGGTTGAAGTGCTCACCGACCTCCTCGAGGGTGCGCGGATCACCGCGGTCGAGACCGAAGCGGAGCTTCAGGATCTCGCGCTCGCGCTCGTCCAGCGGGGCGAGCAGGCGGCTGATCTCCTCGGGGAGCAGCGCCGTGGCGGCCCGCTCGAACGGCGACTCGGCCGCCCGGTCCTCGACGACGTCGCCCAACTCGGCGTCGCCGTCCTCGCGCAGCGGCTCGCTGAGCGACAACGGCTCGGCGGCGAAGCGGAGGGCTTCGGTGACCTTCTCCTCGGGCATCTCGACCTCGGCGGCCAGCTCGGACAGCGTGGCCGGCCGTCCGTACTTGTGCTCGAGGCGGGAACGGGCCTTCTGGAGGCGGGCCAGCGTGTCACCGGCGTGTACCGGAAGCCGGATTGTGCGTCCGGTGTTGGCGATGCCGCGGGTGATGGCCTGGCGGATCCACCAGGTGGCATAGGTCGAGAACTTGAAGCCCTTGCGCCAGTCGAACTTCTCGACGGCGTGCATCAGGCCGAGGTTGCCCTCCTGGATGAGGTCCAGCAGCGGGAGTCCGGACGCCTGGTACTTCTTGGCGATCGAGACGACGAGCCGGAGGTTCGACTGGACGAAGGTCCGCTCCGCCTCGTCGCCGTGCCGGATCGCCCGACGGAGTTCGCGCCGCTTGGCGGGGGCCAGGTTGTCGCCGGCCCTGGCCATCTCGGCCTTGGCCTCGACACCGCCCTCGATCTGCTGGGCGAGCCGGACCTCGCCCTCCTTGGTCAGGAGGGGGTACTGGCCGATGTCGGTGAGATACAGCCGGACTAGGTCTTCCTCGTCCCGTTCGACCCGATCCTTCGCCAACCTCGCCTCTCCTCCGTTGTCGGGAAGCCCCCCTGCGGCGGCCCCCTCCGTTGACTCCCCGGGACGCTCGCCGGACCCCTCGACGTCCTCTCGGACACACCTCAGGCCGCTCCGGCGTCGCCCTCGCCGTTCGTCGGCCACGCTATCGACGGCCCTGCCGACCACAACTCGCGAACGTGACCATCGTCACGAGTCGGCGAATGTCCCGGTCAGCCCCGGTCAGCCCCGGTAGCGGTTGACGACGGGCAGCCGCCGGTCCCGGCCGAACCCCTTGCGGGTGACCCGGGCGCCGTGCGGCGTCTGACGGCGCTTGTACTCGGCACCGTCGACGAGGCGCACGACCCGGTCGACCAGCTCGGCGTCGAACCCCGAGGCCACAAGCTCGGCCCTGGTGCGGTCGCCCTCGATGTAGGCCTCGAGCAGCGGGTCGAGTACGTCGTAGGGCGGCAGGCTCTGGTCGTCGCGCTGATCAGGCCGCAACTCGGCCGACGGCGGCTTGGCGAGGATCGTGTCGGGGATCACCGGACCCCCGCCGGAGAGCACCTCCTGCACGTTGCGCCAGCGGCACAGGTCGAACACCGTCGTTTTGTAGACGTCCTTGATGGAGGCGTAGGCACCGACGGTGTCTCCGTAGAGGGTCGAGTAGCCGACAGCCGACTCGCTCTTGTTGCCCGTGGTCAGGACCAGCCAGCCGTGGGCATTGGAGAGCGCCATGAGAAGCACGCCCCGGATGCGGGCCTGCAGGTTCTCGTCCACCAGACCGTCGCCGAGGTCGCCGACCGACGCATCGAGCATGCCGCGCAGCGCCGCATGGGCATCCTCGATGGGAATGGTCCGGCCGTCGAGTCCCTGTTCGGCGATGAGCGACTCGGCGTCGGCGATCGAGTGGTCGCTCGAGTAGCGGGACGGCATGAGCACGGCGTGGACGTGCTCGGGACCGAGGGCGTCGGCGGCGATCGTGGCGACGAGTGCGGAGTCGACGCCACCGGACAGGCCGATGCAGATGTCGGTGAAGCCGCTCTTGACGACGTAGTCGCGCGTGGCGGTGACGAGTGCGCCGTACAGCTCGGCCATCGGCTCGAGGGGTGGAATGGGCGGCGGCACCGCATGGTCGGCACGGTCGACCGTCCCGGACACCTCCACGACGGGGAGACCGGCTCCTGGGGCCGACACCACGGGGACGTCGATGTCGACCACCACGATCGCCTCGTCGAACCGGGGCGCCCGGGCCACGATCGTGCCCGACGGGTCGGCCACCATCGACCCGCCGTCGAAGACGAGTTCGTCCTGACCGCCCACCAGGTTGACGTACACGAGGGGGCGGCCGGAAGAGGTGGCAGTGGCGACGACGGTGGCCTCCCGTTCGGCCAACTTGCCCTGGCGGTACGGCGAGCCGTTGATCGTCACCAGAAGTTCGGCGCCACCCTCGAGCAGCCGGTCGACCGGTCCGTCGGCCACCCAGAGGTCCTCGCAGACGGCCACCCCGACGCGGACTCCGCCGATCCGGTACAGCTCCTGCGGCTCGGTGCCGGCCCGGAAGTGTCGGGCCTCGTCGAACACGCTGTAGTTGGGGAGTTGGCGCTTGTGGTACACGCCGGCCACGGCGCCGTCGCGGCAGACGGCGACGGCGTTGTGGACGCTGCCGTCCGGTCCGGGGTCGGCGAATCCGAGCACCAGAGCGCACCCGCCGCTCTCGGCGGCGAGCGTCTCCATGGCAGCACGGCTGTCGGCCACGAACCGCGGCTTGAGCACGAGGTCCTCGAGCGGGTAGCCGGTGAGCACCATCTCCGGGAAGACGGCCAAGTCACAGTCGGCGACCTCGCCCAGGGCGGAGCGGACGCGCGCCACGTTGCCGTCGAGATCTCCGACGACGCTGTTCACCTGGATCAGCGCGACCCGCAGGCGGTTCATGGATGGGAGCGTACCGACGGGGTTCCCGGGCGGCCGTGCCCGGACGCGTCACGGCCCCGGGGCGGACTCCGGGGCCGTGACGACTCTGGGTGGGGCCCTAGGCGAGGGCTTCGCAGCAGGTGTTCGTGATCAACTGGGTGACCACGTAGGGGTCCATGTTGGCGTTCGGGCGACGGTCCTCGATGTAGCCCCTGCCCTCGAGGTGGACCTGCCAGGGGATGCGCACCGAGGCACCGCGGTCGGAGACGGCATAGTTGTACGCGTCGTAGCGTTGCGTCTCGTGGAGCCCGGTGAGGCGCTCCTCGGATCCGAGGCCGTAGCCGGCGAGGTGCTCCTCGATCTTGCCCTCGGCGCCCAGCGCCTCGCAGGCGGCGATGATGGGGTCGTAGCCCTCTCGCATGGCACGGGTCGAGAAGTTGGTGTGGGCACCGGCGCCGTTCCAGTCGCCCTTGATGGGCTTGGCGCTGAGCGTGGCATCGACCCGGTAGTTCTCGGCGATGCGGTACAGGAGGTAGCGGGCGACCCAGAGGTGGTCGCTGACCGACACCGGGTCCTCGGGTCCGATCTGGAACTCCCACTGTCCGAGCATGACTTCGGCGTTGGTGCCCGAGATGTTCAGTTCGGCGTCGATGCACGCCTGGGTGTGGTCCTCGACGATGTCGCGACCGGCGATCTCGATGGCGCCGACACCACAGTAGTAGGGGCCCTGCGGGGCGGGGTAGCCCTCGATCGGCCAGCCCAGCGGGCGGTTCTCCTGGAAGAACGTGTACTCCTGTTCGATTCCGAACCAGGGCTCCTGGTCGGCGTACTTCTCGTACGTCTCGACGCAGGCAGCACGGGTGTTCGTCGGGTGCGGCGTCAGGTTGCCGTCCGGGAGGCAGACGTCGGCGAGCACGAGGACGTCGTCACCGCCACGGATCGGGTCGGGGCAACTGAACACCGGGCGCAGCACGCAGTCGGAGTTGTCGCCCGGCGCCTGGTTGGTGCTCGAGCCGTCGAATCCCCAGATCGGGAACTCGGTCGTGCCGGCGTCGATGATCTTGGTCTTCGAGCGGACGTACGGCAGGGGCTTCGTGCCGTCGATCCAGATGTATTCGGCCCTGATCGCCATTGGTGTCAGTCTCCAGGTCGGGTGTGCGGCAGACAGCTTGGGCTTCCGCTGCTTCGATGTCGGGCCCGGAGGGGTCACCGGGCCGGACACACGATGCCACATCGGCAGTTTCCCTGCTGTTGCCCTTGTGTGAACGGTCTGTGAACGGATGAAAGCCCTTTGGCGCGCTGAATCTCCGTGGCGCATGATGGTCCCGTGGAAAACGACGCCGACCGCAAACGCGACTACGTCCTGCGCACCGTCGAGGAGCGCGGGGTCCGCCTGATCCGACTCTGGTTCACCGATGTGCTTGGTCGCCACAAGTCGGTGGCCATCTCGCCGGCCGAGCTCGAGACGGTCTTCGACGAGGGACTGCAGTTCGACGGCTCCGCGATCGACGGCTACAGCCGGGTCCAGGAGAGTGACGTGCTGGCCGTGCCCGATCCCGGCACCTTCGAGCTGCTGCCCTGGGCCGCCGAGGACGAGCCCTCGGGCACCATGTTCTGCGACATCACCCGGCTGGACGGCTCCCCGTTCCCCGGCGACCCCCGCCAGGTCCTGCGGCGCAACATCGGTCGCGCCCGGGAGGCCGGGTTCGAGATGTTCTGCGCCCCCGAGGTCGAGTTCTTCTACTTCGCCGATGCCAACGGCGGCATACCCCAGCCCCTCGACGGCGCCTCGTACTTCGACCTCACCACCGCCGACGTCTCGTCGGACCTGCGCAAGCGCACCCTGCACATGCTCGAGGCCCTGTCCATCCCGGTGGAGTACTCGTTCCACGAGGACAGCCCCAGCCAGCACGAGATCGACCTCCAGTACACCGACGCCCTGTCGATGGCCGACGCCGTGATGACGCTGCGGTTGACCGTCAAGAAGATCGCCATGGAGCAGGGCGTCTACGCCACGTTCATGCCGAAGCCGCTCAACGGCGTCCAGGGCTCGGGAATGCACACGCACCTGTCGCTGTTCCACGACGGCACCAACGCCTTCCACGACCCCGACGGCGACGACGGCTTCTCGGCAGTGGGCTACGGCTTCATCGCCGGGCTGCTCCACCACGCCCGGGAGATCACCGCGGTCACCAACCAGCTGGTTAACTCGTACAAGCGGATCAACGAGGGCTACGAGGCCCCACGCTTCGTCTCCTGGGCCCGCAACAACCGCTCTGCGCTGGTCCGGGTGCCGATCATCAAGCCGGGCAAGACGCAGTCCACACGCATCGAGTACCGGGTGCTCGATCCGGCCTGCAATCCGTACCTGGCCTATTCCGTGATCCTGGCGGCAGGGCTGCGGGGCATCGAGGAGGGCTACGAGCTGCCCGCCGAGGCCGTCGACAACCTCCACGAGCTCGGGCCCGACGACCTGGCGTCACTCGGCGTGAGGCCGCTGCCGTCCAACCTGGCGGAGGCACTCGACGAGATGGAGGCCTCCGAGCTCGTCCGGGACACGCTCGGCGACCACATCTTCAAGTGGTTCCTCCGCAACAAGCGGGCCGAATGGGACGAGTACCAGCGTCAGGTCACGCCGTTCGAACTCGAGCGCTACCTGCCGAACTGGTGACGGCGGGCTCACCGATGGACCCCCTCCTCGTCTTCCCCGACCCGCCCCCACCGGAGTTGGCGCAGGCCCTCGACCTCGGCGGCTGGTCGTGGAAGTCCTTCGGGGATCCGGACGCCGCCATGGCCGGGGAGCCCGACGAGGGATGGGCCGGTGCGATCGTCACCGCCGAGGTCGACCCGGAGGCCGCCTTCGCCTTCTGCCGCCGCCTCCGCAAGGGCGAGATGCCGCTCGAGCCGCTGCTGCTCCTGGTCGGCGCCAACCATCTCGAGGACCTCGAGCTCCGGGACGACCTGTTCGACGACTTCTGCCTCGCGCCGGTCCGCCCGGTCGAGTTGAACGCACGACTGCGCCACCTGTTCTGGCGGACGGGTCGGGGTTCGCGACCCGACCTCGTCGAGTACGGACCGCTGGCGCTGAACGTCGAGACCTATCAGGCGGCCATCGACGGCCAGCCGCTCGACCTCACCTACATGGAGTACGAATTGCTCAAGTTCCTCGCCTCGCACCCCGGCAAGGTGTTCACCCGCGAGACCCTGCTGAGCCGGGTGTGGGGCTACGACTACTACGGTGGCGCCCGCACGGTCGACGTGCACATCCGACGCCTGCGGGCGAAGCTCGGCGAGGAGCACGCCGGCCTGATCCACACCGTCCGGTCGGTGGGCTACCGCTTCGGCCAGTCGCGCTGGGGCGTGTAGGCCGGGCGACTCAGTCTTCGGCGGGCCCTGCGTACGGGTTGGCCTCGCTCACCTCGAGCAGCTCGGACCCCTCGTGGCGGGCGTCGGCGTCGCGCTTGAGCAGGTTGCCGAGGGCGAAGGCACCCAGCGTGCCGCTCATGAGGATGCCTACGGGCATCACGACGACGAGCACCACGATCATGATCACTGCTCCGGCCATGGACGCAGTCTGCCAGAACCCGGGCGGCTCCGGGGAAACGGCCTCAGCCGGTGTGGGCGATGGCCTCGATCTCGACCCGTGCCCCCAGCGGCAGGGCGGCGACGGCGACGGCGGATCGGGCCGGGCGGTGGTCGCCGAAGGCCTCACAGTAGATGGCGTTCATGGCCGCGTAGTCGTCCATGTCGACGAGGAACACCGTCGTCTTGACCACGTCGCCCAGCGAGGCGCCCTCCGACTCGAGGACACTGCGCAGGTTGGCGAGTGCCTGGGTGAGCTGGCCCTCGAGCCCACCGTCGACCAGCGCCCCGTCGGCGATGCCCACCTGTCCGCTGGTGAGCAGGACGTCGCCCACGCGCATGATCGGCGTGTAGGGGCCTACGGGCTTCGGTGTGTCGGTCATCGGGATTCTCCTCGTGGCTCAGGTGCCGGTCGGCCAAGACTCCGGCACTCCGCGAGTCAACCACGTGGCGGCGGCCACCGCTACGAAGACGGCGTCGGACCCGTTGCAGGGCTCGCCGGCGTCGGTCTGGATCTCGACCCGGATGGGGGGCGTCTCGGTGGCCCGCACCACGTCGAACGACCGGACGGTCAGGTCGTGGACCGCGCCCTCGTCGTCGACGACCAGCGACTCGGACGTGACCCAGCTCCAGGCCATGTGGGCGGCGCCGACGCAGTAGGAGCGCAGGACGGTTTCGTCGAGCGGTTCGCCGCAGCGCACCGTGACCCGGATGCCGTCGCCGTCCACCTCGGCCGTGGCTGACCCGCCGTCGGGGGAGGTGACGGTGCCGACCTCGCCCCGGGCGCCGGTCAGGAGCGCCACGGCCTCGGCCCAGCCGGCGGCCCGCAGATCGGCAGAGGTGGGCGGACCGGCGACGTCGACCTCCTCGACGACCAGGTCCGGGGCGACCCGGGCGACGGCCTCGGCGATGCCGGGCGTCCGGGCGACCCGCAGCACGCCCCGGCCGGCGGCGTCGACGCCTCCGGCGACCGGCGGTCGCTTCGGGCCGAGCCGCACGGTGTCCTCGCGGGCGTACAGCACGAGGACCGGGCGCCCGTGCTCGTCGGCCAGGCGGCGCGCCTCGGCGGGCGCCGACGACCTCGCCTTGCCGCCGAAGGCGCCGCCGTTGGCGAGCGGTGACGACGGCTCGCCGCCCGGCACGCACCAGGCGGCGTCGGTCTCGAGGTAGGCCGGTTCGACCCACGAGGTCCGCAGGGTCGCTGTCCAGTCGCCGGGCGGCAGGTCCAGCGGGGGCCTCGGGGAAACGGTCGTGCGGCGGCCCTGAACCTTGCCGGCGGCGGTGCGTGCCTCGGCCAGCGTCTCGCCGACGCCGAAGCCGCCGCTGCTGTCGGGTACGGCCACGAGGTGGTCGTCGGGAACGGTGTCGGCGGCGAATCCACCGCGGCCGAGGACCACGTCGGGTCCGACCGCCTGGGCGACGTGCCCCTCGAGCTCTGCGCGGCGGGCGGCGAGCTCCGGGTCGCCCGTCCACGTACCGGTGCCGTAGGCGTCCCAGGCCTCGATGATCGTCTGCCAGCCGGTGCAGCGACAGAGGTGGGCGTGGAGCGCCCTTGCGGCCCGGTTTCGGTCGGTCTCGCCGGCGGCCCGCAGGCCGGCGAAGCGCACGACGATCCCCGGGGTGCAGAACCCGCACTGGCTGCCGCCGGCCGAGCAGAAGGCGTCGGCCCACGCCCGTTGTTCCGTCTCGGGGAGGCCGTCGAGGGTGGTGATGGTGCGACCGGCCACACGCCGGGCCGGCGTCACGCACGAGACCCGGGGCTGCCCGTCGACCAGCACCGTGCAGCAGCCGCACTGCCCCTGTGGGCTGCACCCGTCCTTGGCCGACGTGATGCCGAGCCGCCTGCGCAGCACGTCGAGGAGGGTCGAGTCGTCGTCGGGCACGGTGACCAACCGACCGTCGACGACCATCGAGAGTTCGGGATCCACTGAAGGAGTGTGCCGCAGAGAACCCCCTTCGGACGACCCACTACCCTCGGCGCCATGCAGCAGCCCACCAGGCGACACATCCTGGCCGGGCTGGCCGGGCTGGCGGGCGGACTCGTGCTTCCCGGTTGTGGGGGCGGCTCGACATCAACACCTACGACGACCACGGCCGCCGGCGGCTTCACCCTCGGCGCACGCTTCGCCGACGGCTACCGGGCGAACGCCGTCCTGGCCGCCGGTTCTCGCCAGCGGGCGCCGTTCATCCTGATTGCTCCCGATGGCTGGCCGGCCGTCGAGGATGCACCCGAAGCCATCGACGTCACGGTCGCCCGGGGTGGTGTCGTCGTCCACGAGGGCCGCATCGAGCGCCACGGCGAGCCGGGCGTGACCCCCTACTACCCGCTGGTGTTCACGCCCGAAGCCCCCGGTGACTTCGAGATGTCCGGTGCCGGCCTGGGCGACCCGTACCCGTTCCGGGTGGTCGACAGGGCCGACGTGAAGCTCGTCCAGGTCGGCGACCCGATGCGAGGCGTCGACACGCCCACCGTCGACGACGACCGTGGCGTCGACCCGATCTGCACCTGGCACGAGGGGACCTGTCCGTTCCACGAGGTGACGCTCATCGAGGCGCTGGCGATCGACGGACCGACGGCACTCCTCGTGTCGACGCCGCGCTTCTGCCAGACCGACGTCTGCGGGCCGGCCCTCGAGGTGCTGCTCTCGCTCGCCCCCGGTGTCGCCGACCTGACCGCCGTGCATGCCGAACCCTGGATGGACGAGGAACTGAAGTCACTGACCCCCGTGATCGGCGCCTACGCCCTCGACTTCGAACCCAGTCTCGTCGTGGCCGACGCCGAAGGTGTCATCCGCGACATCCTCCACTTCGCCATGGACACACGCGAGGTCCGCCAAGCGTTGCGCAGGGCGACTGCCTGAAGCGACCAGGAACGGGCCGCGGCCCGGAAGGGACCTAGGAGAAACTCTGGCCGCAGCCGCAGGTGCGCTGGGCGTTGGGGTTGTCGATCGAGAACCCCGCCTCGTTGAGGCCGTCCTTGTAGTCGAGGGTGGCGCCCTCGAGCAACTGGGCGCTGGAAGGATCGACCACGACCCGGATTCCGCCGAAGTTGACCTCGAGGTCGTCGTCGGCACGCTCGGTGTCGAAGAACATCTCGTAGCTGAAGCCCGAGCAGCCGCCGGGACGGACCGCAACGCGCAGGGCGAGGTTGTCATCGTCCTCGCCGGCGATCAGTTCGCCGACCTTGGTGGTCGCATCGTCCGTCAACGTGATCATGTCGCGTGACTCCCTAAGCCTCGTTCGCTGTACCCGTGAGTGTATCCACTATTTCGCGCCGATCCCAGTAGTCGAACCAGCCCGCCGAACCCGGCAGCCGATCCCTGCGCCCGTAGGCTCAGGATATGTCCGACGGACCATCCATCGCGACCCAACGACCCCCGGTCGACCCACCCTCGATCGACGAGGTCATGGGGCTGCTGCGCGGAGTCGTCGATCCCGAATTGGGAAGCGACATCGTCGAACTCGGCATGGCCAAGGGCGCCACGGTCGACGCCGACGGCCTCGTCGACGTCACGATCGCCCTCACCACGTCGGGCTGCCCACTGAGGGCGCAGATCCAGCGTGACGTGCGGGCCCGCATCGGTGGCCTGCCCGGAGTCACGAAGGTGCACATCACCTGGACCGAACTGACGCCCGACGAGAAGGCCGCGGCGATGGCCAAGGCCCGCTGGAACGTCGCCCAGGACGCCCCCGAGACCGCCGTACCGGCCACCTGCCGGGTACTCATGGTCGCCTCCGGCAAGGGCGGAGTGGGCAAGTCCTCGGTGACCGTCAACCTGGCGGCAGCGCTGGCCGACCGGGGCTACGCCGTCGGGGTCATGGACGCCGACATCTGGGGCTTCTCGATCCCGCGCATGCTCGGCATCGAGGGCCGGCTGGGGGGCTCCCCCGAGTCCGGCAAGATCACCCCGAACCACAGGTCCGTGGGCGCCGGCCACCTCGAGGTCGTGTCGATGGGGTTCCTCGTCGAGGACGAGGAGACCGCCCTCATGTGGCGGGGCCTGATCCTGAACCGGGCCGTCCGGCACTTCTGCGAGGACGTGGAATGGGGCGACCTCGACTACCTGCTGATCGACATGCCGCCGGGCACCGGCGACGTCCAGATGGGGCTCGCCAAGATGCTGCCCCGGGCCGAGATGATCATCGTCACGACGCCTGCCCTTGCCGCGCAGAAGGTGGCCGTCCGGGTCGCCCACATGGGGCGCAACAACTACCTGCGGGTGGTCGGGGTGATCGAGAACATGAGCGCCTACGTCACCCCCGACGGCGAGCGCCACGAACTCTTCGGCGCCGGAGGTGGCGACTCACTCGCCAGGCAGATCGGGGCGCCGCTGCTCGGCAGCATCCCGATCGACGCCGCCGTGAGCGCCGGAGGGGACAGCGGCAACCCGGTCGTCCTGGGCGAGGGACCGGCGGCGGATGCCTACCGGAAGATCGTCGAGGTGATCGCCACCGAGGCGGCACCGCCGATCAACATGGAGGGGTGCAGCGCCCGGCTGCTGGCCGCCGCCGAGGCCGCCCTCGACGAAGCCGGCTAGGAGTCCGGACCAAGTTCGGGACGCGACGGGGGGTCGTCGTCCCGCCACGACTCCACGTCGATGGGCCCCTCGGGACCCTGCCCGCCAAGGTCGACCCTCCAGGCCATCGTGGTGCGCCCGCTCTCCATCCGTCGCCCGAACCAGCGTGAGGCGACGGCCCGCAGCAGCGCCCGGGTCGGTGGGAAGAGAAGCGACAGGCCAAGGGCGTCCGTGGCGAAGCCGGGGGTCAGCATCAGCGCACCGCCGAACAGCACCAACAGGCCGTCGACCAGTTCCCTTCCCGGCACGCGGCCCTGGGCCATCTCCTCCTGGGCTCTGCGCAGGATCCCGAGGCCCTCCCGACGGACCAGCCAGGCGCCAACAGCACTGACGAGGACCAGGAGGGCGATCGTGTTGAGGACGCCGACCTCGCCGGCCACCTGGACGATCAGGTACAGCTCGACGATCGGCGTGACGAGGAACACCAGGACCAGAAGCAGGAACACGGCGCTCAGGCTAGGGGTTCTCACACCGCTCGGCGCCGCGGGCGGTCCCCGGAGAAGCGTCGCGTATCCTGCCCATCCCATGGCCTCGGATCGCCCACCCTCCGTCGACCGGCTGGCCCGCGCGCTCGCCGACACGGGCCTCCCGCACCCGCTGCTGGTCGACGCCGCCCGGCAGGCAGTCGCCGACGGCGATCCGGCCTCCGCCGAGGCACGGGCCCGCGACCTGGCCGAGTCGACGGGGCGGCAACTCCTGACCGGCGTCGTCAACGCCACCGGCGTGCTGCTGCACACCAACCTCGGTCGGGCACCCTGGGGAGCCGCCGTCGACGACACCCGCTACAGCACCCTCGAGTTCGACCTATCCACGGGTGACCGGGGCTCCCGCCAGGACCGGGCGCCAGCGCTGCTGGCACGGGCCTGCGGTGCCGAGGCTGCGATCGTGGTCAACAACTGTGCCTCGGCGGTGCTGCTGGCCCTGGCCGCCCTCGCCGAGGGACGCGGGGCGGTCGTCTCGCGAGGCGAGCTGGTCGAGATCGGCGGTGGGTTCCGGATCCCCGACGTGATGACGCAGTCCGGGGCGCACCTGATCGAGGTCGGCACCACCAACCGCACCCGTCGCGGGGACTTCGCAACTGCCGTCGCATCCGCCGGCAACGACGCAGCGCTGATCCTCAACGTCCATCGCTCCAACTACCGGATCGAGGGGTTCACCGAGTCGGTTGGCGTGTCCGAACTGGCGGACCTGGGCCCCCCGGTCGTCGCCGACATCGGCTCGGGGCTGCTCGACGCCGCCTGCCCGTGGTTGGACGACGGGCCGCCCCCCTGGCTGGCCAATGAGCCCGCCGCACGCCAGACCCTCGAGGCAGGAGCCGACCTGGTCACGTTCTCGGGCGACAAGCTGCTGGGCGGTCCCCAGGCCGGGGTGATCGCCGGACGGGCCGACCTCGTGGCGGCCTGTGCGGCGCACCCCCTGGCCCGGGCCCTGCGCCCCGGCAGCCTCGTACTCCACGCCCTCCAGGACCTCGCCCTCGCCTACCTCCGGCGCGACGGCGACGCCATCCCGTTCTGGCGCATGGCGACGCTGGCCGTCGACGACCTCCGGTCCCGGGCCGCCACCATCGCCCCCGACCTCGTGGTCGACACGATGGCCGTCCCCGGCGGCGGCACCCTGCCCGGCGTCGAGATCCCGTCGGTCGGCCTCCGGCTGGACGGCGACCGCAGGGCCGACTTGCGGGCCGGCACGCCTCCGGTCATCTCCCGCGTGGCCGACCAGGCGACGCTGCTCGACCTGCGGACGGTCCACCCGGACGACGACGCCGTGCTCGGCTCGGCGCTCGACCGGCTCGGCGCCCGCTGACGACCCGGCCCCGCATGCACGTCGTCGCCACCGCCGGCCACGTCGACCACGGCAAGTCCACGCTCGTCGAGGCGCTCACCGGCACCGACCCCGACCGCTTCGCCGAGGAGAAGGCCCGGGGCCTCACGATCGACCTGGGCTTCGCCTCGACCACGCTGCCCTCGGGCGCCACGCTCTCATTGGTCGACGTGCCCGGCCACGTCCGGTTCATCAAGAACATGCTGGCCGGCGTGGGCGGCGTCGATGCCTGCCTCTTCGTGGTGGCGGCCACCGAGGGCTGGAAACCGCAGTCCGAGGAGCACCTCCGGATCCTCGAGCTGCTCGACGTCCGCCACGGCCTGGTGGCGCTGACCAAGGTCGGGATCGCCGACGAGGACCTCGTCGAACTCGCCCACCTCGAGGTCGCAGAACGACTCGAGGGCACGTTCCTGGAGGGAGCGCCGATCGTCGACGTCGATGCGCCGACGGGTGTCGGCCTCGACGTGCTGCGTTCGGCCCTCGACGACCTGCTGGCGGACACCCCGACCTCGGCGGATCTGGACAGGCCCCGGCTGTGGATCGACCGGTCGTTCGCCGCCAAGGGGTCCGGCACCGTGGTGACCGGCACCCTGACCGGCGGCTCCCTCGCAGTCGACGACGAGCTCGAACTCCACCCCCGGGGCGACCGGGTCCGCGTACGGGCACTCCAAAACCACCACGAGGCGCGCACCCACCTCCCGCCCGGCAGCCGGTGCGCCGTCAACCTGGTCGGCGTCGCCCACGACGAGGTGGTGCGCGGCGACGTCCTCGTGCGTCGCGACCAGTGGCACCTCACCACCGTCGTGGACGCCGACCTGGCGGTCCTCGACAGCCTCGGCCACGCCGTGTCCCGTCGCGGCGCCTTCGTCGCCTACATCGGCGCCGGCGAACACCCGGTGCGGCTCCGGATCCTCGGCCCCGACGCCCTCGAGCCGGGGGCCGGCGGCCCGGTGCGGATGTTCCTCCCGCATGCCCTGCCGCTCCTGCCCGGGGACCGCTTCGTACTCCGGGAGAGTGGGCGGGCCGAGACGGTGGGTGGTGGCCAGGTGCTCGACGTCGACCCCCGTGAACGTGCCTCCCGGGCGCAGCCCGATCGCTCCGTCGACCGGGTGGTCCGCGAGCGCGGCTGGGTCACCGTCGACGAACTGGAGAAGCTGACCGGCGAGCGCCGCGACGCCGACCTCGGCGACTGGGTCGTGGACCCGGCCGCCCTCCAGGCGGCGATCGCCGGACTCCGCTCTGCACTCGAGGAGTCCGGGCCGCTCGGGTTGGACCTGGCGGGCCTCGACGAACACGAACGGGTCGCCGTCAGGCTCCTCGACGACGTCGTCGTGGACGGCGGGCACCTGAAGCCCGCCGGCGCCGTCGACACGCTCGCCGACCATCCCTTCGTGGCCGAACTGGCGGCGGCGCCCTTCGCCCCCCCAACCCCCGACGGCGTGGACCGCGCTGAGTTGCGCGAACTGGTGCGGCGCGGGGACGTGGTCGAACAGGACGGGACCTTCTTCGCCGCCTCGGGCATCGAGGCCGCTGCGAGGCTTGCCGCCCGACTCCTCGCCGAACACCCCGGGGGGTTCACGGTGTCGATGTTCCGGGAGGCAGCGGGCAACACGCGCAAGCACGCCCTTCCCCTGTTGGCCCGCCTCGACGGCACCGGCATCACCCGGCGGCGCGACGACCTCCGGATCGGCGGACCGCGGCTGCCGGAGCCCGGCTGAGCCTGCGCCCCGGCCTCAGGCGATCAGCCCGATCATCCTCCGGCGCTCCACCTCGCTGGTCCCGCCCCAGATGCCGTGGACCCCACGGATCGAAAGGGCGTAGTCGAGGCCCTCGCCCCTCACCGCGCAGTGCGCACAGACGGCCTTGGCCCGAAGTTCCCGCCGTCGGTGAATCAGTCCCTCGGAGTCCGGGAACGGTAGTCGCGTGCCCCACCCTCCTCGGGAGCGACCTCGAGCCACAGTCCCTCGACCGCCACGACCCGGATCGGGGCACCGGCCTCGATGGGCGTCGCCCGGTTCGTGCGCGCCTTCCACACGGCCCCCCGGACACGCACCGTGCCCTCGGGGCCGACCGCATCGACGGCCTCCCCCGACTCGCCGACCATCCAGTCGCGGCCGATGGTCGGGGTCGAGAACCGGGTGCGCACCATGGCGGGCATACCGGCGGCCATGGCGGTAATCGTCCCGACGAGTCCGACCCCGAGGGTGATCCACGACATCCCGACGCCGTCGTACAGGGCGACCGAGCCGAACACCAGGCTGGCCGTGGCGATCACGGTCCAGACGCGTGGAACACCCGTCTGGACGTCGACGGCATAGCCGAACATGGCCACCACGAGAAGGGCGATCGCCCACCAGCGGGTCGGGAGTACGGCGAGGCCGTAGCACCCCAGCAGGAACGAACCGGCACCGATGACCCCGGCGATGCCGACGCCCGCCGTGTACAACTCGAAGACGAGCAGGCCGGCGCCGACGAGGAACAACAGGTACGCCACGGGAGGGCTGGCCGCCGTGTGGAACAACTGGTCGACCAGGCCCGGCTTGTGGAAGCGGGTGCGGACCACCGGAGCAGTTCCCGAGCCGTCGGCGGCGGCACCCTCGAATCCGGGTATCCCCCGCAGGTGCTCGAGGAGGACGGGCGAGGAGCGGGCGAGCCCACGTTCGACCGCTTCGTCGTAGCCGACGGTGTCGTCGACAAGGTCGGTGTCGGGCGGCAGGCCGAAGGGCCTGCCGAAGCGCTCCACGGGCGCCACCGGGTCGCCGAGGTCGCCGAAGCGTGCCCCCGGTGCGATGCCCAAGTCGTCGGCCAGCCCGGCCAACTGGGCCACGGCCCCGAGTGCACGGCTTCCCGAGGGGCCCACCCAGAACGAGACCGGCACCGGCGAGCCCATGATCAGCTCGGCCACGGCCACGACCTCGTCGTCGGACACGACCGAGCCCCGGCTGTCTACCTGGAACACGAGGGCGATGGTCTCCGCCGGGTCGACGCCCTCGAGGACATCCGTCATGACCTCGAGCAGCACCGGATCGAGCAGGCCATCGATCTCGACCACGTCGATGACCAGGTGTTCATCGTGCGCCTCGTGTGCCCCGGCCGCCGTCATCAGAGCGAGCCAGCCCACGAGGAGCAGGGCGAGGCCCAACAGGAATCGGGATCGGCGGCGCGCGGTGCGGATCATCGGCAGTCCGGGGGTGAGCGGGTTGGGAAGGTTCCGGGCGTCGGGCCTCAGTCGGCCTCACCGAGGGCGGCGGCGGCCTCCTCGACCGTCTCGCAGACCGGCACGATGCGGTCGAAGCCCGTGGTGTGCAGGAGGCGGGTGAGGGCCGGACGGTTGCAGGCGACGGCCACGTCCCCGTCGTTCTCCCGGGCCCGTCGGATGCCGCCGATCAACGCACCGAGGCCGGCCGAGTCCATGAACGGCACCTCGGAGAGGTCGATGAGCACGTACTGGTGCTCGGCAACGGAGATGAGGGCCTCGCGGAACCGGACGACCGTGTAGGCGTCGAGCTCGCCGACGGGTCGGCAAAGCACGTATCCGTCACCAGATTCAATGGCGATCTCGAGCACCAGCGCCTCCTCGGTCGGCTCCCTACGGCGGCGATCGTAGACCCGTCGCGGCCGGTTGAGGTCCGCGGCCCACTCTCCCGAGGATCCGGGCGGCCGGCCCCGGGTTCGGCATCCCGACCTCGGGGGCCCGCAGGTACGCTCCGGGCCGTGTCCACCGTGCTCCTCGCCACCGACGCCGACCGGGTCCACGACGAGGTCGAAGCCGCCCTCGGCGGCGACCACGACCTCGTCCGGGTCCATGCCGGCGCCACGGTGCTCGCCGCCGTCACCGAGCACGATCCTGCGCTGGTCGTGCTCGACCTCCAGATCGGCAACATGGGTGGAATGGCGGCCTGCCTCGACCTCCGCCTCGAGCAGCGTGCTGGGCGCATCCCCGACCAGCGTGTCGTGATGCTCCTCGACCGATCGGCCGACGAGTGGCTGGCCGGGCAGGCCGAGGCTGATGCCTGGCTGGTCAAGCCGATCGATCCGCTGGCGCTGCGCCGCACCGTCGACGAGGTCCTCGCCCGCCTGAGCGCCTGAAAAGCGCCTGACGGGAGCCGGACGCCAACCGGTACCCTTTCCCCGCACACGGGTAGTGGCGCAGCTTGGTAGCGCGCCTCGTTCGGGACGAGGAGGTCGTGGGTTCAAATCCCGCCTACCCGACCACGGGGTCTCGGCAGGTTTCGGTCACGCAGAGTGGTCTCCTTCGGCTTGACCCGGGTGTCTGAGAGTCCTCTGGGTAGCGGGGCTCTATGCATGTGAATGACCGTCCGTGTCGGACTGGTCGATGCATGCATCTCAACCATGGAGCGCCAGAGAAACTGTCAGTGGGGCGAGACGTTGGGGGCTGAGGGTGGCGCGATACCCCCCGACCCCCAAGACGAAGCGTTTCCCCAGGCCACTCCGATGAGGCCGGGAACACGTTTCGGGTGAATCGGGAACGCACTAGGGGCGACTCAAGCTCAACTGGCAGAGCATCGGACCCTTGATTCGCAGGTTCCGGGTTCGAGTCCCGGGGGGCGTACCACATGTTCTCTAACTTGCGAGACCCCGGTTGCAAGGAGCCCATTTTCACATACCGCCAAGTTCCGGGGCACTCGCTACCAGATCCGTACAACCCGTCTGTGTTGTCCCGCCCACTTTCGCTCTGAACGGGAGCACGCAGCAAACTTCGGGGGGCGTACCAGCAAGCACAGAACGGCGAAGCCCAGAAGTCTCAAGCTCCGGCGAAAGAAACGCCGACACAGGGACATGACATAGACATGGGAATCATCCAGAACACCGCCGCCATCTACGTCCGGCGCTTCGCCGTCGACTCTGAGAACACCGAGGCCGACGCCTTCTCCAGGAGCCTCGCCGCCTTCCTCCCGCTCTCCGGCGAACAGGTCGCCACCATCCTCGGCGTCGTCGCCGTATTGACCGGTGAGCGTGTCGTCAGGAAGGTCCGGGCCTGACCTACTCCCTCAGACGGATGTGGAGAGCGACGGCGCCCGGAGCGGCCCCATCAGGTTGGGATGGTGCCCTTCGCTGCCTTTTTGTCCCTCTTTGCCTGTCGCTTCTCTTTCGCGGTCTTGGAAGCGGGAGTCTTACTGCTCCGCCCACCCTTGTCTTTGCCAGCCATGACGACCTCTCCAAATTTCTGTAGCCCTCCTGATACCGCCCGACCTTAGGCCCCCACTTCGTCCCGTACCCGCATGAGAAACCCAATGAGCCGCCTGTCTACGTCTGGGACGAGGACACGCCTCTCTTGTTCGACGTTGGCCGAGTGAGGATCGACCTGGACCTCCAAGCGTTCCCCGGCCGCGAAAACTGCGTCCTGTTCGACTGGTCCACGACCGAGTCCCAATCGGCGACCTCCTCGGCGAGGACGACAACTACGAATGTTCAGAAACCCCAACAGCGACAAGCACCAGATCAAACAACGCTGACCGGCCTAGCGGGGAAGCCGTCGGCAGCGGATCGAAGCCGCGTCGTTCACCCGGCCTTGCGGACGATCCATGCCTCCTCGGCGGGCCACTGCTGCGCCCACTCAAGGTCGACGAACGGGAAGTGGTTCTCCTCCGCGTCGGCAGGTGGCCGGAGTTCGACGAGGTCCTCGACCTCGAATCCACACGAACGCAGTAGCCGGATGCGCTCGCCGTGCGAGATGTGGAACTCGATCCCCGGATCGTCGGGCCACTCGAAGCGGTGCATCCCGAACTGGGGGCGCCGCAACCGATCACCGGCCGGGGTCTCGTCATCGTCGAGCACGCAGAGCATCATGAGGACGGAGTTCCCGAGGAACACCAGGCGACCACCGGGCCGCAGCACCCGTGCCGCCTCCGGCAGCCAACGGTACGGGTCACACCAGATGGCTGCGCCGTACTCGGAGATCGCGAAGTCGAAGCTCCCGTCGACGAAGGGCAGACGCTCGGCGTCGCCGTGGACGAGTGGGAACCGGAGGTCGAACTCTTCCTGGAAGCCCGCTGCGGTCGCCAACTGCGCCACCGAGTTGTCGATCCCGACCGGCCTACAGCCCCGACGGGCCAGCCACGCCGACACGTAGGCCGTCCCACAACCCAGCTCCACCACATCGCCTCCCCCGAACGCTCCAAGCAGGCCGACGTCCGACTCGGGGATGCCGTAGACGCCCCAGCGCGGGTGCTCGACGGCCCAACTCTGTCGCCCGGGCTCGACCCAGTCGACTGCGCTGCCGTCCCAATAGGCGCGATTCGACCGCACATGTCGACGGGGCTCCGGACGATCCACCCCACGAGTGAACCACACATCCATTGAACGGTTGTGTGGAGGATGCAGCGAAGACGTCGATCGGTTCGGTGGAACCGACTCCCGGACCGGGGCCCGGACGCGAAGGAACCCGCCCCGCAGGGCGGGTTCGCTCGTTCTCGGCCCCCTTACCCCTGTACGGGGGCGGAGGGCGCCTCAGCGCAGGGTGAGCGGTCGCGGGCGGCGGCCCGAGGGGCTCTTGGCGGCCGTATCGGCCAGGGTCGAGATGGTCCGGATCACGGCGCCACTGACGCCGAGGCCGAAGCCGGTTCCGACGGCCTGGCGGACGAGCGAACGCACGTCGGAACCCGTCGTGTTGGTGGACTTGAAAGCACGCATGGGCAGTTCTTTCGGTGAGGCGCCGCGGACTAAGGACCGGGCGCACAGGTGGTGCACTTCACTCGGTGACCTCCGCCCCGCCCGGCCCGAATGGGCTGGTCAGCGGTGGTTACCCGTCGGTAATGAACCGACGGACAAGTCTGCCGGGAGCACCACCGTCCTCCTCAGAGACAGTGGTCACACACACGCTCTGCGTGGCAGGCGGCGACCGCTCAGGTCTCCGGATCGGTCAGGGTGAGCATTCCCCCAGGCGTTGCCAGCAGGTTGGCCAACGGACCGTCGACGACGCCCGGGCGCCAGTCGAGGAGGTCCTCGGCGTAGGTCCGCATGGCCGGGTGCTCGGTCAACGGCGACACCTCGTCGGGGTCCTGCTCGAGGTCGACGTACAACGGCGGGAGCCCACCGAAGAGCACGACCTTGCCGGCCCGGTCCCGCAGAACCGCCAGGTTGCAGTCGACGAGCGGCAGGTCGAAGATCCCGGCGAACACCCGGAAGTCGAACTCCCAGTGGGCCGCCGACCTCCAATGGGGCGCCGCGCCCGTCTCGAGGAACGGTCGCAGCGACCGGCCCTGGCACTGCTCCGGGACCGGCAGGCCCGCCAGGTCCAACAGTGTCGGCATCACGTCGACGTGTTCGGTGAACTCGTCGACCACGGCGCCCGACACACCCCCCAGGTCCGGCCAGCGCACGATCAGCGGCACGTGGAACGAGCGGTCGTGGTAGCTGAACTTGCTGACCAGCCCGTAGTCACCGAGCAGCTCCCCATGGTCGGAGGTGACCGCCACGACCGTCCGTTCCGTGCTCCCGGCGTCGTCGAGGGCGCCCAGTAGGCGACCGACCTGGTGGTCGACCTCGGCGATCATCCCGTAGTAGGTGGCGCGCAACTGTCGGACCTCGAGCGGGTCGTCGGGAGCGGTCGTGAGCCCCGAGCCACCCAAAGCCTCAAGGAAGGGATGGTCGACGGTCGGTGCCGGCAGCGGCGCAGGAACCTCGGCGGGATCGTGGAAGTCGTTGTAGGGGGCCGGCACGTGGAACGGCGGATGCGGCCGCAACAGCGACACGTGCACGAACCAGGGCTCCGGCAGTCCGTCGAGCACCTCGATCACCCGGTCGACGACGAACGCCGTCTCGGTCTCGTCGGCGGCGAACGCCGACGGCGGCCACATCGAGCCCCGTCCCGGTGGGATGTCGACGTCGTCCCGCGGGCGGTTCAGGCGGCCCCGGTCGGAGATGTCGTGCCCCCGCTCCTCGAGCCACCGGTACCAGGCCTCCCGATCGTCCAGGAGCTCGAGAGCGGCGCTGAAGCCGGGCAGGATCCCCTCGTAGGTCAGGAGCCGGGGGTCGTCGTCGGCGACGGTCCGCGGGTCGATCGTCTGGTCGGTGTAGCCGAACAGCAGCGGGTCATAGCCGCCCGCACGGGTCTCGTGGGCGATGTTGGTGAGGCTGGCGTCGAGCGGCGTGCCGTTGAAGACCACCCGGTTGGTGTGCTGGTAGGTCCCCGTCAGGAGGCACGCCCGACTCGGGCCGCACGGCGTCGCCTGGCTGTAGTGGCTGGCAAAGCGCACCCCGGCCGCGGCGAGGGCATCCAGGTTCGGGGTCCGGACCATCGGGTGGCCGGCCGCCCCGAGGCAATCGGCGCGCCACTGGTCGATCGTGACGAAGAGCAGGTTGGGGTGGGACTTATCGCCGCTGGTCGCCATGCGCGCATCCTCGCACGACGACGGGCCGAACCAGCACCACCACTAGTGTCCCGCAATGGCCGCATTCCGCCTGCCCCGAGAGGGACGCCAACTCGGCCTGCTGCTTGCGGCTACCGGGATGTTCCTAGTCTCGACAGACTCCCTGTTCATCCGGATCGCGGATGCCGACGGGTGGACGATCGCCTTCATGAGCAGCCTCTGGTCGACGCCGATCATGTGGGGGATCGCCGCCCGCAGCCTCGGGCGGGAACTCCCCGACCGGTTCAACCGGTACCGGAAGCCGCTCCTTTCCTCCAGCATCCTCGGATCCATCAGCATGACCGCATTCGTGATGGCCGTGACGAAGACCGAGGTCGCCAACGTGGTGGCGATCATCGCCGCCGCGCCGATCTTCGCAGCCGTCATCGCCAGGCTCGCCCTCAGGGAGCGTGCCTCTCCACGCACCTGGCGGGCCATCGCCGTCACGATCGTCGGCATCCTCGTGATCGTCAGCGGATCGCTCTCCGGCGACGGCCTCAGCGGCAACCTCCTGGTCCTGTTCGCCATCTGCTGCTTCGGCGTCAACCTCTCGATCTGGCGCCGCTTCCCCGACCTGCCGAGAACACTGCTCGTCGCCCTGACCGCCTCGTCCACGATGCTCGTCACCGCGGTGCCGGCTGCACCCTCCGGCCTCGACCGCGATGCGCTGCTCGCCACGATGGCGATGGGCATCTTCTTCGGGCCCGCCGCCCGATTCTGCATGTCGACGGCGACCCGCTATGCGTCGCCGGCCGAGGTGAGCCTGTTCACACCCGTCGAGACTGTCTGCGCCACGGCCTGGGTGTGGCTCTGGTTCGACGAGGTACCGCCCACGGCCACGTTCATCGGCGCTGCCGTCGTGTTGGCCGCCGTCACGTACGGGGTGACCGGTCCGGCCGCCGAGGTGACCCCGACCCCGACGCCCCACACCTGAGACATTGACCTCACCCCCGGACCCCGTCCTCGACCAGGCTGCCGCCCTCGGCATCGACCACACCGTGATGCCCTGCGATCCCGAGCTCGCCGACACGGCAGTCTTCTGCAAGGCCTACGGCATCGCCCCCGAGGACTCCGCCAACGCCATCCTCGTGGCCGGCAAGCCGCGTGCGGACGAACCGCAGCCCTTTGCACTCTGCCTGGTGCTCTCCACCCACCGGCTCGACGTCAACGGCACCGTCCGCCGTCGACTCGGCACCCGCAAGGCGTCGTTCGCGAACGCCGACCAGACCCGCACGCTCACCGGCATGGAGATCGGCGGGGTCACGCCGTTCGGCCTCCCGGAGCAGGTCCCGATCTGGATCGACAGCGCCGTCATGGCCCGCAGTGAGGTGGTCGTGGGCGGTGGCTCCAGGGACCGGAAGCTTCGTCTGCCGCCAGAGGGCCTGCTGGCGCTACCCCGCGCCGAGGTGGTCGAGGACCTGGCGCGGCCCCTCAACCCGGGCTGACCCCTAGACGGAGCCCCGGGCCAGATGGCGGGCGAGGGCCTCACGCGCCGAACTCGGCGGAGCGCCGTCCAACAGCCGACAGAGCCGGTCGCGCCGGCCGACGGCGGTCAGGACATCTGCGGCCACCGTGTCGGCCACGTACAGCAGGTCCAGTCGGGAGCCCGCGGTGAGCGGATCGGCCATCAGGCCGTCGACCACGGGACCGCACGCCAACTCGGCCGACAGGAGCTTGAGCGCTGCCGCCTCGAGTTCGTCGAGGGCGTCGAGGGCCCGCAGCACGTTGGTCGCCTGGGTGTCGGTGAGCACGCCAGATTGTGGAGCATCCACGCGCGGTGCGTGGGGATGCCCGGAGTACCTCGCGCTCTACGCGCGAACTGTCCCGGTCGGTTATGCGGTACGTTCCGGGGCCATGGAACTCCAAGAAGTCCAGGACCTCATCCAGAACCTCTACGGCGACGTCGACCGGGAACGCGGCATCCCCGCCACCGTGGCCTGGCTGTGCGAGGAGGTCGGCGAACTTGCCCAGGCGGTGCGCAAGCAGACACCCGATCGGCAGGTGCACGAGTTGGGCGACGTCTTGGCGTGGCTGGCCAGCCTCGCCAACCAGTTGGACCTCTCCCTCGACGACGCCATGCGGCGCTACGTCGAGGACCCTCCCTAACAGGGATCGGGGTTCCGCTCCGGGTTACGAGGACCGGCGGCGGACGAGTTCCTCGGCGATCTGGATGGCGTTGAGTGCGGCGCCCTTGCGAAGGTTGTCGCAGGACACGAAGAACGCCAGGCCGTTTTCGAGCGTCTCGTCGGGTCGGATGCGGCCCACGATCGCGGGGTCGACACCGGCTGCGTCGAGAGGCGTCGGGACGTCGGCGAGGGCCACCCCCGGGGCGGCGGCCAGGAGTTCGGTGGCGCGTTCCGGTGACAGTGCCCGGGAGAAGCCGGCATGCACCGACAACGAATGCCCCGTGAACACCGGAACCCGGACACAGGTTCCCGAAACCCTCAGGTCGGGGATTCCGAGGACCTTGCGACTCTCGTTGCGGAGCTTCTGCTCCTCGTCGGTCTCGCCACGGCCGTCGTCCACGAACGACCCAGCGTGGGGCAGAACGTTGAAGGCGATGGGGCGGGCGAAGGAGGAGGGCTCCGGGAAGCCGACGGCACGGCCGTCATAGGTGAGTCCGGGGGCGCCGTCGAGCACCGCCCCCACCTGTGAGGCCAACTCCTCCACGCCGGACAATCCCGCTCCGGAGACCGCCTGGTAGGTGGCGATGGTGAGCGACTCGAGGCCCGCCTCCGCATGCAGCGGGGCCAGCACCGGCATGGCGGCCATCGTCGTGCAGTTGGGGTTGGCGACGATCCCCTTCGGCAGGTGCTCGAGTGCATCGGCGTTGACCTCGGCCACCACCAGCGGAACGTCGGGGTCCATGCGCCATGCCGACGAATTGTCCACGACGACCACCCCCGCCTCGGCCATCGCCGGAGCGTAGGCCAGGGAAGCTGACCTGCCGGCGCTCATGAGGACGAGGTCGATCCCCGACCAGTCCGTGGACTCGACGTCCTCGACGACGATCTCGCCGTCACCCCACTGCAGGAGGCTGCCTGCGGACCGCGAGGATGCGAAGAAGCGCAGGTCGCCGAGGGCAAGGTCACGATCCGCCAGGAGGGCACGGATGACCCCACCGACCTGACCGGTTGCTCCGACGACGGCGACGCTCACGGCAGGCAGGTTACCGACGGCCCGCTGTCGAGACCCTTCCGGTTATGGATCAGCGGTCACCCGGGAACTCGAAGACCAGTTCGTCACCCTCCGCAAGACGGGCCGCAGCAAACAGGTCGGCGACGAAGGCGACCATCGGGAAGGTTCCACACGAGTCCTCCACCCAGTCCGCCAACCTCCCGGCGGCCCCGTCGAGTGCAAGGCCGTCGATGGACGAATCCAGGAGCGTCCCGAACAGGACGTTGCGGAGTCGCCCATCCGTCACGGTCCCGGGTTCCAGGTCGGCGAGGGCACCGTCGATGTTCGTGTACACCTCGTCGAGCAACCCGGAGTCGTCACGCAGGCCGGCCGGTACGCGTTCGTTGATCCAACCCAGGAGGGTGGTCGTCGCGCGCAGGTGGGCCAGGTGGTGGGCCGTCTCGGAAGCACCCGACGCGTCGAGTTCCTCGAGGACCCGTGTGATCGAGGCCGACTCCAAGGCGAGCCCGGCACAGAAGCCCTCGGGCACCCCCGACCGCAGCACCGTGGTCGTGGTTCGGGGCGCTGCCGTCGTCGGCGGGAGGGGAGGCTCCGTCGTGGTCGTGGGCGACGTCGTGGTGGTCGACGTCGTGGTGGTCGACGTCGTGGTGCTCGACGTCGTGGTGCTCGACGTCGTGGTGGTCGACGTCGTGGTGGTCGACGTTGACTTCGAAGTCACCGGGGTCCCGGACGTCGCTCCACGGGGAGACTCCGTCGCGGCGCACGCCCCGACGACCAGGAGGGCGAGCGCGACCGACGACCAGCGAGCCACGGGACCCACGTCAGCTCCCGGTCAGGAGCTTCCGGATGAAGTCGCGGATCTCCTTGGGGAGCGTCGAAGGGGGTGGCGTCGCGGAGGGGCGGCCCGGAATCGCCGAACGGGGGTCGAGGCCCGAGAGCAGGAGGGTGACCTCGTACGGGCACTCTTCGAGCAGGAACATGCTCACAGCCTCGGCCGACTCGGCCATGGCGGCGTGGCGCTCGGCCAGGGAGGCGTTGATCGCGGCCATCGCTGCTCGTGCATCGAACTCGTCACCCGACTGGGCCAGGTGCGGCATCGTCGCCTCGCGCCAGAGCGTGGCCAGGCGCTCCGCCTCGCCGACGACGCCGATGGGCGCCCGCTCGACCAACCAGCCTGCGAGGAGCGACATCGCAGAGGCCGCCTCGACGTACACCTGGGGATCTTCCGGGCCGAGGACCGACCGCAGATCGGCCAGCCGACCGCCCTCCCGCTCCAGGTGCCCCGCCAGGTCCGGGCAGAAGGTCTCCGGAACGGTCGTCGCTACGAGATCCTCGGTGGTCGTCGATTCCGGATCCCCGGATCCACCGGATGGCTGCGTGGTCGACGGCGGCTGCGTGGTCGACGGCGGCTGCGTGGTCGACGGCGGCTGCGTGGTCGACGGCACCGTCCAGGACGGGTCGACGGTCGGTCGCTCCGGTGCAGCGCCACTCCCGCAGGCACCGGACACGACGGCGACGACGACGACGACCTGCACGAGCGCACACGAGCGGAATCGCATCCGTCAGCCCTCGTGGGTGAAGCCGGCGCCGAAGCCACCGAACAGGTCGAAGACGACCGTCGACTGCACACCGCACTCGTCAGCCACGTGGGCACGGAGGCGGTTGGTCGCAGCGGGGAGTTCTGCGGCGTTCATGTTCTCCAATCCTGCCCCGATCCGACTGCTCGCAGCGAGCAGGGCGGTATCCCGGGCCTCGGGGCCGTCGCCCTCCATGCCCGCCACGGCATCGGCGAACGCCTCTGCGGTGACGATGACGGCGTCGTGGACGAGGGCCGCGGCATCACGGAGTTCGTCCGGGACGTTCGTGGCGAGCCAGGCGAACACGCCCTCGGTGACGTCGAACAGCGCTGCGTAGGCGACCGGGTCCACCGACGTCCCCCCGAGCGCCTCCTGGTCCATCACCAGTCGCAGCACGTCGTCGACGACGTCGAGGTAACCGTCGCAGAACGGCGTCAGAAGGCCTGCGCCCACGAGTGAACAGCGCATCAGGTTGGCCATGAGGGGGGTATCGGCCAACAACGCGTCCATCGCCGACCCGTCGACGGTGACGCCACCGGGACGGGAGAACTGGGTGACGAGGATCGGAGCCAGGTGGTCGGCGGTGACCCCCTCGAGGACACAGTCCGGATCCACGGCCGGCGCCCCGGGATCGTTCGCCATGCTGGAGGCGAGCCCGGTCCGGAACACGTCCTCGACAACCCCGCAGGCCACGAGGGCCTTGACGGTCATCTCCGCCTGATGCGGCTTCGGCCCCTGCTTCGAGATCGACAGGACGACCTCGGGCCCGCTGGCTTCGAGGAGTGCCTGGGCCACGCAGCCCAGGTCGGCGTCGGCCAGGTCCTCCAGCGCACCGTCGGCGCCGGCATCAACGACGAACCGGTCGCGGACCTCGACGAGGCCCACGGTGGTCGTGGTCGGCGCAAGCGTCGTCGTCGGGACGGTCGCACCGTCCGACCCCGGAGCGGCGCAGGCCCCGGCCACCAGGAGGAGCAGGACGACCACCGCGAACGACGGCGCGACGAAACGGTTGGGTGGGCGCACGATGGGTATGCCGATTCGCCGTTTCAGGCGTCGGCGAGCCCGAACGCTTCGTGGAGGGCCGTGACGGCCTCCTCCACCCGGTCCTCGGCGACGACACAGCTCACGCGGATCGCCGACGTGGAGATCATCTGGATGTTGACGCCCGTGTCGGCGAGGGTCTCGAACATGGTCGCCGCAACGCCCGGGTTCGAGCGCATGCCCGCACCGACGATGCTCACCCGGGCGATCGTCACATCGGCATCGACCCCAGCAGCCCCGATCTCGGCGACCAGCTTCCGGGTCTCCTCCATCGTCCGGTCGAGGTCGCCCTTCGGCACCGTGAACGAGATGTCGGTGACGCCCCGGTCCGAGACGTTCTGCACGATGAGGTCGACGTTCACATCGAGGTCGGCGAGCGCACGGAAGACCGTCGCTGCCACACCGGTGCGGTCGGGCACCCCGGCGATCGTCATCTTGGCCTCTGAGACGTCGTGCGTGACCGCCGAGACAATGGCCTGTTCCATGTTTGGCTCCTCCTCGTCGACCCACGTCCCCTCCTGCCAGGTGAACGCCGATCGGACATGTAGGCGCACCCCGTGGGTGCGCGCGTATTCGACGGACCGCATCGATGGCTTCGGGCAGCCGGAGGCGGTCATCTCCAGCAACTCCTCGAACGACACCGACGCCATCCGTCTGGCCGTCGGGACCAGCCGGGGGTCGGTGGTGAACACCCCGGTCACGTCGGTGTAGAGCTCGCAGACGTCGGCCCCGAGCGCATGGGCGAGCGCCACGGCGGTCGTGTCGGAGCCCCCCCGGCCGAGGAACGTGACGTCGTTCTCCGTCGACACGCCCTGTGAACCGCCCACCACGGCGACGCGTCCGGCGTCGACGGTGGCGCGCACCCGGTCGGGTCGGACCTCGAGGATCCTGGCGTTGCCGTGGGTGGTGTCGGTCAGGAATCCAGCCTGGCTTCCCGTGAAGGAGTCGGCAGGGACGTCCAGGTCGTGGAGCGCCATGCACATGAGTGCCATCGCCTTGCGCTCTCCCGCCGTGATGAGCATGTCCAGTTCCCGGCCGGGATGCGTGGAGGAGACCTCCGACGCCAGGCGCAGCAGGTCGTCGGTCTCCTTGCCCATGGCCGAGACCACGAGGACGACGTCGTCACCGTGGCGCTTCGTGCGCGCGACGTGGTCCGCGACGGCGCGTATGCGTTCGGGGTCGCCGAGTGAGGTACCGCCGAACTTCTGGACGATCAGTGCCATGGGCGACCACGCTACCTGCGCCACTCGGCGGGCCTGCTGCAGGTTTCGGGCGCTGCGGCGCCGAAGGGTCCCGTTGTTAGGGTGCCGCCCCATGGCCTCGAAGACCCGGCGGCCCGCTCCACCCGCCCCCTCCTCCATCCATCGCTACTCGCCCCGCACCAGGCTGCTTGCCGGCATCCTCGCCGTCGTGATGCTCGGCGGCGTCGTGACGGTGGGCATCGCCAGCCTCGCCGACCGTGGAGGTGGCGGCGACAACGGAACCGTGGTACTGAACCCCTGCCCGGCCCCCGACAAGTCCGACGGCCCCCGCTACCGGTTCACCGCCCGTCCCGTCTATTGCCTGACGAGCGGGGTCACCTACGCAGCGGTGTTCGACACCAGCGAGGGTGAGATCCGGTTCACCCTCGACCGGACCGGGATGCCGGAGACCACCAACAACTTCGTGGCCCTCGCCCGCTACGGCTACTACGACAACACCCTCCTGTTTCGGATCGACCCGAGCATCGGCATCATCCAGGGGGGCGCCCCGACCACCAACGACTGGTCAGACCCGGGACCCGGCTACACCATTCCCGACGAGGGGGGCACGTTCCACCGCCTCGCCAACGAAGGGGTCTCCGGTCCGTTCTCCTACAAGTCCGGCCAACTGGTGATGGCCCGTTCAGCGGGGCTCAACAGCTCGGGCGCCCAGTTCTTCTTCACGACCACGGAGAGCGTGTCCCTCCTCGACAGCCAGGGCAGCTACCTGCTGTTCGGCGCCACCGACAATGCCGGCCAGAGCGTCCTCGACGCCATGATGGACCTCTACGTCGTGGACCCCGAGTCGCCCTATGGCGGCGGCCCGAGCCACGAGATCGTCATCCACTCGGTCACCATCGTCGAGGGCTGATCGACCCTCCCCACCCGGTCGGCCACCTACCCTCGCGGTGTGCCCACCGAGCCACCCACCACCACCTGGCTCTTCCCGCCGGCGAGCACTGCTGACGAGCACGGGGTCGTCGGCATCGGCGCCGACCTCGACCCGGGCACGCTCCTGATGGCCTACCGGACCGGGTTGTTCCCCATGCCCGTCGAACAGGACGGTGCCGTCGCCTGGTGGTCCCCGGACCCCCGGGGCGTGCTCCACCCCTCCGACCTCCGGGTGAGCCGGTCGTTGCGGCGCTCCTGTCGGCGCTTCGAGGTCCGGTTCGACACCGCCTTCGCCGAGGTGCTCGAGGCCTGTGCCGACCTCGACCGGCCACGCCGCTGGATCGACGCCCAGATGGCCGAGGCCTACACCGAACTCCACTGCCTGGGCTGGGCGCACTCCGTCGAGGCCTGGGACGACGAAGGCCTCGCCGGCGGCCTCTACGGCGTGTCCCTCGGCGGCCTGTTCGCCGGAGAGTCGATGTTCCACCGACGCACGGACGCCTCGAAGGTGGCGCTGATCGGGCTGGTCGAACTGCTCGGCACGGGCGGCGACCGGCTCGTCGACGTCCAGTGGGCCACCCCTCACCTCGCCGGCCTCGGAGCATCCGAGATCACACGCGACGACTACCTCGATCGGCTCGCTGGATTGGCAGGAGCCGCCGGCCCGAACTGGGCCGACCCGGCGCCACAAGCGGCTAGCTGAACGACTGTCGCCGGGGGAGGCGGGAGTCGGCCCACCAGCGTCCCGAGAAGCGCCAGGTCGGGACATCGGCCGGACGGGTGGCCACGGGGTCGGGCCAGAGCTCGCGGTACGCAGCGAGGATGGCCTGGAGTTCGGCGCCGGAGGCCCCCGGAGCTTCGATCCGGGTCGTGGTGTCGAACTCGTCGACGACCACGAGTCGTGCGGCGGCGCCTTCCGGCGTGGCGGAACCCATCGTGGCCTACAGCGGCACGTTGCCGTGCTTGCGCTGGGGAAGTTCCTTGCGCTTGCCGGCCAGCATCTCGAGGCCGGCGACCAACCGGACGCGGGTCTCGGACGGAGCGATCACGTCGTCGACGAAGCCGTGTTCCGCCGACACGTACGGGTTGGCGTAGCGCTCGGCGTACTCCTCGACGAGTTCGCTCCGGCGGGCGACCGGGTCGGCGGCGTCGGCCAGCTCGCGGCGGTACAGGATCTCGACGGCGCCCTGTGGGCCCATGACGGCCAACTCGGCCGACGGCCAGGCCAGCGACAGGTCGGAGCCGACCGACTTGGAGTCCATGACGACGTAGGCGCCGCCGTAGGCCTTCCGGGTGATGACCTGGATGCGCGGCACCGTGGCCTCGCAGTAGGCGTAGAGCAACTTGGCACCGTGGCGGATGATGCCCCCGTGCTCCTGGTCGACGCCGGGCAGGAAGCCGGGCACGTCGACGAACGTGATGAGCGGGAGGTTGAAGGCGTCGCAGGTGCGGACGAACCGGGCCGCCTTCTCGGAGGCCTGGATGTCGAGCACCCCGGCGAGCATCATGGGCTGGTTGCCGACCACTCCGACCGACCGGCCATCGAGGCGGGCGAAGCCGCACACGATGTTGCCGGCCCAGGCCGCGTGGTACTCCATGAACTCGCCCTCGTCGACGACGGCGGTGATGACCTGGCGCATGTCGTAAGGCAGGTTGGAGCTGTCGGGCATGAGGTCGTCGAGCTCGGGGCACAGGCGGTCGGGGGGGTCGTCGCAGGCGACGGTGGGTGGCATGTCGATGTTGTTCGACGGCAGATACGACAGCAGTGCCTTGACGTCGTCGAGGACCTGATGCTCGTCCTCTGCCACGAACGAGGCCACGCCCGACTTCGTGGAATGGCTGCCGGCGCCACCGAGATCCTCGAGGGAGACCTCCTCGCCGGTCACCGTCCGGACGACGTCCGGGCCCGTGATGAACATGTGCGACTTTTCACGGACCATGAAGATGAAGTCGGTCATGGCCGGGCTGTACACGGCACCGCCGGCGCAGGGCCCGAGGATCACGCTGATCTGCGGGATCACGCCCGAGGACTGCACGTTGCGGTAGAAGATGCCGCCGTAGCCGTCGAGGCTGACGACTCCCTCCTGGATGCGGGCGCCGGCGCCGTCGTTGAGGCCGATCATCGGGGCGCCGACCGAGTGGGCCAGGTCCATCACCTTGTGGAGCTTCTTGGCGAAGGCCTCCCCGAGGGCGCCGCCGAAGACCGTGAAGTCCTGGGCGAACACGAAGACCCGGCGGCCATCGATGGTCCCCCAGCCGGTGATGACGCCGTCGGTGTAGGGGCGCTCCTCCATGCCGCTGTCGTGGGCCCGGTGGCGGACCAGCAGATCGAGTTCGTGGAACGAGCCCTCGTCGAGCAGGTAGTCGATGCGTTCGCGGGCGAGCATCTTGCCCTTGGCGTGCTGTCGTTCGACCGCCCGTTCGGAGCCCGCGTGGAGGGCCTCTTCCCGCCGCTTGCGGAGGTCGTCGAGCCGGTCGCTCATGGAATGCTGCGTCATTGGGGGCACAGGGTAGCGACCGGAGGCGGTCCGGCCGTAGCGAGGCGCCCGGGTCAGGCTCGGCGGGCCGCCAGCCGGTCGACCCGCTCGGCGAGGCGCTGGCCCTCGAGCCTCCGGCACATCTCGGCGAAATGGGGCCGGGGGCCGTCCCAGCAGAGTTCGTCGACGTCGTCCATGACCGGGGCGTCGAGGTCGAGCGTGGCCAGGCGTCGGTAGAGGTCGGCGTCGTCGCGCCCCTCGGCGAGCACCGCCGCCAGGCGGGCGGCACCACGCACGGTCACGTCCCAGTCGTCGGCTTCGTCCGGGATCTCCTCGAGGTGCAGGTAGCGGGCCAACACGGTGGACGACGACTTCGCCCCCCACCCGGGCAGCCCGGGGATGCCGTCGGCGGTGTCGCCCACCAGGGCCAGGTAGTCGGGGATCGACTCGGGTCGCACGCCGAACCGGTCGATGATGCCGTCCCGGTCGTAGACCACGCCCTTGCGCCGGTCGAACTGCACGATGCGGAGCCCGTCGTCGACGACCTGGGCGAGGTCCTTGTCGGGGGTGCAGATGAGGATCCGGTCCACCCGGGGGTCCTCGGCGGCCTTCACCGCCGCTGCGCCCATGGCGTCGTCGGCCTCGTGCTCGACCATGGCGAAGACCCGGAAGCCCGCCGCCGTGAGCACCGCCTCGAGCAGCGGGAACTGGGAGAAGAGTTCCGGCGGCACGCCCTCGCCGGTCTTGTAGCCCTCGAACATCTCGTTGCGGAAGGACTCGACCACCTGGTCGGTGGCGACGCCGACGTGCGTGGCGCCGTCCTCGAGCATTCCGAGTATCGAGCCGACGACCGCCCGGGTGGCCGCCACCTCGACGCCGTCGGCTGTCACGTGTGACGGCACCGCGAAGTGGTGGCGGAACAACTCGTACGTCCCGTCGACGAGGTGGACCTCCACGCTGCGCCTCCTGCCTTCCGGACGTTCTCGGACCTGTCGCCCCGCGCTAGCGCGGTTCCTCGACCAGTTCGATGAGGGTGCCGAAGGAGCCCTTCGGGTGGACGAAGGCGACGGTGGTGCCCCGGGATCCGGGCCGGGGCGCCTCGTCGATGGCCCGTCCACCGGCGGCCACGATGGCGGCGAGTGCCTCGGCGCAGTCGTCGACCCGGTAGCCGACGTGGTGGATGCCCTCGCCGCGCTTCTCGAGAAACCGGCTGATCGGCGAGTCGGGTCGGGTTCCCGTGGTGAGTTGGAGGTAGGACTCGCCCACCCGCACCAGGGCCTCCTCGACGCCGTCCTGTTCGACGACCTCCCGGTGGCAGACCTCGGCGCCGAAGGCCCGGGCGTGGTAGTCGATTGCTGCCTCGAGGTCGTGGACGGCGATGGCGACGTGGTCGATCTGGGTCAGCAGCATGCGGTGTCCTCGTGGTCGGGGCGTCGGCAGGTCATGGAGCGCCGAACCACGGCCATCGTGGCATGTCGCGGGAACCTCTCACGCAATTCGGGCGGGCCTGTGGAAAACCTGCATGACTTGTCATGATCTCGTAAATGTTGTAATATGATCACAACACGTTGGGAATACCCCTCCACCCAACCAAGGGAAGCGCCCTCCGAGGGTTGCCGGTACCGCCCGCAACCGGCCCCGGGGGGCGTTTCCATTTTTTTCTGGCTCGTTCTCCGACCGCCGCTGGACCAACCGCCTCAGTCGCCACCGAGCCTGCGCCGGCCCTCGAACGCCCGGCCCAACGTCAGCTCGTCGGCGTACTCAAGGTCACCGCCCACCGGAAGGCCACTGGCGATCTTGGTGACCTCCACCCCCAGCGGCTCCAGCAGCCGCGCCAGGTACATGGCGGTGGCCTCGCCCTCGATGTTGGGGTTCGTCGCCAGGATCACCTCGACCACCTCCTCGTCTCCGAGTCGGGCGAGGAGTTCCCTGATGCGGAGTTGGTCCGGCCCGACCCCGTCGATGGGGCTGATCGAACCACCGAGCACGTGGTAGCGACCCCGGAACTCGGCCGTGCGCTCGACCGCCACCACGTCGCGCGGCTCCTCGACGACGCACAGCACCGAGCCCTCCCGCCGCGCATCCGTACAGATGCCGCAGAGGTCACCCTCGGCGATGTTGAAGCACCGGCTGCAGAACCGCACCCGGGAACGCATCTCGACGATGGCCGTCGTCAGTCGCTCAACTTCGGCGGGGTCGGACTCGAGGAGGTGGAAGGCGAGGCGCTGCGCCGACCGGGGGCCGATCCCCGGCAGGCGACCCAGTTCGTCGATGACCTGCTGGACGGCGTCGGCGTACACGGTGGACGGGATCCCGGTCGGATTAGTCGGACTCGACGACGCTCACGCCGGGGAACGCCTCGCTGATGCGTTCGACGGCGGAGCCGACCGCTGCGTCGGCATCTACCAGCTCGCCGGGATCGATGGACTCGTCGTCCTCGTCGGCGGCATCCTTCGAGATCGTCTCGGTCGCCGACTTTCCGTCGCCGCGTCGCTGAGGCGGCCGGGTCGCCCCCTCGTCGACCACCAGGCGGATCGGAACGGCCACTCCGAACTGCTCCGCCAGGGCCCCCTCGACCTCGCCCACCAACTCGGTACACCGCATCAGGTGCGGCTTGTTCGGGAGGGCCAGGACCGCCACGCCGTCGACGACCTCGGTGAACCGCCCGATGGCGAACCTGGCCTTCGCCCTCTTGCTGAGGCGGGCGAGGACCTCGTCTCCCCACGCCAGGGCCAGCGCATCGCGGTCGGGGAGGTCGCCCGTGGCGACCGCCGTCGCTGGTGCGGGGGCCGCCTCGGCAGGTGGCTCAGATTTCGCCTCGGCAGCGGGCTCGGGCGCCCCACGGGAGGCGAGGGTCTCGCGGGCCCTGGCCGCCGGCCCGCTCCGGGACCGCTTCGGCGGCACCGGTGGCGGCGCGGCTGCCGGCACCCCGGCCGGCCGGCCCTCGGCCAGGACCTGCTCGAGTTGTTCGACGCGTCGGACCAGGTCGTCGACGACCGCCGAGTCGGTGGGTGACGTCAGGGGTGCACCATCATTCGCTGCCGTGAGCCGGACCAGGGCGATCTCGAGGTCCACCCGGGGATCGGGCGCCCGGCGCATGTCGACCAGGGCGATGCCGAGGACCTCGAGGGCCCGCGTGATCGTGGCCGGGGGGAGCGACACAGCGAACGACTCGGCCCGGGACCGGTCGTCGTCGGAGAGCTGCTCGGGCGGCACGCCCATGCGGACGAGGAAGGCATCGCGCAGTGCCGACAACAGCGCCTCGCCCAAGACCCGGGGCTCGCGTCCGCGCGAGATGCCCGAGGCGACCGCACCCAGCGCCGCCGTGGCGTCCGAGCCGGCGAGGGCGGCGAGCAGGTCGGCGGTCGTGGAGTCGTCGGAGGTGGACCCACCCGCCACCGCCCGGTCAAGGGCGGAGAGGGCGTCGCGCGCCGAGCCGCGGCCGGCCCGCACGGCATGTGCCTGACCCTCCTCGTCCACGTCGAGGCCGGCGTCGACGACCACGTCGGCGACCAACGATGCGAGTTCCCCGGCCGACAGCAGGCCCAGTTCGAGATGCTGGGATCGGCTGCGGATGGTCTCGACGACCTTGTGGGGCTCGGTGGTGGCGAGCACGAACACGACGTGGCCGGGCGGCTCCTCAAGCGTCTTGAGGAGGGCGTTCTCGGCCCCCTGGGTGAGCATGTGGACCTCGTCGAGGAGGTACACCTTCGTCCGGCCCGGCGTGCCGAGGGCGACCTTCGCCAGGAGGTCGCGGATGTCGTCGACCTTGTTGTTGGATGCGGCATCGAGCTCGTGCAGGTCGAAGGACCGGCCGGCGTCGATCGCCACACAAGACTCGCACTCGCAGCAGGGCTCGCCGTCGGCCGGCGACGTGCAGTTGAGCGCCTTGGCGAGGATCCGGGCGGCGCTGGTCTTGCCGGTGCCCCGGGGCCCGCTCAGGAGGTAGGCGTGGTGGACACGGTCCTCGCGGACGGCGTTGCGGAG
This sequence comes from Acidimicrobiales bacterium, assembly GCA_029577135.1. Taxonomy (GTDB): domain Bacteria; phylum Actinomycetota; class Acidimicrobiia; order Acidimicrobiales; family MedAcidi-G1; genus S20-B6. Next base: position 95,359 of record JARQPW010000003.1, read on the forward strand.
CGCCGCGACGACATGGTCCTGCCCCCGGATCTCGTCGAACCGGCGCGGTCGGTAGCGGCGGTAGAGGGCCGTGTATTCCATGCACCGCTCACCCTACAGCGGCACCGCGACACGCTCGGGGGCGTGTCGCGGGCCACCGCGTGGCGGAGGGAGTGGGATTCGAACCCACGGTGACCAGGGGCCACACACGCTTTCCAAGCGTGCCGATTCGTCCGCTCTCGCATCCCTCCGGGCCCCGCCCGGAGGCGGATTCCGGAGGCAAGGCTAGCGGCCACTCCCCCGACGGGAGCAGGGCAGCGGTGCGTCGGGGCACGGTGGGAACAGGCGGGTATCGTCTCGACACACACCCGTCTTCGAGTGTGGCGGTCGGGTCCTGTGCGACCGGGGCCCGTGAACCGGGTCAGGGCCGGAAGGCAGCAGCTCCCAGCGGAACCCCCGGGGTGCCGCAGATCACCTGGCCGCCACGCTCGAGGACGGGTGTGGCGCGGTCCGCACCTATCGTCGTCGTCATGGACGACGAGGCGCTGATGGGCATCGCCCTCGACGAGGCCCGCATGGCGGCTGCTGCCGGTGAGGTCCCCATCGGTGCGGTGGTCGTCGTCGACGACGAGGTCGTCGCCCGCCGCCACAACGAACGGGAGTCCACCGGCGATCCCACGGCCCACGCCGAGGTGCTTGCACTGCGCGACGCCGCTGAGGCAACCGGCTCGTGGCGGCTGGCGGGAGCCACGCTCGTGGTCACCCTCGAGCCCTGCCCGATGTGTGCCGGCGCCGCCTGGGCGGCACGGATCGGACGGGTCGTCTATGGCGGGGCGAACCTCGACGCAGGGGCGCTGGGCTCGCTCTACCACCTGGGAACCGACCCCCGCCTGAACCACGAGTTCCCCGTGACCCACGATGTGCGCGCCGACGAGTGCATGGATCTCCTGGTGAACTTCTTCGCCGATCGCCGCTGACCGGAACACCGTTGGCCGGGTTCCGGCCGCTGGCTAGCCTCGTCGGTGGAAGGTTGCCAGAGCGGACGAATGGGGCGGCCTCGAAAGCCGTTGTGGCCTCCGGGTCACCATGGGTTCAAATCCCATACCTTCCGCCACGTCGATGACCCCGGCAGTTCCCCGGAACGAGTCCGGGGTCATCACGCGTCAGGGTCCTGGCCCGAAAAGTCCGCTCAGTCCGCCTTGTAGGAGGTCGCCTTCGGCTTGACGGGGCGGGCGAACCAGAGCGGTCGGCGCAGGCCGCCGGGGCCGGGGCCGGGACGGGTCTTGGCCAGCCACTCCTCGAACACGGCGTGCGAGGCGTCGGTATCGACCACGACGTCGCCGTACTCGTCGCCGGGCTGCGCCGGACCCACCGTCACCCGCTGCAGCCAGCAGTGCATGCCGCTCACCGGATCGGGCTGCACCGGGAACGTCAGGTTCTGGTGGACGCCCGTGTCGGTCCACCAGATGCGGCCGGTATCCGGCTCGTCGCTGTCGTACGGCTGGTTGCCGTGCTCGCGGCGCAGGCGCCAGCGGCCGTCGGCATCCCGGTCGATCGACGCCTTGCCGGCACCCCAGGAGCGCGCCCTGTCCTCGTCGAGGCGCCAACGGCCCATGTGGTGGCTGGCCGCCACGACGCCCGGCCGGATGCCCTCGGTGCGCCAGGCGACGATCACGAAGTGGCCGATCCGGGTGGTGATCCGGACGAGCCCGTTCTCCTCGATGCCGAGCTCCTCGGCGTCGCTTGGATGGACCCACAGCGGGTGGCGGTGGCTGATCTCGTTGAGCCACTGGGAGTTGGCCGAGCGGGTGTGGATCAGCGTCGGGATCCGGAAGGTGGGGACGAGGATCCGCTCGCCGGCAGAGAAGTCGAGGTCCTCCCAGTGGACCTGGCTCCTGATGAACGTCGGGGTGGCGTACTCGGGCCAGCCCCAGTCGCGCATCGTCTCGGAGAACAACTCGAGCTTCTTGGACGGGGTCGGGAACCCCAACTTGGCCTCACCGTCGATGTCGACCGCCGGCGAGCCGTCGCCGACGAACGGCATGTGACCGCTGATCTCGTCGAGTGAGCCGTAGGAGCCGGCGGTTCCGGGCATTCGGTAGACACCCTGCTTGTCCTTCACGGTGCCGACCAGGTCAGCGTCATCGACCATCCGCTCGTAGACCCGGTACTGGTCGCCGGGCAGCGAGAAGGCGCCCTTGCGGCGCATGTACTCGAGCGGTGTGAGGCCCTCGGCCGCGGCGGCCTCGGGGAGGCCCGGGACCGAGCCCTCAAAGAGCATCGTGTAGTACTCGTCGAGCGTGAGGGGCGTGCCGGGGTTCCTACGGCTCTCGAACTGGCGGCGGATTCCGAGCGAACCGTCGGGGTCGATGCGCCACGACAGGTCGATCCAGAACTCCTGCTCCTCCCAGACCTCACCGGGATTGGCCTCGTAGGTGCGGTCGAAGGACTCGCCCTCGAGTTCGCCATGGCGGCGCAGCACCGGCTGGCGGAAGCCGATCCACCTGCCGTTGTGTGTCTCGAAGCTGCCGACGTCGTGGCGCTCGGAGCCGACGCCCATGGGCAGCACGTAGTCGGCGTACCACGCCGACTCGCTCCAGGTCGGGGTGAGCGCCACATGGCAGCCCACCTTCTCGGGGTCGGCGAGCACTTCGAGCCACGTGAAGCCGTCGGGGTTGGTCCAGAGCGGGTTGTAGACCCGGGTGAAGTAGGTGTCGAGCTTCCCGCGTCCGGACTTGAGGAAGTGCGGCAGCAGGATCGACAGTTCGTGGTGCGTCAGCGGGTACTCGGCGGGCCAGGTCAGATCGTTCCACTCGCCCTGGGGCTCGGGGTGGATCGGGGTGGCCGGCATGAACTTGTTCCAGCCGTTGGCGTTGGTGCCGCCTTCGGTGCCGACGCTGCCGGTGAGCACGGTGACGAACCAGAGGCAGCGCGCCACCTGCCAGCCGCCCTCGTTGCCGGCCGACGATGCCCGCCAGGTGTGGCTGGCGAAGCCGCCGAGGCCCTCGCCGATCACCCGGGCGACCTCGCGGATGCGGTCCTCGTCAATGCCGCACACCCGGGCCGCCTCGGCCGGCGTGTAGTCGGCGTAGTGGTCGAGCAGTGCGGGTCCGACGTTGTCGAACACCGGCTCGAGGTCGGGGCGGGTCTCGGCGAGGTAGGTCTGCCAGTTGACCCAGCGCTCGACGAACTCCCGGTCCCAGGTGTCGTTCTGGATGAGCAGTCGGGCGATGGCGAGCAGCAGGAACGCCTCGGTGCCGGGCCAGGCCGAGAACCAGTGGTCGGCCTGCGACGCCGTGTTCGACAGCCGCGGGTCGATGCAGATGATCGTGGCGCCGTTCTTCTGCCCCTCGAGGATCCTCTGGGCGTGGGGGTTGAAGTAGTGCCCGGCCTCGAGGTGTGCGGAGATGAGGAAGATGACCTTGGCGTTGGCGAAGTCGGCCGACGGCCGGTCAAAGCCCATCCAGGTGGCGAAGCCGACGCGTGCGCCACTGGAACAGATGTTGGTGTGGCTGTTCATGCCGTCGATGCCCCACGAGTGCAGGACCCGTTCCATGTAGGTGTCGTCGCCCATCCGGCCGACGTGGTACATGACCTCGTGCCCCCGGTCCTCCCGGAAGGCCTTCCCGATGCGCCCACCGATCTCGTCGAGGGCCTGGTCCCAGGTGATGCGCTCCCACAGTCCCTCGCCGCGGTCGCCGACCCGCTTCATGGGGTACAGGATCCGCTCGGGGTCCTCGACCTGGTTGAGGGTGGCCGGACCCTTGGCGCAGTTGCGGCCCCGGCTGGCGGGGTGGACGGGGTTGCCCTCGAACTTGGCGATCCTGCCGGTGTCCTTGTCGACGTAGGCCAGCAGCCCGCAGTTGGCCTCGCAGTTGAAGCAGGTGGTCGGCACCAGGCGGTAGCGGCGCTCGACCCTGCGGGGCCAGGCCTTGGCGTCGAGGGCGTGGTGGTCGTCCCACTGGTCCTCGGGCGGGTAGGCGGTCAGCACGGCAGCAGGTCCGTCATGAGAGCGGCACCGACTGGCCGGCCCGCAGGTATGCGTCCTCGTAGGCGAACAGGCCGGCGAGCGCACAGAGGCCACCGAGCGCCGCCGGCACCTCGCCGAAGAACTGGAGCGGGAGGACGAGCAGGGTCAGGAACAACCACAGCAGGAACCGGGTGCGCTGCGCCCCCCGGGTCAGGTCGGCGATCGCCATCGTGACGTGTCGCGAGTGGCGGCCCCGGATCTCGACGACCACGAGCACCATGTTGGCAACGAGGCCGACCACCAGCATCGCCTGCACCGCTGCGATCCCGGGCACCACCACGAACAGGTCCAGGACCATCGTCGCTGCGCCGCCGGCAACCACGGCCTGCGCCAGGAGGGTCGGGAGCAGGATCCGCTGCTGCCAGAGGTCGCGTCCCTCGCACTGGGCGAACAGGAATGCCGTGTAGCCGGCTGTGCCGAGGGCGAGCAGCACGGTCGGCGGGACCAGTAGGGGAAACGCCCAACCGGCGCCGGCCAGGCCGGCGACCCACCAGGCGGCGAGGCACACGGCGAAGCCGGCCAGGACGTAGGCGCCCTTGACCAGCCACGAGCTGCGGTTGCCGCGGGTGATGAGGTAGTGGAAGCGCCGGGGCTGCTTGAGGTCGCCGACCAGCAGGGCCCCGGTGAGGGCGAGGAAGGCGCCGGCGACCATCGGTGGCACGACGCCGACGGCGGCCTGTTCCGAGCCGTGGCCGAGCACCACCAACAGCGATGCGACCAGCATCACCCCGGCGGCGACGGCCTTGGTGACCAGGTAGCCGGACACCATCGAGCCCCAGGTGGGCTTGTGCTGGGTGGTGTAGACGGTGCGGGCCATGTCGGCACCGTCCTCGCGGGAGGGTGCGGCGGTGAGCGCCACGGAGGTCGGCGTGGAGTGTGCCGGCGTGGTGTCGGCCCAGATGAGGCCGTCGGCGGCGATGGCCGAGGCAAGCGGGTCGAGCGACGAGGGATCGGCGTCCTTGTAGATCACCTTGGGGAGGGTCTTCTGCTCGGGTGTCCGCACGTTGCCCTCGCCGCTGGCGAAGAGGCGGGAGATCTCTGAGTCGGGGTCGTCGAGGTCGCCGACCCGGATGGCCTGCGTCGGGCAGACGACCACGCACGACGGCTCGAGCCCCTCCTCGATCCGGTGGTTGCAGAAGTTGCACTTGTGGGCTGTGGAGGTGGCCGGGTTGATGTAGATGGCGTCGTAGGGGCAGGCGTTGATGCACGCCTTGCAGCCGATGCAGTTGCCGTCGTCGAAGTCGACCACGCCGTTGTCGGCACGGAACAGCGCCGACGTCGGGCAGATGGCCATGCAGGGCGCGTCGTCGCACTGGTTGCAACGCATGACCGAGAAGTGCCGCTCGGTGTCCGGGAAGGAGCCGGTCTCGACGTATTTGACCCAGGTCCGGTTGACGCCGAGCGGCACGTCGTGTTCGCTCTTGCACGCCACCGTGCAGGCGTGGCAGCCGATGCAGCTGCCCGAATCGAGCACGAAGCCCAGGCGTGTCATGGGATCAGGCAGTCCTCTCGGATTAGCGACACCTGGGAGCCCGCTACCTGGATGCTCTGGGCCGGATGCCGGTGCAGAGAAGGTCGAGCAGGTGGTCGAAGGTGTCGTCCGTGTCGTGCGGCTGCGGGAAGCCGTCGCCCGCCTCAAGGTGGGCGAACCCGTGGAACGCCGCCCGCATGGTCCGTGCGACGTGGACCTGTTCGTCGTCGGTGAGGTCGTATGAGGCCAGGGCCCGGCCGAGGACGGCGACGACCTTGTCGACGGCCGCCTCGAGCTCGACATCGCCGGCACAGGGGTACCGGTCGGTTGCGGCGTACAGGCCTGGGTGGTCGCGGACCATCTCCCGCCACGCGCTTCCGACGGCCCGTACCGCGTCGTCGCCGGCAACTCCGACGGCGGCAGCGGCGAGCCGATCGGCCAGGATCTCGCGGCCCCGCAGGCCCAGCAGTCGGACCAGGGCATCGAAGCCGTCGACGTGCCGGTAGAGGGCGGGCTGGCGGACGCCCAGTTCGTTGGCGACACGGGTGAGGGTGACCGCGTCGAGTCCCTCGCGGTCGGCCAGGGCCGCCGCCGTGGCGACGACCTGGTCGGTGTCGAGGGTGCGCCTGCTCATGCCCTCACCATAGCGTTAGCACCTATCACATTCCAGTTAGACAGCATAGTTTCAGTCTCCGGATCACCAGACGACGAGCAGCGCGCCGACCGCCACCACCAGCGCACCGGCCAGCGCCCTCGTGCCCAGCGCCTCCCGGGCCAGGAGCACGCCGAACACAACCGACACCTGCCGCAGGCCGGCCACCTGACCCGCCTGGGCCTGCTGGAAGGCCAGCAACACGAGCGCGTAGGCGGTCCCCTGCCCGGCGCCGATCAGGGCCCCCGGACGCAACGAGGCCCGCATCCGCTCCGCCCCCGGCCGACGCACCGCGAACACCACCAAAGAACTCAGGATCATGATGACCGAGAGGTACCCGAGTGTGCCGGTGAGGTCGACCGACCGGGCATCGATGAGCGAGTACGCCACCGTGCCGCAGCCGGTGAGCAGAGCCAGGCCGACGGCACGGCCCTCCCGCAGCCGGGCTCCCAGGCCCGCCACGAGGAGGATCCCCGCCGTCAGGACCACCAGGCCCACCGACGTGGCGGTCGACGGTGTCTCACCCAGCAGCCACCAGCCGCCCAACCCGATCAACAGCGGAGCCGTGCCGCGGGCGATCGGATAGGCGACGCTCAGGCTGCCGTCGCGGTAGGCGGCTCCGAGGCAGCCGATGTAGACGGCCTGGGCCGCGGCGGAGGCGAACACCCAGCCCAGCACCTCGACCGGCGGGTCGACCACCATCATGGGCAGGAGTACCACCCCGACATAGAGGTACGAGGTGGCGATCACCACCGCCGGGTCGTCCATCCGGTGGAGGCGAGCGTTCCAGCCCCCATGGATCACCGTCGAGGCCAACACCAGCAGGACGGCCTCGAGCGGCACCCGGCCTCCCTCAGCCCCGGGGTGCGCGGGCCAGGAGGCCGGCGATCACCGCCACGTCCACGATGTCGGAGGACGAACAGCCGCGGGACAGGTCGTGGAGCACACCATCGAGGCCCTG
>JARQPW010000030.1 GCA_029577135.1 Acidimicrobiales bacterium
CCCAGTCGAAGCGCCCGCCGTCGACGACGACGCCGCCGATGGCGACCCCGTGGCCGCCGAGGAACTTGGTGGCGGAGTGGATGACGATGTCGGCCCCGTGCTCGATGGGTCGCAGCAGGTAGGGGGTGGCGAAGGTCGAGTCCACGGCCAGCGGCAGCCCGTGGGCATGGGCGGCCTCGGCGACGGCCGGCACGTCGAGCACCTCGATGCCGGGGTTGCCGAGGGTCTCGGCGAAGACCAGTCGGGTCTCGGGCCGGATGGCGTCCGCGAAGGCCTGCGGGTCACGCGGATCGACGAAGGTCGTGGTGATCCCGAAGCGGGGCAGCGTGAGGTTGAGGACGTTGTGGGTGCCGCCATAGATGTTGCGGCTCGAGACGATGTGGTCGCCGGCGCTCAGGAGCGTGGCGACGGCGAGGTGCATCGCCGCCTGCCCGCTGGCGGTGCACACGGCGCCCACCCCGCCCTCGAGTGCGGCGATGCGCTCCTCGAGCACGGCCACGGTCGGATTCGAAATCCGGCTGTAGATATGGCCGCTGACCTCGAGGTTGAACAGCCCGGCGGCGTGGTCGACCGAGTCGAAGACGTACGAGGTGGTCTGGTGGATGGGCACGGCCCGCGACCCGGTGGTGGGGTCCGGCTGCTGGCCGGCATGGAGTGCGCGGGTGTCGAAGCGATGGACGTCGGGCTCGACCATGGGCGGAGGCTAGGGGATGGGGCGTAGGACACCATTCTCCGGATGTGATTCGAGGGGTTGCGTTACGAAACCACACGAATCACTGAAGGGGAAGCCATGGAAGCGAATGCAACACCGACCGGCCGACAGGTGGCAGACCACCTGGACGGCATCATCGCCGACGCCATCGTCGGCAGGCGTACACGCACCGCCCTCGCCGCATGATCCCCGAACTCATCGGCGCCCTCGGCGTCGACGAGTTCATCTACTACGCCAGTCTCGGCCTCGGCCTGCCCGAACAGAAGAGCTCCATGGAACTCTTCTGCAACGAGGTCGTCCCCGCCTGCTCCTGAGGCCGGCAGTGAACGAGTGGAATCGCCACCTACGAAGTCGAACCCGCCGGTTCGACGGAAAGCCAACGCCGGAACACCACTGCCACGACAGCGACCACCAGCGGCAACAGCGTGAACCACAGGCTGGCGTTCCGGTAACCACCGAAGACGCCACTGCCGACCGAGAATGTCAGGGCGCCCATCGCCGAGGCCAGAACACTGATGAGGCCGAGCGTTCCCGAGATGGAGCCGATGTGCCCCACTCCGAAGAGCGCCGGGAGCAGGGAGCTCTGTACGGCAGCGCCGCCTCCCATGCACAGCCCCAGCACCACCGAGTAGAGGAGCACGGCGGAGAAGGCCGTCGACGTGCCACCGAGGAACGTCGTGGTGGCCAGGAGTAGCGCCACAGTCGCCGGAAGGAACGGGCGTGCCGCCCGGTCGGTGAGCCATCCGTACGCCAGGCCGCCGATGACGGTGCCGACCGCCTGCGGCAGGAACATGGCGGCGGCCTGTGCGTTCGAGTAGCCGATCTCGCCGAGCAGGTTGGTCTGGTGGAACAGCAGGCCGGTGCCGAGTATGGAATTGGTCGCGACCACCGCAGTGAGGGTCCAGAAGGCAGGCGAGCGGAGTGCCACGGAACGCGTTACGGACGGGAGCGTCGAAGCAGGTCGGCCATCCGGGTCCGGGGGAGCGCCGTCCGTCTGCTGTCCCAGGTCGGCGGGCCGGTCTACGTACCCGAACCAGCCGATAGGCACGACCGTCACGACGATGGCCACAGCGGCGATCAGCCAGGCATTGCGCCAACCCCATGCGTCGATGGCGAACGCCAACAGGACCGGCACGAAGGCCATCCCACCCAGGGTCACGGTCATCTTGACGCCGACAGCGAAGCCGCGGCGGCGGTCGAACCAGTGCATGACGGCCACGGTCGACGTGAGGCTCAGGGCCCCCTGGCCGAGCAGTCGAATGCCGAAGAACCCGACCGCCAACCACGCCACGCCCCGAACCAGCGACATGTGGGCGAGGACGATTGCGAAGGCGAACCCGAAGGTCGTCGACGCCCGTCGCACGCCGACCTCGTCGACCCAGCGGCCGATCCGGGGCTGGAACGTCGACGAGGCCAGGGTTCCCACGAGGTAGGCGGTGGCGATGGCCGAATCGGAGAGTCGGAGCCCGTCGGAGAGGTGCTGTCGGAACACCGAGACTCCGATCGACTGCCCGGGACCCGTGAGCACGCCGACGAGGCTGGCCAGCCCGACCATCCACCAGCCGTAGAAGCCGGTCGGTGAACGTCGAGTTGGTCGAACACCGGAAGGAGCGGGCACCGCTGGACGCTACTCAGCAACGAGCGGTAGGCGACCGGCAGCCGCCATCAGCGCCCACCTCGACCAGGTCGCTCGGTTGCGCCGTTACGAGGCCCTCGGCGTCGTCATCGCCGCCATCGTCACCGGGTTCTTCCAACGCCTAGGCCGGGAGAACAATGAGGCCCATGGCCGGGCCATGCAACAGCTCGATCACATCGCCACGACCGTCGAGCACATCGACGAACAGGTCGAGGAGATGGCCGACTGGCAGGAGGAACACGAGGCATTGCACGAGACCTTGCACCAACGATGAGGCCTAGAGGAGCCTGGATTCCTACATCGCCGTCAACCAATATGAGGGTGTAGTTCCACCGAGTCACCCATTTCCGGTGATTGGTGTCCTGCGCAGGGGATCCGGACCACCGGATCAGCAGTTGACCTGGTCGGCCAGGCGTTCGAGGCTGGAATCCGAGCCGATGGCCACGATGACGTCGCCCGGTTCGAAGGGACGTCGGGCCACGTCGTCGGTGTGGAAGCGGCCGGTGCGGTCGCGGACGCTCAGCACGACGGCCCCGGTCTCGCGTCGGATTGTCAGGTCGTCGATGGTCTTGCCCTCGAAGGTGCAGTCCTCGGGGAGGAGGATCTCGCGGAGTTTGGCCTCGTAGGAGCCGTCGTGCACCACGACGTCGAGGAAGTCGGCGACGTTCGGCTGCGTGGCCAGGCTCGCCATGCGCGATCCCCCGATCTCGTAGGGGTTGACCACTCGGTCGGCGCCGACCTGGAGCATCTTGGCGAGCGCCTCCTGGTCATCGCAGCGCGAGACGATGAACAGGTCCGAGTTGAGGCCCCTCGCCGACAGCGTGACGTAGAGGTTGTCGACCGTCGTCCCGAGGGCGGTGACGAGGGTCGCCGCCCGGTCGATGCCGGCCTGCCGGAGCATGTCCTCCTGGCGGGAGTCGCCGACCACGTGGTGGAAGTCGGATTCGTCGAGTCGATCGGAGTCGGTGTCGATCGCCACCACCTCCTGACCGATCGATTGCACGAACTCGGTGATCGAGCTGCCCACGCGCCCCATGCCACACACGATCAGGTGGCCGGACAGGTCGTCGATGGATCGTTGCATTCGGTGCCTCCGGAACTGGCCGGTGATCCGGCCCTCGACGATGTTCTCGATCACCACGGTGGCCCCGTACAGCATGGAGCCGGTGCCCACGAGAATCAGCACCGAGGTGAAGATCTTCCAGGCTGCGTCGGGTTCGCCCTTGGCGATCTCACGAAAGCCGACCGTCGAGACGGTGATGATCGTCTGGTAGAAGGCGTCGACCGGGCCCAGGCCCAAGAGGCCGTAGCCGATGGTCCCCGCCGCCACCACGCCGACGATCAGGCTGGCTGCCCGCAGGAGGTGGTTCCTCGTGCTGGGGAGCTGAAGACGCAGCATCCCGGCAGGGTAGGCGCGATCGTCGGGTGGCGGGGTGGCTGCCGGTATTCTCCGCCGCGTCGCCGGCCGGCGGCGAGTGTCGTCGTGTCGACGCGTTGTCAGGGAGAAGGGGAGCCACGCCATGCGGATCGGATTCATCGGGCTGGGCAACGTCGGCGGAAAGCTGGCGGGCAGCCTGGCGCGCAACGGGTACGACCTCGTGGTCCGCGACCTCGACCGGGATGCGGCCCGGCCGTTCCTCGACGGTGGTGCCGGCTGGGCCGACTCGCCGAGAGAGATGGCCGAGCAGTGCGAGGTCGTGATCACCTGCCTGCCGTCACCGGCTGCCTGCTCGGCGGTCATGGAGGCCGGGGACGGGGTTATCGCCGGGCTCTCCGCTGGCAAGGTCTGGATGGAGATGAGCACCACCGACGAGTCGGAGGTGCGTCGGATGGGCGCCCTCGTCGAGGCCGTCGGTGCGCTGCCGGTCGACTGTCCGGTGTCGGGAGGTTGCCACCGTGCGGCGACGGGCAACATCGCCATCTTCGCCGGCTGCGAGCGGGAGGCCTTCGAGCGCGTCCTGCCCGTACTCACGACCATGGGGCGGCGGATCCTGCACACGGGCCCGCTCGGCTCGGCATCGGTCCTCAAGGTGGTGACCAACTACCTGGCGACCGCCAACCTGGTCACGCTCTGCGAGGCACTCACCACCACGGCGGCGGCCGGCATGGACCTCGCCACGGCCTACGAGGCGATCCGGATGTCGTCGGGCAACTCGTTCGTCCATGAGACCGAGAGTCAGGTCATCCTCAACGGCAGCCGCGACATCAACTTCACGATGGACCTCGTGGTCAAGGACGTGGGCCTGTTCGACGGGCTGGCACGGAAACTCGGTGTGCCGCTCGAGGTGTCGCCGCAGCTGCTGGCGATCTTCGAGGACGGCCAGGAGCGCTACGGCGGGCGGGAGTGGTCGCCCAACATCATCCGCCGCCTGGAGGAGGCCACCGGCCTCGACATCCGCGCGTCGGGATTCCCGGCCGAGATGCTGGACGACGAGCCCGAGGAGCCCGGCTACGAGGTCGTCCCGAGGCGCTGACCAACGAGCGCGCTGCTCAGGCCGTTTCGATCAGAGCGCGATGCGGTGGGCGGCCAGGGCCTCGTAGTGGGGGAGGCACGCCTCGTACGCCGCGACCATCCGCTGGTCGGCCTCGACCGGCAGGTAGTCGGTGGGTGGGACTTCGAGGCCCGTGGAGGTTCGGAGGTTGTCGTGCCACGATCCGTTGTCGTACCAGCTGTGGGCCCGGTCCTCGGGGGCGGTCCAAGCGAGGGCGTCGGGAAGGAATTCGATGCCCACGGCATCACACCAGGCGGCCACGACCGTCCCGGGATCGGCGACCAGGTCCTCGGCGTCGATGACCGGCGGTGCCTTGCCTTGTCGGTCGGCCAGGCGGTCGAACAGCGCCCGTTGCTCGAGGAATCCGGTCTCGGCCAATGCGAAGTCGGGCCACTTGTCGTACATGGAGGGCAGGGTCCTGGCCGGGTCGCGTATCAGGAAGGAGTGGGTGAAGTGGTCGAGGAAGGCGTCGTCGCACAGGTGCTCGACGTAGTGGGGGAACTCCTTGATGAAGACCGGTTCGGACCCGGCGGCCCGGGACCGGAGGTCGTCCCACACCGAGGCGAAGGTCAGTCCGGGCGTCGGTCCACCGGATCGTTGCGGTGGGCAGCGCCGGTCCTCGCCCAGGTACCAGGCCTCCCCGAAGGGCTCGTGGAGGCAGACGTGGTCTCCCCGGGCCCGCATCATCTGCTCGAAGGCGGTGGAACGCGACCGGGGCACGGCCCACAGGGTGAGGATCCGTGGCACGGTTCCGGTCCTTGCGCCTAAGCGGTGCCGAGGAGGATTCCGCTGCCTTCGACGGGAACCCCCAGGTTCAACTCTCGCAGCATCGCCCAGTAGAGAGCGTTGTCCGATGCGACGACCGGCTTGTCGAACAGGGACTCGAGGTACGGCACGTGGGGAGCGGTGCGGAAGCCGGCCCCGGTCTGGACGACCGCGTCGGCGTCCGGTGCAGCCTCGTGGGCCAGACGGATGCTCTCCAACACGTCCCGGTCCGGGTGGTCCCACACGGTCAGGTCCTCGACCTCGAGTTGCTCCTCGAGGCTGGCGTAGAGACCCTGGTCGCGCATGTGGCCGCTGGAGAGGATCTCGAAGCCTGCCTGTCCCAGGTAGCGGTTGATGCCGTCGCGCCAGTCGTCCCGGTAGTAGGCGTTGCTCACGGCGATGCGCTTCGCCCCCAGCGACCGCAGGGCCTCGACGATGCAGTGGCCGGCCATGAGGAATCGGGCACCGACCCGTTCGCTCAGGTCGTCGCAGAACCGGGCGATGTCGTCGGGGGTGGTGCCCGTGCAGTGCACCCAGTTGGAGCCCACCTGTCCGAGCACCTGGCAGTGCGAGTCGGCCAGGCACTCTGCCGCGTCTTCGAGGAGTCCGAAGTTGCGGGTGCGGTCGTCGAGTTCGAAGGCGTAGTCGGGGATGTGAAGCACCCGCTGGATCACGCCGACCCCGTCCGGGGCGACGGCGAGGAACTGCTGCGGCGAGTCGTCGAAGTACTTCGGCGTGGTGATGAAGCCGGCGTAGCCGCGGTAGCGGGGGCGGATGTCGGCGGGGTCGAGGGGAGCCGGGTCGAGGGTGGTCATGCGAGGGCCTCCTGCAGGTCGTTGAGTCCGTCGGCGCCGTGGAGTGAGCGAACGAATCGGATGATTGCATCGGCATCTGCCCGGCCTTCAGCCAGGCGTCGGAACTTGTCCTCGAGTTCGTCCGGAGAGAGCGGTTGGTGCATGGAACCCCGCTGGCCGGCGACGCGCACCTCGTGCACGGTGCCGTCGGTGCAGGTCACCCGCAGGCCTCCCGCCATCTTCCAGGCGTAGGTGTCGTCGCACCAGTCGGCGGCGGCCATCGACACCTTGGCCTGCAGGTCGGCGAGTGTCGGGTCGGAGATCCGGTCGTCGGTGTAGGTGGCCGGGTCACCGGGGTCGGCGAGGAACGCAGCGGCCACGTTGAACGGGCCGCTGTACTGGGCGGCCATCACCGACGTGGTGCCGTCGAGGCCGTTCTGCTCGGCGGCCTTGGTCGAAACCTCGGCGTGGACCTCGACGATGTCGTCGGGGTCGACCCCCCGGTCCCGGATCTCGATGGCGGCGTCGATGAGCGGGTGGATGTCACTGCAGGCCGCATAGGGCTTCACGGTGATCTCGTCGATCATCCAGCGCTCGCCGAGCCGCTCGGTCAGGAGGTGGACCGCCGGTTGGGTGGTGGTGGTTCGGCAGAACCCATAGCGGCCGGCCAACCCGTCGGTGGGGCCGGCCAACCCGTCGGAGGCCAGCAGGGCGGCGGTCAGCCCGCCCTCGGAGGCACGGCCGGCGTGGAGGCGCTTGGTGGAGCCGCCGCTCTGGCTGAACTCGGTGGATCCCGAGGAGAAGGTGGCGGCGATGCCGAGTGCCCGGGTCATCGTGTCGGAGCCGAAGTCGAGCAGTCGGCCGACGGCGGCGGCGGAGCCGAACACGCCCGACTGTCCGGTGGGGTGGAAGCCCGCCAGCATGTGGGCAGCCGGCCCGACGGCGATTCCGGCCCGTCCCATCGCCTCGTAGCCGATGGCGATGGCGTCGAGGACCTGGCGGCCGCTGGCGCCGATCCGGGTGCCGATGGCAAGTGCCGCCGGAACGACCACGGCCCCGGGGTGCGAGGCCGCCTCCTCGTGGACGTCGTCGAGTTCGAAGGCGTGGGCCGAGGAGCCGTTGGCGAACGCCGCCATCGGGGAGGTGGTCGAGAACCCGGCGCCGAACACAGCACACGGGCCGCCATCGCCACCGGTCCGCAGTGCGTGGTCGGCGGCCCGGTGGCTCCAGGGCTGTTCGGCGCCGAAGAGGATGCAGCCGATCGTGTCGAGGAGGTAGTCGGCGGCCTTCGCCCGGTGGTCCTCGGAGACCTCGGCATCGACGAGGAAGCCTGCGAGTTCCTGGGTGGGGGTCACCGGTGGCCCAGTGCCGTGAGGACCAGGTCGTGCAGGTGGGGGACGGTGTCCTCGGAGTGGACCGTGGCGATGCCGTCGGGTCGTTCGATCAGCGGGCCCGGCGTGTAGCCGCGGCTGCGCATGCCGCGCTGAACCGAGTCCATGAGGTCGAAGTCCTCGGTGACCGTGGTGCGCCAGTCGAGGTCGATGAGTTCGGCCTGCTCGTCCGTGGGGGTGTCGGTGTCGAACCACCACTCCCGGATGAGGAGCGTGCTGTCGACGGCCAGCGGGACCCAGCGGAAGGTGTTGAGCACCTCACCCGGATAGCACTGGATCGACGACACCGGGAAGACGAAGAACGCCTCGTAGGGCTGGCCGCCTTCGGCGAAGGCGTAGGCGGTGTCGGTCGGTGCCTCGGCGCTGTGGCGGATCGCCTGGCCCCGGCTGGTGATGCGGTAGCTGCCGGGTGTGACCACGCCCTGGGTGAACGCCTTGTGCACGTTCGGACAGTGGTAGCACTCGTTGTAGTTCTCGACGGCTATCTTCCAGTTGGCGTCGAACCGGCGGGTGCGCCGGTGCGTGAGCGTTCGTCCGGTGGCGTTGGGGGCGACGGCCAGCAGTTCGTCCTCGACGCCGGGCAGGGTCTCGGCGAGGCTCGCCGCATCGTCGTCGAGGTTGACCCACAGGAAGCCGGCCATCTCCTCGAGCCGCACCGCCGGCACGCACAGGTCGCCGACCTGTTCGCCCCGGGCGAAGAGCAGGCGACCGTCGAGGTCGTAGGTCCAGGCGTGGTATGGGCAGGTGATGCTCTGGGCCGACCCGGCGTCACCGACCAGCAGTTCGTGGCCCCGGTGCTGGCAGACGTTGTACATGGCGTGCAGCGAGCCGTCGGCCTGTCGGATGACGGCGACGCCCTGGTCGCCGATCGCGGCGGTCAGGAAGTCGCCGGCCCTCGTCAACTGGCCGGCATGGCCGACCAGTTGCCACGTGTGTGCGAAGACACGGTCGAGTTCCTCGGCGAAGATGGACGGATCGGTGTACCAGTCGCCGCTGAGGGCTCGGCGATGTTCGGTCAAGTCGTGCTCCTCGTCGTCGACGGGCCTGTGGCGGGCGGCAGGCTAGGGCAGGTCGGCCAGTGCGTCCACCAGTCGGTCCATCCGGTGGGGGAGGTTGATGTCGCTGCGCAGGTAGCGCTTCCCGAGGCCCCGGAACGACAGCGAGCCGTCCTTGACGATGACGCCCCGCTCGAGCAGGCCGTTGAACACCTTCGTCGAATCGGTGTCGGGGTCGAGGATTTCGATCAGCATGAAGTTGGAGCGGGTGCCCGGGACCAGACGGAAGCGGTCGAGTTCGCCGAAGCGCTCCCTGACGTGGGTCCTGCCCTCGAGGATGGCGGCGACGGTCCGGTCCACATGCTCGTCGTCGGTCAGGGCGGCGATGCCGCCGACGATCTGGAGGCGACCCACGTTCCAGGTGGGCTTGACGGCGAGCAGCGGAGGAATGAGGTCGGGGTGGGCGACGCCGAAGCCGAGGCGCAGGCCGGCCAGGCCGAAGGCCTTGGAGAAGGTGCGTAGCACGATCAGGTTGTCGTACTCCTTCGCCAGGTGGATGTGGCCGGGTGTGTCCGAGTAGTGGACGTAGGCCTCGTCGAGGGCGACGAGTGCGTGGGGGGCGGCCTCGACGATGCGTCGGACGTCGGCCTCCTCGAGCCAGGTGCCGGAGGGGGAGTGGGGGTTGGTGATGAACACGATCCGGGTGTCGGGCTCGACGGCGTCGATGTAGGCGTCGACGTCGCACGACATGGTCGGGGTGTCGATGTACACGGGCCGGCGGTCCTCGGCCTCGGCGAAGAGGTGGTACATCGGGAAGCAGGGCCGGGTCATGAGGACCTTGCCACCCGGCTCGGCGTAGGCACGGATGATGAGGGCGATCACCTCGGTCTCGCCGGATCCGCAGACGAAGTTCTCGGGGGTGTAGCCGTACCGTTCGGCAAGGGCCTCGCGCAGCGGTTCGGCGGTCCAGGAGGCGTACAGGTGGATCTGTTCGACCTCCTCGCGGATGGCGGCCATGGCCTTCGGGGAGGGGCCGAACGGGTTCTCGGCGGATCCGAGCTTGGCCACCTCGCCGGCGGGGATGCCGTAGCGGGCGGTCACCCAGTCGACCGGTAGGCCCGGCACGTAGAACTCGGGGTCTTCCAGGTTGGGGTTGGCGAGGTGGAGGTTCACGGCACTACTCCCTGGCGTACGCGCCGGCGGCTCGGCGGTGCTGGTGGAACTGTTCGATGGCCTCTGTGGCCTCGACGCGGCTGTCGGCGACGAGGAAGGCGAGCAGGGCCTCGAGAAGCGCCACGACGCCGATGACGCTTGCGAAGTAGAGGGGGGTCTCGGTGGCGGCGACGAAGACGTGGTCGGCGGCGAGGGCAGTGGGTGCGGTGCGGCTGTCGGTGACGGCGACGACGGTGACGTCCCGAGCGGCGGCGAGGCGCGTGGCCTCCACGATCTCGGTGCGGTAGGGGGCGAAGGTCATCGAGAGGAGGACGTCACCGGGACCCATACGGGCCACGTCGTCGATCGGGAGGCCGTCGTTGGTGGGGAGGGCGCGGAGGCCCGGCAGCGCCATCGAGCCCACGTAGCAGAAGTGTCGGGCGAGGGGCGCCAGGGCACCGACGCCGAGCACGCCGGTGTGGTCGGCGTCGAGGATGGTGTCGGCGACCATCTTGAGTTCGGAGGAGTCGAGGTCGTCGAAGGCCTGTTCGACGATGGCGAGGTTCGAGGAGGCCAGGTCGGCGAGCAGCTCACCGTGGTGCTCGGCCTCGGCGATGGCCTGGAGCCAGCGGGCCTTGTCGGGGAAGGAGGTGCCGGCCCCTGCCACGTCGCTGCGGAACGGCTCCCGGAGGTCGTCGTAGCCCTCGAAGCCGATCGCACGGGCGAGGCGCACGAGGGTGTTGGGCTTGACGCCCGCCTCGTCGGCCAGTTGGCGCATCGAGAGCACAGCCACGCGGCCCGGCTGGTCGAGGACGTGGCGTGCGGCCAGCCGGACCTGTGGACTGAGGTCGGGATACGACTCGGCGAGTCGATCGAGGACCTGGGCTGGGGAGGTGGGTGCCATTGTGGTACAAATGTACCATAATGATCTAAACAGCGGACAACTGTCCGGTTTCGGCGCCACCTCCGCAGGAGCACATCCATGGCCATGCCCGACCACGCCCGGGTCGTCGTCGTCGGCGGCGGCATCGTCGGGGCCAGCGTGCTCTACCACCTCGCCAGGGAGGGCTGGACCGACACCCTGCTCGTCGAGAAGGCCGAGTTCACTTCGGGCTCCACCTGGCACGCCGCCGGCCAGGTCACCCACTCGGTGTCGAGCTACACGCTGGCATCCATGCGCAGGTACGCCACCGAGTTGTATCCGGCGCTCGAGGAGGAGACCGGTGTCACCACCTCGTGGCACGAGCCCGGCTCGTTCCGGGTCGCCTACGAGCCGATCGAGGTCGACTGGCTGAAGGGCCAACTGGGCGTCGCCGCCTATTCCGGCCTCGACATGGACTGGGTCGGTCCGGAGGTCGTGGCCGAGCACCACCCGCTGTACGACGTGTCGAGGATCGTGGGCGCCATCTGGACGCCCCGGGACGGCCATGTCGATCCATCCGGTGCCACCAGTGCCCTGCTCGCCGGTGCCCGCAACCGGGGCGCCGGTACGTCCCGCCGCAACCGGGTGCTCGGGATCAACCGCCGCCCCGACGGCGACTGGGACGTCGTGACCGAGCGGGGCACCGTCACCTGCGAGCACGTCGTCAACGCCGCCGGCTGCTTCGCGGACCGCGTGGCCCGGATGGTCGGCCTGCGGGTGCCGATGGCCAACGCCCTGCACGCCTACCTCATCACCGAGCCGGTGCCCGAGATCGCCGCCCTCGACGTCGAACTGCCGGTCATGCGCGATGACTACCTGTCGGGCTACATCCGCCAGGAGCAGGAGGCGGGGCTCATCGGGATCTACGAGCAGGTGGGCGCCGAGTCGGCCTGGCACGACGAACCGGGATGGGAGCTCGAGAACCCGCTGTTCCCGATCGACTACGACATCATCGGCGAGCGCCTGCTAAGGGCCTTCGAGTGCATGCCGTGCCTCGAGCCCCGTGGCATCAGGCAGACGGTCCGGGGCGCCATCACGCACACGCCCGACGGGGAGGCGATGCTCGGCCACTCGGGGGTGCGCAACTTCTGGATGGCGTGCGGCGCCCAGGTCGGCGTCGCCGACGGCCCCGGCCTCGGCCGCGAGTTGGCCCGCTGGATGGTCCACGGCGAGACGCAGTTGAGCGTTCGGGGCTACGACCCCCGGCGCTTCGGCTTCGTACCCGAGGGCGACTACGGGCGCCTCAAGGGCACCGAGGACTACATGTACCGGCACCAGACCCCCGTGCCCGGCCTCGAGCATCCGGCGCTGCGCCCGCTGCGGTCGACCCCGTGCTTCGACCGCCATACGGAGCACGGGGCCGTGTTCACGCAGGTCTACGGCTGGGAACGGTCCAAGTGGTACCCGGGCCCGGCCGGCCTCCCGCAGGAGGACGTGGTCGGCTTCCGCCACGTGGCCTGGTTCCAGCCGGTACGCGAGGAGGTCCGTTCCGTACGCGAGCGGGTCGGAATCGCCGACATGACCGCCTTCGCCAAGTTCGAGTTCACCGGCCCGGACGCCGCCGAGGCGCTCGACCGGCTCACGACCAACCGCCTGCCGAGGGTCGGCCGCATCGGCCTCAACTACTTCCTCACCCCGACCGGCCGGGTCGAGGGGGAGATGACCGTCACCCGCTTCGCCGAGGACCACTTCTACCTGGTGTCGGCGGCGGTGGGGGAACTCAAGGACCGTGAGTTCATCGAGACGCACCTGCCCGACGGCCTCGACGCCACGCTCGCCACGGTGTCGCAGTACTACGGCGTGCTGTCGGTGGCCGGGCCGCTGGCCCGCGACCTGCTCGGCCGTTGCACGGAGGCCGACCTGTCGAATGCGGCCTTCCCGTGGCTCTCTGCGCAGGAGGTCGATGTCTGCGGGGTGTCGCTGCGGGCGCTGCGCGTGGGCTTCGTGGGCGAGCTGGGCTGGGAGCTACACGTTCCGATGGCGGGGATGCTCGCCGTCTACGACGGCCTCTGGAAGGCCGGGCAGGACCTCGGCGTCGCCGACATCGGCCACCACGCCGTGAACAGCCTCCGGATGGAGAAGGGCTACCGGACCTCGCGCGACATGACCCACGACGTCGACCCGGTCGAGGCCGGGGTCGGGTCCTTCGTGAAGCGCGACAAGGGCGACTTCGTCGGACGCGGGGCGCTGCTGGCCCGCGACGCCGAGCCCCGCCGATGGGCCTCCGCCTACCTCGAGGTCGACTGCGACGTCGCTGAGTGCACCGGGGGCGAGGGCGTGTTCCGGGGCGACCGGGCCGTCGGGCTCACCTCTTCCGGCGGCCACGGGTACACGACCGGGAAGGTGTACGCCTTCGCCTTCGTGTCGCCCGAGGATGCCGAGCCCGGCACCGAACTCGAGGTGATGGTCCTCGGCGAACGCCATCCGGCCCGGGTCCTGGGCGAGGCCGCCTACGATCCGGCCAACGAACGCCTGAGGATGTAGGCGGCCGGTCTGCCCACCGACCAACAGCGACAGGAGGCGCGAACCGTGCGGATCACCCGGATCACGATGTGGGGGTTGGAGCTTCCGCTGAAGCGGTCGTACTCGCTCTCGGGCGGGCGGCTCCACTTCGAGCGCCTCGACTCCACCATCCTGCGGTTCGACACCGACGAGGGGCTCGTCGGCTGGGGAGAGGGTTGTCCGTGGGGGTCGACCTACCTGCCGGCATTCGCCGGCGGGATCCGTGCCGGCGTCGCCGAGTTGGCGCCCGCCGTCCTCGGCATGGACCCCCGGCACACCGATGCCGTCTACCGGGCCATGGACGTTGCCCTGCCCGGGCACGGCTATGTGAAGTCGGCGATCGACATGGCCTGTTGGGACCTGACGGCCCGCGCCGCGGGGATGCCCCTGTGCGACGCACTGGGTGGGCGGGAGGAGGGGAGGGTCCGCCTGCACTCCTCCATCCCGTCGGGTACGCCCGAGGAACTGCTGGCCGAGATCGACCTGGCCCGCGCCGAGGGGTACACGTTCCACTCGGCCAAGGTCGGCGCCGACGTCGATGCGGACATCGAACGGATGCGGGTCCTCGACGCCGCCATGGCGCCGGGAGAGGAGGTCACGTTCGACGTCAACCGGGCCTGGACCCCCGCCGAGGCGATCGCCGCCCTGAATGCCACCCGCGACGTCCAGCGGGTCGTCGAGCAGCCGTGCCAGACCTACGAGCAGCACCTTGCCGTCCGCTCCGTCGTCGGGCAGCCGCTCGCCATCGACGAGTCGCTCGTCACCCTCGGGGACCTGCTGCGGATAGTTTCCGACCACGCCTGCGAGGTGGTCGGCCTCAAGGTTGGCCGGGTCGGCGGCATCACTCCCGCCCGGCGCATGCGCGACGTCTGCCTTGAGGCCGGAATCCGGATGAACATAGAGGACACCGGGGGGACGGCGTTGTCCGCCACCGCCGCGGTGCACCTGGCCCAGACGGTCCCCGAACCGTTCCGGCGGGCGACCTGGCTGTGCTTCGACCACCTGACGGTGGACCCGGTCGACTGCGGGGTGGCCAACGACGGAGGGTTCGCCGACGCCCCGGCCGATCCGGGGATCGGCGCCGTGCCCGACGAACCGGCACTGGGCGAGCCCCTGGCGGTGTTCGAGGTGGGGGAGTGAACTCGATCCCCGAGACCATGACGGCCGTCCAACTGGTCGGACATGGCGGACCAGACATGCTGGTCCTCCGCGACGACGTGCCGGTGCCCGTCCCCGAGGCGGGGGAGGTCCTCATCCGCGTGGGTGCCTGCGGGATGAACAACACCGATGTCAACACGCGCGTGGGTTGGTACTCGAAGGCGGTGACCGGCGAGGCCACGGGCGAGGCGCTCGACGTCTCCGACGGGGACGCCTCGTGGGGAGGGAGCGGCATCGCCTTCCCCCGCATCCAGGGTGCCGACATCTGCGGCCGGGTGGTGGCCGTCGGCGCCGGTGTCGAGGCGGGCCTCGTCGGCCGGCGGGTGCTGAACGATCCGTGCCTCCGGGACGCTGACGACCCGGGTGATCGTGAGAGCGCCGGCTACGTCGGATCGGAGTGCGACGGGGGGTTCGCCCAGTACTGCATCTTGCCGGTGCGCAACGTGCACGCCGTCGATTCGCCGTTCACCGACATCGAGCTGGCGTCGTTCCCGTGCTCCTGGTCGACGGCCGAGCACATGTTGACCAGGGCCCGCCTGGCAGACGGGGAGACGGTCGTGGTCACCGGGGCTTCCGGCGGCGTGGGGTCGGCGCTGGTGCAGTTGGCCCGGGTCCGGGGGGCACGGGTGGTGGCGATCGCCGGTGCGGCGAAGCTCGGGGAGGTCGCCCGCTACGGAGCGGATGCCGTCGTCGGCCGCGACGCCGTGGACCTCGCCGGAGCCGTCGCCGAGGCGGCAGGCGGCCCGATCGACGTGCTGGCCGACGTGGTGGCCGGCCCGATGTTCGCCCCGCTCCTCGAACTGCTCCGCCGGGGCGGTCGCTACACGACGGCCGGGGCGATCGCCGGGCCGATCGTCGACCTGGACGTGCGCACCCTGTACCTCAACGACCTCGAGTTCCACGGCTGCACCGTCTACCCGCCCGAGGTTTTCGCCTCACTGGTGGCCCGGATCGAGTCCGGCGCCCTCACGCCCACCGTGGGAGGGACGTTCCCGTTGGCCGAGATCCACGCCGCCCAGGAGGCATTCGTCGCCAAGCGCCACGTCGGCGCCCTGGTGCTCGAGATCCCCTGAGGTCGACCGGGGGCGGAATTCAGTCGGCGTCGGGGGCGAAGAAGTCGAGGTTCGGCTGGACCAGGTCGAAGGCGGTGGCATCGGTCGGGGGCAGTTCGCCGTCGTGGGTGCCCAACGACTCGACCCGGTCACCCCAGCGCAGTACCACCGAACCCCAGGTGATGCCCCCACCAAAGGCGGTCAGCACGACGATGTCGCCGGGTGCGATGCGACCGGCCTCGAGGGCGTCGTGGAGGGCCATGGGGATCGACGCCGCGGCGGTGTTGCCGAGGTGCTCGATGTTCTGGAACACCCGCCCGGGATCGATGCCGAGGCGTCGGGTGGCCGCATCGACGATCCGGGCGTTGGCCTGGTGGGGGATGACGATGTCGATGTCGTCGGCGGTCAGGCCGGCGCGCTCGAGTGCCCGGGTGGCGGAGGCCGCGATGCCCTGCACGGCGATCTTGAACACCGCTTGTCCCTCGAAGTGGAGGCGGGCGTCGTCGGGGTCGACCGTCCGGCTCGGATCGCCCTTCGAGCCCATGTGTTCCCAGACCATCGTCCGGCCCAACTCGCCGTCGGAACCCAGGTCCACGGAGAGCACTCCGGCGCCGTTCCCAGTGTCGTCCGCCTCGAACACGGCGCTGCCGGCCCCGTCTCCGAACAGGATGCACGTCGAACGATCGCGGTAGTCCAGGATGTAGCGGAGCTTCTCGGCACCGACCACGAGCACCCGCTCCACGAAGCCGGACTGGATCATCCCGGTCACGACCGAGGCGGAGTAGGCGAACCCCGAACAGGCGGCATTGAGGTCGAAGGCGGCGGCATTGTTAGCGCCGAGGCGCTCTTCGAGCATCGCCGCCGTGGTGGGGCACAGGATCTCCGGCGTGCAGGTGGCGACGATGATCAGGTCGAGGTCGGCGGCATCGATGCCTGCGCTTGCCAGCGCCCGTCGGGCTGCCAACTCCGCCAGGTCGGTGGCCTCGACATGGGAGATCCTCCGCTCACGGATCCCGGTGCGCTCGACGATCCAGTCGTCGTCGGTGTCGCAGAGTCGCTCGAGGTCGGCGTTGGTCAGACGCACCGGTGGGACGCACTTGCCCCAGCCGGTGATCACCGCTCGTGGCACGACGCATGACCTCCTGTCGATGGTCGCCTGCACGGTTTCCTAGCACCTCCGGCCGGATTGGTGTACGGCCCGGCGCTCGGATCCAATGGGCGGGTGAAGTCCCGACACCCGCTCCTCGCCGCAGGCGTCCTGGCCGTTCTCGTCGTCGCGTGCGCCGGAAACGAGGCGGCCACCCCCGTGCCCGTCGTATCGACCACGACGACGACGGCTCCGACGACGACCACGACGACGGCTCCGTCCACCACCTCCACAACCTCCACGACGACGGCTCCGTCCACCACGACCACAATCTCCACGACGACGGCTCCGTCCACCACGACCACAACCTCCACGACGACGGCTCCGTCCACCACGACCACAACCTCCACGACGACGCTCGCGCCCACCAGCACGGTTCCCGCCCCGATCGTCGCCGATGGCTACCCGGCACAGTCCGAGGCCGTGCCCTGGCCGACCGACGCATGGCCCCGGGCGGACCTGCCGACCGAGGCCGCCGACGGGGTCCTGACGCTCGTCGATGAGGCGTTGCGGGACCCGGGTCGTCCCTATGGGGTCATCGACGCCGTGGCGATCGTCCGTGGTGGCAGCCTGTTGCTGGCCGACAGCCACGAGGCCTACGACCCGTCGACGGCCCACTGGTCGTTCTCGGTCGCCAAGAGCGTCACGCACGCCGCCGTGGGAATCCTCACCGGTGACGGCCTGCTCGACATCGACGCCCCGACCGGGCTGGCCGAGTGGCCGGCCGACGACCCCCGGGCGGTGATCGCGATCGACGACCTCCTGCGGATGCAGAGCGGCCTCGAGTGGGACGAGATGGGTGGTGATGCCATGGCGATCGTGGTCGGCGACGGAAACGCCGATGCATCGGGCCATGCCGCGGCGAAGCCGCTCGTGGCCGATCCCGGAACCACCTTCAACTACAGCACCGGTAGCACGGCGATCGTGGCGTCGCTGCTGGCGGACGAACTCGGCTCCGGAGAAGCACTCGAAGCCTGGCTGGACGACCGGTTGTTCGGGCCTCTCGGCATCCGGTCGGTCGAACTGGAGTTGGATGGCACGGGCAACTGGCTGGGTGGCACCGGCGCCAACATGTCGCTCGAGGACTTCGCCCGCTTCGGGCTGCTCTACCTGCGCGGCGGCGTCTGGGAGGACGCCTGGCTGCTCCCCGAGGGCTGGGTCGACCATGCCCGGACGCCGAGCGCCTCGTTCGCCGGCTACGGGGCCGGCTGGTGGCTGGGCGAGGACTGGTACTCGGCCGTGGGCTTCCTCGGCCAGCAGGTCACGGTCCTGCCGAGCCTCGACCTCGTGGTCGTGGTGTTGGCCACCGGCGGTGATGCAGGCCGACTCGTCGGCGACCTCGGTGCCGTGTTCGCCGAGGCGTAGATCGGGGTTCCGGAGTGGTTGGGGGGCGTCGAGTCGTCGGCGGGTTGTTCCGACGGCGTTCCGCTGCCATGATCCCGGCCGCGTTGGGCCGATCCACCCGGAGGTGGCCGTGACCGAGATCCATCCCGAGTCGGTGACGGGCTCCGACGTGCTCCTCTGTGGCGAGGCGACCATGCGCCTGCTGGCCGCCTACGGGGTTGACACCGTGTTCGGAATCCCCGGCGTGCACACGCTCGACTTCTGCCGCGGGTTGGCCGACGGCCCGATCACGCACGTGCAGGCCCGCAACGAGCAGGGCGCCGGCTTCATGGCCGACGGCCATGCCCGGGCGACCGGCCGTCCCGGTGTGGTTCTGGTGATCTCGGGCCCGGGCGTCACCAACGCACTCACGGCCATCGGACAGGCCTGGGCCGACTCGACGCCCGTGCTCCTGCTCTCGTCGGAGACCGACAGTTCGACGCATGGGAGGGGGTGGGGCTGCCTGCACGAGATCCCCGACCAGCCGGCGGTCACGGCCCCCCTCACGGCGTTCAGTGTGCGTGCGAACCACCCGGACGACGTTCCGGTCCTGCTGGCCGAGGCCTTCGGGGTATTCGCCTCACAGCGGCCCCGGCCCGTCCACCTCTCGATCCCGATCGACGTGCTGGCGATGCCGGTCGATCCGGAGGACGGAGCATGGTCGCCGGCGCCCCTCCCGGTCAGGCCCGAGCCCGAGGTGGAGGCGATCGAGGAGGCGGCCGACCTGCTGCGCAGGGCGTTACGACCCGTCGTCATGGTCGGTGGAGGTGCCGTCGGGGCCACCGGCGCAGTGCGGCGGCTCGTCGACCGCCTGGGCGCCGTGGCCGTTGCCAGCAACGCCGGCAAGGGAATCGTGCCGAGCAGCCACGAGCGCAACCTCGATGCTGCGACGGTCCGGCCCGAGGTGCGGGCGTTCCTCGCCACGGCGGACGTGGTCGTGGCCATCGGCACCGAGTTGGCCGAGACCGACAGCTTCGTCGACGAGATGGACCTGGGTGGCTCGCTGGTCCGCATCGACATCGACCCCTCCAAGATGACGGACCAGCACCCGGCCGACGTGGGGGTGGTGTCGGACGCCAGACCCGCCGTCGAGGCCCTGCTCGCCGCCCTGGGTGACGAGCGTCCGTCCGCCGACGCAGAGGCCCTGGCCGGCGAGGTCGCCGCGATCAGGGACGAGATTCCCCGCAACCTGACCGCCTCCGAGGAGCAGCACACACGACTATTGGAGGCACTCTCCGCCGGGCTGCCCGCCGAGACCGCCTACTACGGCGACACCTGCCAACTCGTCTACACGGGGGCCTTCACCCTGCCGCTGGAGGAACCGGGGCGCTGGCACTACCCGACGGGCTACTGCACGCTGGGCTGCGGCTTCCCGAACGCCGTCGGCGCCAAGGTGGCCCGACCCGACCTCCCGATCCTCGTCCTGGCCGGCGACGGCGGCGTGATGTTCACCATCCAGGAGCTGGTCACGGCCGCCGAGTTGGGTCTGGCGATCCCGCTCGTGATCTGGGACAACGGGGGCCTCAAGCAGATCCAGGACGACATGCACGCCCGCTCGATCCCGCTGGTGGGCGTCGAGGGCCGCAACCCCGACTTCGTGGCGCTGGCCGGGTCGCTGGGGTGCCATGGAACAGTGGCCACCAGCCTCGAGCACGCCGTCGAGGTGGTGAACGCCGGCTTCGCCGCCGACCGACCCACGGTCGTCGTGGTGCGCGAGGGAGAGCCCTGGCTGGCCTAGGCGCCCGCCAGCGCCCTCCGCGGCGGGACTTCGTCACGCAGGAGGAGTAGCGTTCGGGTGAGGACCGAGGGTCGGCCCTCTTGGATGACGCGGCTCCGGTTCCCCAGGGGCCGCCGGGAGTTGCATGCACGGGACCGTTGCTCGGGGGTTCGAGAAGGGCCTGACGGGGCTCCTGATCACCGCGGTCCTGTCGATGGCGGTGGTGGCCTTGCCGGCAGTCGCCGAACCTGGTGGCGAGCGGGACACCGCGAACCAGTACGACGACGGGTCGGCACTGCCCCTCTCCGACCACGGTGCGGCGCTGCTCGGATTCCTCGGCCCACTTCCGCCCGGCATCGCCGTCGACGACCTCGCCAAGGCGCTCCTGGCCTCCGGTAGTTCGACGGAGAGGAACCCCTTCGGACTGCTCGTCCGCTTCACCGAGTCGGCGACCGCCGGCGAGGTCGCCGAGGTGCTGGGTGCCGTCGGCGGCAGCCTGGTCGGACCGTCACTCGACGGTGCCGGGCTCTACCTGGTCGAGACCCTGCGCGACCTCGACGCAGCGCTCGAGGTGCTCGGCCGGTCGCCGGTCGTCAAGTGGTCCGGGCCCGACGCCGTGGTGCGCGTGGCCGACCTGCCGTCCGACCCGAGGCTCGACGAGCTCTGGGGCCTCACGGGTGCCAACGGGATCGATGCCCCCGGCGCCTGGGCGCACTCCCTGGGCGATCCGTCGGTCGTGGTGGCCGTCATCGACACGGGCGTCGACCTCGACCATCCCGACCTCGAGGCCAACATCTGGACCAACCCCGGCGAGATCGCCGGCAACGGCATCGACGACGACGGCAACGGCTACGTCGACGACCTCCACGGCTGGGACTTCGTCAACGACGATGCAGACCCGAACGACGACCATGACCACGGCACCCATGTGGCAGGCACGATCGCGGCGGTGGCCGACGACGTCGGCGTGGTCGGCGTGGCCCCCGGGGTGCGGATCATGGCCCTCAAGTTCCTGTCGGCCTCGGGCGGCGGGTATGCCTCGGATGCGGTGTCGGCGCTCTCGTACGCCATCTCGAACGGGGCCTCGATCTCCAACAACTCGTGGGGCGGCGGCGGTTCCAGTGGGGCGATGTCCGGGATGCTCGACCAGGCTGCCGCCGCCGACCACCTCTTCGTGGCAGCGGCCGGCAACAACGGTTCGGACAACGACACCTCTCCGACCTACCCGGCGTCGTACCCCCAGGACATCGTGCTGACGGTCGCCTCCACCCAGGTCGACGGCAATCGGTCCTCCTTCTCCAACTACGGCGAACTCGGCGTGGACGTGGCGGCCCCTGGCTCGGCCATCCTCTCCTCGGTCCACGGCGGCGGCTATGCGACCTTCAGCGGTACGTCCATGGCGACACCGCACGTGGTCGGCATTGCCGCCCTCGTCCGCTCCGTGGCGCCGGACCTCACCGCTGTCCAGGTCAAGGAGCGCCTCGTCGATTCGTCCACGTGGGTTGATGCACTGTCGACCGTGTCGGGCTCGGGCGGCCGGGTTGACGCTGTAGCGGCGGTCGTGGCTTCTCTGGCTGCTGCTCCGGTGGTTGCGGTCGACCCACCGGCGGGGACGGTCACCGAGGGAACGCCGGTGATCCTCACCGCCACGGCGACCGGACCCGACGGCGCCGACCTCACGGCATCGGTCTCCTGGACCGATGCCTCCGGAGCGGTGGTGGGCACGGGGGGCACGTTCGAGTGGACCCCCGAGGCGGCCGGCGTGCAGCGCCTCCGGGCCGAGGCCACCGTCGACGGGCTGACCGGCCTCGACGCCGTGTTCCTCGACGTCCAGGAGGTGCAGCGGAGCCTCACCATCGTGTCGCCCAATGGCGGTGAGGCGTTCGTGCCCGGCGACGAGGTGGAGATCTCATGGGCCAGCGAGGGCCCGGTCGGCGGGGTCGACGTGTCGATCGAACGCCAGGCACAGGTGGCGCATGAGTTCCCCGGCGATGACGCTCTGCCGATCCTCGACCACCAGACCCTGGACATCGGGCTCGAGGTGAGCGACACGGGCGGTGTGGGGACCGTGGAACTGGGCCTGCGCCTGGACCACACCTATGACGCCGACCTCCAGATCTCGCTGATCCACCCGGACGGCACGACGGTCTCGTTGGCTTCCGGCGTGGGCTCGTGGCGGAACGACTTCGGCGAGGGCGCCGCCGACTGTTCCGGGACGCTGACCGTCTTCGCAGACGACGCAGACACCGCTATCGACTCGGGGACCGCTCCGTTTGCCGGCCGCTACCGGCCGACCGATGCGCTCTCGACGTTCTCCGGCAAGTCGGCCCTGGGAACCTGGACGCTCCGGATCCACGACCGATGGTCCTGGGACCAGGGCGAGGTGTACTGCGCCGCCCTGTCGATCCGGTCCGAGGTCGCCGAGGTGGCCACCGCCGTCGACCCGTCCGTGGGGTCTGCGACGTGGGTCGTGCCCGAGGGGGGTGTCGAGGGGGCGCTCGTCGCCTCGGTCGTCGCCGGGGGCCTGTCGGACCGGTCGGATGCCTGGTTCACGGCCGTCGCCCCGCCTCCGACCACGACGACCCTGCCACCGTGTTCGACGACCACGACGACTGTGCCGCCGGAGTCGACGACGACCAGTTCGACGACCACGACGACGAGCGTGCCGCCGGAGTCGACGACGACGACCAGTTCGACGACCACGACGAGCGAGCCGCCCGAGTCGACCACGACGACTGTGCCGCCGGAGTCCACGACGACCAGTTCGACGACCACGACGACGAGCGTGCCGCCGGAGTCGACGACGACCAGTTCGACGACCACGACGAGCGAGCCGCCCGAGTCGACGACGACCAGTTCGACGACCACGACGAGCGAGCCGCCGTGTGCGCCGCCCACGACCACGACGACGTTGCCTCCGACCACGACGTCGACGACGACCACGACGACGTTGCCTCCGACCACGACGTCGACGACGACCACGACGACGCAGCCGCCCACGACGACGTTGCCTCCGACGTTGGAGGTCAAGTCGCCCAACGGTGGGGAGTCGTTCGCCCGTGGCGAACAGGTCCCGATCGACTGGTCGGCGTCGGGCGAGGTCGGCGACCTCGACGTCCTGGTCCGCCGCGCCGGACTCCGGGAGGAGGAGTCCCCGGGGGCGGCGGCCCTGCCGATCGAGGACTTCGAGACGCTGGTGCTGCCCTTCGAGATCCTCGGGGAGGGATCCGTCACCGCCATCGAGGTGGGCATCCGCCTCGACCACACCTACACGGCTGACCTCGAGATCCGACTCGTCGCCCCTGATGGGGATTCGGTCCGGCTTGCCTTCCACAACGGGAGTTGGCGGAACGACTTCGGAAGCGGCGCAGATGACTGCAGTGGCACCCTCACCGTCTTCGCCGACGACGCCACTCTCAGCGTGACGACGGGTCAGGCCCCCTTCGCCGGCCGGTACCGCCCCTACGAGTCGATGGAGGCGCTCAACGGTCAGGAGATGGCTGGGACGTGGCACATCGAGATCACCGACCACTGGGGTTGGGACCAGGGATCCCTGTACTGCGCCCAACTGGCCCTGTTCGCCGAGAGCACTACGGCCGCCGAGGGGATCGACGCAGGACTCGGGTCGATGGTGTGGACACCACCGGAGGACCTGCTCAGCGGCGACTTCCTCGTCGAACTCGTCGGGGCACTCGCCGACCGGTCCGACGGCACGTTCCACCTCGAGGGTGCCACGCCGCCAACGACGACGGTGCCGCCAACGACGACCACGACGACGGTGCCGCCAACGACGACCACGACGACGGTGCCGCCAACGACGACCACGACGACCACGACGACGGTGCCGCCAACGACGACCACGACGACGGTGCCGCCGACGACGACCACGACGACGGTGCCGCCAACGACGACCACGACGGAACCGCCGAGCACGGACGTCGTCGTGAGTACCGGATACACCGCCGAGGAGTACGCCGGGATCGCCAACGCTGCGGCGATCCTCGGCATGGACGCGGCCGAGTTCCAGCGCACCGGGGTCTACGTGGTCAGCTTCCTGACTGCCATCAGCCCGACGCCGCCGGAGCCCCTCCGGCCGCGCCCGCCGGTAGACGGACCGCAATTGCTGGCGTCGGTGTGGAGCGAGGAGGAGTTGCCGATGCTGATGGCCACCGCCGAGGCCTGGGGCCTCACCCCCGAGGAGCTCCAGAAGTTCGGCGCCATCCTCCTGGCCTTCTTCGTCGGCCTCGTCTACGGATAGGGGATGGCCTCCGGCGCCTGGGCGCTGGGCAGGAGGTGAAGGCTGTAGTCATGGGGCGATCACCGGGGCCGTCGTCCAGCCGGGGTGGTGCCGTCGGTCCCTCGGCACCGGGACTTCGGCCGGTCCGGAGTCGCGTGTAAGACGAATCCGGCCTTCGACCAGACCGGTTCAGGCCACGGCCTCGAACACGACGAACTCGTCCCCGGGCCGTGGAGGGCGATCCTCCAGGGCCCCGGTCACCCGGATGTCGCCGAAACCGACTCCCTCGAGCATCGACTCGATCTCCGTCGTCGAATAGCCGCAGATCACGATCGAATAGGTCTCGTTCCTGACTTCAGCGCCTTCGACGAACTCACGGACAGAGATCTCACGAGTGATGGTCCGTTCGATCGGATCGGCCTCGAGGAGGCGTGTCCGCAACTCGAACTCCACTCCGTCACTGGTTCGGCGCCGATCACCGTGCTCCGGCCAACTCAGCGGCAGGTCCAGGCCCTCGGCCCGTGCCTCGCCATAGTCGGAGTCGCGATTCGGCGGATGGTGGTCCATGAGAAGCGTTCCACCCGGTTGCAGGTGGGCGTGGATCCGACGCAACCCCTCGAGGTCGAGTGCACGGGTGCCGCCCAGGCCGAACGAACCACAGACGATGACCGTCTGGTACCGGCGTGGCAATTCGAGTTCGTGCATGGCCTGCGTGTAGAGGTTCGCCGAGAGTCCCTCTGCCTCAGCCTTCGTGGCGCACCAGCCGAGCATGTCGCCGGACACGTCGCTGCCGTCGACGTCCATGCCCGAACGCAGGAAGGGGAGCAGCAGGCGCCCGGTGCCACAGCCGGCGTCCAGTGCCGGTTCCCCACACCGCTGGATGGCATCCCGGAAGAATCCGACGTCGTCTCCACCGACGTTGAACTCCGCCCACCAGCGCGCGACCAGCCCGTAGTGCCAGGTGGTGACGCCTTGACCCATCACCTGACCCTAGGGTTCGCGTATGGCGCGGATCCTCATAACCGGCAGCAACAGTGGTTTCGGCAGATTGGCCGCCCTTTCCCTCTCCCGCCAGGGCCATCAGGTGATCGCCACGATGCGTACCCTCGCCAAGGGAGCAGAACTACGTAGTACCGCCGAGGACGGAGGGCTCTCCATCGAGATTCGCCAACTCGATGTCTGCGATCCAGATTCGGTCGAAGCCTGCATTGCCGACCCCCTCGACATCGATGTGCTCGTCAACAACGCCGGGTTCGAGGTGCAGGGTGCGATCGAACAGATCGACGATGCACTCATGCAGCGCCAGTTCGAGACCAACGTCATGGGCCCTCTGCGCACGATGCGGGCTGTGCTCCCGATGTGGTGTGAGCGTGGAAGCGGAGTGATCGTAAATGTCAGCAGCATCGCCGGACGGGTGGCCCCACCCTATGGCGGCGCCTACTCGGCTTCGAAGCACGCCCTCGAAGCGATGAGCGAATCCCTGCACTTCGAGGTATCCCAGCTCGGGATTCGAGTCCATCTCATCGAGCCCGGACGGTTCGCCACGAACTTTCAGGACAACATCGTCCATCCGGCGAGTTGGACCGGTTCTCCCCAGGAGGAGCGTGCTCTCGCATTTCGGAACTCCCTGGCAAGCCTTGACGGTGGTGGTCCCCCCTCCGACCCCCAAGCTGTCGCTGACGCCATAGTGCGTGCCGCCACCGACCCCTCGATGCCGTTCCGGACGTTGGTGGGCGACGATGCTGCACTCATTGATGCCACGAAGACGTCCATGAGTTTCGAAGATTTCGAATCCACGATGCGTACAGCGCTCGACTGGCACGACTGACATCGGGAATTCGGGCCTTCCGTCGATCCCGCTGGTCAACTAGGCGGAGGGTGCCGTTGAGGTCGGGGCACCGGGGTCCGTCCCATTGTGGCTCTGGACGGGGGCTGAACATCTTCCGCCTGGTCGGTCGCCAGCGTCGGAGGAGCATCCTGAGTCAACTCGGCGATGTTCATGTGCCGAACTCGAGCCACCGTCGTTCATCGACGGTGAGGTCCATGGAAGCCGCCTCACAATTCGCAGCGGCCTCCTCGCCGCTGCGGGCGGCGCTCACGACATGTACCGGGAACGGAGTAGTTGCCACGAACGTGATTGCGACCTGTTCCGGGCTGCAGCCCCTGGAGCGGGCCAACTGCTGGGCTCGATCCCTCCTTCTCCGATTCTCCGGAGAGTCATAGCAGCGGGTCGTCGCCTGGTCCTCGGTCGATCCGGGTTCGTGCGCTGTTGTCAGATAGCCACCGGCCAGGGGTGACCAAGCAAGGACGGCGATCCCGGTATGCGCCAGCCACTCCCGTTCACCTGCACGTTCGGCGCCGGTGAGGGTGGTCACGCCTTGCCATGGTTCGGCCAACTGGTCGACGAGGGAGTACTGCGAACTGGTGGCAATCGGCGGTGAGGTGACAGCAATGCCGATGACCTGACGGAGTCGATCGGTCGACCAGTTCGACACCCCCCATGCCTCGATCGTCCCTGCCTCGACCTGTCTCTCGGCAGCATCGACCAGTTCCCCGACCGGGACTGATGGATCGTCCCGATGGAACAGCCAGAGGTCGAGGTGGTCGGTACCCATCCGGGCGAGGGTGGCGGCGACGTCGACGGCGACCGTTTCCGGGTGGACCCTGGAAGCGGACCAGTCGGGAGGGCCGGGATGGCACCCCTTCCCGATGAGGGTGACGACGTCTCGCACGCCCCGATCGGCCACCCAGGCACCCAGACGTCCATCACAGGTGCCGTCCGGGTCCGTATAGGCCAGTCCCGAATCGAAGGCGTCGACTCCCGAGCCGTGGACCTCGTCGAGGAGTCGCCGAGGCTCGGCAACCAGCGTCGGGCCGAACAACGGTGTCGCCCCCTGGATCACGGTCGAAAAGTGCAGTCTCTGCTCGCCGTCAGCGACTCCCCCCTTCATTGAAGCTCGCCGTCGCTCGGGTAGACGACTCCGATCCGCGCCCGGATCTCGTCCGTCAGTTCAGCCATCGCAAGGGACCAGGTCCATGGAACCACTGCGCTCTCGCTCCTGCCGGCCTCCAGGCATCGAGCCGCCTCGAGAATCTGGTATTCGAAACCGTTGATGCCGTGTGGCTCGAGAACTTCTTCCGTGCGACCACCCCCCACGGGGTCGAACACCATGCGCTCTGCACGCCAGAATTCCGGAATCTCCACGACGCCGGCAGAGCCGACGACCCGCGCGGTCGGTGAGAGGTCGGCGTTGAGTGCCGACCTGAGATCTGCGGATCCGCCTCCGGTGAATTCGGCCTTCAGGCTCAGGCAGGTGTCGACGCCACTGGCCGACAACTCCGCCTCTGCCTCGAACGAGACGGGCGTGCTGTCGAACACCAACTCTGCCAGGGTCAGTGGGTAGATGCCGAGGTCGAGCAGGCTGCCTCCGGCCAACTCGGGGGACCAGAGTCGGTTGGTCGGCTGATACGGGGCGTCGAACCCGAATGCCGCCTCGACTGTTCGGATTTCGCCCAGCCGCCCTTGATCGATCCACTCCCGGAGTCGTCGCAGAACCGGAAGGTGTCGGGTCCACATCGCCTCCATCAGGAATGCCCCGGACCCCCTGGCTGCGTCGAGCATCTGGCGGACCTGGGTGGCATTCACTGCCATCGGCTTCTCGCACAGCACGGGAACTCCGGCCGGCAAGAGGGCCAGGGCAGCATCGCGATGTCCGCTGTGCGGCGTGGCGACGTAGACGGCGTCGACTTCGCCGACGAGGCCGGATGGATCGATTCCGGTTTGGCTGATTCCATGACCTGTTGCGAATGCAGCGACCCTTGAGGGATCGCGGCCGACGACGGCGACCACCTCGTGGCCGACGCCCCTGGCTGCATCCAGGAACTTCGGGACGATCCTCCCGTGCCCCACGACCCCCCAACGCATCAAATCGGTCCCACTCGGGTTCAACCCTCCTCAGTCAGGGTGCCTTGGTGGAAGTCCATGACTCAGCCCGTGTCCATCCACTCACGATCTCCTCGGGTCTCCGAACGCCACGTTCCCTCCTCGAGGGACTGCAACACCTCGAGGTCGGGCCGGCTCAGCACCCGGTCAGAATGTCACACCCGGCTCCGACCCACGTCCTGCCTCCTCACAGCGTGCCTCTGACTGGAGTTGCAGAGGGTATTCGTGATCCTCTCGACTTCGTTCGGCGAAGGGGGGTCGGGTGGCCGACGCGACACGGTCCGGCATAGGGTCGGCCGGTGGAGAAGTTCCGCATCGTCCAGTGGTTCACGGGGGACATCGCCCAGCACCAGATCCGACTGGTCGACGCCCATCCCCTGATGGAACTCGTCGGCGCCTTCGTCTTCCACGACGAGAAGGTCGGCATGGACGCCGGAGAAATCGCCGGAATCGGCCCACTCGGAGTTCGGGCGACCAAGGACATGGACGAGATCCTCTCGGTCGAGGCCGACTGCGTCCTCTACAACCCCCCGACCGAGCGGTACGACGAGATC
>JARQPW010000031.1 GCA_029577135.1 Acidimicrobiales bacterium
AGTGGTCGCAGGGGCTGCAGTGGTCGCAGGGGCTGCAGTGGTCGCAGGGGCTGCAGTGGTCGCAGGGGCTGCAGTGGTCGCAGGGGCTGCAGTGGTCGCAGGGGCTGCAATTCCTTCCTCTTCGTCGGTACCGCACGATACGGCAACTAGAAGTAGTGCCAGCGAAGCGCCGATTACGCGGGCGACCTGAAACAAGGATTGACGAGAACTCATCACTACCTCCTGCACTTGGATTCACGGTCTGCGACTAATGGACACACTCAATTCTTTATAAAAAGCAGACTATAAACCGGACTCACACGTGTGGGCAACTCCCGCCTAGGTGAAGGCGGTAGTCCTCTGTTTGACTACTCAGAACCGGTTGATACGCCAGCCGCCGTCGATTGGGATGGTCGCCCCAGTCACCATGTCAAATTGCTGGCCACACAAGCTCAGAATGACCTCGGCGACCTCATTCCTTGTCGCCAGGCGTCCGATTGGCGTGCGAGCGATGGCCCGTTGGACAAATGAGGCGTCAAACTCGGCAATGTCGTCTGCGGATTCGGCTATCTGGCCTGGTGCTACACAATTGACTGTGATCTCGGGCGCCAACTCCACCGCCATGGACTCGGTCAGCGTGATCATCGCGGCCTTGGCGAGGGTGTAGATGGAATGGTTCCTCATATAGGCGGAGCCAGCTGACACGTTGATGATCCGACCCCATCCGCCCGAACGCATGCCGGGTGCGAGGAGTTGGGTCGCGATAAAGGCCGCGGTGACATTGCCGTTCCAAACGCGGTCCCATTCCTCGTCCGGTAGATCAGCAAACGGAGTCATCGAGAACGGCCCCGAGTTATTGATCAGAATGTCAATGGGCCCTGGAGCCGAGTCAATGGCGGCACCCACCATGGCACGTGTTGAGTTCGCAGTGCGGGTATCGCCGGGAACTGCTACATGGGTCCCGGCCGTTCGTGAGATTTCGCGAATCAGGTCGTCGGCGTGTGACCGAGACTGGAAGTAGGTCGCCACAACGTTTGCTCCAGCTCGAGCAAGGACCCGGACTATTTCCGCTCCAAGGTTCCGGGAGGAACTCGTTACCAAGGCCGTGTGCCCGTCAAGTGAAATTCGGTGGTCCACGTTCAAGCGAAATCCAGATCGCCGACCGCCTTGACTCTGACCCGAACAGCGTTGCTGGGGAGGTAGGAGAGCGGCACCTCTTCCAACTCGACAATCTCTACCCGGTCGGCTGCGGCTCCAGCACCGATGGCTCGGTCAACCGCCTCTTGGCGGGC
The DNA here is from genome assembly GCA_029577135.1 of Acidimicrobiales bacterium. Taxonomy (GTDB): domain Bacteria; phylum Actinomycetota; class Acidimicrobiia; order Acidimicrobiales; family MedAcidi-G1; genus S20-B6. The sequence continues at coordinate 1,272 of JARQPW010000031.1, forward strand.
CAGGTCCAGGACAGTCTCCCGGTTGGTTTCTTGGAGGGAGAAAACGCGGTCTACTTCACCGCCAACCTGGGCAATCGCCGCTCCGATTGCGTTTGCCACGGGACCATTCTCAGGCATGATCACCTGGCTGGTACCTGGAAGGTCAGGGTCAACGAGAAAACTTCCTCCGCCTACAGCAACGAGGGGCACCGCGCCAGGCCGAATCTTTAGGCGATCGACCGCTTCGACCAGAGACTTCTGCATGACTGCCATTGCTTCTGAGACAAACGCTGGATCAAGGTGTTCTACCAGACCATGGTCACCGATGTTGGTTCGCCCGGCGGCTACGGCGACGTCGGTAGCAGTCAAGGTGTCACCGCCGAAGACCAGTGAGCGTATGGGCAACTTGAATCCGACACTGTCCGGCCCGACAGTTGGCTGGTCCAGATCGCGGACAAGACTTCCACCGCCCAGACCTATGGAGATGAGGTCGGGCATGCGAAAGTTGGTCCGTACACCACAGATGTCGACCGTTGAGGATGCCTCTCTGGGAAACCCACTAACCAACACGCCAACATCGGACGTCGTACCGCCAACGTCGACCACAGCGCAGTCCGTCAGTCCGCTGAGAAATGCTGCACCCCGCATTGAGTTTGTCGGACCAGAGGCAAAGGTGGCGACCGGATACCGTCTCGCGTAGTCGGCACTCATGAGCGTGCCATCGTTCTGACTGACGTACAGCGGTGCGTTGACTCCAAACCCGGCCACTGCATCCTCAAAGGCGTCCACAATCCGGCTGGCCAGATCTATGAGGCATGCGTTCAGAGCCGTTGCGTTCTCCCTCTCCAACAGGCCGATCCTTCCGATCTCGCTGGAGAGGCTCACGGAGGCATCGTCGACAATCTCTTCGATGATTAAAGCGGCTTCTTGTTCAAAGTCTGGGTTGACCGGCGAAAACACGGAACTGATGGCAAAGGATCGAATACCCGTCCGAGCCGCTGATTCGACAATCCGAATCAAGTTCTCACGGTCTAGCGGAGCGATCTCCCGACCGTCGTACTCGTGGCCTCCACGGCACATGTAGGTGTGGCCCCCAATGGCCCGGATTAGCCGTTCTGGCCAATCAACTAGTGGAGGAAGGGAGGCTGTTGCGGGGAGTCCGAGTCGGATGACTGCGGTCGCAGCGAGACCGTCGGCTTCGACTATCGCGTTGGTGAAGTGCGTGGTCCCGATCATCACCGCAGCAACGTCAGCGGTCGCAAGGTCACTGCCTGAGAACAGTGCCGTAAGGGCTGAGAGAATCCCACCTGTCACATCGCTCGTTGTTGGTACCTTCACCGATGCTGCCACGGAGCGTCCGGCCATCACCACGGCATCCGTATTGGTACCGCCGACGTCGACCCCGACTCGAAGGCGCCCCGTCATCGCAGGTCGACGAGGGCCTCTAGGACTCGTTCAGGGGTGATCGGAACCGCATTGATCGAGATACCGATCGCGTCTGCTACGGCATTCCCGATGGCGGCGGCAACTGGAATGATGGGCGGTTCAGCAACTCCTTTTGCCCCATAGGGCCCAGCAGGATCGGGATGTTCAAGCAAGACAATCTCAATCTCTGGAATGTCGGTCGCCAGCGGTAAGCCGTATGCCTCGAAGGTTCGCTGCATGTACCGACCCTCATCGATCCAAAGGTTCTCCCATAGGGCGTATCCCAGGCCTTGTGCGACGCCGCCTTGGATCTGGCCGCGTATTGCCTGTGGGTTGATCGCCCGGCCGACCTCTTGGGCCACCAAGTAGCGGAGTACCCGAATTCCACCGGTAACCGGGTCAACCTCGACCTCCGCAACATGGACATGGTAGGTGGGCGTCGGAAATGCAGGGAAAAGCAACCCGGATGCACAGGTCGGGTTCACTGAAGGCATGGGGGTCGTGTATGAGCCGCTCCCACTAATAGGGCCGCCAGCGGCCTGAGCGGCTGCGGCAATGTCGGCTAAGGGGATCCGCGTCGTTGGGGTGCCAACCACTACGACCGCCCCGTCAGCCAACTCCAGGTCCTCTACAGCGGCTTCGAGAAGACTGGCAGCGGTTTCGAAGATGCGGGCCCGGACCTGAACGGCAGCCTCGTGGACCGCCCGACCGACGATGTGAGTGGTGCGGCTTCCCTGTGAACCGGCATCGAAAGCTGCCGCGTCGGTATCTGGCATCGTCACGATGACCTTCTCGGCGGAAAGACCGAATTCCTCGGCAGCAATCTGCCGGACACCAGTAGCAACTGCTCCGGATCCGTTTTCGGTCGCGGCAGTCAGGACGCCCAGGGTTCCGTCGCTATTCAATTTGAGCGTGACGGAACCCGGCATCGGATTGGTTAACCACATACAGGCTGCAACTCCTACTCCACGGTTCGGGCCTATGCCCAACTCCGCCCAGGGTGCTTTCCGTTCGATGGCATCGAATGCCTCGGAAAGTATCCCAGCGTCATCCAGCACCTGTCCGGTAGGCAACTGTGCTCCGTCAGACTGGAGGCTCGATCGTCGGTATTTGAGGCGGTCTAAACTCAACTCATTGGCGATGTGGTCCATGTGACGTTCCAGCGCGAAGTAGAGGTGGGTGCCGTTTACTCCCCTGAAAGCACCGGTCGGAGCCGTGTTGGTGTAGATGGCCCGAGTCTTGATTCGTACTGGGCCAATCCGGTAGAGGGAGCCGAATACGTGCATTGGAATGCTTGTTAGGAAGGGGATGTCGGTCGCGTGGGCGCCGCTGTCCATCAGTACTTCCACATCGCGCGCCAACAGGGCACCGTCTTCGCTCACGGCAGTCCGAATCCTGATCACCGCGTTTTCTCGGCATTGACAGGTCAGGAGGTCTTCCGGACGATCGTTGGCCAGCCTTACTGGCCGACCCACCTGTCGGGCGAGCAGAGCTGCGTATGGTTCGAGCCCGGTGTCGAGTTTGGCCCCGAAACCTCCACCGATGTGGTGGCCGATCACCCGGATCTGGGAAGGGCTGAGGTCGAGGGCCCCTGCTACCCGGTCCCGGACGTTGTAGGGGAACTGATGGGCAACGTGGATGGTGAATCGTTGACCGTCAAACTCGGCGATAGCCATTCTCGGCTCCATGTAGGCCTGGTACTGGCGTCCCGCCTCAAACCGATCCTCGACTACATACGCGGCCTTCTCGAATGCCTCTTCAACACCTTCTGGATCGGCAAAACTCTCTGCGACAACATTTCCCGACCTGGGCCAGGTCATTCCCGGAGAAGTGTCAAACGATTCCCAGTCCGGATGAACAAGTGGTGCACCGGGAGCGAGCGCCGCCTCGATATCCGTAACACTTGGGATCTCTTCGATCTCAAGGGCGGCAAACTCCAGGGCCTGATTTGCAAGCTCTCTAGTCTCGGCAACAACGGCGGCGATCGGCTCACCTTCGTATCGCACGAAATCGCTGGCGAAGAGGGGTGCGTCCAGCAGGACGAGTCCCGACCGTCTGTCTGGGACGTCAGCGGCTGTTGAAACGCCGTGGACTCCTGGTGCCGCCACAACTTGCGAGAGATCAAGTTTCACGATGCGGCCCGCAGGGACCGGTGATCGGAGTAGTCGGCCGTGGAGCATCCCAGGTAGGGCGATGTCGGTGCCGAACATGGCGGAACCAGTGGCCTTGGTGACGGCATCGCTGCGAACTGAGGACTGTCCTATCTCTGTCGTCATCTCTGAGCCTCTCGAACGACCGCTTCAACAGCCTCCACAACTTGCACATATCCTGTGCACCGGCAGAGATTCCCGGCGATGGCCTGCTGGATCTCCGCCCGATTGGGGTCGGGATTGTTGGCTAGGAGGGCGCTGAGCGTCATCAACAAGCCCGGTGTGCAGAACCCGCACTGAACGGCGAAGTGGTCGACGAAGGCCTGCTGAAGCGGTGAGAGCTTCCCATCAGGACCGCGGAGTCCCTCCACGGTGGTGATTTGAGTTTCGGAACTAGCGGCGGTTGGGTAGATGCACGAGTCGACAGGCCGGCCGTTGAGGAGGACTGTGCAGGCTCCACATTCACCCTCGACACAGGCCTCCTTTGCTCCTGTGAGGTGGAGTCGTTCGCGCAGACTGGTGAGGAGCGTTTCGCTCGGCGGGACGTCAAGCATGACCTTGCGCTCGTTAACGGTGAGTTCGATACGCAAGTCGCCTCCTGATCGCGCCACCAGAAAATATATAGTACGGATTCGCTTGCCGCGCAGGGGTTGAGGGGAAGTGGTATGTGGGAGATAACTGAGGAGGATCTTGAGCCGATCGCCATCGGCGCGGGGATTCTCGGAACCGGCGGTGGTGGGAACCCATATCTGGGGTTTCTGCGGGCTCGGGAAGCTATTCGCAAGGTAGGCAGGGTCGTGGTGATTGATCCCGATGAGGTGTTTGATGACCAGCGGTTGATCGTGTCTGGCGGTATGGGTTCACCGGTGGTGAGCTACGAGAAGTTGCCCCAGGGCGACGAGGAGGCTAATGCGGTTCGGGCAATGGAGCAGCACCTCGGTTACCGATTTGATGCAGTTGCTCCCTTCGAGATGGGCGGCGGAAACTCGATGGCTCCACTCGTGGTTGGCGCCAAACTCGACATCCCGGTAGTGGACGGAGACGGGATGGGTCGAGCGTTTCCCGAACTGCAGATGACCACGTATTTGATCTACGGGGGTAGCGCCGCCCCAGCAGCGCTGGCAGACGAACGAGGAAACCGAGTGATCTTGTCTGAGGTGACTGACGCAAAGTGGCTGGAGAAGATTGCTCGGGCGGTGACGATCGAGATGGGTGGCCATGCGGGTCTTGCTAGTTCGCCGATGGACGGGACCCACTGCCGTCGGACGATTATCCCAAATACCCTCCGGCTCGCTTATCGCATAGGTGTGGCAGTCCTCGACGCGAGGCGGGCCCATCAGGACCCCGGCGAGGCGATCATCTCGGTCACTGGCGGGTGTCGGTATCTCAGAGGAAAGGTCGTTGACCTCGAACGGCGGACGACGCGAGGGTTTGCGAAGGGTCACCTGATCCTTGAAGGCACTGGTGATGACCTGGAGCGGGTCATCCGGATCGAGTTCCAGAACGAGAACCTCGTGATCCTCGAAGATGGTGAGCCAAGGGTCGTTGTTCCCGATCTCATCACCTTGGTGTCAACCGACCGAGGAGAGCCGCTGACCACCGAGGTCGTGCGATACGGATTCCGGGCAGACGTACTGACCATTCCGTGTCACGAACTACTTAAGACGCCGAAGGCCCTTGAGGTCGTGGGGCCTAGAGCGTTCGGATATGACCTCGACTTCAACCCAATTGTCTGAGCCGACTCAGGACTGGAGATCGAATCGCGGAAAGTGCGCTCGCACCAACCTGACGTCGTTGTTCTCATGAACAATCGTGACCTCACCGTCGTGAACGCGGATCACATCGACACCATGGTTCTCCCATGGTTCGCCCGACGAGGTGACTGACCCAGTCTCACTCCAACGCACAACTGCCCACTGCCCGTCAAAGATCCGCTCCTCGATTTGGAACTCCAGGTTTGACAGAAGACCACCCGAGAATGTGAAGAACTTTCTTGCTTCCTCTATTCCCTTGAGGTCAGCCTGACCCAGAAATCGGACTCTCACCGAGGGCGACATCAGATCGAGCATGCCCTCTGGGTCGCCAGCAAGGAAGGCCGAATAGAACCGATCCACGATCTCCCTTGTAGTGGCGACACCCCCGTATGCCATGCTCACGCACCGCCAATGGCCATACAGAGATCGTCAATATCGGGCCCAATGGTGGGAACTTCGGCCAAGATCTCTGCTGTGGCGTCGGTGTCTTTCAGCCCTGAAGAGGTGCCGATGCAGACCACAAGGTCACTACCACTAATCCAGCCTGTGGCAACAAGATCGGTGACAGCTGGAAGACTGATTGCGGCGGAGGCCTCTAGGTACAGACCGGCAGTTGCCAGTTCGCGCTGACCAGCCAGGATCCTCTCATCCTGCCCCACTACGACCGATGTGCCACCGCTTTGGCGGATCGCCTGAATCCCCTGGTATGTCGCGACCGGGCTGGCGATCGAGAAGGCGACGCTGGGCTGCAGCGGAACACTGGTTGGCGTCTCGCTATCTGTGGCAAGTGATGCTGAGTAGGGGCCCAGCGGTTCAGCGGCCACCATTCTGGGTGGAACCTCGATCTCACCCAGTTCGCATAGGTCACGAAATCCTCGGTGGATTCCGACGAGGCCGTCGCCATACGCTGTGGGTACGACCACGACGTCGGGCTGTCGTCCTAGTGAGGCGACCAACTCGTAGGCGATGGTCTTGTAGCCTTCGATCCCGAATGGGTTCGAGCCAATTGGCGGATCAGTGAGACTAGACATTGGTATCCAACCAAACTTGCTGACTGCCTTCCTCAGCAACTCCCAGCGCTCGGGACCTGAGGAGAGGGCAACTACGTGTGCTCCATAGATCTGCATCAGAACTTTCATGGTCGACGGAACGCCCTCCAAGGTGAGCGCAACGCAACGCAACCCAGCGGCAGCGGCATACGCGGCAACTGCGGCTCCGTGGTTGCCGGTAGTCGCCACCACCACTGTCTCGGCTCCCGATCCCCAGGCGTGGTTCACGGCCACCGCTGCCAGACGATCCTTGTATGACCAAGTCGGGTTCTGGGTCTCGTCCTTGACGTAGAGCTGGTCAAGACCAATCTCTTCACCGATCTTGCCAAGATGGATCAGAGGAGTCGCTCCTTCGCCGAGGCTGAAGTAAGTCACACCTTCTTGCAGTGGCAGAAGGGCGCGGTAGCGGAGTAGACCAGTCGTGGATTGGTCCGCCTCGAGCGAGACCCCGTCAAGCCGGTAGACCGGGTGGACGTTGACGGCCAAGCCTTCCTTCTGGCACGAGGGGCATCCCCAGAACGCCTCGGCCTCGGCCACTTCGGTGAGACACCTTGGGCAGGCCAGATGACCCACGTAGGCGCCCATCAGCAAGGAACCACTCGAAGCGAACGATCTAGGGAAGTCAACCGCCGGTTGCCGTCAGCAGTGATCTGGATTGCATCCTCGACCATCATCCCTCCCCAGCCAAGGCAGTAGTAGGGGGTCTCCACACAGAAGACCATCCCTGGCTGGAGTTCGACCTCCGAGCCCGGGGCGACGATCGGGCGCTCATAGACCTCACTTCCGATGGCATGGCCGCAGTGATGGCGACGGTAAGGGCGGAGGCCCGCCGCCTCAACAGCCTGAACAGCAACATCGAAGAGCTGGCCAGCGGTCATCCCCGGTCGAGCAGCGTCAAGCTGTTCACCCTCACCGGCGAGGATCGCAGCGTAGCAGCGGGCCTGTTCAGGAGAAGGTTCTCCGAGCACCGCGGTCCGACCGATGTCGGACCAGTAACCGTCGAAGGTGCAGCCGACGTCGAAGCGCAGGAGCTCACCCGGGTTCCACTCCCGATCGGTCGCCCGAGCATCGGAAAGAGCGCTGCGCGGCCCGGTGGTCGCAACGAGGAACCGGGGCTCCGCTCCACCTTCCACCATGGCCTGGGCAATGATGCTGGCCAGTTCGCGCTCAGTGACGCCTGGACCTGCTTCTCCCAGCGCCCGGTCAATACCGGCTTCGGTGCACCGGATCGCCGAGAGCATTCGTTCCACCTCGGGAGCGGTCTTGATCGCGCGGGCTCCCATGATCCAATCGTCGGCTTCCACCACCCTTTCCACGCCTTTTTGTTGCTCAAGAAGGCCACGGATCGGATCGGGGACGAGAGCATCAACTCCAACCGTTCCTCTAAAACCCGATCGGGCGAGGGCCTCCTTCATCGCTGACTCAAGATTGGCGTTCACGTCAGACATGGATGCCGCGGGATCATTTCCTTCGGCTGATTCGAAGAAGAACCGCCCGAAAGGTACGTAATCTTCCGCGAAAATTCCAGTGTCGAGAGCGGCAGCCGCATCGGAGGCCGAGGCGACTAAGACACGGCGGTCAGGGGTCACACAAGCCGCCATACGGGCACCCAGCATGATCCCGGCGGCCACGCTCCTGTAGCCCGTTGCGTAGGCGACGTTGGCCGGATGGCTAACCACCAGGCCATCGAGCGAACTGGTCTCGAGTTCCGTGAGGAGCCGCTGAGTCGTCGCCGCGGTCACGGTGTCCATAAGTCGACAACCTCCTCCGCGAACATAGACATAGCGTCCAGGGTCGCCTCCACAGTGTCGGTCGCGAAGAGCAGGCCGGCGAGGGTGCATACACCCGCCTCGGCATATCGGGAGACCTTCTCACACACAGCGTCCGGAGTGCCGACAAGATTGCGGTCCTCAAGGTCGTCGGCAAGCCGCCCTTGCATAGTCGAATCCGACAGCGACATAAGGTGCGAGTAGATTCGGGATGATCTGAATCGCTCTACTGCAACCTCGTGGGTTGAGTCGATCGAGACCGCAACCTGGATCGCTGCTTCGAACCCGTCCAGGCTCCGCGAGGCCCGCATTGTCTCCTCTTGTATCTCCGTCAGCCCGTCCCGATACTCCGCAGGTGTCAGGCAGGCGGGAAGCCAGCCGTTGCAGTACCTGCCTGCTCGACGACGAGTCGCCCGTGAGTTCCCTCCCGAGAGGATGGGGAGGGGCTTTTGCACTGGTTTAGGAAAGCTCTCCACATCATCAAAGGCAACGACGTCGCCGGTATAGGTCGCCGTCCGATCGCTCAGTAGCAGGCTTAGGGCTTCGACCGACTCGTCAACGTAGTGGCCACGGTGGAGGGCCCGTTCTGGCCACATCGCCTCGAACTCCTCACGGTAGGCACCCACACCAACCCCAAGGACGAACCGGCCACCGGATAGCTGGTCCAAGGTCGCTGCCTGCTTGGCAACCAGGACTGGGTGGCGAAACGGCAGCACAAGAACACATGTCGCCAGTCGGATGCGTTCGGTTACCGCGGCAACAAAGGCAAGGTAGGTCAACGGATCGAAGAATGAGGGTGGCTGGTCGTATGCACGACGCACGTAGCCCTGGGTGGACACGTGGTCGTTTCCCCATACCGAGTCGTATCCCAGCGCCTCGGCTTCGGTCGCCAGACGGACGGCATCTTCGATTCCCGCGTACGGAACCGGGTACATCATCCCCTCGGTTGCCGTGGGAACACCGATTCCGAAACGCATCGCTGGTGTCACTCCACCACGCTGCTGTGGACGCTCTCGAAGTTGCCGATGAATCCAGCGAATAGGGCGAGAAACTCCAATAGCGTCGTCGTACCGTCCTCATGGACCGTGACGGAACGGCCATCAACGCTCGTTAGACCGTTCACCGAACTCACCTTTAACGTCCGGCCGCGCGAGCGTGGCATTCGGTCAACACGTTTTCGAAGACTCGGGGAAGCACCATCTTGCGGTACCGAGCTGTGGCACGCACATCGTCGATCGGCTCGGATTGCTCAACGATCATCTGTGCTGCAGCGGCTACCCGGTCCCGGTCGGGTATCGCACCCACCAGAGTTTGCTCGGCGGCCGATGCCCGAAACGGGACTGGGCCAACCGAACATACAGCTACGCGGGCATCGCTGATCTTCCCGTCTTCGTCGACTGAGAGTCGAACTGCGATGCCGACGACTGCCACCTCCATCGCGCCCCGACGCCCCACCTTCCTGTAGACGTCGGCGGTCCCGCCCCCTGCCTTATCGAGACTGAAGCCGGTGACCAACTCGTCGGGTTCACGGGCGATGTTCCGACGCCCAACGATGAACTCGGCAAGTGGAACCTCGCGTTTGCCACGGCCCTGGCTAATTACCCGAACGTTCGCTCCGTGGACGAGGAGTGGAGGAAGGAGGTCCGCTGCTGGTGAGGCATTGCACACGTTGCCACCGATTGTCCCGACTGCCTGGGTCTGCCACCCCCCAACGAGGGAGGCTGCGTGAGAGATTGACCTGTAGCGGTCGATAAGAACCAGGTTGTGGGCCAGGTCGAGGTGAGTGGCTAGGGCACCCACGTTGAGTCGGCCGTTTTCGTAGATGTCCCCGATGCCCGCCACTCGCTCAATGTGCACCAGCGTTTCAGGTGCAATCTCGCCGCGCTGGATCTGCATCATCAGGTCGGTGCCACCAGCAAGAACTTGGGCCTCGGATCCAAGTTCGGCAAGGGAGGCGAGAACTTCCTCAATGTGACTACTTCTCCGAAACTCCACTTGATCTATCTCGTCTCTTCTGGATCTTGCCGGCAACTGGGTGCTTCTAACGTCGGCGCCAACTAGGGAGGTTCTCCGAACAACTCTAGGAATCGGGTTCCGAACTCTTCTTGGGTGCCGCTGGTCCAGAGATCCACCCACTCCGAGTCAGGGGTCGCGGCTCTGCCATTGATGACCCACTCAGCGGCGGGACCGACCGGATGCTGGATGACGGTCTCATCCGAGTTGATCGCCGCCTCGATGGTTCGGGCGACGTCGAATGGGTCATCGCCCCCCTCGATGCCGTCCTCGTAGAGAGTCCGGATGAATCCGGCGACGGTCGTGTACGGACCCTCGGCGACCGGCAAAGTGGATAGTGCTTTCTCAAGCATCGGTGTGCGTACAAACCCTGGCTCGATTGCCACGCATCGTATGCCGTGTGCCGCCCCCTCTACGGCGACAGCCTGGGTAATGGCCTCCATGGCGGATTTTGTTGCCGCATACGGGCCCGAGAAGGCCGAAACAATCCGAGCGGACACCGAACTCACGTTGACGATGGTCCCGGACCCAGCAGCGCGCATTGCGGGGAGTACGGCACGTATCAGAGCGATTGGGCCAAACACGTTTGTCCGAAACAGCTGAAGAAGCCCGGCGTCCGTCGTGTCTTCGATTGCCCAGAGGTCCCCTAGACCGGCGTTGTTGACCAGCACGTCTACACGGCCTGCCTCGGAAATGACACGTTCGACTCCGTCCCGGATTGAATCGGATCTGTCGACATCCAACGTAAGCACCGTCACCTCTACACCGGCTTCTTTGGCGGCTGAGAGGAGTTCTTCACAGTTCGCAGCAATGCGCATCGAGGCGTAGACGGTATGGCCGCGTGCGGCAAGATGGACCGCACTCGCGAGACCGATTCCCGTCGAACACCCGGTGATAAGGGTTGTCGTCACTAGAAACGTGCCTCCTCGTTGGGGGACGTTATATCTTCACAGCAACGTTATATAGAATGGGACTGTAGTTCGCCTTGCCCTTTCACCGAATGGCGGAAGCCTCGGCTTGTCATGGCGTGACCGATGAGTGCCAATCGTCATCTCGTCACGGTTGATGCCTTCATACAGACAATCCTCAACGTGACGGGGTCTACCGACGTCACGCGCGGCGATGCCTCACTGCCCTTTTCCGACGGGATGGCCGGAGTGGCGCTGCAGCAGGTTCTGGGTAGAACCGTCCACACGCTTCTGGAGACTGCGGTAGCCGAGACCGCTGAGTGGTTTCTAAGAGCCACCGTGGAAGGCTGCCCGCTGCCGCCACCTGCATGACCATCTCTGAGGAGATTCCGGACCCCCGGCAGACCCGCCTCAGTCGCTGCTCTCGGCCAGTCCCACCCTGATGGCACTTTGGACTCGTGCAATCGTATGGTCGAGGTCGTCAATGAGCGAAGACGCCGCGCCCTCAAAATCACCGGCCTCTAACTTGTCGAGTATTGCGAGGTGTTGCTCCAGAATCTCAGTCGCGGACCTCTCATAGCGCACCGCTAACTGAATATAGCGATCGGCATGCCCCGAGAGGGTTTCAATGATGTGCGTGAGCCAGACGGATCCGCTGTGTTGATAAATCCCACGGTGGAACTCGCGGTGCATGGTCAGGAAACCCGACTTGTCCCCGGCCTCAAACAGGGCTGCCATCCTGGTGGTCAATACTCGGAGCTTTCCGATAGACGCAGCGTCCAAATTTGGTGCTGCAAGGAGAAGAGCCTCAACCTCGATGACTTTGCGGGTTTGATAAAGGTCTTTCAGGCAGGCCAAGGAGATCGGGGCGACCCGAGCACCCTTGTTCGGTGTCGCAATGACGAGCTTCTCGCTTTCAAGCAATCTCAGTGCTTCTCGCACAGGGATGAGGCTTACCTCGTGTTCCTTGGCCACCGTCTGCAGGCGCAAGGGCGCGTCGGGAGCGTAGGTTCCATCTACGATTCCCGCCCTTAACGAGCGGTATACCCGATCAACCAGGTTCAGTTCGCTTCGTTCAGGTGCTTTGACACCCACAGGTGCTGTTTCGTAACCCTCTGTTGTCGCGATCATGTTAATCCCTACCGGCTCGCACAGATTAACGTGCACGGCCGGTCAGTATGGTCTGAGGCTAGCAAGACGACCAGTCCTACCGTTAGACACCTAAAGTTGCTCCATGTGCACGACCGGAGCCCTTCGGCTTGGGGATGGAACCTACCTACTCTTCAAGAACAAGGACTTTGGCCGAGACCGCTTCGAAGATCGTCTGGCTGTCTCGGCAGGGGTTTTCGGGGTGGGAGGCATCTCGACCTGGGATCGACCTGATTCATCGGCCGATGTGTTATCCGGCTTTTCAATCGGTGCGAACAGCCACGGCCTTCTCTGCGCCGACTCGAATGTCAGAGAGGAGCCGGCTGACGGATCCAACTACGATCTCCTTACCGAGATTGCGCTGATTGAGGGCCGAGACGTCGAATCTGCGATCAAGGCCGTGGAGAGCGCCGTCCGCAAAGGGCCCTACTGGTGCGCCAACCTTCTGCTTGTCGACAACGAAGTGGTTGCCGGAATTGACGTTCGCGGTAACGAGATTTCTGTCGAGCATCATTCTGACCGCTTGACTCGCACGAACCACCATCTCCACTTTGGGAGCACCGAATCCGATCAGGACACGACTACTAGTGGGCCCCGATTCCTTTCGTCGACGAATCGGTTAGCCGAAGCGACGAGCCTTGACGACATCCTCAGGCTGCAATCTAGCCATGACAACGGTCAGACCGGCATCTGCAGCCACAACACCTTTCCAACCGTCTACTCCTATCTCATCCACTGGCAACCCGACCAACCCCGACTTATGGTTTCAAAGGGACAGCCATGTCGGACGACAGACCGGAGGAATCTCCGTCTACCGCTTGGCGTTTGTTGGTCTCGTGAGGCAGAGGAGAATTTCCGGTCTGGCTACCCCTCGAAAATGGCCTCAATTGGAGTTAGTTAGCGTTCGACTTCGCTGATAAGACGACGGACTCCCTCCTCGAGTTCGTTCGAGTCGGCAGCAAGTGTGATCCGTACCCGACCGGTGTTCTCTGCTCCGAATGTGGTGCCCGGAACGACGGCGACCTTGTGATTCTTGATCAGGTCGACGGCAAAGTCCGCGTCTGTCCTTCCGGACTTTGAGATGTCAACCCACATGTAGAATGCGCCCTCTGGCTTGAAGGCGGGTACACCTGCTCTATCGAGTAGATCGAGCACGATGTCGCGTCTCTCCCTATAGGCGTTCCGCATTTCGTCGACCATTTCTTGTGGTCCGGTGAGGGCGGCAAGAGCTGCATGTTGAGCTGGAGCGTTTACACAGCCGATTGTTGGTTCCTGACACTTCCGGATCAACGAGGCGAGATCTGGCGATGCCACTGCATATCCCACGCGCCACCCGGTCATCGCATAGGTCTTGGAGAAACTGTGAATGCTCACCACACGTCCGTCGGTGTCGTGGCTGGCGGTAGGAACGTGGAGTTTGTCGAAGACAATCTCCTCGTAAACCTCATCCGCGACCAGATAGGCGTCAATCGACCTGGTGAACTCGACGAGGCTGGCCAGCCGATCACCATCGATCATCGCTCCAGTGGGGTTGCTTGGGGTATTGACCACCACAACCTTGGTGCGTGATGTCTCCGCTGCTTCGAGTTGTTCGACGGTTGGGAGATACCCGTTGGCTGCGGAGGTGGCCACCATCACAGGCGTTGCGCCGATTAGCTGCAGTTGCATTTGATAGTTCGGCCAAGATGGGTTGAAGACGATCACCTCGTCGCCCGGGTCAAGCAGAACGGTGAATGTGGAGAACAGTGCACCCATGGCACCCGAGGTCACGATTACCTGCTCAGGTTGCACATTGGCCCCGGTTTGAATCTCCCTGTGCTCCGCGATCGCCTCACGAAGTCCAATGATCCCGGAGTTGTCCGTGTATTTTGTCTGCCCGTCAAGAGCAGCGCGGTGGCTGGCTTCAATGATGTGCGGTGCCGTGGCGAAGTTTGGCTCACCAATTTCAAGTCTGATGCAGTCCGGCATGGCCATTGCAAGATCCATGATTACCCGGATGCCCGATCTCGGCATGGAGGTGATTGCGGCGGAGGGTTGTTTCATCGTGGCGCAGTTGCACTTGGGTTCGACGAACAGGGTAGTGGTTGCGATTTCCACCCAAAAGCGTCTTGGTGACCGTCGAGATCAACCTGGCGCACGCGAACGTCGACGAGATGGTCATCGTGCCCGAGGACTCTATCCAGCCAGTCTGGCGCGAGTTCGTCGATGTGGACAAGCTCGCCGGTGAGGCCGCAGTTGCGGTTTCGCCCACCAAACGTGACCGGCGATCCCCCAAAACGTAGAGAGAGTGGCCTCTAGGGGAACCATGCAAGGACCACTCTGCGTAAAGGGCGTGGGTGTTCAAGTCCCCCTCCGACACGCAGCCAGCCGTCGGAGTGATCTTCGAGTAGGCAGCCAAACCGGCAGCCACAGGGGTGGCACACCCTGACGTTCTGGCAGGCCGCGTACAGGCCGCGAGACGTCGCGAAACAACGCGAACCAGCGCGAACCAGTGATCAACTAGAACAGCAGGTCAGAGAGGGCTTCCGGGTGTTTCCGCAGGTCAGCGAAATAGGTCGGCGTACCTTGCCAAGGTGAGGGTCGCGGGTTCGAATCTCGTCGTCCGCTCCACGCGAACCCCCTGCACAGCAGGGGGTTCGCCTGTTAGAAAGTGGCTCATGCAGAGGAGGGATGCTTGATGAGATATGCCGCTCCGACAACGGTGGGCGAGGCCCAGTCGTTGCTCGCCGAACACCCCGGGTCCCAGGTGTTCGCCGGCGCCACCGACCTCATCCCACAAATACGGGCTGGTCGCCCGGCGCCGCCCGTGCTGATCGACCTCAAGCGGATCGACCAACTGATGGCGGTCATCCACGAGGACGGGCAATGGAGGATCGGTGCGGCGACCCCGGCTTCGGACCTCACCCGCAACAGCGATTTCACCGCTATGTTTCCCGGGCTGTCCGAAGCGATGGGTCTGATCGGGTCCGACCAGATCCAGAACCGGTCGAGCCTGGGCGGCAACCTCGCCAACGCCTCACCTGCCGCGGACTCGGTTCCTGCGATGATCGCTAACGCTGTGGAGGCGGTCGTCGCCTCCGGGGACGGCACTCGCACAGTGCCTGTGGCCGAGATCGCCACCGGCCCGGGCCTGACCTCGCTGGCCGACGGCGAGTTCATCATCGAGTTCACCGTGGCCGATACCCCAGCCGCAACGAGCGACGCCTACCTACGCATGATCCCACGCACCGAAATGGACATCGCCATCGTGGGTGCCGCCGTGCGGCTCACCGTGGATGGAGACGTCATCACCAATGCCACCGTGGTCCTCGGCGCCGTGGCACCCACGGCCGTCACGGTGTCTGAGGCCGGGGCAGCCCTGGTCGGCGCCGCCATCGATGGCGGCTCGATCGACGGCTCAGCCATGAACGCACTCGCCGACGCCGCATCGGCAGCCTGCGACCCGATCGACGACAAGCGGGGAACCGTCGCCTACCGGCGCCAGGTGGCCGGCGTCATGGCCAGGCGGGCGGCAGCGATCGCCGTTGACCGCGCCCAGAACGGAGATTGACCCATGTCACGCACCCACGTCACCTGCACGATCAACGGAGACCAGGTCGACTTTCTGACCAGCGACGACACGTCCCTGCTCGACGCTCTGCGTGTCGAACTCGGTCTCACCGGAGCGAAGGAGGGCTGCGGAACCGGCGACTGCGGTGCCTGTTCGGTGCTCATCGACGGGCGCCTCAACTGTTCGTGTCTGGTGTTCGCTCCCGAGGCCGAGGGAAGCGACATCGTTACCGTCGAGGGAATCGCCGACGGCGACCACCTCCATCCCCTCCAACAGGCCTTCCTGGAGGGAGCAGCCCTGCAGTGTGGTGTCTGCACCCCCGGCGTTCTCATCGCAGCGAAGGCGTTGCTCGACGCAAACCCGGACCCGACCGAGACCGAGATCCGTTACGCCCTCGCCGGCAACCTCTGCCGCTGCACCGGCTACGACAAGATCATCCGGTCAGTCCAGGAAGCCGCGGTTCGACTGAAGGGAGCGGCCCGATGACCGTCACCGAAGACCGTCCGGCCTACAAGTGGGTCGGCACACGTCCGATCCGCCACGACGGATACGAAAAGGTCATCGGCAAGGCCCGCTTCGCCGCGGACCTCGACCTGCCGGGACAACTCCATGCCGCCTACCTGCGGTCACCCCACGGCCATGCCCGCATCGTTTCGATCGACACCACGACGGCGGCAGGGATGCCCGGGGTCAAGGCCGTGGTCACAGGCGCCGACTTTCCCGACCTCGACCCTGCCGATCCCAACTTCGACGTCTCTGTCAACGTCATGGCCCGCAGCACGGTGCTCTACAACGGTCACGCACTGGCCGCTGTAGCCGCAACGACCCGAGCCGAAGCCGCTGCCGCCGTCGCGGCAATCCAGGTCGAATACGAACTTCTGCCCGTGGTCCTGACCCTCGACGAGTCGATGGCCGATGGCGCCCCGCTGGTGAACGAGAACAACGTCACCAAGTTCGTCGAGAGCGACGGCCCGTCCAACCTGGCGACGGTCAACGTCCTCGAAAGGGGCGATGTCGATGCGGCGTTCCCAGCGGCCGACCTGGTGGTCGAGCGCGAGTTCGACACCGCCTACGTCCATCAGGGCTACATCGAACCCCACGCGTGCGTGGTCGATGTCGGCCCCAACGGAAAGGCCGACGTGTGGGCGTCTTCGCAGGGCCACTTCATGGTCCGGTCGCTGACCGCTGCGATCCTCGGATGGGAGCCATCCAGGATCAAGGTGACCCCGGCGGAGATCGGTGGTGGCTTCGGCGGAAAGACGACGATCTACCTCGAACCGGTGGCGGCCCGACTGTCGGAGATGAGCGGACGCCCGGTCAAGCTCGTCATGACCCGCGAGGAGGTGCTGCGGGCCACCGGTCCCGCACCGGCATCGAAGTCGAGGGTCAAGATCGCCGCCAGCAACGACGGCGAGCTCATCGCCATCGAATGCTGGTTCGGATACGCGGTGGGGTGCGCCAACGACTTCGCAGGGCTGGTCGGGGCGATGTCGGTGGCGTCCTACAAGTTCCCCAACCTGAAGCTCGAGGCCATCGGCGCGCTCACCAACACGCCGAAGACCGCCGCCTACCGGGCACCATCCGCTCCCCAGGCGGCCTTCGCCATCGAGTCGGTCATCGACGAACTCGCCCAGGCACTCGACATGGACCCCATCGACCTGCGTCTCAGGAACGCCGTCGAGGAGGGTGACCCCACAGCGATGGGGATGCCCCACCCCCGGATCGGATTCGTCGAGTGCCTCGAGGCACTCCGCGACTCCGACCACTACCAGTCGCCGGTACCCGACGGTGCGGCCCGGGGCGTCGCAACCGGCTTCTGGTTCAACATCGGTGAACAGTCCAGTGCCACGGTCAACCTCAACGAGGACGGCACGGCTACGGTCATCACGGGGAGCCCCGACATCGGCGGCAGCCGTGCCTCGATGGCCCTGATGGCCGCCGAAGAACTCGGAATCGACGTCTACCGCATCACCCCGGTGGTGGCCGACACCGAATCCGTGGGCTTCACCGACGTTACTGAGGGCAGCAGGGCCACCTTCTCGACCGGCATGGCCGTGGTGAACGCCTGCCGGGGTCTCATCGAGGAACTCAGGGCCAGGGCCGCCACAATCCTCGGCGTCGAACAAGACGCTGTCACCTGGATCGAAGGTAGTGCAGTAGCAGATGGCCACGACCCGCTGCCCCTCTCAGCCATCACCGCGAAGGCAAAGAGCACCGGTGGTCCCCTCACCGTCACCGGCTCGCTCAACGCCGCAGGTGCGGGCCCCTCGTTTGCTGCGCACTGTTGCGACCTCACCGTCGACGAGGAGACCGGTCAGGTGGCCATCCTTCGATACACGGCCGTCCAGGACGCAGGCACAGCGATCCACCCCAGCTATGTCGAGGGACAACTTCAGGGCGGCTCCGTCCAGGGAATCGGATGGGCTCTCAACGAGGAGTACGTCTTCGACGACGAGGGTTCCCTGGAAAACGCCAGCTTCCTCGACTACCGGATCCCGGTGGCGTCGGACCTGCCCATGATCGACACCATCGTCGTCGAGGTTCCCAACCCCGCCCACCCGTACGGCGTGCGCGGAGTCGGCGAAACCGGAATCGTCCCGCCGATGGCCACCATCGCCAACGCGGTCGCCCGGGCCACCTCGACGCGCATGACCTCGTTGCCGATGTCGCCACCAAGAATCCTGGCCGCCCTCGAGGCCTCCTGAGTGCCCCGAGATGCCTCGAGTCCATCTCATGTCCGACCACCGCCGCTTCACCGACGGTGAAGCGGTCGTCGAATCGGAGGGCGCCACGGTCGGAGAGGTGATCGCAGATCTCGAACAGCGCTATCCGGGTCTGGGTGAGGCCCTCACCCATGGGGCTTCGGCCGGCGTGAACGGGGAGATCTACGCCGAGCCCGAGTATCTCGAGGTCGACACCGACACCGACATCTACTTCGTCGCACCCCTCACCGGCGGCTGATCCACCTCATGGAACAGGTGGGCACGGGGGACACCCCCCACTGGTAGCGGGTCAGCAGGGTCGGATGCCGGCCAGGGCTAGGGCCGCCCGGTCCGGTGCCGTCATCCGGGTCTGGTCGTTGAAGCGCTTAGGCCCTTCTGGCTGTCCTGCTGCTCGGGACGTAATGTGGGAGCCGCACAGGCCAATGGCTACAGAATTGAGCCAAGGGCGAATTCGAAGAGGGGGATCGACCGATGGCGGTACTGACAAGGGAAGCGGCAGCCACCCGCGGCGACGGGCTCGCACTCGCCGACGACGACGGCACACGGACATGGGCCCAACTCGACGCCAGGGTGAACCGCCTCGTCCACTCTCTTAGGGACGCCGGACTCGGATCGGGCGACACCATCTCGGTGATGGCCGGCAACCGCAACGAGTGGCTCGAGGTCGCTCTCGCCTGTTCACACACCGGCGTCGTGTACGTACCCGTCAGTTGGCATCTCGTGCCCTCGGAAATGGCCTACATCATCGAGGATTCCGGCTCCAGGGCCGTCCTGGTTGGCCACCGCTTCACCGACGTGGCCGCCGAAGCCCTGGCCGACCCCAGATCCTCCGCCGTGGAACTGGCGGTGGCCATCGGCGCCCCGGACGATACGCGTTTCGTCGACTTCGAGGCGTTCCTGGGCTCCGGGTCGGACGCCGAGCCGGAGGACCAGGCCTTCGGCGGACCGATGTTCTACACCTCGGGAACAACCGGGCATCCCAAGGGCGTCCGCAGCAGCCTGGCCTCGCCCGAACCCGGCACGCCACCCGAAGTGTGGCAACTCGTCGCCTCCGGCTTCACCGGTCTCATGACGCTGCCGGGAACCGCCGTCCTCTGCGGGCCCTTCTACCACTCGGCCCAGTGGGCCTTCTCGTTCCTGCCAATGGTGGGAGGGTCGGCGGTGGTGATGCAGCACCGGTACGACAGCGGCGGCGTTCTGGACCTCATCGACACCCACGGTGGTACCAGCATCCACCTGGTTCCCACCCAGATGAAGCGCTTGGTCGAGTTGGATGAGCAACGTCGGGCCGCGTTCGACGGTTCGTCGCTTGAGGTTGCCATCCATGGCGCAGCGCCCTGCCCGCCTTTGGTGAAGCAGGGCCTGATCGACTGGTGGGGGCCCAAGATCGTCGAGTACTACGGCTCTACAGAAGGCTCGATCATCACGATGATCGACAGCGCCGAATGGCTCGAACGCGGTGGAAGCGTCGGACGACCAATGCCGAACATGGAAATCCTCGTGTTCGACGATGACGGGGAACTCAGGGCCGCCGGCGAGGAGGGCATCCTCTACTTCCGAAACTCCACGGGCGCGGACTTCGAGTACCACAACGCCCCTGAGAAGACCGCTGAAGCCCACCGGTCCCCGGGCGTGTTCACCACGGGCGACGTCGGGTACCTCGATGACGACGGCTACCTGTGGCTTTCCGATCGGAAGATCGACATGATCATCACGGGCGGTGTCAACGTGTACCCGGCTGAGATCGAGGGCGTGATCGGCGGGCATCCCGACGTGGCCGACGTGGCCGTCATCGGCATTCCCAACGAGGAGTTCGGCGAAGAGGTCAAGGCACTCGTTGTAGCCGCCGGTAATGCCGACAACGACGATCTGGCCGCCAGGATTATGGTCCTCTGCCGAGAGCACCTCGCCGGCATCAAGGTGCCCCGTTCCATAGAGTTCAGGGAATCACTACCCCGCACGGGCACGGGCAAACTGCAGAAGCGTCTACTACGCGAACCATTCTGGTCCGGCTACGACCGCCGCATCTGAAAGCGGCCTGGTTCACCCCTTCGCTCTGCTGCTCTTGAGGGAGCTGATGTAGCCGCAGACCCTGGGTCTGGACGATGATGTGAGTAGTCGAACAGGAAGAATGCCACCATGCCCGATGCCGTCATCGTCGAAGCACTACGGACACCGATCGGACGCGGCCGGGAAGGAACCGGCGACCTGAGCGGCTTCCACGCCACCCAGCTGCTGGGAGCCCTCCAGAGAGGTATCGTCGACCGAGCCGGCCTGGAGCCGACCGAGGTGGAACAGGTCATCGGCGGATGCGTAACCCAGGCCGGCGAACAGGCCAGCAACGTGACCCGCCACGCCTGGCTGACCACAGGAGACGACTACACCACGGGTGCCACCACAATCGACTCCCAGTGCGGATCCGGCCAACAGGCCAACAACCTGATCCACGCCCTGATCACCTCAGGTACCATCGACGTGGGACTGGCCTGCGGGGTCGAGTTGATGAGCCATGTCGGCCTCGGCGCCAACGTCGCCAACGGTCCGGGGTCCTCGAAGCCGGACGACTTCCCCTGGGACAGCCCCAACCAGTTCGAAGCCGCCGAAAGGATCGCCACCAACCGGGGGATCAACCGCGAGGAGGTCGACGCATGGGGGCTGCGCTCCCAGGAGCGGGCGGCCCGCGCAGCCAGGGAAGGCCACTTCGAACGGGAGATCCTCCCCGTGGACGCCCCGATCCTCGACGACAGCGGTGCCCGAACCGCCGAAACCCGGCGTGTGGCAGCCGATCAGGGGATCAGGGATTCCACCGCCGAGGGCCTAGCCCGCCTCGACCCCGTAATGCCCGACGGGATCCACACCGCCGGAAACTCGTCGCAGATCTCCGACGGTGCCGCCGGCCTGCTGTGGATGACTGCCGAACGGGCCGCCGCCCACGGTCTCAAGCCCCGAGCCCGCATGGTGACCAACGTGGTGGTGGGCACCGACCCCTACTACCTCCTCGACGGTCCGGTCGACGCCACGGCACGACTCCTCGCCAGGAGCGGGATGCAGTTGTCCGACATCGACCTCTTCGAATGCAACGAGGCGTTTGCCGCCGTGGTGCTCTCCTGGCTGGGCCAGTACCCCGAGATCGACCCGGAGAAGGTCAACGTGAACGGGGGCGCCATCGCCCTGGGCCACCCGGTGGGGGCCACCGGTTCACGACTCCTGGTGACAGCACTGCACGAGTTGGAGCGGCGTGACGCCTCGACGGCCATGGTCACCATGTGCTGCGGCGGGGCGATCGGCACGGCAACGGTCATCGAACGGATCTGACGATGGGGTTCCTCGACGGTCGGGTAGCCATCGTCACCGGTGCGGGTCGTGGCCTGGGCCGGGTCGAAGCCCTCGAGTTGGCCCGACATGGTGCCGCGGTGGTCGTCAACGACCTCGGCACGACGCTGGCCGGCACAGGTCACGACGCCTCGCCGGCCGAGGACGTCGTGGCCGAGATCACCGCGATGGGCGGCCGGGCCGTGGCCCACTTCGGTGACGTGGCGGACTGGGAGCAGTCAGCCGATCTGGTCCGAACAGCCGTCGACGAGTTCGGGGCCCTCGACATCGTC
Source organism: Acidimicrobiales bacterium (assembly GCA_029577135.1). GTDB lineage: Bacteria > Actinomycetota > Acidimicrobiia > Acidimicrobiales > MedAcidi-G1 > S20-B6. The sequence continues at coordinate 23,346 of JARQPW010000031.1, forward strand.
GTCAACAACGCCGGATTCATACGGGACTCGATGCTCCAGAAGATGGAGGAGTCGGAGTTCGACGACGTGGTCAGGGTGCACCTCAAGGGCCACTTCTGCACCATCCGCCACACGCTGTCCCACTGGCGCGAACGGTGGAAGGCCGGAGGTGGTGAACCCCTTGGTGGCCGACTGATCAGTACCTCCTCGGAGGCGGCGCTGATCGGCGCCATGGGGAGCGGCAACTACAGCGCTGCGAAGGCCGGGATCACCGCCCTGACCATCTCGGCCGCCCGCGAGGTACTCCGGTTCGGGTGCACGGCCAACGTGCTGGTACCCAGGGCTCGCACCCGGATGATCATGAGCGGTCCGTCGGCAACACGCTTCGAGCAGCCCGAACATGGGTTCGACACATTCGCCCCGGAGCACGTGGCGCCCCTGGTGGCCTGGCTTGCCTCCCCGCTGGCCGAAAGGGTCTCCGGCCAGGTGCTCCAGGTCTGGGGCGGTGAGGTCACGGTCTACGAACGGCCCCGTCGGGCATTCGAGGCCACCCACGAAGGCGACTGGACCCTCGAGGTCCTCGACGACCTCCTGGGGCCGTTCTTCGCCGACCAGGAGCCGGTCGTCGACGGCTTCGGCCTCTAGCCCCTCTTTCAACCCTCAGGGGGCTCCGTCGGCAATCGTTGAGCCGAGCCGGGCCAGGTGGGCTCCGGCCCCGCCCAGGCTGTCGGCCAGTTGGAGCACCCAGAGGAAGTAGCGGTGTGCCGGGTGGCTGATGTCGGCCCCGGTTCCACCGTGCAGGTGCTGGGTGGTGACCACCACTCGCTGGCCGGCTTCGGCCGCCCACCACTTGGCCGTCGGCACGGCTTGTGAGAGGTCGAGGCCGTTGTCGAGCCGCCAAGCTGCCTGTTGGAGGGTCACCCGGATGCCGTCGGTGTCGATCGCCGCGTCGGCGGCCTGGAGGGCGACCCCCTGGTTGGTGGACAACGGCCGGCCGAACTGTTCGCGCTGGGACACATGGGCAGCCGCCATGGCCAGGGCCTCTTCGCAGCAGCCCAGCACCATGGCGCAGGTCCCGATCCGGGCCCGGTCCAGCACTGCCCGGGTGATCTCGTCGCCGTCGCCCTCGAGGAGATCGTCGGGACCGACCGCCACGTCGTCGAACTCGAGCGTCCCCTGGATCTCCCGGCTGGTCGTCTCGGCGAGGGTGACGGTCAGGCCTTCGGCATCGAGTGGAACGACCGCCACACGGTGGCCGTCGGTGTCGACTGGCACGACTACGGCTTCGGCCACCCCGGCGGCGGGCACGACCACCTTCGTCCCACTGACCCGCCAGCCCGCCCCGTCGGCCACCCCGGCCAGGGGCCGCGAGTGGTCCGCCCCGGCCGGGTCCGTCCACGCCCCGGTCAGGATTCGGCTGCCTCGGGTTACGCCCTCCAACCATCGGGCCCGCTGCGCGTCGGAGCCGTGGGTGGCGATCGCCCACGCAGCGAGCGCCGTGACGGCCAACAGCGGAACCGGGGCCACTCGTCGGCCCTGCTGTTCGAGGACAAGGCAGGCCTCGACCATGCCGAGGCCGAGGCCCCCGTCCCGTTCGGGGAGTGCTACGCCGACCAGGCCCGCTTCGGCCAGGGCCTCCCAGAGGCTGCGGTCGAAGCGGTCGTCGGTGGCCTCCACCTGGGCCACCCGGTCGGTCGAAGCGAGGTCGCCGAAGATCCGGTCGGCCAGGTCGGCCAGGGCCTGCTGGTCATCGGTCAGGTCGAAGTCCACTGTTCTTTCCGTCGTCCTCAGGCCTGTCGGGTCGTCCGGGTCAGGCCGAGACCCATCCAGGCAACCAGTTCTCGCATCACCTCGTTGACCCCACCCCCGAACGTGTTGATCTGAGCGGCCCGGCCGGCCTTTTCCAGTTCGCCCCGCAGCACTGCTCCGGGCTGACCGTGCCTCACCCGACCCTCCGGACCGACGATGCCGAGTAGGCGTTCGTAGATCCTCACCGCTGCCTCGGTGCCGTAGACCTTCACCGCCGACGACCGGTCGGCGGTGAGGCGACCCCGTTCCACATCGAGGGTCATGCGCCAGTTGAGGAGTCGGAGGGCCTCGAGTTCGGCATGGCAGCGGGCCAGGTCCAACTGCACCCAGGGCCTGTCGATGACCCGTCCACCCTCGGTGGCCACGGTGTCGGCCGCCCAGGCCACCGTGTCGTCGTAGAGTCGGAACGCCTGGGCACTGGTGGCGGCCAGGCCGACCCGCTCGTGGTTGAGTTGCGTCGTGATCATCGACCAGCCGTCGTTGACCTCGCCGACCAGGTTGTTGGCCGGCACCCGAACGTCGTCATAGTAGGTGCTCGTCGTCGGCCCGTCGCCCACCGTGATGATGGGCGTCCAGGAAAAGCCCTCGGCGTCGGTGGGCACGATCAGAAGTGAGATGCCCCGGTGCTTGCGTGCCTCCGGGTCGGTTCGACAGGCCAACCAGACGTAGTCGGCCTCGTTGGCTCCGCTGGTGAAGATCTTGGATCCGCTCACCACCCATTCGTCGCCGTCACGGACGGCCCGGGTCCGTAACGAGGCCAGGTCGGTGCCTGCCGTCGGTTCCGAGTAGCCGATGGCGAAGATCACGTCACCGGTGAGAATGCCCGGGAGGAAGCGCTGCTTCTGGGCCTCGCTCCCGAATTTCATGAGGGTCGGTCCGACCGTGTTGAGGGTCACGAACGGCATCGGGCAGTTGGCCCGCTGTGCCTCGTCGAACAGGATGAACTGATCAGTCTCCGGTCGGCCGCCGCCCCCGTACTCGGTGGGCCAGCCGAGGCCGAGGATCCCGTCCGTCGCGAGTCGTCGGAAGACCGATCGCCGGGCGGCGGAAACCTCGTGGCCACCGCGTAGCGCATCCCGGACTTCTTCGGTCATCAACCCAGCGAAGTAGGAGCGCAACTCGGCGCGCAATGACTGTTGTTCAGGAGTTTCCTCGAGCCGCACGACCAGCAGTCTGGCCGGGACGGCGCCCTACGGAAACGCCACACCCCGATCGGAGGTCGGGCCCGGCGTCGATCCGGAAACCCCTCGCTGTCGGCACCGATGAGATCAGTTCCCGGCCCAGGAGGACGCCGAGGCGAGGCCGCTCGGGCCTGACGAGGGAATCGAAGTCAAGGCCACGGGTGCTTTTGGCCATGCGAAGCATTTGGACAACGAGGTGGGCATCCAAGAGGTGCAGCGTCACAACGGGGTCTGTGAGGAGCTTCCCAGGTATGGACGGGTGTTCCTGGCCAAGAGTAGGTACACCCCTGAGGCGATCGAGTGGGCCAATGAGCGCGGGTTGCCGCTCTTCGAGATGCGCAAGGTCGGGAACAAGACCGCATGTGTTGTCGCTTCGACCGATGCTGCAAAGAAGTTCCTTGAGGTCGGCGCGAAGGCGATGAATTAAGAGAAGGGGCCGGTAGTTCGGGTAGATCCGGTAGCCGCCGGAGTTGCGGCTGGTACCTTCCTGCTGACCAGCGGGGATGCCACGAAGTCACCGTATGGGAGGTGTTGTACTCCCCCCCGGCAAGTCACACTTCCGGAACTCCAAACCCCGCCCCTTGATGGAACGGATCACCGTCCATCACCATTGATGAGTGCGTCAACCAAGGATGCCCCGTGAGGTAGCCCGACGCTTACGCCAGACTCCCAGGAAGACCAAGGGGACACCATAGAAAATCCTGGTCCCAGCACCAGCCCGGCCCAGGTCCTCGGCTGAAAGGCATTGACAGTCCCCAGAATCAGCAAGAAAAGCCCGATCTTGGTGAGGACGTTCCACGCCCAGACTGCCTTGAACAACTTGGCGACGGGGTTGCTCCTTCTCTCGATGCTGGGGTTGTCCCATTCGGAGCTCATCACCCGGTCCTCATTCGCTACCCGTTCCAGAGTACGTCAATCCAGCCGCTCACCTTGCCGGAGAACAAAGGGATTCCCGCTCCATGACCTGATCTCTTTGCTCCATCTCCAAAGTCTGCCATGAGCTATCCACAGCCGCCGGAAAAGACCATGCCCGCACACCCTGACGTTCGCAGGCCGCGTACAGGCCGCGAGACATCGCGAAACAGTGCGAAACGACGCGAACCAGTGATCAACCAGAACTGCAGGCCAGAGCACGTTTCGGGGCGTTTGTGCAGGTCACGGGTTCGGGGTTGATCGATCTGGGGGACCGAAGGTCGGGAGTTCAAA
>JARQPW010000032.1 GCA_029577135.1 Acidimicrobiales bacterium
GCGCCCAAGGTGCTCGATGCCCTCCGGCAGCCGCTCGAGGACGGCACCGTCCAGATCAGTCGGGTTGCAGGCAGCGCCGACTATCCGGCACGAGTCCTGCTCGTCGCCGCCATGAACCCCTGCCCCTGCGGTGGGTCGGGTGCACCCGGCGGCTGCCGTTGTCCCGAACACGTCCGGCTCAAGTACCTCCGCCGGGTGTCGGGGCCCCTGCTCGACCGCTTCGACATGCGCATCGACGTCGACCGGCCCGAACCCGTCGAGCTCCTCGATGGGGGGGACGGAGAACCCTCGTCCGCCGTCGCCGAGCGGGTCGCAGCGGCCCGGGAACGGGCCAGGGCCCGGGGCGTGACCGCCAACGTCGAACTGGGCGCACCGGCACTGGCAACGGCTGCGCCGTTGTCGCACGAGGCCACGCGGCTCCTGGAGGCGACGTTGCACGCCGGACGGCTGAGCGCCCGGGGCCTGCACCGGGTCCGCACCGTGGCACTGACCATCGCGGACCTCACCGGCCGCGAGGCCCCGATCGGCCCCGACCTGATCGACACGGCCCTGGGGCTCCGCATCGACCCGTTCCGCCCCGCAGGCCATGGCATCCACTGACGACGTGGTGGCCGACGACGCCGAACTGCCGGAGGCCGGCTGGCTGACCGCCCTCCTCGGACTGCCGGCGATGGGCCCCCGGCGGCTGGCTGCCCTGCTGGACGGCCGGTCGCCGGCCGAAGCCTGGGTGGCGGTGCGATCCGGCAGGCCCCTGCCCGAGGTGGCCGCCGTGGTGGGTGGCCGGGTGGCGGCTCTGGCCAGCGAGTGGGCGGAGGCGGCCCGTTGCATCCAGCCGGAGGCCGTCTGGTCGGCCACCCGGGCAGCGGGGGTCGAGGTGGTCGCCTACGGCGCTGTCTCGTACCCCCGATGCCTGCTCGACGACCCCGAGCCGGCACCCGTGCTGTTCGCCGTCGGTCGGCTGGAGGCGGTCGCCGTCCCGTCCCGCGTGGCCATTGTGGGGACGCGTCGTTGCACCCGCTACGGGCGGGATGTGGCCTCGGAACTCGGGGGTTCCCTGGCCGAGGCGGGCGTGGCCGTGGTCTCCGGCCTGGCGCTCGGCATCGACGGTGCGGCCCACGCAGGGGCGCTCGCCGCAGGTGGAGCGTCTCCGATCGGCGTGGTGGCGACCGGACTCGACATCGCCTATCCGGTGTCCAACCGACGCCTGTGGAACCGGGTTGCCGAGGCGGGCGTGCTCCTCTCCGAGGCACCGCTGGGCACCGGCCCCCGGGGCTGGCGGTTTCCCTCCCGGAACCGGATCATCGCCGGGCTCGCCGACGTGGTTGTCGTAGTCGAATCGCACGCCTCCGGTGGCTCGCTGTACACCGTCGAGGCGGCGCTGGAACGCGACCGCCCCGTCCTCGCCGTCCCGGGCCCGATCCACAGTCCGGCATCGCGGGGAACCAACCACCTCCTCGCGGAGGGATGCGTTCCGCTGTGCGGGATCGACGACGTCCTCACCGCGCTCGGGCTCGTGGGATCGGCGCCGTCGCCGGCTGACCGGCGGCCGTCGCCCGGTGAACCGGACCTCGGGGTGCTCGAGGCCGCCGGCTGGTCGCCGACGACCCTCGACGCCCTCTCAAGGCGGGTCGACCTGCCCCCGGTCGACCTGGCCTCGTCGGTCGCCCAACTGGTCCGGATGGGCTGGTTCGACGAGGAGCGGGGGTTCTACCAACGAGTGCGCTGACCGCCCGGGCCCCGACCGTGGCCACTTCACCCCCTTGTCCCTGCTCCCCCCGTCGACATCGATCCTCTGAGGGACGATCCATGGTCCAACGACATGCCCTGCCGTCCATCGCCGCCGCCTTCGCACTCGTGATGCTCGCCGGCCTCCTGACCGCAACGCCGGTCGGCGCCCAATCCGGCCCAGGTGGCCGGGGCACTGCCGACCGGGCCGACGAGGCCTCGGTCGCCTATCAGGCGCCGGTCGACACGCCGGTCATCGACGGGTTCCGGCCGCCGGCCCGGCCGTGGCTTCCCGGCAATCGAGGCTACGAGTACGCCACGTTCCCGGGCCAGGCAGTCCATGCCGCAGCCGATGGAAGCGTGCTGTTCGCCGGCACGGTTGCAGGGACCCGACACGTCACGCTGCTCCATGCCGACGGATTGCGGACCAGCTATTCGTTCCTGGCCACAATCGAGGTCACGGAGGGCCGGGGGGTCCTTGCCGGAGAGACCGTGGGTCGCGCAGCCACCACCTTCCACTTCGGTGTCCGCGACCCGGACGGCACCTACCTCGATCCGGAACTGCTCCTCGGGTCCGGTGGCACGCTTCGGGCCCGACTCGCTCCACACGACGAGGAGGCCATCGTCGCCGCGGCGCGGGCGCTCCTCGGCAACGAGCGATCGACCCTTGCCGACCTGGTGGCGGCCGCAGGCTCGGCGACCTCCTGGGTAGGCGAGCAGGTCGTCGGGGGTGCCGCCCTGGGTCGCCAGTTGGTCGCCGGCGTCGGTCAGACCGCCATCGGCGGCCTGACCTGGTTCGTCGAGCGCCCGATCGCAGCGGGAAGCGCCCTCATCGACCTCGCCACCGACCTCGTGGCGGCACTGCCGGCGCCCGAGTGCACGCCCTCGGAGGTCGGCGTCCCCTCGCCCCGGGGCGACCGCGTCGCAGTGCTGGTGTCGGGGCTCGATTCGGAACCCGACGGCGGGCCGATCGCCGAACTCGACATGCAGGCGCTGGGCCTCGACCCCGACGACGTCGTCCGCTTCTCGTACGGGGGAGGGCGTGTCGCCGATGACGGTGCCGGTCCCGGATGGACCGTGCAACTGAAGGCTTCACGCCAGGTCGCCGGCGATGCGCACCGCCCGGTCGAGGAGAGTGCCGACCTCCTCGCTCAGCTGCTCTCGGACATTGCGCAGGAGCGCCCCGGTGCCACCCTCGAGGTCTACGGGCATTCGCTGGGTGGCTTGGTGGCGCTCGAGGGTGTCGTCCGAGTGGCGGCTGAACCCGATGCGCCACGTCTCCGCCTGGTGACGTTGTCGACACCGCATGGCGGCAGCCTCCTGGCGGAGGGGTTCAACGTCCTGGGGGCCCTGGTTGGCGTTGCCGAGGCCTTCCGTCTCGGCGGTCGCCCGGAGGTCGGCGAACCCGTCCTCGCCGACCTGGCAGTGGGCACCCGGAGGCCGGTGCCTGCAGGCGTCGAGGCACTCAGCCTGGTGGCCTCGGGTGACCTGCTCGTTCCGGCAGGTCGTGCCGAACTCGTTGGTGCCCGCACGGTCGTCGTCGACCTGCTCGGCACGGATGCCCATGGCGGCCTCGCAGGCCACCGCGATGCCCTTCGCGAGATCAACCTCTTCCTCGCGGATCGGTCATCGGCCTGCCGGTCCCTGGCGGAACGGCTCGGCAGCGTCGCGGTCCCGTTCGTCGTCGAATCCGCCCACCAGCTGGTCACCTTGTCCGGGCTGCTCGGGTACCTGGGGTGACCGGGATTCCCGCGCCCGGGGGCCGGGACCCGCCCTCCGACGCCCGGGGGAGGCGTTGGCCGGCGCCGCTACACTCCCTCGCTGGCCACTGCACCCTGCAGCGGCAGCGAATCCACCTACACCCCGACCCACCCACGGTCGCCTCCGGGCGCAGGGACGGGGCGAGTCGAACCGATGGGAAGGGAGGGCACGGCATGGCTGTCGTGACCATGAAGCAGTTGCTCGAGGCGGGTGTGCACTTCGGGCACCAGACCCGCCGCTGGAACCCCAAGATGCGCCGGTTCATCCACGGCGAGCGGTCCGGGATCTACATCATCGATCTCCAGCAGACGCTCGACCGGATCGAGAAGGCGTACGTCTTCGTGCGGGACCTCGTCGCCGACGGTGGCCGGGTGCTCTTTGTCGGCACCAAGCGCCAGGCGCAGGACCCGATCAACTCCTACGCCGAGAAGTGTGGGATGCCGTTCATCAACCAGCGTTGGCTGGGAGGCACCCTCACCAACTTCTCGACCATCTCGAAGCGCGTCGCCAAGATGCTCGAATACCAGCGAATGCGCGACTCGGGTGAGTTCGAGGCCATGCCCAAGAAGGAGGCGCTGCTCCTGTCGCGGGAGCTCGAGAAGCTCGAGCGGAACCTGGGTGGCATCCGGGACATGGAGCAGTTGCCCGACGCCGTCTTCGTGATCGACACCGCCCGTGAGCACATCGCAGTCACCGAGGCCAACAAGTTGGGGATTCCGATCGTGGCCGTGGTCGACACCGATTGCGACCCGGATGTCATCCAGTACCTGATCCCCGGCAACGACGACGCCATCCGGGCCGGCCGGCTGCTCTGCCGCATCCTGTCCGACGCCGTCGAGGAGGGGCGCTACATCGCCAACTCCCGCATCGCAGCCACCGATGACGGCCCGTCGCTCGACGCCGACGACCGTGCTGTAGGGCAGGCGGAGGCGCGGGCTGAAGCCGAGGCCGACGCGGTCGATCGTGAGGCCCGTGTGGCGGCGGCCGTCGAAGCACCAGCCGAGGACGAAGAGGCTGTGGTCGAGGCACCCGCCGAGGACGAAGAGGCCGTGGAGGCGCCTGCCGAGGTCGATGAGTCCGTCGCCGAGGTTGAAGAGGCCGTGGAGGCGCCTGCCGAAGTCGATGAGCCCGTCGCCGAGGTTGAAGAGGCCGTGGAGGTGCCTGCCGAGGTCGATGAGCCCGTCGCCGAGGTTGACGAGGCCGCTGCGGACGAGACCAACGTGGAAGGGGCCTGAACGCCGTGGCCGAGGTCACTGCCAGAGAGGTCAAGGCGCTGCGCGACGCCACCGGCGCCGGGATGATGGACGCCAAGCGGGCGCTGACCGACGCCGACGGCGACTTCGAGGCGGCCTCCCAGTTGCTGCGCGAGCGCGGCCTGGCCAAGGCGGCGACCCGAACCGACCGGGACAATGTCGAAGGCGTCGTCGCCCTCGCCGGCAACGGCTCCCGGGCGGCCCTGGTGCACGTCAAGTGCGAGACCGACTTCTCGGCCAAGTCCGCCGCCTTCGTCGCCCTGGTCGGCGATCTCGCCGACGCCGTCCTGTCGGATGGCGAGGGTGCGGCCGCGGGCTTCACCGGAGCGCTCGAGGACCTCAAGCTCTCGACCAAGGAGAACATAGAGGTCGGTCGGGTCACCCTGATCGAGGCGGCCGACGGCAATTCACTCGACACCTACCTGCACGTCCAGGACGGCAGGGGCGTCAACGGAGTGGTCGTCGAGGGGTCGGGCGTCGACGCCGAGGCCCTGCACCAGGTGGCGTTGCACGTCGCCTTCGCCAAGCCGACCGTCCTGTCCCGCGAAGAGGTCCCGGCCGACATGGTGGAGCAGGAGCGGGCGTCGCTGCTCGAGATCACCCGGGCCGAGGGCAAGCCCGAGCAGGCCTGGGAGAAGATCGTCGAAGGGCGATTGTCGGGCTGGTACCGCGAGTCGGTGCTCCTCGAGCAAGGACTCCACGGTGACAAGGTCATGGTCAAGGACACGCTCGGCGGTGGCGAGATCGTTCGCTTCGCCCAAGTCTATCTGGGAGGCTGACGCCGTGACCGGACGCCTCACCCCACGCTGGGACCGTGTGGTCCTGAAGGTGTCGGGAGAGGCGTTCGCCGGCACCGACGGGTACGGCATCGACGGCGAGGTCGTCGGCCGGATCGCTCAGGAGATCGTCGAAGTCTGCAGCGAGTTCGAGGTCGACGTCGCGGTCGTCGTCGGCGGCGGCAACATCTGGCGGGGCATGTCGGGTGCCGGCGCGGGCATGGACCGTGCACAGGCCGACTACATGGGCATGCTGGCGACCACCATCAATGCGCTGGCCCTCCAGGACACACTCGAACAACTGGGCCAGCCGACCCGGGTACAGACCGCCATCCGGATGGAACAGATCGCCGAGCCGTACATCAGGCGCCGGGCGACCCGCCACCTCGAGAAGGGCAGGGTCGTCATCTTCGCCGGCGGCACGGGCAACCCGTTCTTCACGACCGACACGGCTGCGGCCCTGCGCGCCGTCGAGATCGAGGCCGGAGTGGTGCTCAAGGGAACCCATTCGGGGACCGATGGCATCTACACCGCCGATCCGCGACTCGATCCCGAGGCGACTCTCCTCGAACAGGTCAGCCACCTCGACGTGATCCAGATGGGACTCCGGGCGATGGACGCCACGGCCGTCACGCTCTGCATGGAGAATGACCTGCCGATCGTCATGTTCGACCTGATGACCCCCGGAAACGTCCGGTCCATCCTCGCTGGAGAGTCCGTCGGTACTCTGGTCACCTGAGCAGGGAGAGTTCTTGAGCGACGACATGGTTCAGTTGGTCCTCGAAGAGGCCGGGGAGAAGATGGCTGACGCTGTCGGCCACACGAGGCGCGAGTTCTCCACGATCCGGACCGGCCGGGCCTCGTCCTCGATGGTCGAGAACCTGACCGTAGACGCCTATGGCGTCGAGATGCGGATGCGAGAACTCGCCACGTTCAGCGTGCCCGAACCCCGCCAACTCCTGATAACACCGCATGATCCGACGAATGTCTCGGCGGTCGAACGGGCCGTCGTCAACGCCGACCTGGGCCTCGCTCCGAGCAACGACGGACGCACGATCCGGCTGTCGTTACCGGAGCTGACCGAGGAACGTCGTCGGGACATGGTACGAATGATCAACCGCATGGCTGAGGACGGCAAGAATCACCTTCGGGGAATCCGCCGCCATGCGCGCAAGGATCTGGACGACATCGAGAGCGAGGGCCATGTGTCCGAGGACGACATCCGGCATGCTGGGTCCCAGCTCGACGACCTGATCCACCGGAACGAGGCTGCGATCGACGAGGCTCGGACGGCTAAAGAGGACGAACTGCTCGAGGTCTGAGCAGGACGATCGAGGGAGGATCCGTGAACCAGCAACAGCACAGCGGGGACCAGCCCTTCGAGGAGATTCGTATCCTGGGGCTCGAACCAGCCGAGGACGTCGTCGAGCCCGGGCGCTCGGTGTTCGGCGGCGAGTCGTCGACCGAGGACCTGCCCCACTGGACCGAGCCACCGACGGCCCCTGTCGCCGCTCCGTCATCCGGCTTCGCCTCCGAAGAACCCCGCTGGGCGGACGACGTCCCCGAGCACCACGAGTCGCAGCACCCCGTCGGCGCATTCGACGAACCCACGGCGGCCGCCTTCTTCGACGACCCGTCCCCGGGGTCGGGACCCAGCGGAAGCTTCGACCCACCGCTGCTCCCTCCCGACGATCCGCAGCCGGCCGATGCCGGACGAATTGCCACGGCTGCCGACTCGGGTCGCGGGCACCGACGCCGTTCGGACCGTGGCGGTGCCGACGGCGGAGGTCGTGACATGCCGTCGGCGATCATCACCGGGCTGGGGCTCGGTGCCCTGGCGCTCGTGGCGTTCAAGGTCGGGGCGTCTGCGACCCTGGCCCTGTCGACCGCCGTGCTGGTCCTCGCCGCTGGCGAGTTCTACGGGTCGGTTCGCCGTGTCGGCTACCAGCCGGCAACCCTGCTGGGCATCGTGGCGGTCGGCTCGTTGAACCTCGGCGCCTACTGGCGCTTCGAGGCGGCGGTCCCACTGGTGTTGGGCCTGACGGTGCTGTTCTGCCTGCTCTGGTACCTGACCGGCGTCGACCGGGACGCCCCGATGGTGAACATCGCCGTCACCCTGTTCGGCGTGCTCTACGTGGGCATGCTCGGCTCCTTCGTGGGCCTCATGCTCGCCGACGAGAACGGCATCGGGATGCTGCTCGCTGCAGTGCTGGCTACCGTCGGCTACGACGTCGGCGGCCTGTTCGTCGGGCGCCTCGCCGGCCGGACGCAGTTGGCCGCCGTCAGCCCGAACAAGACGATGGAGGGCCTGGTCGGCGGGATGGTCGCCTGCTTCGCTGTGTGCGTGTTGGTCGTCGGCCGCATCACGCCGTTCGGACAGGGTCCGGGCGACCTCATGTCGGTTGCGGTCCTGGGCATCGTGGCGGCGGTCGCCGCCCCGATGGGCGACCTCTGCGAGTCGATGATCAAGCGCGACCTCGGCATCAAGGACATGGGGAGCGTCCTCCCGGGCCACGGTGGCATGCTCGACCGGTTCGACGCACTGTTGTTCGTGCTGCCGGCGACGTACTACACCGCACGGATGCTCGACCTCTTCGGGGCCTGAACCCCGCCCACCCGCCCCCGGCGCCCTCGGCGGGCACCGTTAGGCTCCGCCGCATGGCGACGACGTGTCCTTCCCCGAAGCGTCGCGTGGCGGGGCCATGACGAGTGTGGCGGTGCTCGGATCGACCGGGTCGATCGGCACCCAGACGCTCGACATCGTGGCAGCCCGGCCGGACCGGTACGAGGTCGCGGCGATCGGTGCGGCCCGGTCCGTCGACCTCCTCGTCGAGCAGGCGGAGCGCTTCCGTCCACGGATCGTGGCGCTCGCCGACGCTTCGCTCGCCTCCGAACTGGTCGACCGAGTCCCCGTCGGAACCGAGGTCCTGGCTGGCGGGTCGGCCCTCGCCCAGGCGGCCTCGACTGCCGAGGTGGTGGTAAATGGCGTGGTGGGATTCGCCGGGCTCCCGGTCACGCTGGCCGCCCTCGAATCGGGGCGACGGCTGTGCCTCGCCAACAAGGAGTCCCTCATCGCCGCCGGACCGGTCGTGCGCGAGGCGCGGGCCACGCCCGGCGCCGAGTTGCTCCCGGTGGACAGCGAGCACTGTGCCATTCACCAGTGTCTGCGCGGTGACGACGGTCGGGGGGCCGTCGACCGGGTGGTGCTCACGGCATCCGGTGGCCCGTTCCGCGGTCGGTCCCGCGAGGAGTTAGCCGACGTGACCATCGAAGAGGCACTCGCCCACCCGACCTGGTCGATGGGCCCCAAGGTCACCATCGACTCGTCGACGCTCATGAACAAGGGGCTCGAGGTCATCGAGACGCACGAGCTCTTCGAGGTCGACTACGACCGGATCGATGTCGTCGTGCACCCGCAGTCGATCGTCCACTCGATGGTGACCTTCAAGGACGGAACGACGATGGCGCAGCTGTCCCGGCCCGACATGCGCCTCTGCATCGGGTACGCGCTGGCCTACCCCGATCGACTCGACCTGGCCTTCGGCACGATCGACTGGAGCGAGGCCTCGCGCCTCGACTTCGAGCCGCCCGACCGGGTGTCGTTTCCGTGCCTCGACCTGGCTTTCGATGCGGGTCGCCTGGGTGCCACGGCGCCGGCTTGGCTGAATGCCGCCAATGAGGTCGTCGTGGCGGCCTTCCTCGATGGACGCCTGCCATGGACGGGGATCGCAGAGGTGCTCGCCGATGTCCTCGAAGACTGGCCGGGCCTCGAGGCTGACAGTACCGAGGCCATCCTGGACGCCGATGCGAGGGCACGTGAGGTCACATCCGCACGGTTGGCCGGTCGGTCGTGACGCAGCAGCCGCTGAACTCCGGCGACCGGCGGGTCCGACTCCTGCTGCTGGTCGGGGGGACCCTCGCCTTCGGGCTCTCGTTCGGCCTGTCGCTGCTGGCAGTCGTGCTCTCGTTCGTCGGCATGCTGGTCGTGCATGAGTTGGGCCACTTCCTCGTGGCCCGGTGGACGGGCATGCAGGTCACCGAGTTCTTCATCGGGTTCGGGCCCCGCGTGTGGTCCGTCAACCGGGGCGAGACCGAGTACGGCGTGAAGGCGATTCCTTTAGGGGCCTACGTCCGGGTCACGGGGATGACCAACCTGGAAGAGCTCGATCCTGCCCACGAGCACCGCACCTACCGGCACCAGTCGTACCCGAAGCGGATGGCGCTCGCGTTGGCTGGCTCGGGCATGCAGTTCCTGCTGGCGGCCGTCCTGTTGGTGGCCATATTCGTCGGGATGGGCCGCCCCGATGCCGACGACTGGACCGTCCGCCTGGTCGTTCCGGGAACCGCTGCCGAAGCGGCGGGGATCCAGGTCGACGACCGGATCCTGGCCGTCGCCGGTCGACCGGTGGCGGACTTCGAACGTTTCGGCGAGGTCGTCCGGAAGGCGCCCGGTCGGGTGGTCTCGGTCGAGATCGACCGGGACGGCGTCCGGCTGGTCCGGTCGGTGGTCATCGGTGAGCGCCTGACCAGCAGCGGAGCCGCCGCCTTCCCGGGGTTGTTCCCCGGCGACCGGATCATCGCCGTGGACGGCGTCGCGACCGCCGCCTGGTCCGACGTCGAGGAACTCGTCGAGGTCGGAGCGACGCACCAACTGACCGTGCATCGCAGCGATGACGCCACCATCGGGCTCACTACCGTTGTGCGTCGGCTGCCCTCCGAGGCGGCCGCGGTGGTCGGCTTCTTCGGCGTCTCACCCAGGCATCCACTGGTTCGCCTGGGTCCGGTCACGGCGGTCACGGAGGCGGCGACCACGTTGGGCGAAATTCTGTGGATGTCTGTCGATGGGCTTGTCCGCATCTTCAGCCCCGGAGGCCTTTCGGATTTCGTCGGGGGGACCTTAGAGGCCGGTGGGGGACAGGGTGACCTCGCCGTCACGACGGCCGATCCGGTCGAAGACAACCGGTTGCTTTCGATCTACGGAATAGTGCGGCTCGGTGATGCGGCGTTCGACTCGGGTGCCTACAACTTCCTGTGGTTCTTCGTGTTCGTGAACGTGTTCGTCGGCGTGTTCAACCTCGTACCGCTGCTGCCGCTCGATGGCGGCCACATCGCCATTGCCACCTATGAGCGCCTGCGATCCTGGGGTGGGCGACGCCATGTCGCCGATGCCGCCAAGTTGGCTCCAGTCACCTGGGCGGTCGTCGCGTTCCTACTCGCCCTCTTTATGATCGCCCTCTACCGGGACATCGTCGACCCGCCCGACTTCGGCTGACGGGTCCGGCCGGCGGCGTGTTCCGGCCTACAGGGGCTGCTTCCGGCCACCGGTAGTCTTCGGGGCGTGGAGGTCACGGCAGCGTTTTCCCGGCGCACCACCCGTCAGGTGATGGTCGGCGATGTACCCGTCGGCGGTGGTGCGCCGATCAGCGTCCAGTCGATGACGGTGACGCGCACAGCGGACCATGAGGCAACCCTCCAGCAGATCTACGACCTGGCCATGGCCGGTGCCGACATCGTGCGGTGCACGTGTAACGAGATCGAGGCGGCCGAGGGACTGGCCCGGATCGTTCCGCGGTCGCCGGTGCCGATCGTCGCCGACATCCACCACCAGTACCGGATGGCGCTGGCCGCCCTGGAGGCCGGTGTGCACTGTCTCCGGCTGAACCCCGGCAACATCCGCAAGCCTGAGCACATCCGCCTGGTGGCGGCCGAGGCCCGTGACCGCGGGGTACCCATCCGCATCGGTGTCAACGGAGGTTCCCTGCATCCGGACCTCTACGACAAGCACGGCGGTCGGGTGACGCCGGAGGCGATGGTGGAGTCGGCGCTCGACGAGATCGGCTACTTCGCCGAGGTCGGCTTCGACCTGATCAAGATCTCCGTCAAGGCCTCGAGCGTGCCGATCATGATCGAGGCCTATCGACAGTTGGCAGAGGTCACCGACCACCCGCTCCACCTCGGCGTGACCGAGGCGGGTCCTCCGCCGGCCGGGCTGCTCAAGTCCACCGCCGGAATCGCCACCCTGCTGGCCGAGGGGATCGGTGACACGATCCGCTACTCGCTCACTGCCGATCCCGTCGAGGAGGCGCGTGCCGGCCGGCAGTTGCTCGAGTCGCTGGGCCTGCGCGAGCGCAAGAACGTCGACCTCATCGCCTGCCCCAGCTGTGGCCGTGCGGAGATCGACGTGGTCGCCGTTGCCGAGAAGGCCATGGAGGCGTTCACCGATCGCGAGATTCCGCTCCAGGTGGCGATCATGGGTTGCGTGGTGAACGGGCCGGGCGAGGCGAGGGACGCCGACCTCGGCATCGCTGCCGGACGTCGACGCGGCCACCTCTTCGTCAAGGGACAGAACGCGGCCGTGGTCGACGAGGACGAGATGGTCGACGCCCTGGTCGAGTGGGCGGAGTTCATCCATGAACACGGTGCCGATGCAGCGCTGGCCCGGGTCGACACCGACCGGGCCGCCCGGGAGGCGGAGCGGGACCGCAAGGGCCTGCTCGCCGAGCAGGGCGATGACGTCAACGACGCTGGGACCCGGATCGAGAGGATCCGCAGCCGGATCGCCTGACGCCCACATCACCTGAGGTAATGCCTCCCGGTTCACGCCGGGGCCCTTGGTCGGGAGGGCAGGCAGGGGTATGCTGCCGCCGCACGTACATCGTTTCGGGACGAGACGTGGGCTCTGCCCACGTCTCTTGTCTTCCCGGGCGAGGTATGAAGACGAGAGGTGGTCCGGCCGTCGAGGTCGGTGCCAGTAGGAACGAGCAGGAGGAGCGATGGGTGTGACCGACCGGGTCGGTTTCCTCGTCGCGCCCCTGTGCGACCGCGTCGGCGTCGAGTTGCTCGACGTCGAGCACGAGGGTGGAGTCATCCGCGTCACGGTCGACCACCCGGACGGTGTGGGCATGGACGCCATCGCCGCCCTTACCCGTGAGTTGTCCCGGGCACTCGATCACGAGGACCCGGTGAAGGGCCGCTACACGCTCGAGGTCAGCAGCCCGGGCCTCGAGCGCTCCCTCAGGCGACCCGGCCACTTCATGCGGGCGATCGGCTCGACCGTGACGGTGAAGACGCGGCCCGACGCCGACGGCGACCGTCGGGTGCAGGGGACCCTGGAGGCCGCAGACGAGGGCGGAATCACGGTACGAACTACGGAGGACGTCGTGCGCTTTCTCCGACACGACGAGATCCAGAAGGCGCGCACGGTCTTCGAGTGGACATCGGGGTCTGCAGCGACCCGAGGCTCGAACGACCGTCACGCAATCGACGAAAGCGAGGTCGAACGATGAATCCGGACATGATGGAGGCCCTCCAGGCCATGGCCACGGAGCGGGGCATCCCGCTGGAAACGCTGTTCGCAGCCCTGGCCGATGCCCTCGAGACCGCCTACAAGCGCACCCCGGGAGCCCATGAGTTCTCCTGGGTCACGATCGACCCGGACACCATGGAGATCCGGGTGTTCGCCCAGAACCTCGACGAGGAGGGCGAGCCGGTCGGCGACGAGTTCGACGTGACGCCGGACGACTTCGGCCGGATCGCGGCGCAGACCGCCCGTCACGTCATGACGCAGCGGATCCGCGAGGCCGAGCGCGACCTGAAGTACGAGGAGTACGCGGGTCGGGAGGGTGACATCGTCACCGGCATGATCCAGCAGACGGATGCCCGTTACACGCTGCTCGACCTGGGTCGGGTCGAGGCGTTGCTGCCCCAAGCCGAGCAGGTGCCGTACGAGCGGCCCGAGGCCAACACACGCATGAAGGCCTACATCGTCGAGGTCCGCAAGACCGCCAAGGGACCGCAGATCGTCGTCAGCCGGACCCACCCCGGCCTGATCAAGCGACTCTTCGAACTCGAGGTCCCGGAGATTGCCGACGGCGTCGTCGAGATCAAGGCCTGTGCCCGCGAGCCTGGGCACCGCACGAAGATCTCGGTGGCCTCCAACGATCCGAACGTGGATCCCGTCGGCGCCTGTGTCGGCGCGCGTGGCGCCCGCGTGCGCATGGTCGTGAACGAGCTGCGCGGTGAGAAGATCGACATCGTTCCGTTCTCCGAGGATCCGGTCGACTTCGTGATGAAGGCGCTCTCGCCGGCCAAGGTCAAGGACGTACTCATCGACGAGGAGTCGGGGACCGCCACCGTGATCGTTCCCGACTACCAGTTGTCCCTGGCGATCGGCAAGGAGGGCCAGAACGCCCGTCTGGCTGCCCGTATGACGGGATGGCGCGTCGACATCAAGAGCGAGACCCAGGTTGCCGAGGAGGCCGCCTACGCCGACGTCGACTGGGCCGAGGGCGAGTGGGTGGTCGACGAGGAGACCGGTGAACAGGTCTGGCGGCCCGCCGAGGGCGGACCGGCCGTGTCGGCCGACCAGTGGGTCGAGGCCGCTGTGGATTCCGCAGGGGAGTCCGGGGGGGCGACGTCCGCTGCCGAGATGCCGGAGGTTTCTGCTGAGGAGGCTGCTTCCGCCGAGATGCCGGAGGTTTCTGCTGAGGAGGCTGCTTCCGCCGAGGACGACCCTGGGACGAGCACCTGACCCGGTCCGTGCCCGAGCGGACGTGCATCGGGTGTCGGCGTCGGTTGTCAGCCGGCGACCTGGTCCGGATCGCCTGGTCCGCATCTGACGGGTGCATCCTGATCGGCGCCGGCCATCCCGGTCGCGGTGCCTGGTTGTGTCCCACCGCCAAATGTGTCGATGCGGCGAACAAGCGGCGTGCCTTCGGGCGGGCCCTCCGTGCGGACGTGTCCCACGAAGCGATCGAGGCCTTCCTGTCCGACGGACTCGGTTGGTCGATCCGTCCGCAGGAATCCGGTGGGAGGTAGGGGATCGGCCCGTTGTCCTGCGGGTGAACTGGCCGCTGAAGCGATAGCGTCGGCCATCGGCCCGATGGGCCTGATCACCGTGTCACAGCGGACCCAACGACCAGAAACAGGACGTCTACAACACCGTGCCGAAGAACATCCGCGTGTACGAACTGGCACGCGAACTGGGGATGGAGAACAAGGAGGTCCTGGACCTCTGCGAGATTCTCGGCATCGGGGTCAAGAGCCACTCGTCGGGAATCGTCGAGGCCCAGGGCGACCGTGTGCGCCGTCGGGCTGCGAAGGACGGACTCATCCGCGAGGTGGTCACCGAGCCGGAGCCGGAGCCTGAGCCTGAGCCCGAGCCCGAGCCTGAGCCTGAGCCCGAGCCTGAGCCTGAGCCTGAGCCGGAGCCGGAGCCTGAGCCTGAGCCGGAACCGGAGCCGGAGCCGGAGCCGGAGTCGGAACCCGAGCCGGAGCCCGCACGCCCGAGCCGGGTGTTCTCGTCGAGCGGTTCGGCAGCGCCGCCGCGTCGCGCCACCGAGGCGGCACCCGTGCCGGCATCGGCACCCGAGACGACGTCGGAGCAGTCCACTGACGAGCCGAGCATCCCGGATCCGGCTTCCAGGGTCGAGGCCCCCGGAGGCGTCCACCTACCTCCGCCCGGGGTCACGCCTCCACTGTCCACGGAGGGCAAGCCGATCCCGCCGCCCCCCGGTGGCAAGCCGATCCCGCCCCCCCCCGGCCTTGGCCGCCGTTCCCCGGGAGCCGCGGGCGATGGTCCCTCGGGTCGTCGGACCGTTCCTCCCCCCGGTGGTCCATCCGGTGGCCCCGGCGGTCGTCCGGGCGGTGGTCCCGGCGGTCGTCCGGGCGGTGGTCCCGGTGGTCGTCCGGGCGGTGGTCCCGGCGGTCGGCGTCCCCCCCGGCGCGGTGGACGGCGCCGGCGCCGCCGCGAAGAGCTTCAGCCCATGGACGTGCCGACCTACACGCCCGAGGACGCCCCAGTCCCGGAGGGCGAGGTCGTGGTCGAACGCTCCTCCACCGCACAGGACCTCGGCCCGAAGCTGAACCGGACACCTGCGGACGTCGTCCGGTTCCTCATGCAGCAGGGCGAGATGGTCACGGCGACCCAGTCGCTCTCCGACGACATGATCGAACTCTTCGCCGCCGAGATCAGCGCCGAGGTTCGGCTCGTCGACCCCGGTGAGGAGCAGGAGATCGAGTTGCTGGCCCTCCTCGAGGTCGCAGAGGAGGAATACGAGGACTCACCGACCCGGCCGCCGGTCGTGACCGTGATGGGCCACGTCGACCACGGCAAGACGACCCTGCTCGACAGGATCCGCGACGCAAACGTGGTTGACGGTGAGGCCGGCGGCATCACCCAGCACATCGGCGCCTACCAGATCGAGAAGGACGGGAGGTTCGTCACGTTCATCGACACCCCCGGCCACGCCGCCTTCACCGCCATGCGTGCCCGGGGTGCCGTCGCCACCGACATCGTGGTGCTGGTCGTCGCAGCGGACGACGGTGTGATGCCACAGACCATCGAGGCGATCGACCACGCACGGGCGGCCGAGGTACCGATCGTGGTGGCTATCAACAAGATCGACCGCGACAATGCCGACCCGCAGCGAGTGCTCACGCAGTTGGCCGAGCACCAGCTCGTTCCCGAGGCGTGGGGCGGCGACACGGTCACCGTCGAAGTGTCCGCCCTCCAGGGTCTGGGTGTCGACGACCTGATCGAGAACCTGAGCGTCATGGCCGAGGTCGAGGACCTTCGAGCCGAACCGGACGGCCGAGCGCAGGGCGTCGTGCTCGAGTCACACCTCGACATCGGTCGCGGCTCGGTGGCGACGATCCTCGTGCAGTCCGGAATGCTCCGGGTCGGTGACCCGCTGGTGGCTGGTGCGGCCTGGGGTCGCGTCCGGGCACTCATCGACGACCAGGGCGGACAGGTCAAGGAGGCCGGTCCGTCGACACCCGTCGAGGTGCTGGGCCTCTCCGATGTCGCCGAGGCGGGCGACCGATTCGTGGTGGCTCCCAGCGAGAAGGTCGCCGGCCGCGTCGCCGAGAAGCGGTCGCACTACAAGCGCCAGGCCAACATCGGTCGTGACGCGCATGCACTCTCCGGTGGCGCCCGCCTCGAGGACGTCTTCGAGCAGATCCAGAGGGGGGAGGCTGCCAGGCTCAACCTGGTGGTCAAGACCGATGTCAACGGTTCCCTCGAGGCGGTCTGCGACAGCCTTCAGCGGCTCGATAGCGACGACGTCAAGTTGGCCTTCGTACACCGGGCGGTCGGTGGGATCACCGAGAACGACATCCAGTTGGCCGGCGCCTCGAACGCCACGATCATCGGCTTCAACGTGCGGCCCGACCGCAAGGCCCGCGAGTTCGCCGAGGCCGAGCAGGTCGAGATCCGCACCTATGAGGTCATCTACCAACTGCTCGACGACATCGAGTCCGCCATGCTCGGCATGCTGGCTCCCGAGTTCGAGGAGGTCGTGACCGGCGATGCCGAGGTCCGAGAGATCTTCTCGGTCCCGAAGATCGGCAAGATCGCCGGCTGTTACGTCCAGAACGGCGCCATCACCCGGGGCAGCAAGGTCCGCTTCCTGCGCGAGGGCACCATCATCTGGAAGGGCGAGGTCAGGTCGCTCCGGCGCTTCGAGGACGACGTCCGTGAGGTGCAGTCCGGCTTCGAATGCGGCATCGGGCTCTCCGACTTCCAGGACCTCAAGAACGGCGACGTCATCGAGACCTACGACGAGCGGGAGATCGCCCGCTCGTAGCGGACCATGGCACGCAGCCGGCAACGCAGCGGTGGAGCCCCGCGTGGGTTCGACCGCACCGACCGCCTCAACGAGCTCCTCACCCGGATTCTCGCCGAGGAACTCGAGCGCATCGACGACGTGCGGCTCGACCTGGTGACCGTCACGGGTGTCGACACCGACCGGGACCTCAGCCAGGCGAAGGTCTACGTGACGGGCGGAGCAGCCGACGACGAGGTGATCGAGGCACTCGAGGAACAACGGTCCCGCCTCCAGCGGGCCGTCGGCGATCGGACCCGCCTCCGGAGGACCCCGCCACTCGTGTTCAGGGTCGACGAGGCCGTCCGGTCGGCGGAGCGGATCGAGGACATCCTCCGCCGACTCCGGGACGAGGATGGCTGACCGGCCGCGCGGCCCCGACGGCATCGTCGTCGTCGACAAGCCTGCGGGCTGGACCAGCCACGATGTCGTGGCCCGGTCGCGCAAGGTGCTCGGTACCCGCAAGGTCGGGCACTCGGGCACGCTCGACCCGGATGCGACCGGCGTGCTGGTCCTCGGCGTCGGACGGGCAACCCGGTTGCTCCGGTACCTGACGCTCCTCCCCAAGCGCTACACGGCCACCATCGTGTTCGGGACCGAGACGACGACGCTCGACGCGGCAGGCGAGGTGACGGCGGTGCACGACATGTCGGGCGTCGTGCCGGACGACGTGTGGCGTGCTGCACGGCAGTTGACCGGCGACATCGAACAGGTGCCTCCGATGTTCTCCGCCGTGAAGGTGGGAGGCCGCAGGTTGCACGAGATCGCCCGGGAGGGCGGCGAGGTCGAGCGGGCCCCGCGCCCGGTCACCGTCCACCGCTTCGACGTGACGCCGACCGGGAACCCCCTGGTCTGGGAGGCGGACGTCGAATGCTCGTCGGGCACCTACGTGCGGACGCTGGCCGCCGACCTCGGCACGTCCCTCGGCGGTGGCGCCCACCTGACGGACCTGCGACGGCTGTCGGTCGGCTCGTTCACGATCGACGGGGCCCGATCGATGGAGTCGCCGGACCTGCTCCCGCCGGCGGTCGGCGTCCGCCACCTGGCCGGCGTCTTCGTCGACGACGACCTCGCGGTCGACGTCGGACACGGGAAGTTGCTGAGTCGGGAGCGCCTGGGCGTGGAGGGCGACGGACCGTGGGCCGTGCACGGCTCCGACGGCACCCTGCTGGCCGTCTACGAGCCGTACGAGGGCAGGACCAAGCCGTCCCTGGTCCTCGTCGTCTGAGTGGCACCGGCCGGGTGGGCGACCCACACCACCCCGGTCGATAGCGTGGGCGTGGTGGAGATCCGCCGAACGCTCACGCCCGACGATCCGACCTCGCCGGGGTCGGTGGTCACCATCGGGGCCTATGACGGCGTGCACCTCGGCCATCGCCAGGTCATCGCCGAGGTGTGCCGCATCGCCGCCGAGCGGGGGCTGCGGTCTGCGGTCGTCACCTTCGACAGGCACCCGGCATCGGTCGTGCGCCCCGAGTCTGCGCCGCTACTGCTGACGGACCTCGACCAGAAGCTCGAACAACTGTCGACCACCGGGATCGACACCACGGTCGTGGTCCCGTTCGACGACGCACGGGCACTCGAGACCGCCAAGGACTTCGTCACCGACGTCCTGATCGGCGGTCTCGGTATGAAGGCCGTCGTCGTCGGCGAGGACTTCCACTTCGGCTACCAGCGGCTCGGCAACGTGGCGCTGCTGCGGTCGATGGGGGTGGAGCACGGCTTCGAGGTGCTGGGCCTGGGCCTCGTGGGCCTCGACGGCACGCCTGCACGCGACCACGAACAGGTCTCGTCCACGTTCATCCGGCGGGCGCTCGCTCGAGGCGACCTGAGGCAGGCGAACGCCATGCTGGGCCGCCCGTACGAGGTACGGGGGGAGGTCGGTCCGACAGATTTCGTGACCTCTGACGCCCCTGTCTGCAAGGTGTACGTCAACCCAACGATCCTGCTTCCCGGTCACGGCAGATACGCCTGCTGGTTCGAGGATATGCATGGTTCGCGAATTGGGACAGTTGTGTTGGTTGAACCGACTGCTGGTGGATCCGACGTTGCCGGAAGCACGATCCTCGCACTCCCACTGGGTACTGGTCTGGATCTGGGCGAAGGGTCCGTTCGGGTGAGTTTCGTGTCCTTTTTGGAGAACCATTTTTCGGATGAGGCTTCTAGGGTGCCGTCGGAGCGGCTCGGCGAACTTGCCGATTCCGCACGTGAAGCCTTGGGCTGACGGCCGCCGTAGTGGATTCGTTCGATGTCGTGCTATTGCTGACCGGAGGTTTGGCCGCCGGTGTGGCCAACACGATGGCCGGTGGCGGCTCGTTGCTCACCGTACCGTTGCTCGTGCTGGTCGGGGTCCCTGGGAATGTAGCCAACGGTTCAAACCGCATCGGCATCTTCGCCTCGACGGCAATGGCCACCGCCACCTTTCGCCGCTTGGGTTACTCGGAGTTGTCCAGGGTGCTGCCCGTGCTGGCTCCAGTTGCACTGGGGTCGGTGATCGGGGCCATACTCGTCGGGCAATTGGCCGACGAAACGTTTGAACGGGTCTTCGGACTCTTGATGGTGCCCCTTCTCGTAGTCTCATTGCGTCCGCCGCGTGTTGAAGCCTCGTCGGCTGACACCCGCTGGTCGGGTCCGCTGATGGCCGTGGTGTTTCTGGGCATCGGTGTCTACGGAGGGGCATTTCAGGCCGGGATCGGTCTCCTGTTGGTGTTGGCCCTGTCCCGCTCCGGCATGGACCTCGTTGTTGCCAACAGCATCAAGGTCCTCGTCGTCCTAGCCGTGACCGTGGCGGCACTACCGGTGTTCATCCTCAGCAGCAGGATCGACTGGGCGCCGGCAGTGATCTTGGGTGTTGGCTTCGCCTTGGGAGGTGCCCTGGGTGCCCGCGTCACCGTGGCCGGCGGCGAGAAGGTGATTCGACCGGTGTTGGTCGTGGCTGTCCTAGGGTTCGCCGGTCGGCTGCTCCGTATCTACTGAGGGAATGGCCTGGGAGCCCGACAGCGGTTCGTCAGCGGTTTCGGATGGAGTCGAGCGCGCTGACCAGCGTGTCCTTCATCCCGCCGAGGTCTTCGGCGATGGTCACCATCCGGAATCCCTGGTCAAGTCGTTTCAGGGCGAGTTGTGCGTCGGCGTGGATTCCGGGCACGACGCCGCTTCGCCTGCAGGCCTCCACGATCGTCACCAGTGCGTCGTCGAAGGCGGGCTCGCCGTCGTGGTTGCCAGGACCCAACCCCAGGTTTCTAGAGAGGTCCGAGGGTCCGACGTAAATCGCGTCGACCCCTGGAATGGAGAGGATCGCGTCGAGCGACTCAAGTGCCCCTACGGTCTCAATCATCGGAATGCACTGGACGAACGAGTTCGCGTTGTCGACGTAACTTCTTCCGTAGATGAGGGACGAGCGGGTCGGCCCGGTGCTTCTCTGGCCGGCCGGCGGGTATAGGCAGGCCTCTACCGCTGCTTCTGCCTCGGCGGCCGAGTTGACAAGGGGGACGATCACACCGGTGGCGCCGCCGTCCAGGCACCATCCGATGGTCGAAGGGTCGTTTGCGGGTACCCGGACGATTGTCCGCGGCGAATGTGGGTGGATGGCCTGGAGCATCGGGATCAGGTCGTGTCGGCTGACCAGACCGTGTTGCATGTCGATGCTTATGTAGTCAAATCCGAGAAGCGAGACCGCCTCGGCAGTGACCGTGGATGGCACCTTCAGCCAGCATCCGAGTTGCGGGGATTCGGCATCCATTGGTGCCGGTAACTGATCCGGTGCCATAGCGCGACCCTACCGTCGTGGGAACCGCGACAACCTGTCCGAGGTCAGGCCCATTCCCGAGCACTCCTGTTGAGAGATCTGCCCATAGCGTGGGGTGCCATGGAGGTTCACCGTCTCAGCTTGAGCGGATCACATGATGTTCCTGTCGCGGTGGCCCTGGGAACTTTCGACGGTGTCCACCTCGGCCATCAGGAGGTATTGGGCCGAACGGTGAGGGAGGCCCGGCAACGCGGGATTGCGGCAGCGGTGGTCACGTTCGTCGGGCACCCGGCCCAGGTTCTCCGACCTGAGAGCGCTCCGCTTCTCCTTACCACGCTAGATGATCGCCTTGATCTGATCGGCGAGTGCGGTATCGACATTGCGTTTCTCATCGACTTCGACGAGGTGGTTGCGCAGCGAACAGCCCTCGAGTTCACCAAGACCGTTCTCATCGGTCAGGTAGGTGCTGAGGTACTCATAGTCGGCCACGACCTGCACTTCGGAAACCGTCGTGAAGGCAACCTGGCGTTTCTTCATGAGAAGAGACCCGAGCACGGCTTGGATGTGATCGGCGTCGACGCGGTCAGGGAAATGCCACTCACTGTTGAGCCGATCTCGTCGACGGCGATTCGTCGCGCGTTGCAGGGAGGAGATGTTGTACACGCAGCCAAGATGCTGGGTCGACCCTATGAGGTGGGCGGTGAGGTCATCCACGGTGAACAGCGTGGGAGGACCTTGGGGTTCCCTACTGCGAACATCCCCGTTGCACAGGACCGTGCCTGGCCCTCGGACGGTGTCTACGCGGGCTGGTTCAAGCGCGCCGACGGGTCGAGTCACCCCTGTGCGATCAATATCGGACGGCGACCGACGTTTTACCTCCACGCCGAACACTCCCTTCTCGAAGCACACCTGATCGATTTCGACGGGGATCTCTACGGTGAGTCGTGCCGCGTGTCGTTTGCCGAATTCCTGCGTGGTGAGCGCCGTTTCGATGGTGCCGAATCCCTTGTGAACCAACTCAAGGACGACATAATGGGCGCGCGCCGGATTCTCAACTGCTGAACTGGCATGGCCGGACCCGGCCATGCCATGGGTGGCACCGTCCCCCTAGACGATTCCCCGACTCCCGGACTATGGTCAGACCATCAGACCAAAAGTTCCACGAGGACGATGATGATCACTCGGTTGAATCATGCGGTGTTGTACGTGCGAGATGCCCTCGTCCATCAGCGCTTCTACGAGGAGATCCTCGGGTTTGAGTCGGTGATCGAGGATCCGGCCGGTGCGTTCGTGTTCATGAGGGCTCCGGCATCGGTCAACCATCACGACATCGCCTTCTTCTCGATCGGTACCGGTGGAGCTGATTCGGATGCGGGTCGTGGATCGGTTGGCATGTACCACATCGGCTGGGAGGTGGCGACCCTGGCGGAGTTGAGGGAACTGCGAGGCCGGCTGGAAGCATGCGGGGCCCTCGTGGGGGCCAGCGACCATGGTGTGAATCTGAGCCTCTACTCGAAGGATCCCGACGGACTGGAGTTCGAGGTCATGTGGCTGGTACCCAGTTCGGAATGGGGAGAAGCAGAATCCGAGGCGATCATCCGGCCCCTAGACCTCGACGCGTCCATCGAGCGGTTTGGTGCCGACCGAGTGAGCGGCTGCTGAACGGATGGGCCAGGAGATCGTCGACGACTACAGCCCTCGGTTTGCCCGAATCGAGTACGTCACGGTCCCCGACCAGGTCCGGGACCAACTCATGGACTCGATACGGGCCGGCCATTTCGAGCCCGGCGATCGGATGCCTGCAGAGCGCCAACTATGCGAGGAGTTCGGGGTGGCCCGGACAACGGTCCGGG
Organism: Acidimicrobiales bacterium; assembly: GCA_029577135.1. Taxonomy (GTDB): domain Bacteria; phylum Actinomycetota; class Acidimicrobiia; order Acidimicrobiales; family MedAcidi-G1; genus S20-B6. The sequence goes on from JARQPW010000032.1 coordinate 22,717, forward strand.
AGGCCATCCAGCAGTTGATCTCACTGGGTGTGGTTGAGCGGCGCAATGGCCGCCTGCACGTTGTCGAATACCTGGGGGTGGTGTCGGTCCCGGCAGAGGGATTGAAGAGCCAGGTCCGAGAGTTGTTTGAGACCCGGCGGGTGATCGAGATCGCCATGACCGATCTGGCAGCGCGCAACGCGTCAGATCGTCAGCGCACCGAGATCGCCGAGTTGGCCGACGACTACGAGCCCGGGATGGAACTGGGTCATTTCAGGGACCTGGACCACAGGTTCCACGCGGCAGTCGCCTCGGCCTGTGGCAACCCACTTCTGGCCGAACTTTACGGGCGGGTGCTGCGGGCGCTGTTCGATTCGCCGGCACTCGCATCACTCCTCTACACCCAGGTCCACCGCAAGCAGGTGAACGAGATAATCAGGGGCGCCGCAGAAGGTCACGAGGCGATCGCCGGAGCGATCCTGGACTGTGACGGGGAGAGGGCTGCCAAGGCCGCCGAGGACCACCTGGCCGACGTCGAGCGTCGAATGCTCAGCCAACTCATCTGAATGACCCGAAGGAGAATGGTGGCCAACGATACGCAGTATGTGTACTTCCTGGAGGAAGGTGCGTTCCAGGAGACCGAACGTCCCGGCTTCCGGCGTCGTGTCATAGAGGGCGAACACCTGCAACTCTGTTTCTGGCGCATAGCGGACGGAGCAGTCGGGTCATTCATCCACCGCCATGAGGAAACCGAACAATTAGGCATCGTGTTCCGGGGGGAGTTGGACTTCCGCATCGGTGAGGATGAGCTCACCGAGGATCGGGTCCTGCTCCGGGCCGGCGATGTCTACGTGGCAGGCCGCAATATCTGGCACGGGGACAGCATCTTCCACGGCGACGACGAGTATGGAGAATGCTGGATTCTCGACGTGTTCGCCCCTCCCCGATCCGATCTGGCAACCAAAGGCTGATCACGATGGGCGACTGGCGGCTTGCCGTAGACATTGGTGGCACGTTTACCGACTTCGTCCTTCTCGACGGTGTCAGCGGGTCTGTCCAGGTTGAAAAGACCCTGACTACACCGGACGCACCTCTGGACGCAGTCCGAAGTGGGATAACCAGCCTGCTTGAAAGGACCGGTGTCCAGCCGGGCGACATCGTGGCTCCGATCGTCCATGCCACCACGTTGATCACAAACGCCCTCATCGAGGGCAAGACAGGGCGTGCTGGTCTCGTGACCACGTCTGGATTCGCCGACACGCTTCTGATTCGCGATGAGCATCGCTATGACATGTACGACCTCCAGATCGAGTTTCCAGATCCGCCGGTTCCAAGGGACCGCACGTTCGCGATCGATGAACGAATCACAGCGCAGGGTGTCGTGACCCGTAGGCCCTCACCGGATGATCTTGACCGACTAACCGGACAACTGCGGATTGCCGGCGTGGAGTCGGTGGCCGTCTGTCTTCTCAACTCGTACGTCGATTCCTCCAACGAGCGGAGTGTCGCTGATCATCTTCGACGAGAACTCGGAGTCCCCGTCTGTGTGTCGGCCGAGATTTCCCCCCAGATTCGTGAGTATCCCAGGATGATCACAGCGGCCTGCAACGCCGCCACCATGCCGGTGATCGGTCCCTACCTTGATGAGCTCCAGAAGTGGCTCTCGGCGGAGGGATTCGGTGGTTCGGTCTTGATGATGCTTTCCAACGGTGGAGTGGTTTCGGCCGACGATGCGGCGCAGGCTCCGATCCGCCTCGTCGAATCGGGACCTGCGGCTGGTGCACTGGCTGCGTGCTGGTTCGCACGCCGCCTGGGCGAGGAGCGACTTCTGGCTTTCGACATGGGAGGCACCACTGCCAAGGCCACCCTGATCGAACGATTTGAGCCCGACCTCATCAACACCTTCGAGGTGGCCCGGATGTACCGGTTCAAGAAAGGATCGGGCTTCCCGGTGTCGGTGCCATCAGTGGATCTTGTAGAGATCGGGGCTGGCGGCGGAAGCCTGGCTTGGGTTGACCGGTTTGGGCTTCTGAAAGTCGGGCCCGAGTCCTCAGGTGCAGATCCCGGTCCGTCCTGTTATGGACAGGGGGGCACCGTCCCTGCCGTCACCGACGCGGACCTGGTTCTCGGCCTACTCGATCCGAATGCGTTCCTCGGGGGTGACATGCCTCTCGATGCCTCGCTGGCCGAGGAGGCCATGTCCCGTGTGGCGGAAGGGCTGGGGATGTCCACGGTGGAGACAGCGGCTGGCATCCACGAGGTGGTCAACCAGAACATGGCCGCAGCTGCCCGCATGCACGGGGTTGAGCGGGGGTTGGACCTCCGTGGGGTCACGGTCCTGGCATTCGGAGGGGCTGGTCCCGTCCATGCCTGTCGCGTGGCCGAACTGCTCGAATCCGATCGCGTGGTATTCCCGGTCAATGCCAGCGTCCTCTCGGCATTTGGAACCCTGGTATCTCCGGTCCGAATCGATCTGGCCCGATCCATGCCGAGGGTTCTCGATGGGTTGGACGAAGCAGAGCGCGACGAGTTGCTCCGAGAACTTCGTGGGGAGGGCCGGCGGGTGCTGATGGCTGCGGGCGTCCCTGAGCAGGCCGTTGGGTTTGGGTACGGGATCGATGCTCGATACGTGGGTCAGGGCAACGAGATCACTGTCTGGGTGGACGAGGGCAACTCGTGGACGGTACCGATGGAAGATGTGAGGCTGGCGTTCGAGGACGAGTACCGTCGGATCTACGGTCTGGCTATCCCCGATGTCGCTATCGAGGTTGTTACCTGGAGGCTCTCGGCGTCTGCCAAACTGGCCGAGGTTGAGCCCGCCCTTGTAGCCAACGCGGCGCCGGTTCACGGCGGGTCCGCCAGAAGCCGACCAGTCATCTTCGACAGGGGATCTCTGGCAGTGGACACTCCCGTTTTCCAACGCAATCAGTTGGAGCCGGGAGCTCGCTTCGAGGGTCCTGCTGTGGTCGAGGAGCGTGAGACCACGTCGGTGATCAGGCCCGGGTGGTCGGTGAATGTGGCCGCTGATGGGAGTCTGATCGCAACGAGGGGATCTGCATGAGCAGTTTCGACCCGATTGAGTTGGAGATCCTCTGGCAGTCGCTCATCGCCACGGTCAACGAGCAGGCGCGTGCGCTCCAGCGCTCCGCGTTCAGCCCCATCGTCCGGGAGGCCGGCGACCTGGCCAATGCTGTGTTCGATCAGAGTGGCAGGATGGTTGCACAGGCGGTGACCGGTACGCCCGGCCACATCAACTCGCTTGCGATCGGTGCCGCCAACATGCTCGCCGAGTATCCACCTGAAACTCTTGTACCGGGCGATGTGCTGATAACAAACGACCCGTACCAGACGGCTGGCCAGTTGCTCGATGTCACGGTGCTGGTGCCCGTGTGGCGGGTGCCGTCAGGTTCAGACATGCCGGTCCTGATCGCTTACTTCGGCTCGACCATCCACCACACAGATGTAGGTGGTTACGGAATCGGCGCCGGTGGGCGCGACTGCTTCGAGGAAGGCCTCTGGATACCAATTTGCAGGCTGATGAAGTCCGGTGAACGCAACGAGGATGTCTGGCGGTTCATCCTTTCCAACGTCCGTCAGCCGGACCATATGGCTGGTGACCTCCATGCCCAGATTGCCTCCGGCGAGGTCGGGGCGCAGAGGCTGGCGGCCCTGTGCGATTCGCATGGACTGGATCACATCGAGGAGCTCGCCGATGAGATCATCAACCGTTCGGAGGAGGCAACCAGGGCCAGTATCCGGGCATTGACGTCGGGCTCATACCCGGCCAGCGCCATCTTGGATCTGGCCGACGGAAGCAGGATCGACATTGTCTGTGCCATAGATGTCGACGCTGAGGCGGGCGAGATCACCGTCGATTACGCAGGAACATCGGATGCCAGCCCCTGGGGTATCAACGTCGTGCGAAACTACACGCACGCCTACACGACGTTCACCGTTCGTTCGGTCCTGAACCCTGAGATCCCCAACAACCATGGGAGCCTCAGCCCGATCAGGATGGTGGCCCCTGAGGGGTCAATTGTGAACGCGGTGAAGCCCCAGCCCGGAACAGCCCGCCATGTGGTGGGCATGTTCCTGCCCAATGCGCTCCTCAAGGCCCTCGCCCAGATCAGACCGGAGGAGTCGATGGCGGAGGGTTCAGGAGCAGTCTGGACAATGCAGGTGAATGGGAATCATGAGGACGGTTCTGCGTTCATCACGGCAATGTTCACCTACGCGGGCGGAGTCGGCGCCAGGGCTACTAAACCCGGGCTCTCAGCCTGCTCCTACCCGACGGGCGTCTCGGCGGTTCCGATCGAGGTGGTGGAGGCGTCGGCACCAATCCACTTCCACCGCAAGGAACTCCGCCGTGGGTCGGGTGGAGGCGGCGCTCAGACAGGAGGTCTCGGCCAGACGATCGAGTTCAGCGTCGACACCTTGCGCGACTGGGAGCTGAACGCCGTGACCAGCAGGCTGAGCGAGCCACCGCAGGGAATCTTCGGCGGGGAGCCCGGAGCGGCGGGTTCGTTCAAG
>JARQPW010000033.1 GCA_029577135.1 Acidimicrobiales bacterium
TGCGAAGAAGTCAACGAGTTGGACTCGGATCCGCTCGACCCGAATGATCCCGGTGTCGACACCGACGGCGACGGACTCCCCGACCGCGACGAAGAAGAAGCTGGCACCGACCCGAACGACCCCGACAGCGACGACGACGGGATCGGCGACAAACAAGAATTCGACCGCGGCACCAACCCGCTCGACCCGTCCGATCCCGGCGACGACTGCGACGACGACAACTTCGCCGACGCAGAAGAAATCGCGTTCGGCACCGACATGTGCGACCCCGACACCGACGACGACGGACTCATCGACGGCGACGAAATCGACGCCGGGTTGAACCCGCTCGACCCGGACACCGACAACGACGGCATCTCCGACGGCGACGAAGTCGCCGCCGGCACCAACCCGATCAACGACGACTCCGACGGCGACGGCCTCACCGACGGCGACGAAGAAACCCTCGGCACCGACCCCGACGACGCCGACACCGACGGCGACGGCTTCTCAGACGGCGAAGAAGTCAACCAACTCGGCACCGACCCGCTCGACCCCAACGACCCCGGCGAAGGCTTCACCCGCACGGCACTGTTCACCCCCCAACAGCCACCCGACACCGACGACAGTGGCGGCGGGTTCCCGTGGTGGATCCTGCTCACAATCCCCGCCGTCGCCATCCTCATCGCCGCCGCCAAACGCCCCCAACGCTGCCAACACTGCGAGAAGGACGTCACCGAACAAGACGGGACCCTCGTCGACCGCAACGACAACCCCGAATGCCCCGACAACCCCGACGGCACCGGCCACGAAACAACCCCAAGGGGACAACAACCCGCCACCACCGAAAGCACTTCAAGTGGTCGGGCTGGGGAGATTTGAACTCCCGACCTTCGGTCCCCCAGACCGACGCGCTAACCAAGCTGCGCCACAGCCCGCTGTGGAGCCGCAACCCTACCGTCAGCGTCCGCTGCGACTGCCCCGAAACGGCTGCGCGAACATGCGGAGGTGAACGACGAAGGCGCCGCCATGGAGACGCGCCGCCTCGGCCGCACCGGACACCGCAGCAGCGTCGCCATCCTGGGCGGGGCCGCCTTCGCCACCGACTCCCCCGAGGCCGCCGAGCCGTTCCTGACCGAGGTCCTCGCCGCCGGCGTCAACCACCTCGACATCGCCCCCGGCTACGGGCTCGCCGAACGTGCCGTAGGACCCCACCTGCCGGCCGTGCGGGACCGGCTGTTCATCGCCGGCAAGACCGGCGAAACCGAACGCGACCGGGCACGGGAGCGCCTCGACAAGACGCTCACCCGACTCCAGGTCGACCAACTCGACCTCTACCAGGCCCACGGGGTCACCTCGGTCGATGAACTCGACCGCAGGACCGAGGCCTTCGAGGTGATCCTCGACGCCCGCGAACAGGGCCTCACCCGCTTCATCGGCATCACCGGCCACGACCTCGGCGCCCCCCGGGCCCACCTCGAGGCCATCCGCCGCTACGACGTCGACACGGTCATGTTCCCCGTGTACCCGCGGGTCTGGACCGACCCCGTCTACCGGGCCGACGCCGAGGCGCTCCTGGCGGAGTGTGCGGCCCGGGACGTCGGCGTCCTGGCCATCAAGGCGGTGGCATGGCGGCCCTGGGGCGACCGCCGGCCCGACACCATGACCTGGTACGAGCCACACCGCACCGATGAGGGCATCGAGCGCGGCGTCCGGTTCGCCCTGTCGACCCCCGGCGTCCACGCCTTCTGCACCCCCAGCGATCCGTCCACGGCCCGGCGGGCCATCGATGCGGCCGCCCGGTTCGCCCCCCTCACCGACGACGAGCGCACAGCGGCCACCGAAGACGTCGGCGACGACGAGGTGATCTTCCCCCTCGCCGGGAAGGCGGTCTCCCCCTGGCGCTGAGTGGCCTCAGTTCACCAGTTTGACGATGCCATCGACGAGGCGCCACGACAGGTAGATCGCCGCAGCGGAGGCGAACACCCAGAAGTGCCACGGGACCTTCTGCGACCTCGCCGGGGTGCCGCCCGAGTCCTCGACCCGGTCACCACACGTGGGACAGGTGCCGACGACCGACACGGCGTTCGGGCTGAGGTACTTGTCGCAAGAGGCGCACCAGGGCATGGTGGAGGTTCCGGGCGCCGGGATCAGGTCTTGCGGATCGCCAGGATGGCGATGTCGTCCTCGACGATTCCGTGGCTGAAGTCGTTCACCGAGTCGAGCAGTTGCTTGCAGAGCACGTTGGGGGCGATGCCCGGGTTGCGCCGCAGTGCGTCACCGATCCGCTGCTCGCCGAACAGGTCGTCACCGGTCCTGGCCTCAGCCAGGCCGTCGGTGTACAGCAGCACCATGTCGTCGGTCTCGAGGGGGATCTCGCGGCTGAAGTAGGTGCCGCCAGCATCGAGCATCAGCAGCGGACCCGTCGATCGCAGCGGCCGCACCTCGCGCTCGTGGAACAGGAACGTGGCCGGGTGGCCCGCCGAGGCGTACCGCAGCGTCTCGGCCTCGGTGTCGAACACCAGCACGACCAGCGAGATGAACTCCTCGCCCCGGTCGACCGACGACATCTGCCGGTTGAGTTCCTCGAGCGCCTGTGCCGGATCGCGGAACTGGGCGAGGAACGACCGCAGCAGGTACTTGGCCTGGAAGGCGGTGATCGACGACTCGATGCCGTGGCCGGCGACATCGCCGATGACCGCTGCCAGCCGCGTCGGAGAGGCCTTGAAGACGTCGAAGAAGTCGCCAGCCATCAGGCCCGTGCCGGCCTGGTAGACGCGTCCCACGTCGAAGCCGGAGAACTCGGGGAGGTCCTCGGGGGCGAGTCGGGCGGCCCATGCCTTGGGGGCCAGGTCCTCCTGGTCCAGTGCCTCCTGGGCACGGCGTTCGATGTCGATCCTCTGGCGCGCCATGCGGGCCTCGCGCACGGAGTTGCGCGCCCAGACCGTGGAGACCACGGCCGGCAGGCCGACGAGGGCGAACAGGATCGACACCCCGGCAGAGTCGAAGTAGGCGCTGACGAACGACACCACCGCCAACAGCCCGTAGAGGATCGCCGAATGGGACTCCTTGCGGAATGTCGACCAGGCCAGCGTGTAGGCGTCAGGCGACGACTCGGCGTCGATCCGGTGGATCAGCCGATAGCGGTGGCGCGCCGAACGTGCCCAGCTGAACGTGGCTGCCAGACACACGAGGCCCACGAGGGTGAGTACCGGAGTGCGCATTCGCGTTCATGGTACCCCCCGGTCGGGACCACGACCCGAAGGGTCGCGGGACATGGCTGCTTCCCGTGCAGGCAACGGGTCGTCGACGCCCGAAGCCACCTATTCCGAGCGGCGGCGCACCCGCAACTTGATGGGCGTCGAGCCGAGGCCCAGGTCGTCGCGCAGACGTCGCTCGAGGTACCGGAGCCACGTCCTCGGGACCTCCCGGTTGGCGAACAGCGTGAAGGTCGGCGGATCGGTTGCGCCCTGGGTGGCGTAGAGGATCCGGGCCCCCGCAGGCGCAGGATGCTCGACCTGCGCGGCACGGACCACATCGTTGACCCGGCGGGTCGGTATCCGGGTGCGGTAGTGCTCGATCGACTCGGCCAGGGCCGGCCAGAGGAGCCCCACGTTCTTCCCCGTCAGTGCGCTGATGCGCAGCACCGGAGCGTCGCCCACGAAGTGCAGGCGCTGCCCCACCTGCTCGGTGACGTCCCCGCGCTGCTCCGTGTCGCACAGGTCCCACTTGTTGAGCAGCACCACGATCGGGCAGCCAGCAGCATCGACCCGCTCGGCGAGACGTTGGTCCTGGTGGGTGACGCCGATCGTGGCGTCGATCACCAGCAGCGCCACATCGGACGTGTCGACCGACTTGAGTGCACGCACCAGTGAGTAGTACTCGGTGTTCTCGTCGATCCTGGCCTTGCGGCGCATCCCGGCCGTGTCGATGAACCGGACCGGACCGTGCCCGGTCTCGACGACCGTGTCGATCGAGTCGCGCGTGGTGCCGGGACGGTCGTGGACGACGGCCCGCTCCTCGCCGATGAGGCGGTTGAACAGCGTCGACTTGCCGACGTTCGGACGCCCGACGATGGACACTCCCAGCACCCGTGGCGCGTCATCTTCGGCGGATGGCTCGGCATCGTCGGGCACGTCCTCGGCCGGCAGCAGGTCGACGAGGCGATCCAGCAGGTCGCCGGTCCCCCGGCCGTGCAGGGCACTCACCGACGCCGGGTCGCCGAGGCCCAGCTTGAGCAGCTCCCAGCTCGCCGCCTCGTGCACCCGGTCGTCAACCTTGTTGGCGACCACGATCACGGTGTCGGCACGGCCGCGCAGCAGCGCAGCCACCCGATCGTCGTCCTCGGTGACCCCGACGGTTGCGTCCACCACGAACAGCACGGCGTGGGCGTCGGCGATCGCCTTCTCACTCTGGCGGCTGACCTGTTCGTCGAGCGAGTCGCCGCCGGTCAGCCATCCGCCGGTGTCGACGAGCGTGAAGGGGCGGCCCCGCCAGGAGGCGGCGACCTCCTTGCGGTCCCGGGTCACACCGGGACGCTCCTCGACGATCGCCTCGCGTCGTCCGACGATCCGGTTGAGGAGCGTCGACTTGCCGACGTTGGGACGCCCGACGATGGCGACCACGAGGTTCATGTCAACGCATCCCGAAGCGAAGCCCCGTCCGTCGCCACGACCTCCACGGGACGCGGCAGGTCGTCGGGTACGAGGCCGTCGAGGAACCGGCCGCCGCTGAGACAGACGTCCGGGAGCAGGTACCGGTGGCCCTCCGGCTGCTCCGCGAGGACACGCGCGAGGTCCTCGCCGACGAGGAGGCCCGTCACGCCCACGTTGCCCCCGAAGAAGCGGTTCTCGACCGGCAGCACGCGCAGGTCGGACCTGCCCAGGCCCTCCACCAGCGGTCCGAGCACCGGGGCGCCGAGCTCGCCGGTCAGCACCGCCGCCGGGGCGCCTCGCCGCACTCCGAGCCGGACCGGCGTACCGGGGCCATCGCCGTCGAGCCGGGGCGCACGGAACCCGGCAGCCGGGGCTCCGTCGACGGCCTGGAAGAAGCCGGACGCCCGACCCACGAAACCATCCGACCCGCCGCCCAGGAATCCCTGTTCGAACGAACGGGCCATGCCGATCCCGTCCTCGTGCATCGGGAAGCCCTCGTAGGCCTCGGCCGGCGGGAATTCCCGGCCGGCCAGCAGGTAGTACTCGTCGGCTGCGAAGACGAGTCGCCGACCGAGCGCCGCCGCGAACACCTCCTGCCAGGCCTCGACCGTGTCGACCACGAACGCCGCCTCGTCAACCGTGTGGGGTCGCATCCGCTCCTCGGTCGTGTACCGGCTCACGCCGAGCGGCACCACGCAGAGGCTGGCGAGGTCGACGAACCGCTCGGCGACGCCGGCGAGCGTGTCCTCGAACCAGAGGCCGTCGTTCACGCCGGGGCACACCACCACCTGGCCGTGGACCTCGATGCCGTGGTCGAGAAGCACCCGCAGCCACCGCAGGCTCGTGCCGCCCCGACGGTTGCGCAGCATCTCGGTGCGCTTGCCCGGATCGGTGGCGTGGATGCTCACGTAGAGCGGGCCGAGCCGCTCGGTAACGACCCGCTCGAGGTCGGCCTCGGTGAAGCGGGTCAGTGTCGTGAAGTTCCCGTACAGGAACGACAGGCGGTAGTCGTCGTCCTTGAGGTAGAGGCTGCGGCGCATCCCCGGCGGCAACTGGTAGATGAAGCAGAACTCGCAGTGGTTGTCGCAGGTCTGGACCCGGTCGAACAGCGGGCTGTCGACCTCGATTCCCAGCGGCGCACCGGCGGCCTTCTCGACCTCGATGTCGTGACGCAGTCCACCGCGGTCGACGTCGAGCAACAGCGACGGCTCGTCGACCAGCAACTGGTACTGGATGACGTCGCGGGGAACCTGCTCGTTGATGGCGAGGATGCGGTCACCGGGCACGACCCCGGCCCGTTGTGCGGGCGAATCGGGGGCGACGGCGACCACCACGGGGGCCGACATGGCGCCAAGGCTACCGACGGGCCCAGCGACGACGGTCCCGGGGGAGCCGGGAACCGGCGGTGCGCCACCCGATCGCCCCGTCCGATGCAGGCCGGTAGGGTCGCCCTCATGGACGTCGGTCGCGTGCTGCTCGCCGAGCCGCGGGGCTTCTGTGCCGGCGTCGAGATGGCCATCAAGGCCCTGGCCTGGCTGGTCCGGGCCTTCGACGAGCCCGTCTACTGCTACCACGAGATCGTCCACAACAAGCTCGTCGTCGAGCGCTTCGAGGCCCTGGGCGTGGTGTTCGTCGAGGACATCGACGAGGTCCCCGAGGGCGCCCCAGTCATGCTCTCCGCCCACGGCTCGGCCCCCGACATCGTCCGGCGGGCACACGGCGTCGGTGGCTACACGGTCGACGCCGTCTGCCCGCTCGTCACCAAGGTCCACCACGAGGTCAAGACGCGGGCCCGCATGGGCTTCCAGGTCGTCTACGTCGGCCACGAGGGCCACGAAGAGGCGGTCGGCACGATGGCCGTTGCGCCCGAGATCATGCACCGCGTCGAGCACCCGGATGACGTCGACGCACTCCCCGACCTCGGCGACGACGTGGCGGTCCTCGCCCAGACCACGCTCAGCCACCGCGACTGGTCCGACGTCCTCGATGCCGCCAACGAGCGCTGGCCCTCCCTGTGGTCGCCGGGGCGCAGCGACCTGTGCTTCGCCACCACCAACCGCCAGGGGGCGCTGCTCGACCTGGTCGACCGCTGCGACGCCGTCGTCGTCATCGGCTCGACCAACAGCTCGAACACCAGGGCACTCGTCAAGCTCGCCGAGGAGGCCGGCTGCCGGCGTGTGGTCTGGATCAACCACGCCGACGAACTCCCCGACGACCTCTCCGGGACGGTCGGCGTCACCGCCGGTGCCTCGGCCCCGGAAGAGGTCGTCGACGCGGTACTGAGCACGCTCGCCCCCGCCGACGGCATCGAGGTGGTGCGACACACCGGGGAGGACGAGTACTTCCCGCCCCCCCGCAACCTCCGCGACCTGCTCGCCGCCATCCGCGGCTTCGTCGGCCTCGGGTTCGGTGCACCACCACCCGTGGCCCACTTCGACGACCGGTCGGTTGGGGCGTCAGAGGCGTTGACCGCCCTCGACAGGATCTGAGCCCTCAGTCCCCGACGGGTGGTTCTGGGAGAGCAGGCCGCGGGAGCGCCGGTCGTCCCGCCATCCGCTGCGCCTCGTCGAACACCACCTGCATCTGCTGCCGCAACTCCTCGGTGAGCTCCTCGAGCACCCGACGCGGCACCCGTCCCTCCACCACCGGCGGCCGGATCGGCTTCCCGACCACCAGGAACACCTTGGTGGGCCGGATGAGCGCCGAGCCACCCGGCATGGCGTGGTCCGTGCCGGCGATGCCCATCGGCACGATCGGCACGCCCGCCCGGACGGCGACGAACGCAGGACCGGCGTGCATCTCCTCGGCCAGCACCACGGGACCGTGCCGCCGGGTGCCCTCGGGGAACATCACCATCGGCTCGCCACGCTCGAGCACCTCCTGGCACGCCCGTAGCGCCGCCCGGTCGGCCGTGCCCCGCTCCACCGGGAAGCCACCGACGATGGTGAGGAAGCGGCCGGCGAACCTCGAGTTCCAGAGCGACTCCTTGCCGAGGAACCGCAGGCGGCGTGCGGTGGCCATGCCGCCCACGGGCGTATCGAGGTACGACCGGTGGACCGGAGCGAGGATGTACGGCTCGTCCTTCGGCAGGTGCTCCTTGTCGACCACCCGGAATCGAAACCATGCCTTGAGGGCCAACCAGAGCAGCGACCAGCAGAATCGGTAGACGACCCGGTCGAGCAGGCCCATCTCCCGCCCGAGTCCCGGATCGCTCATCGAATCAGCGACACGATCGCCTCCACCACCTCGTCGACGGTCAGGTCCGACGTGTCGATGGTGACCGACCCGTCCGCCTCGACGAGGGGGCTGGCCTCACGGCCGCTGTCGGCGGCGTCGCGGCGGCGGATGTCGGCGGCGACCGCGGCGACGTCGACGTCGCCCGTCTCACCGGCCCGACGACTTGCCCGTACCTCCGGTGACGCCGTCAGGTACACCTTGAGGCGGGCCTCGGGGAACACGACCGAGCCGATGTCCCGGCCCTCGACGACCCCACCACCCAGCTCCCCGACCCAGTTCCGCTGGCGTTCGACGAGTTCGACGCGCACTTCAGCCATCGCCGCCACCACGCTGACCGCCGCGGTGACCTCGGGGCCCCGGATGGCCAGGGTTGCATCCACCCCGTCGACGACGCAGGAGGTCCGGTCGAGGTGCAGGTCCATGTCCCGTGCGGTCCGGGCGACCGCCACCTCGTCCCCGAGGTCGGTCCCGGCCCCCAGGGCGGCGAATGCGACGGCGCGGTACATGGCACCGGTGTCCAGGTACGCCAGCCCCAGCCGGTCGGCTAGTGCCCTCGCGATCGTCGTCTTGCCCGAACCGGCCGGACCGTCGATCGCGATCACCTCGGGACCGGACATGCGCTCAGTCTCCCCCACCACGTAGTGCGGCCAGGTCATCGGCGAAGCGGGAATAGCTCGTGGCCACCGCATCCCAGCCGTCGACGGTGGTCGGACCATCGGCCACCAGGGCGGCCACCGCTCCCGCCATGGCGATCCGATGGTCGTGGTGCGAACGGACGGAGGCGCCGCGCAGGCGCCCGCCCTCGACCACCAGGACGTCGCCCTCGGTCCGCACCGAGCCTCCCATCGCCTCGAGGAGGCCCTCGACCGTGGCGACCCGGTCGCTCTCCTTGACCCGGAGCTCCGCCACACCCTCGAAGCGGGTCTCCCCCTCGGCGCAGGCCGCAGCGACGGCGAGGACCGGGACCTCGTCCACCAGACCCGGCACCTCGTCGGCGCCCACGACCGTGCCATGCAGGGCGGCGGCACGCACCGTCAGGTCGCCATCCACCGGATCGTGGTGCAGGTCGGCACCCATCCGTCGCAACACGTCCATGAAGCCATCACGTGCCGGCCCCCGGTACACGTTCTGGACCACGACCTCCGAGTTCGGGACGATCGACGCCGCCACTGCCCAGAAGGCGGCCTGCGAGGGGTCGCCCTCGACCTCGTGGTCGAACGGGACGGGTCGCCCCGGCGAGATCGTGATCCGTCCGGGTTCTTCGACGACGTCGATTCCCGTGGCGGCGAACAGCTCCTCGGTGTGGGCCCGGGTCCGCAGCGGCTCGACCACCGTCGTGGGCCCGTCGGCCGACAGTCCGGCGAACAGGACGCAGCCCTTGACCTGGGCGCTCGCCACCGGCGGCTCGTACTCGATGCCCGTCAGGCCGCCACCGTCGATCGCCAACGGCGCCAGCGTCGACCCGTCGGCGCCCGACACGCGGGCCCCCATCTGCGCCAACGGCGCCAGCACGCGGTCCATGGGGCGTCGACGGATGGAGGCGTCGCCGTCGAGCACCGACCGGAACGGCAACCCGGCGAGCATCCCCGCCAGGAGGCGGATGCCGGTGCCCGAGTTGCCGACGTCGAGCACGTCGTCGGACCCGTGCAGCCGGCCACCCCGGATCCGCAGGGCCCCGTCGGAACCCTCGTCCACATCCGCACCGAGTTGCCGGATGATCGACAACGTGCAGCGGACGTCCAGGCCGTCGCTCAGCCAGCGGATCGTGGATGTGCCGTCCGCAAGGGCCGCCAGCAGGAGCACCCGGTGGGAGATCGACTTGTCACCCGGAACGCTCAGGCGCCCCCGGAGCGGCCCGCCCGGCCCGACCTCGAAGACCGACACGGCTCAGCCCTGCGTCAGCGGGCGCGAGGTGGGCCGGTAGTCCAGTCCCTCAAGGCCCTCTGTAAGCCGGTCGGCCAGTGGGGCATCCACGATCAGGACGACCACGCCCCGGTCGCCTTCGGCGGAGTGGGCGATCTCGAGGTCGTAGATGTTGACGTCGAGTTCGGTGGCGAGGGCGGCGATCGAGGCGATCTCCCCCTTGCGGTCGAGCACCGGGACCCGGACCTCGAGCAGTTCGGACGGCGGCGGCGCACCCGTGGGAAGGCTCACCCGCGCCGTCCGTGCGGACTCGAGGCGGTGGAGCAGCCGATCTCCATCGGTCTCCGCGACCTCTCGTCGCACCTCACCCAGCGCCCCGATCAGGTCGTCGAGGGCCTCGGTGATGGCTGCCCGGTTCTCGGCACAGATGTCGAGCCAGATCCCCGGGTGTCCTGCCGCGACCCGGGTCATGTCCCGGAAGCCGCCCGCCGCGAGCCGCAGGACCGCCGAGTGCTCCTCGGACCTCCGTGCGGCGAGCCCGACCAGCGACGCAGCGGTCAGGTGAGGAACGTGGGAGACGAGCGCCACGAGGGCGTCGTGCCGCTTCGGCGAAAGGGTCACCACCTCGGCGCCGAGTGACCGCACGATCGAACGCACCCTGGTGAAGGCGGCGTCGGCGGTCGCCCCACCGGGGGTGAGCACCCAGTTGGCTCCACGGAACATCGACGCATCGGCCCCTTCGACACCGTCCAGTTCCGAACCGGCCATCGGGTGGCCACCGACGAACCGGGGGTCGTCGACGGCCTCGACAACCGCCGCCTTGACACTGGCCACATCGGTCACGAACCCGCCCGGCGAGGCATCCAGCGCCTCGGCGACCAGCCCGGCGACGAGTCCGACAGGGGTCGCCACGAAGGTGACCTCGGCGTCCGGATCCCAACCGACGGCGTCGAGGGCTCCGAGTTCGAGTCCGCGGGAGCAGCGCTCCCCATCGGGATCGACGCCGCTGACGTGCCAGCCCAGTTCCCGGAGGGCCAGGCCGATCGAACCACCGATCAGCCCCACGCCCACGACGGTGGCCCGCCGACTCATCGGACGACCCGCCCCGGACGCGAATGGTCCCCGACGGAACCCGGGCGGCGTGCCATGTTGCCGATGCTACCGGCCGCCCCCTCGGCGGCCCGACGGTTTCCGAGCCGCGGTTCAGGCGCCGTCGGCGACCGCCCGCTCGAGTGCCCTCAACTCGTCGGTCTCGAGGTGGCGCCACGTGCCGGGTCGGATCGACCGGTCGGCCAGGGGCCCGATCCGGGTTCGGACCAGTCGGATGACAGGGTGACCGACGGCGTCGCACATCCGCCGCACCTGGCGGTTGCGGCCCTCGTGGACGACCAGGCGCAGGACGTTCGGCTCGACGGGGGTCACCCGCGCCGGTGCGGTCACCCCGTCGTCGAGTTCGACGCCCTCGCGCAACTGCCGCAGGACGGAGCGACTCGGCGTCCCCTCCACGTGCGCCACGTACTCCTTCTCGACCCCGTACGAGGGGTGGGTGATGCGGTTGGCGATCTCCCCGTCATTGGTCAAGAGCAGGAGCCCCTCCGTGTCGAGGTCGAGGCGCCCGACCGGGAAGACCCGGGGTTCGTCGGGAACCAGGCCCACCACGACCGGGCGACCCTGGGGATCGTCAGCGGTCGTCACGACTCCGGCCGGCTTGTTGAGCAGGTAGTAGACGAGTCCGGGACGAACCCCGACCGGCGCTCCGTCGACGAGGATCAGGGCCGTCTCCGGATCGACCCGACGGCCCAACACGGCGACCACACCGTCCACCCGGACCCGACCGGCGGCGATGAGGTCGTCGCAGGTGCGCCGACTCCCGAAGCCGACCCGGGCCAACACCTTCTGGAGGCGCACGCCCTCCGCGGCGACCATCGTGCCCCGGTTCCCAGCCGGCCGGTCAGGCCTCGACGGGGCCGCCGGAACCGAACATCTCGGCGACGGACGGCTCGTCGGCGTCGACGGGCTCGTCGATGGGTTCGCCGTCCTCGCCAAGGTCGGAGCCCCCCCGGAGACCCCGCTCGAGGGCCTCGACGACCTCGGCGCCCGGTACGAACTCGCCCAGCGGCGGCAGGTCGTGCACCGAGTCGAGGCCCAGGTGTTCGAGGAAGAACGGGGTGGTGCCGAACAGCACCGCATTGCCGGGACCGGGGTCGCGGGACAGTTCGACGATGTAGCCACGGTGCTGGAGCGTGCGTATCACGCCGTCGACGTCGACGCCGCGGATCGCCGAGACCTGAGCCCTCGACACGGGTTGCTTGTAGGCGACGATCGCCAGCGTCTCGAGGGCTGCGCTGGTGAGCCGTGAACTCTGTCCCTCCAGCACGAACCGCTCGACCCATGCCGCCTGGTCGGGATGGCTCTGGTAGCGGAAGCCGCCGGCCACCCGGACCAGGGCGAACCCGCGACCCTCTTCCTCGTAGGCCGCGGCCAGGTCGTTGCAGACGCGCTCCACCTCGTCGGTCGCGACCTCCAGGAGCTGGGCAAGGAGGTTGGGGGGCACCGGGTCGAGGGCGACCATGAGCATGGCCTCGACGGCCCGTCGGACCCCGGAGTCGGCGTTGACGTCGACCCATTCTCCGTCGTCCGGCAGCACTTCCACCGGTCAGCCCTCGTAGACGTCGACGAGGTCGACGTCGGCGGAATCGGCTCCCGCCCGCCACTGCACGAGGATGTCCCCGAAGGCGCCCACCTGGTCGATGTCGACCACGCCCTGCTTGTAGAGCTCGAGCACGGCGAGGAAGTGGACCACGACCTCCAGGCGCTCGTCGAGGTGCTGCGTCATGCGCCGGAAGGTCGTCGGTCCCGAGGTCGGAAGCGTCGCAACCAGTTCGTTGACGGCATCCGCGACGCTGACCCGGATCGGTGCGATGTGGAACGTGTCGACATGTTCGACGGGCCTCGGCTCGAACGCCCGCAGGTAGGCCCGCTGCAGGTCGTCGGGGGTCACGCCCTCGAGCAGGTCGGGCGTCAGGTCGAGGAGGTGGCCATCGGGTCCCGCCCGGCGCGGCCTCGAGAGGCATGCCTCGGCGGACAACCGGCGGAGGACGATCGCAGCGTCCTTGAAGGTCTTGCACTCGATCAGTCGGGCAAGAAGGAGGTCGCGTTCCTCCCATGCTGCGAACTCCTCGTCGAGGTCGAGGTCGTCGTTGCCGGGAAGCAGCCGTCGGGTCTTGAGCTCGACGAGGATCGACGCGATGAGCAGGAACTCGGTGGCCACCTCAAGGTCGAGCTCTCCGAGGCGACCCAGCTCGGCGATGAACTCGTCGACGATCGTCGCCAGGCGGACCTCGTAGAGCTGCACCTCCTCCTTCAGGATCAGGTGCAGCAACAGGTCGAAGGGGCCCTCGTAGACGGGGGTGGTGACCGTGACGCTCACGGCTCCAGACCCTAGGGAGTCGTTGGCAACCTGCGGTGTATGGCACGGATCCCCGCTGGGAGCGGAATGCCCCCTCCTCCCCACCCGGCCACGGGCCTCCCGCTACCCTGCCCGCCATGTCACGAGTCTTCTCCGGCATCAAGCCGTCCGGTTCGGTCCACCTCGGGAACCTCCTCGGGGCGCTCCGCAACTGGGTGGACCTCCAGGACCGGGCCGAGACCGTCTACTGCGTCGTCGACCTCCACGCCCTCACCACCCCACAGGACCCCGGCGAGCTCCGGGCATCCACGCTGTCGCTGGCCCAGATGCTCATCGCCGTGGGGCTCGACCCCGACCGCTGCACACTGTTCGTGCAGAGCCACGTCCACGAGCACTCCGAGTGCGCCTGGCTCATGGAGTGCACGGCCGCCTTCGGCGAACTGCGCCGCATGACCCAGTTCAAGGACAAGTCCGACCGGGCCGGGTTCGTGTCGGGCGGCCTCTTCACCTACCCCGCGCTCCAGGCCGCCGACGTCCTCCTCTACGACACCGACGAGGTCCCGGTCGGCGAGGACCAGCGTCAGCACATCGAGCTCACCCGCGACATCGCCGAGCGCTTCAACTCGCGCTACGGCGAAACATTCGTGGTGCCCGAGGCGGTCGTGCCGCCGGCCGGCGCCCGGGTCATGGACCTCCAGCAGCCCGACAACAAGATGTCCAAGTCCGAAGACAGCCCCCAGGGCTCGATCTCGCTGCTCGACGAGCCCACCGCCGTCGAGAAGAAGGTCAAGCGCGCCGTCACCGACAGCGACGGCGAGGTCCGCTACGACGTTGCGGCCAAGCCCGGAGTGTCGAACCTGCTCTCGATCCTCGGGGCCGCCACCGGTCGCGGGCCGGCTGAAGCCGCCGAGGGCATCGAGCGCTACGGCGACCTCAAGGCCGCCACCGCCGAGGCGGTCATCGAGCTGCTCCGCCCGATCCAGGCTCGCTACCACGAGCTGGCCGGCGATCCCGGCGAGACCTCCCGGCTGCTGGCCGTCGGTGCGGACAAGGCGGCCGAGGTGGCGGCGGCCACCCTAGAGCGCGCCCGGCACAACATCGGCCTGCTCGGCCGCTAGCGCCCGACCGTCAGTCGTCGTCGGCGCTCCAGAGGGCCTCGGCGACCGACGCCTCCACCGTCCATCTCGAACGCGGGTGGTGGTGCTCGGCGGCCCAGGCGACCGTGAGCGGATCGCTTCCGGCGGCCGCCAGCAGCGCCGCCCCCTCGGCGGGGTGCCGGAGGTAACGGCCCAGCCGACCCTGCGCCCCGGGTCGGGCCGCCCAGCGTTCATGTCGTGACGCAGACGTGACGGCGCCGACCAGGGTGGCCGCCACCCGGGCCCAGGTCCCGAGGCCGCTGGTGACCTTCCCCACGTCGTGCAGGAGGGCCGCGGCCAGAACCGGGCGCGCTGCGCCACCCAACTGCCCGTCGACCTTCCGGGCGACGCCGAGCGCGTGGCGCCGGTCGGCCTCCGACATCCGCTTCCAGAGGTCGGCCTCGCCCTCGAGGAGGCGGTGGTGCGCCCAGTCGGCGTCGGAGGGTGCCACGTCGCCCCGCCGCAGCGACCCGACGAAGCGCCGTGCCAGGTGGGCCGGCCGCACCCTCACCGCCCGAGGCGGCGCAGGGCCATCAGCAGGCCGATGACCGTCTTGGCGTCGGTGATGGTGCCATCCGCAATCAGGCCGTGGACGTCGTCGAGCCGGACCCTTTCGACCGTGAGGTACTGCTCCTCGACGCTGACCGCCTTCGGCGTGGCCTCGACGAGGTCGGTTGCGAAGAACACGCTGGTCTCCTCGTCGCAGAAGCCGCCCGAGTTGTGGAACCTCACCAGGGGTTCGAGTTGCGGCGCATCGAGACCGGCCTCCTCGACCAACTCCCTTCGGGCGGCGGCCTCGAGCGGCTCGCCCGGGACGTCGAGCTTCCCGGCAGGGAGTTCGAGCATCTCCGCCTCGAGGGCGGCCCGGAACTGTCGGACCAGCACCACCTCGTCGCCGTCCACGGCGACCACCGCCACGGCGCCGGGATGGCGGATCACGTCACGCGAGATGTGCTCGCCGCCCGGTCCCTCGAATTCCGCCTCGAAGAGGCTGACGATGTAGCCCTCGTGGACCAGGCGCTCCGACGTCTTGCGGAAGCCGCCCGACACGGCCGACGTCATCCCTCGGCGCCGACGTCGACCTGGAGCAGTTGCGGGTTGCGGCCCTCGGCCCGACGGAGCGCTGCCTCGACGAAGGCCCGGAACAGGGGCGCAGGTCGGTCCGGACGGCTCTTGAACTCGGGATGGGCCTGCGTGGCGATCCAGAACGGATGGTCCTCGAGTTCGATGAACTCGACCAGGCGGCCATCGGGGGACTCGCCGGAACAATGGAGGCCGGCAGCCTCGAAGCGCTGGCGGTAACGGGGGTTGAACTCGTAGCGGTGGCGGTGCCGCTCGGAAACCACGTCCTCGCCATAGATTTCGCGCACCCTCGAGTCGGACCGCAACTGGGCCACGTAGGCGCCGAGCCGCATGGTGCCGCCCTTGTCGTCGACGTCGCGCTGCGACTCCATGAGGTCGATCACCGGGTGCGGGGAGGTCGGATCGAACTCGGACGAGTGCGCCCGCTCGAGGCCGAGGACGTTGCGGCCGAAGTCGACGACCATGCACTGGAGGCCCAGGCAGAGACCCAGGCAGGGAATCTCCTGCTCACGTGCATAGCCGGCTGCAGCGATCTTCCCATCGATGCCACGCGATCCGAAGCCGCCCGGAATGACGATGCCGTCGAGGTCGCGCAGCCGGTCGGCAACCAGCAGACCCTCGACGTCCTCCGCCTGGATCCACTCGATCTGGACGCCGACGCCGTGGTGGATGCCGGCGTGGTTGAGCGATTCGACGACCGACAGGTAGGCATCGACGAGGCTGACGTACTTGCCGATGAGGCCGACACGAACCGGGATCGTGGCGGCCTCGACCCGGCGGTTGAGCGCCTTCCACTCCTCGAGGTCGGGTTCGCCGGCATCGATGCGGAGCAGGTCGCAGACCACATCGTCGAGGCCCTCGTCGTGGAGGATGAGGGGGATCTCGTAGAGGCTGTCGGCGTCGGGGGCGCTGACGACCGCCGCCAACGGCACGCTCGACAGGTTCGAGATCTTGCGGCAGAGGGCCTCGCCCACCGGCTGGTCGCTGCGGCAGACGATGGCGTCCGGCTGGATGCCCCGGCCGCGGAGCTCGATGACCGAGTGCTGGGTGGGCTTGGTCTTGTGCTCACCCGATGGAGCGATGTACGGCACCAGGGTGACATGGATGTAGCAGACGTTGTCCGGGCCCACGTCGAGGCGGAACTGCCGGATGGCCTCGAGGAACGGGAGGATCTCGATGTCGCCGACGGTGCCGCCGACCTCGGTAATGAGTACGTCGACGTCGTCGCCGGCCAGCAGGTGGATGCGCCGCTTGATCTCGTCGGTGATGTGCGGGATCACCTGCACGGTCTTGCCCAGGTAGTCGCCGTGCCGCTCGGCGGCCAGAACGTGGGAGTAGATCGACCCGGTGGTGGCGTTCGAGTCGCGGGTGAGGTTCTCGTCGATGAACCGCTCGTAGTGGCCGAGGTCGAGGTCGGTCTCGCCGCCGTCGTCGGTGACGAAGACCTCGCCGTGCTCGAACGGGTTCATGGTTCCCGGATCGACGTTGATGTACGGATCCAACTTCTGGATCAGGATCCGGAGTCCCCGCTGCTTGAGGAGTCGACCCAGGGAGGCGGCGGTGAGGCCCTTTCCGAGCGAACTGGCAACGCCGCCCGTGACGAAGATGTGTTTGGTCACGGAACGCCAACCTATCGGCAGAGCGGGCTGCGCGCGCGGAGCGCGGGCAAGGAGGTGGTCATCCCCGCCTGGTACCTGAGCGGGCGGGGTTCCGCCGCTAGCGGTCCTCGAGGCCGAACTTGGCCTTGAGCACCCATTCGAAGCCGCTCTCGCCGAAGGTCACAAGCCTCGCCGTCCGCTCGCTGGCGGTGCACACCACGAGGTCCCCGCGGTCGAGCGGAGCGACCTCCCGGCCGTCGACCGTGCACGTGGCCAGCCGGTCGCCGAGGACCTCGAGGGTGATCTCGGTCTCCGGGCCGACCACGAGCGTGCGGTCGAACAGCATGTGGGCGGAGACCGGCGTGAGTTGGAGCGACCGGTGCAGGGCGTCGACGATCGGCCCACGTGCCGAGAAGGCGTAGGCCGTCGAGCCGGTGGGCGTGGCAACGATGAGTCCGTCTGCGGCGTACGAGGTGAAGAAGGAGCCGTCGAACGACACGCCCAGCCGGATGGTGTGTCCGGTCCGTTCGACCACCAACTCGTTCAGCCCGTGGTCGCTGCCGACGATCGTGCCGTCGGCCCGGCGGACCTCGACGGTGAGCATCATCCTTTCCTCGATGCCGTGTTCGCCCCGCAGCACGCGGCCGACCGCAACATCGACGTCGTCGGGCTCGCAGGCGGTGAGATAGCCGAGTTGGCCGAAGTTGACGCCCAGCACCGGCACCGGTCTACCGTCGAGGAGGTTCACGGCACGCAGGATCGAGCCGTCGCCACCGAGGCTCACGACCAGGTCGAGGCCGGCGGACCCACCGGGTTCGATCAGATGCCGGACCTCGTGTCCCTCTGCGGAAAGCCTTTTCCCGAGGTCGTCGGCCTGCACCACGGCCGCCTCACGTCCCTCATGGACCACGAGGCCGAGCGTCGCCATCAGCCGGGCTCCCCGTCTACGACGACGGTGGACGCCACCAGGCGGGCGATGTCGAACGGACGCTCCACGGCCCCCACGGTCGCGTGGACGAGGAACTCGACGTTCCCTTCGGCACCCGTGATCGGCGACACCATGCCGTCCATGATGGCGGCTCCAGCGTCGCAAACCGACCGGTCCACCCTCTCGAGCACTCGAATCCAGACCTCCGGGTCCCGGATGACCCCCCGGCCGCGGTCCGCCTCCTCCCGTCCTGCCTCGAACTGGGGCTTGACCAGGAGCACCATCGGCGACCCCTCTCCGACCAGGGCGACCAGGCTCGGCATCACCGTGGCCAACGAGATGAAGGACACGTCGGCGACGAGGAGGTCGAAGGGCGCACCGACCCCGGCGGGCACCACGTCCCGGATGTCGGTCCGCTCGCGGACGGTGACCCGGTCGTCGTCACGCAACCGCTGGTGGAGCTGGCCCCGTCCCACGTCGATCGCAACGACGGACCCGGCGCCCCGCTGCAGCAGGCAGTCGGTGAAGCCTCCGGTGCTCGAGCCGACGTCCACCGCCCGTCGACCGGACACCTCGATCGGGAACCTCGACAGCGCCGCATCGAGCTTCTCGCCGCCGCGCCCCACGAACCTCGCCGGCGGCCCGGCAACGACCACAGCCTGTCCGGCGGCCACCCGGCGTGCCGCCTTGTCGGTGGGTGCCCCGTCGACGGTGACGCGCCCGGCGTCGATCAGGTCCTGCGCCCGGGTCCGGCTCTCGGCAAGCCCCCTGCGCACCATCTCCTGGTCGAGGCGACGACGGGCGTTCATCGACCGCTCACCCCAGGTGCGCCTTCACCAACGAAGCCAGGTCGGTCACCACGATGTCGGGCTCCGGGTCGGTCGGGAGGTCGGCCTCGGTGGTCACCCCGCTCAGGACCAGGGCGAACTCCCAGCCCAGGGCCCGCGCGAGCAGGCCGTCGGTGTCCGGCCGGTCCCCGACGACGATGCCCCCCTCTCCGGCCCGTTCGAGCACCACGTCGCACATCGGCCGGTGTGGTTTGCCGGCCACGACCGGCACCACCCCGGTCGCAGCGACGAGCGCCGCCACGATCGAGCCGGCACCCGGTCGGATGCCGTCGTGCGCCGGGTAGGTGACGTCCTCGTTCGTGGCCAGGAGCCGTGCACCACCGAGGATGGCCCGGACACCGGCCGTCAGTCGCCAGTAGTCGAAGTCCTCGTGGAAGCCGACGACGACCGTGTCGGCCGGGCCGTCCCGGACGACGGTCGCCCCCACCGCCTCCAGTTCCTCCCTGGCGCCGGGCCCGCACATGCCGAGCACCACCTCGCCCGACTGGACCATCGCCGCCGCCGCCATGCCCGAGGTGATGACGCCACCGTGGGCTTCGATGCCGTGGCCGGCCAACTTGGCCTCGACGTCCACGACACGACGGCCCGAGTTGTTGGTGACGAAGAGGACCGTCTCACCGGCGTCCTGGAGCGCGGCCACGGAGTCCGCAGCACCGGGGATGCCTTCGGTGCCGAGCCACACCACGCCATCCAGATCGAGCGCCCAGGCCATGCCCGACATTCTGGCCCCCCGTCGGTGGGGTCAGACGGTCCAGGTGGGCAACGAGTGCAGAAGGGCCTTCAGGTCGGCCTTGCCCCTGCTGTCCGCCATCTGGTCGACCTGGGCGTGCATGGCCGCCCCGTACTCGCCGCGATCGACGGCCCGGTACACGCCCATCGGTGTCGGCCGGTCGGGCCTGTCTGCGAGGCGGGACAGCGCGAAGGACGTGGACGGGTCGGGCCGGGCCTCGTCGTGCACGAGCAGAGCGTCGACGCCGACGTCGGCGACCTCGACGACCCGGACGCCACCGTCGTGGCGAGCCACCCCGAACTGGCCGTCCGACCCGAACCGGATCGGCTCGCCCTGGACCAGCGGGATGAGCATGTCGTCGCGGACGTCCTTCTTCGTGATGGTCTCGAAGGCGCCGTCGTTGAAGACGTTGCAGTTCTGGTACACCTCGACGAAGGAAGCGCCCGGGTGCTCGTAGGCGCGCCGGAAGATCTCCTGCATGTGGCGCCGGTCCAGGTCGTGGGTGCGGGCCACGAAGCTGGCCTCGGCGCCGATCGCCACGCTCACCGGGTTGAAGGGGGTTGCGCACGACCCGATCGGCGACGACTTGGTGACCTTGCCCTTCTCGCTGGTCGGCGAGAACTGGCCCTTGGTCAGTCCGTAGATCTGGTTGTTGAACAACAGGATGTTGATGTCGATGTTCCGCCGTAGGGCGTGGATCAGGTGGTTTCCGCCGATGGAGAGCATGTCGCCGTCGCCGCCGACCACCCAGACGTCGAGGTCCGGACGCGCCAGAGCCAGGCCCGTGGCGATGGCGGGGGCACGGCCGTGGATCGAGTGCATCCCGTAGGTGTCCATGTAGTAGGGGAACCGGGCGGCGCACCCGATCCCGGAGACGAACACGGTCTTCTCGCGGCGGACGCCCAGGTCGGGCATGAGCAACTGGAGGGCGGTCAGGATCGAGTAGTCCCCGCAGCCCGGGCACCAGCGGACCTCCTGGTCGGTCTGCCAGTCGGCACGGGTCGTGGGAGGCACGTCCCCGGGGCCTCCCTCGGGAAGCAGCGTGTCGGTCATCAGGCGTCGTCTCCGAGCTCGCCAAGGATCACATGCTGGAGTTCAGCAGGCGTGAAGGGCTGGCCCGTCACCTTGCTCACGGGTCGGGCATCGACAAGGTACTCGTCGCGCAGCATCCGGACGAGCTGCCCGAGGTTCATCTCCGGGACCAGGATCGTCGAGAAGTCCGAGAGGACCTCGCCGAGGTTCGCCGGCAGCGGGTTGAGGTAGGTCAGGTGCACGTGGGCGACCTTCCGGCCACCGTTGCGGATCCTCCGGACGGTGGCGGTGATCGCACCCCACGTCGAGCCCCAGCCGACGACGAGCAAGTCGGCGTCGGCATCACCGCAGACCTCCGCGTCGGGGACCGGGATGCGGGCGATGCGCTCGGCGCGCACGGCGACCATGTGGGCGTGGTTGGCGCCGTCGTAAGAGACGTTCCCCGAACCGTCCTCCTTCTCGAGGCCGCCGATTCGGTGCATCAGGTCCGGCGTGCCGGGAATGGCCCAGGGGCGAACCATCTTCTCGTCGCGCAGGTACGGCCAGAAGACCCCGTTGCCGTCCTCGTCGACCTGGTTGAAGCCGCTCGCGAACCCGACCGGGATCGGCTCGAGGTCGTCGACCTCGGGCAGGAGCCAGGGCTCGGAACTGTTGGCCAGATAGCCGTCGGACAACAGCATCACAGGGGTCCGGTACTCGATGGCGATGCGGGCGGCCTCGATGGCCTGGTCGAAGCAGTCGGCCGGTGTCCTGGCGGCGATCACCGGCAACGGCGACTCGCCGTGGCGTCCGTACATGGCCATCAGCAGGTCGGCCGCCTCGGTCTTGGTCGGCAGGCCGGTCGACGGACCGCCTCGCTGGATGTTGACGATGACCAGCGGCAGTTCGAGGCTGACGGCGAGGCCGATGGTCTCCGCCTTGAGCGCCACGCCGGGACCGCTCGTCGTGGTGACCCCCAGGTGGCCGCCGTAGGCCGCACCCAGCGCAGACCCGACCGCTGCGATCTCGTCCTCGGCCTGGAAGGTCGCCACGTCGAACTCCTTGTGCCGGGACAACTCGTGGAGGATGTCCGACGCAGGCGTGATCGGGTAGGAGCCGAGGAAGACGGGCAGGCCCGAGAGCTGGCCGGCGGCCACGAGGCCCCAGGCCAGCGCCGTGTTGCCGTTGATGTTGGTGTAGGTGCCGGCCGGCATCTCGGCGGGACGCACCACCACCTGGTGATCAGACAACTCGGCGGTCTCACCGAAGGCGTGACCAGCATTGAAGGCAGCCTTGTTGGCAGCGATGATCAGGTCACGGCCCTTGAACTTGGCCTCGATCCACTCGATGGTCGGCTCGATGGGACGGCTGTACATCCACGAGAGCAGGCCGAGGGCGAAGAAGTTCTTGGACCGTTCCGCGTCCCGGGTCTTCACGCCCAGGTCCTTGCAGGCCTCCTTGGTGAGCGAGGTCATCGGCACCCGGACCAGCCGATAGGCGTCGAGGTCGTCGCCCTCCAGGGGGTCGTGGTCATAACCGGCCTTGGCCAGGTTGCGCTCGACGAAGGCGTCGGCGTTGACGATCACGGTGCCACCGTCGATCAGGGTGCCCAGCTCGGCCCTGAGCGCCGCCGGGTTCATGGCGACCAGCACGTGTGGGGCGTCGCCGGGCGTGAAGATGTCGTGGTCCGAGATGTGGACCTGGAAGGCCGAGACGCCGGCGAGCGTGCCGGCCGGGGCACGGATCTCGGCGGGGAATTCAGGGAGGGTGGAGAGGTCGTTGCCGAACAGGGCACTCGCCGAGGTGAACCGGTCGCCGGCGAGTTGCATGCCGTCGCCCGAGTCGCCGGCGAACCGGATGACCAGGCCACCAACCTCGGGGACCAGCGACTCCGCAGCCGTCTCCGTCACGTGCTCCACCTCCGAACCGGCGCCGTTGCCAGATCCCTCATCTGGTTCGTGAGCGTAATCGTGCGAAGCCGTGGACGAGGTGATCGACAGAGAGTTCTTCGTGTGGAATGGGTCACGCTGCGACCGGGCCGCCGCCGTCAATCCCGGGTGTCTCCGTCGCCCGGCGCCTGGTGGCCCGTGCGGTAGTCGCCGAAGGGCTCGTCCCGTTGCTGGAGCGCCTCGGTCAGGCCACCACTCCGGATCGAGGAGAGGAACTCCCCCATGGCCTCGGTGTGGACGCCGAGCGCACAGAGCTCGGTGCCGGCCCGGAGCCCGGTCCGGAGCCCCATGTGCTCCATCTGCCGGTGGACCGCCCGCTTGTTGAGTTGGACCAGCTCGGCCGGGATCTCGCAGATGCGTCGCGCCACGTCGAGGACCGCCTCGTCGAGGTCCTCGGCCGGGAACGCCGCGTTGGCCCATCCCAGTTCCACGGCCTCGAGGCCCGTGATGGAGTCGCCGGTGAGCATCATCTCCATGGCCCGGCGCATGCCCAGGAACCATGCGTGGAAGTGCATGTCCGGGACCCCGAAGCGGACCGCCGGATACCCCATGCTGGCGTCCTCGGCGACGTAGACCAGGTCACAACCGGTGGCAAGTTCGCTTCCGCCGGCCAGGCAGTAGCCGTGGACCTGGGCGATGACCGGCTTGGCCAGGTCCCAGATCGACATCCAGCCCTCGGTCACATGGCGGGGCCACTGGCCCTCCCCACCGGGCGTGTAGTACGGATACTCGTGGCCGACGTTGCCGCCGCCGAGGTCGTAGCCGGCGGAGAACGACGGTCCCGCCCCTCGGATGATCGTGACCCGCACGTCGGCGTCCCGGTCATGGGCGACCAGCGCCTCGAGGATGGCTCCCCGCAGGGGGTGGAAGAGCGCGTTGTGCTTCTCCGGCCGGTTCATCGTGATCCGGCGGACTCCCGGCGAGGGCTCGTCGACGAGGATGACCGGCCGATCGGGTTGCTCGACCGGGGTGCCGGCCGGCCCGTCTCCGTACGACATGTGGGGCTCCGTATCCTGTCGCTCCACCGCAGTCTCAGGCGATGGTGACGGACTCGTCGAGGTAGACGTCCTGGACGGCGTTGAGGAGTTCGATGCCCTCGGCCATCGGGCGCTGGAAGGCCTTGCGGCCCGAGATGAGGCCCAGTCCACCGGCCCGCTTGTTGATGACCGCTGTCCGGACGGCTTGGACCAGGTCGCCGGCGCCGGACGAGGCGCCACCGCTGTTGATGAGGCCGATGCGGCCCATGTAGCAGTTGGCCACCTGCCAACGGCAGAGGTCGATCGGGTGGTCGGTGGTGAGCTCGTCGTAGACCAGCGGGTGGGTCTTGCCGAAGCCGGCCAGGGCGTTGTAGCCACCGTTGGTTTCGGGCAGCTTCTGCTTGATGATGTCGGCCTCGATCGTGACGCCGAGGTGGTTGGCCTGGCCGGTGAGGTCGGCGGACGCATGGTGGTCGACGCCGTCGACCTTGAACCCGGGGTTGCGCAGGTAGCACCACAGCACGGTGAACATGCCAAGCTCGTGGGCACGGGCGAACGCCTCGCCCACCTCCTGGATCTGCCGGGTGGCCTCCTCGGACCCGAAGTAGATGGTGGCCCCAACGCCGGCCGCGCCGAGGTCGTAGGCCTGGTCCACCGAGCCGAACATGACCTGGTCGAACTTGTTCGGCAGGGTCAACAGTTCGTTGTGGTTGAGCTTCACGATGAACGGAATGCGGTGGGCGTAGCGGCGCGACACGGAACCCAGCACGCCGAACGTCGAGGCGACGGCGTTGCAGCCGCCCTCGATGGCCAACTCGACGATGTTGGCGGGATCGAAGTAGGCGGGGTTGGGCGCGAAGGATGCCGCACCCGAGTGCTCGATGCCCTGGTCGACGGGAAGGATCGACACGTACCCGGTGCCCCGCAGGCGGCCATGGTCCAGCAGCGACTGGAAACTGCGCAGCACCTGTGGCGAGCGGTCCGACGCCGCGAGCACGTCGTCGACGAAGTCGGGGCCCGGCAGCGTCAGCGCCGACGACCCGATGGCCGTGGCTTCGTGGTCGAGCAGGTAGTCGGCGTCGTCGCCGAGCAGCGATGCGGTGTCCACCTCGGGTCTCCTCGGGGTCATTCTGGGGAAGGTCTGGGCAAAGGTCGCCGGGCCGCACCCGGCTCCGTTCACCCTACGCCGCGCATGCTCCGTTCGGGATGCACATTCCTACGCCTCCACGACTGCCGAGGCGGCCGTTCCGGCGCTTCGTTCGGAGAACCCGGGCCTCCTCAGCCGAGCGCCTCGGCCCGCTGGGCCACGTCGGCCAGGTCGGGTGCGTGCCGCCGCAGCCAGCCGAACAGTTCCCGGGCACGTGGGGTCGCGCCGGACCGCTCGTAGAGGTCGGCCAGTGAGTAGGCGCGCCGCAGGTGGTGTGGTCGGGGCCGCTTCGGGACCGTCCACCCCCGTTCGAGGAGGCGAACGGCCTCGGCGATCCGGTCCTGGTCGGCGAGCGCACCCGCTGCGACGAGGCGGCCCTCCGTGACCAGTGCGGCGCTGGGAGATCGCTCCCGCAACTCCTCCCACAGCGCCTCGACGTCCACCCACCGGCCCTGGGCGCGATAGCAGTCGGCCAGCACCGGATGCTGCTCCGTGCTGCCGGTCAGGCTCCGGAACCGCTCCAGCGTCTTCGCCGCTGCGTGCCACCGGCCCAGGCGGTACTGCGACAGACCCATGAGTTCGACCACCTCGGCGATGTCCGGCGCCCGCTGGTCGAGCGAGGCCAGGATGCGGCGGGCGTCGTCGAAGTGCTCCTCGTCGAACTCCCCTGCCGCCTCGTCGAGGCGGGAAGCGGCGCGGCGACCGGCCCGTTCACCGAGCGCCCGGACGAACATCGCCTCGGGCTCCGGAAGGCGGGCCAATGCCTCGGGAAGCGGGGGCCGATCGACGGGAGGCTTCGCACGCGTCCGGCGCCCCTTCGTGCCGGCACGCTCGACTGCCCTCTGGGCCTCGCGGCGCAGGCGGTCCTCACCAGCCTCCGGGGGTCGAGCACGCGTAGACTGCTCCGCTGTCCGTGCATCGCGGCCCGAGCGGTCCTCAGACTCCTCGCGCTCGAACCGGCCCGCACCGCGACGTGCCACGCCCCCCCACTGCTTCGGGCCCGCATCCTGGTCCCTTCGACCGCGCCCGGACCAGTCCCCGCTGCGTCCCCCACGCGAACCACCCCGACCGTCAGAACGACCTCCCTGCTGGCCCCCACGCGAACCACCCCGACCGTCAGAACGACCTCCCTGCTGGCCCCCACGCGAACCACCCCGACCGTCAGAACGACCTCCCCTTCCGGACTGGCCGGACCGACCCGCGCTGCCCGGCCGGCCCCGCTGGGCCCCGCCGCCCTTCGAGCCACCGCTTCGCCCGCCGGAGCGCGACGATCGACCATCGGGAGGCGGAGCCATGGCGGGACGCTAGCCCCCTCTCCCCCGGATTCCCTCGGTGTCCGGAGACCCCCGGGGCCTCGCTCGCGTCGGTCCGAAAACGAACTTCGGGCGAGGCCCGAAGGCCTCGCCCGAAGCGTGAGAAATCCGGCGAC
>JARQPW010000034.1 GCA_029577135.1 Acidimicrobiales bacterium
CCTCGATCGCATGGGACGGATCTCGAATACCATCGGGTTGGCGAAGGTCTCGTGGGGCGTGCTCCGCAAGGACCGCGAGCTCCTCCGCACCAGGTAGGGGACTGCGTAGCCGTCGGCCGCAGGTTGCGGATCGACCTGCCGACGCCCCTGTGGGGGCATCAGGGGGTGGGTTCGAGCAGGACCAGCGGGATCATCCGGTCGGTCTTGTCCTGGTAGCCGGCGTAGTTGGCGTACTTGCCGGTCACGACCGGCCAGATCCGATCCCGCTCCTCCGGGGAGGCCACGCGGGCGGTCATCGTGCGGTCGGGGGCGTCCTTCATCGTGACGACGACGGCGGGATTCGCCTGGAGGTTGAGGAACCAGGCCGGGTGGGTGTCCTCCCCACCCTTCGACGCGACGATCACGATCCGACCGTCCTCCTGGTGGGGCGTCGTCAACATGACCGACCGGGGAATGCCCGACCTTCGACCGATGGCCGTCAACTCGAGCACAGGCATCCTGGCGGCCGTCCACCCGAGTTTCCCACCGCTGACTTTCAGCAGGCCCCGATGGAGACGGTTCATGGTCCGGAGGAATCCGTCGCTGGGCATGGGTCCA
Organism: Acidimicrobiales bacterium; assembly: GCA_029577135.1. Lineage (GTDB taxonomy): Bacteria > Actinomycetota > Acidimicrobiia > Acidimicrobiales > MedAcidi-G1 > S20-B6. Next base: position 598 of record JARQPW010000034.1, read on the forward strand.
AGGTAGTCCCTGTCGACGAGCAGGGCCGTGGGATGGTCAGTCGTCGTGGAAGCAGGGTGTGTGGCAGACGCCGATCAGCAGGCCCTCGGGTCCGAGCAGCCGGGCGATGACCTGCCCCCAGGGCTCCGTGCGGGTGTCGTGGACCAGTTGGTGGCCCTTGGCGACGAGTTCGTCGGCGGCGGCCTGCACGTCGGCGACCTCGAATTCGATCGTGGCCTGGGGGACCGGCACGTCGTCGGGCCACTCGCGGGTTCCGAAGCACGACCCGGCGGCGTCGGCGAGCGGCCAGATCCCGAGGTGCTTGGTCCCCTCGAAGCCGTCCATGGCGATGTAGTCGCCCGAGACGATGTCGAAGGGGAGTCCGAGGTCGTCCCGGTAGAAGGCCCGACCGGAGTCGGGGTCGGCGACGATCGGCGAGAAGCCGGCCACGGAGAGAATGTCCATCGCCCGAGCCTCCCACAGTCGCCGGGGATGTCGTCCCGACCCCCGGGCCCCGTACGGGTCGACGGGTGGTCACCGTTCAGGTGTCCGGGTCGATTCGGTTCTGGCGATGTGCTCGCGAATTTCAACTCGTGCCTGTTCGAGCACGTTCGGATGGACCTGGTCAAGGTCCGTGGCGATGCAGTCCGTGGCGATGCAGTCCGTGGCGATGCAGTCCGTGAGGGTCCGGAATCGCTTGGCAGGGCGGAGGGCAAGGAGTTCCTCGTCGGTCCAGACCCTGTGCTCAGCCATGGGGGCCAAGATGGTCGGCCTCCTTCCCCGTGCTCATGAAGGACAGAGGGTGGGCGTCACCGGTGGGGGAGGTCGATGACCAGTGCCTGCCATTCAAGTAGCCGTTCGTGCGCCTCGGGCCCGTCGATCGTGGGCTCGAACAGGTCGCCGGCCGAAGGCGGTTCGGCGACCGCCACCCCGACTCCCCGTGCGCCGGCCAGAGCGGCGCCGAGGGCAGTGGCCTCGACCTGGGGATGGCGGATCACCGGGCGGCCCAGGAGGTCGGCCTGGACCTGGCAGAACACGTCGCTGCGAGTCAGGCCACCGTCCACCGGCAGCGGTGCCTGCGGGTCGACGGGGTGCCCGGCCACCGTGAGGTCCACGATCTCGCGCATGCGGAAGGCGACGCCCTCGAGGATCGCCCTGGCCATCTGGGCCGGGGTCGTATCGTCGGTGCGCCCCCGCACGGCGATCTGGGCTGTCGAGTCGTCGTACGGGGTGCCCAGGCCGTGGAGGGCCGGCCGCACGCCCACTCCACCGGAGTCGCGGGCCTGTCCGGCCAGCGCGGTGAGTGCCTCCGCCGAGTCGGCCATCCCCTCGCCGACGGCCCAGAGGAGCATCTCGCCGGCACTGCGGACCATGCCCTCGGCGGCGAACGACGTCCGACCGCCCCAACCGGCCAGCACCATGGGTACCAGACCGGATCGGAAGTCCGGGGTGTCGCCGGTGGCGATCATGAGCACGCCCGACGTGCCGAAGGTGGCCTTCCAGCCGCCCGTGTCGACCGCTCCGTGGGCGAACATGCCGGCTTGCTGGTCGGCGACCACCGCCCCGATGGGGACCTCGGCCCAGATGGCTCCGGCGGTGGTGGTCCCCAACCGGCCGGTGGTGTCGCAGAGCAATGGGAAGAAGTCGATCGGCAGCCCCTGGTGTCCGATGAGCGATTCGTTCCAGCGGGTCGGGTCGGCCAGGTCGAGATATGCCGATGACCAGGCACAGGACCGGTCGGTGATGTGGTGGCCGCCGCTGAGCCGGTGCACCAGATAGCTGTCGAGCGTGCCCCAGGCCAGGTCGCCGTCAGCGGCCCGACGCCGTCCGTCCGGGACTGCGTCGAGTGCGGCCTCGAGCTTTGCGGCGGCGGCGATGGGCATGACCGGGTGGCCGGCAGCCCGCAACTCGGCGGCCCGGTCCATGCCCCGCAGGTCGTTCCAGAGCACCATGGGCGCCACCGGCTCGCCGGAGGACCGGTCCCAGATGACGATGCTGGACCTCTGGGTGGTGATCCCGAGCGAGGCCAGATCGTCGGGGGCGCAACCGGCCCGGGCGAGCGCCGTTGCGACGACGGAGCGCACCGTCTCCCACAGGGCGGCGGCGTCCTGTTCGGAAAGGTCGGGATGCGGGTGGGTGCTGGTCAGCAGGGCCTGGGCGGCACCCAGCTCCCGCCGGTCCCGGGTGAAGACCATGGCCCGGGCACCGGAGGTGCCGACGTCGATGCCGAGGAGCAGATGGGGCATCGGGGCTCAGGACTCGGGGATCAAGGATCGGGGATCAGGTTGCCGGGGTTCATGATCCCCCGGGGGTCGACGGCGCTCTTGATCGTGCGCAACAGGGCCACCCCGGCCTCGCCCAGATCATGGACCAGGTAGGGCCGGCGTACCCGACCGATGCCGTGGTGGTGGGCCACCCCGCCGCCGTGGCGGGCCGTCGCCTCCATGACCGCATGCCAGCAGGCCAGGTAGATGCCCTCCAGGTCGGTGGCGGCGGCGGCGGCGGCGAACGAGAAGTAGAGGTTCACCCCGGTGCGGTAGGCGTGCGAACTGTGTGCGGTCACGGCCACCACGCCGTCCACGGCGCCTACGTCGGCCAGAACCGCGTCGTAGATGTTCTCGACGGCCGTCCAGGGACCCGACACCTCGATCGTGTCGACGACCAGCCCCTGCTCGAAGAACTCTCCCCACGACGGCACGTGGTTGCGGTTCTCCATCCAGTGGGGGCCCACCTCGTCGTCTGCCCGGGTGAGGCCGCATGACGAAGCGAGGACATCGACCGCCGCCACCTCGGCGTCGACCCTGCCCGCCGGTCCCTCGTGGGCCATCAGCAGCATGCCCTGGCCCTTGACCGACCACGGCTTGAAGGTGCGGCGGGCCTCGTGGGCGTCGTACTGGCGCACCACCGGGGGCTTCCAGCCGGCCTGCATGATCTGGCGTTGCGCGTCGAGGCCGGCGGCCAGCGTCGGCGTGTGGAACACGCGCCAGGTGCGCTTCTCGGGTTGGCGGTGCAGGGCCAGGGTGACCCCGGTGACGATGCCCATGGTGCCCTCCGCCCCCATGAAGGTGTGGCGTAGGTCGGGGCCGGCGGCCGCCCGGGGTGCCCGACCCAGGTTCACGAGGGTGCCGTCGGGCAGCACCACCTCGAGGGAGTAGACCATGTCCTCGATGTTGCCGTAGGCGGTCGAGAACTGTCCGGCGGCCCGGGTGGACACCCAGCCCCCGACGGTGCTCAGGGCGATCGACTGCGGCCAGTGGCCGATGGTCAGGCCCAGTTCGGCCACAGCCTCCTCGGCGGCCAGGCCGTTGACCCCGGCTTCGAATGTGGCGACCAGGTTGACCTCGTCGATGTTGCGCACCCGGTTCATCGACGACAGGTCGACCAGGAGCATGCTCCGGTCGGGCAGGATCCCGCCGCAGACGCCGCTGCCCAGACCGAACGGCACGACGGCGGTGCCGGTCTCGGCGACCAGGCGGACCACGGCCTGCACCTCGGCCGTCGAGCAGGGTCGCACCACGGCCCCGGGACGGTCCTCGAACGTTCCCCGCCAGGACTGGAGGTGGCTGAGCACCCAGTAGTCGTGGCGGCGGTCGTCGACGTCCTCGTCGGAGGTCAGCACCCGGTCGTCGCCGAGGGCTTCCCGGAGTCGGGTCAGCAGGTCGTCAGTGAGCACGGGGGCCTCCTCGGGTGGCGAACAGTGAGCGGTCGGCGTCGTGGCGTCGGCGGCAGGCGTCGAGTTCCTTTCGTAGCGTGGCCGGCGACCAGTCCAGCAGGCGTCCCATCTCCGCTGCGGCCGGTTCGAGGGCGGCCATGCCGCCGTCGAGGTCGAAGAAGGCTCGGGGGACCCTGCGGACCCAGTAGTCCTCGAGGCGCACCGCCCCTTCCCGCAGCACCGCCTGGCGCACCTCGGCGGCCACGTCCCCGCCGTCTGAGCGGACGTCGTCGGCCTCGGACCCGTAGAGGTCCGCCAGCCGGTCGGGTGCCGTGGCCTCGACCTCGCCCCCCACCAGGGGTCGTTCGTCGGTGCGGCCCGGCCGGGTGGTGGCACCGACCAGCCCGGCAACCCGGTCGACCACCCGTTCGGCCATCGACCGGTAGGCGGTGAGCTTCCCACCGGCGACGGTCAGCACGCCGCCGGGTCCGGTCCAGATCTCGTCGCGCCTCGAGATCTCCGAAGGCTTCTTGCCCGGTTCGGCGATGAGCGGCCGCACCCCCGACCAACTTCCGGTGATGTCGGCGACGCTGAGCGGCTCGGTGGCGAAGCTGCGGTTGGCGGCTGCCAACAGATAGTCGACGTCGTCCCGGTCGAACTCCGGCCACCATTCGGCGCCGGGGTGGAAGGTGTCGGTGGTGCCGAGGTAGGTCACGTCGCCGCGGGGCACGGCGAACACGCCGCGCTTGTCGAAGGCGGTCATGAGCACGGTGTCGTTGAGGGGAAGCCGGTGGTGGGGCACGACGAGGTGGATGCCCCGGGTGATGCCCAGGCGGGTCGTCCGGCCGGGGTCCTCGAGTGCCCGGATGGCGTCGACCCAGGGGCCGGCGGCGTTGACCACCACGTCGGTGGTCAGGGTGGCACGCAGAGATTCCCCGTCGAGGTCACCCTCGACCTCGACGCCGACCACACGTTCCCCGGCGGTCTCGAAGGCGACGGCCGGGGCGTAGGTGAGGATCAGCGCCCCGTCGGCTGCCGCCGTGCGGGCGTTGGCCAGGGTCAGCCGGGAGTCGTCGGTGACGAACTCGATGTAGCGCACCGCACCGTTGGTTCCTTCGACGGCTGACAGGGGCTCCCTGGTGATCAGGTCGTCGAGCCCCCAGACCTCGTGGCGGTCCTCGTCGGGCACCCGGCCGAGCCTCTCGTAGGTCCACATGGCGCTGCGGAACTTGGCCTGCCCGGCAGCGGATCGGGTGGGGAGGACGAATCCTGTCCGTCGGGTCAGGTGGGGGGCGATCCGACGCAGCACCTGGCGCTCCCGGGCGGCGTCGCGAACCAGGCCCACGTCGCCCTGGGCGAGGTAGCGGAGCCCGCCGTGGAGCATCTTGGAACTGCGGCTGCTGGTGCCCGAGGCGAGGTCCCGGGCCTCGACGAGGGCGACCGAGAGCCCCCGTGCCGCCGCCGAGCGGGCGATGCCGGCCCCGGAGATCCCGCCGCCGATGACGACCACATTGAAAGGCCGCTCCTCGGCCCGGGTGAACAGGGCGTCACGGTTCCGGTTGTCGAGGTCCTGGGGACGACCAGCGGGTCCGACGGTGGCCATGTCACATCCTCCCATTCACATCGACTGCCCGCCGCCTCGACTGAGTCCGGCCGGCGGTTTGCCCTCAGTACCTGCCGAGGATTCGGTCGGGGGCGACGAGCACCGCCACCCGACGTTCCCCGGCCATCACCCGGTCGTACTCGTCGTAGTCCTCGTGGGTGCCGCCAGCGGCCTCGAAGACGGAGCGCAGGAGGAGGCGCAGGGCCTCTGTGTCGATGCCGTCGAGCAGGTCGTCGGGGCCGATGAGGTCGGCCGGGCCGGTCACCGAGCGCCACGCCCAGCCCCGCCGGATGGCGATGGTCACCTCCGAGCCTCGCCGGATGTGGCGTAGCCGGGCGGCACCGCCGGCTGAGACGAAGGCCACACAGGTTGCGCCGGTGAGGGGATGGTCGAGCACCCCGCAGTTGGCGACGTTGGACAGCACCCGGCCGTCGGCCTGGATGGTGCTGACCGTGACGAGGCCGGCTTCCTGGGCCAGGAACGACCTGACGCCCTCGATGTCGGACATGGTGACTCCTCCGATCGTCAGGTCCGTCGCAGTTCGTAGTGGCCGCCGTCGGCGACGAGTTCGATCTCGACGGATCCGCCCTTGGGATCGATCGAGACCGTGGTCTGATCCGGGCGGAGGAGGGTCCACGTCCCCTCCGGAGGAAGCGCGGTGGTGGTGACCGTGGTTCGCAGGCCGTCCGAAGGCGCCGTCCGGGAGCGCGCTGCCAGGTGGAGCGCCTCCCCGTCCCACCTCGCCTCGTTGAGTGCGACCTCGGGGAAGTCGACGCCGATGACCGTCGGCTGGTCGAAGCGGTCGTCGTCGGGGCCGCTGAAGATGCGGCTCCAGGCGCCCGGTGTGCACACCCAGCCGGCCATGGCCCTGGCGTTCAACTGGCCCCGGGGATGGGGTTCGTCGAGGCGGAACCCAAAAGTGAACTCGCCGCGGGCGTGGTCCCAGGTCGGCTCGTGGACCTCGTCGAAGACCTGCCAGAGGCGGTCCCGCACCGGTCCGTCGTCGAATTCGCCGGTCTGCAACGCGAGGAGCGTGGCGAATCCGGGATCGTCGAGTCCTGCCGGATCGCCGTCGCCGTCGAGGTCGGTGATCGCGACGGCCAGTTCCCAGGCCGCCCGGGCGACGTCGGGCCGCTGGGGGGCGAGGTACCAGACGGGGGCGATGAGCCCCATCGGGCTGGAGACGTGCTCGTTGACCACCGGGTCGTAGTAGAGGTCCATGGCGACGGGTCGGCCGTCCTGCCAGGTGACGTAGTGCTCGGTGGCGTGGTCCCACCAGGGGTCGAAGACGCGGTGGTGGTCGGTGCCCAGGAGCCTGTCGTGGAGCCTCAGACCGAGGCCGGCGCCGCTCAGTCAATAGGGCCAGATCTTGGTGTTCTCGCAGTGCACCCCGATGGGACGCCGCCGCCACTGGTCGGCGAGGTGTGTGGCGATCGCCGAGTGGGTCCAGGTGAACGTGTGGGCACCGTCCCGGATCATCTCGAATGGGTGGTTCCAACGGTCGTCGCCGGTCACGTGGCGGTGGAGTCCGAGCAGCAGGGCGAAGAAGCCCTTGAAGAAGAGCATGCCGTCCGCGGCGATGGGGTCCATCTGCATCCCGTACGGCTCGATGCCGTTGGCCGTCCAGCCGGGTACGTCGTAGTCGCCCCACAGGTCGGTGGGGACGAGGGACCGCCACTCCTCCGGGTATCGGGCCCGGTCCGGGTCGGGTCCGAACTGGGTCAGCCAGTCGGATGCGGCCCACCAGGAAGTGTGGCGGGCCACGAGTTCGTCGAGCACCTCGGCGTAGACCTCGCGCCAGGCGGGGGTCCGGTCGGCCATCAGCGCCACGGCGTAGCTGGAGTCGACGAGGTCGAAGCGGTGCCACGAGAGCATGGGCGCCCCCGTGAGGTCGTCCCAGTGGGAGTGGGGTCGCCCGTCGCGGTCCCAGTCGTCTGGGGTCGTGGCCTTTCGGTGGAGGTAGCGGAGCCAGCCGAGCGACCGGTCGTCGAGGGGAGTGGGGCGGTCGTGGTCGGTCATTGTCGGCCTTCGGAGGACTCGGTGGCATCGAACAGGAGGCTGCAGCAGGTGAGGCCGCCTTCGGCCTTTGCCAACTCCGAGGCCTCGACAAGTTGCACCTTGAAGCCGACGGCTGCGAGGCGCTCGCCGGTTCGGGGGAAGGCGGCTGCGACGAGGACCGTGTCGCCGATGCGGACGACGTTGGCTGCGGTGGGCTCCGTCGGATCGACCGGGATGCAGGCTTGGTCTGGAAAGGCGCCGGCGTCGACCCATTCGGGGTTGATGAGCAGGGTGTCGTCCGAGACGGCCGTTGCGGCCGACTTGAGGTGGAGGCAGCCGCTGAACCCGATCTCCATCACGTCGTAGCCGTGGTCGGCGACGATCGTCCTCAGCTGGTCAACTGCCTCGGCGTTGCTGCGGGTGGAGAGGCCGACGTGGATGTTCCGTTCGACCACCATCACGTCGCCGCCGTCGAGGATCCCGGGCGCCTCGATGTTGACAAGTCGACGGTGTGGTTCGAGCGCCCGTTCGATCGAGGGTCGTTCGCCGCGTCGGGACCGGACACCCGGCCTCGTGATGACCGCGACCTCGTCGAGCACCACGGCGATGTCCTCGACGAACACCGAATCGGGGAAGTCCGGTTCCTCGTCGAGGTGTTCGACCCGACACCCGAGGTCTGCCAGCACCCGTTCGTAGAGGGCGTGCTGGGCCCTTGCGACATCGACATCGATCGCTTCGCGCTCGAGGTGCGTCAACTCGCAGTGCCCGATGTTGGAGCTGACACCCCGGGTGACTGCGACAAGCATCCGATGGACCGTAACGCCCACACCGCCAAGCGGACCATCCGACCTTGGAGCCCCTGTCTCGGTTGGTGCAGCAGGACCGCGGGACCTAGGTTCGCCGTGCAGGGTCGATCCCTTGGGAGGAACGGAGTGGCACAGGTTCGGGCGAACGCCATCGACATCGAGGTCGAGACCTTCGGGGATCCCCGGGACCCGACGATCCTCCTCATCATGGGCATCAGCTTCCAACTGGTCCACTGGCCGGACGGCTTTGTCGAGCAGTTGGCCGGCCGGGGCTTCCACGTTGTCCGCTTCGACAACCGCGACGTCGGCCTGTCCACGTGGTTCGACGACGAGCCCCGGCCGAACCCGATGCTTCTCTGGCTGAAGTCGGTGCTGGGCCTCCGGCCCAGATCGGCCTACACACTTAGTGACATGGCCGAGGACGCCGCCGGGGTGCTCGAGGCGCTCGGGGTCGACTCGGCCCACATCGTGGGGGTGTCGATGGGCGGCATGATCGGCCAGCGCCTGGCCATCGACCACCCGGAGCGCGTCCGCTCACTCTGTTCGATCATGTCCAGCTCCCGTCCGCCCAGTGCCTCGGTTCGCCTGACGATGAAGCTGCTGAAGTTGGGCTCGGATTCTGACTCCCGGGAAGAACGGATCGAGAACTCCCTGGCGACGTTCCGACTGCTCAGCGGCGGCAGCTTCGCGTTCGACGAGGAGTACATGGGGCAGTTGGCGACGGCAGTCGTCGACCGGGCCTGGCATCCCGAGGGCACGGACCGGCAGTACGCAGCGGTCGTGGCGGACGGCGACCGTCGACGCGCCCTGACCGGGCTGGATGTTCCGACCACCGTGGTCCACGGAACCGCAGACCCCCTGGTCCTGCCGAAATGTGGCCAGCGGACTGCCGACGCCGTGCCCGGAGCCGAGATGGTCTGGATCGACGGCATGGGCCACGAATGGCCCGAGGGGGCGTGGCCGGCGATCCTCGGCGCCATCACCGACCTGGTGGAGCGAGCCGGCCCCTGAGGGGTGGCCGGCCGGCAGCCCGCATCCGGAACCGAAAGGTGGTGCGGTCCCTGGCGAAGGAACCCATTTCCAACAATGGGAGGTGGTTAGCCTCGGAACCGGTCCGACCGGGCCCGTACACACCGCCGTAGACGTAAGGGTTCGATGTGCGCCTGCTTGTACTACAACACATCGATTGCGAACACCCGGCACAGTTGCGGCACTTTCTGGAACGCGATGGTGTCGACTGGACTGCTGTCGAACTCGACGAGGGCGAGCCGATCCCGCCACTCGAAGGGTTCGACGCAATGTGGGTGATGGGCGGGCCGATGGACGTGTGGGATGTGGACGAGCACCCGTGGCTACTCGAGGAGAAGGCGGCGATTCGGCGCTGGGTAGTAGATCTGGGCCGGCCCTTTCTGGGACTTTGTCTCGGGCACCAACTGCTCGCCGACGCCCTCGGCGGCAGGTGCGATCACCAGCAACCGCCGGAGATCGGGGTCCTGGAGGTGGCGCTGACCCCGGAAGGACTCAAGGATCCGATCTTTGCCGGGATGCCGACCGTCCAACGGGCACTTCAGTGGCACTCCGTCAAGGTCGTGGAGCCTCCAGTTGGGGCGGTCGTGCTCGCAGCGTCCGACCTCTGTCCGATCCAGGCGATGCGCTTCGGCCGCCACGCTTGGTCGATGCAATACCACGTCGAGGTGGAAGCGGACACGGTGTCCACCTGGGGGGATGTGCCTGAATACCGAGAGGCGTTGGAGTCGACGCTCGGTCCGACCGCGTTGGCGGGTCTTGCCGCGGAGGCTGAGCGTTACATGGACGACTTCGTGGCTAATTCCAAGAGGCTCTACGACAACTTCGTCAACGCCGTCCAGCAGTCAGGTTGAGTCCACAGATCGCCAACAAGTCGGTTCAGTAGGTGGTCTTCTCCAGCATTGACAGGATCCATTCCCCGGAAGTCGTTGGTGCATAGCGCGGTGGGTCGTCTGGCGATGTGCAGGTGGGAATACATTCGATGAGGGTGTCGTAGGCGGGTTGGTGAAAGAAAACGATTGAGAGGCGGTTGGCGGAGTGGTCTTCGGGCACGACCACGCGGTGGTAGGTGGACTTCCATCGGTCGTTTGTCCAGAAGGCCATGAGGTCGCCCAGGTTGATGACGAACGCGTCTGCGACGATCGGGACGTCTTCCCATCCGCCATCGGGTGACTTGATCTGCAATCCAGGTTCGCCGTCGTGATAGAGGATGGAGAGGCTGCCCCAGTCAGTGTGTTCACCTCGTCGTAACTGACTCCGGGCCGCTGGCTGCTCGAGTTCGGAGTAGTAGTTGACGGTCAGATTGGTGATGTGGTCACGGATCTTGTCGTCGAACCAGTGCTCGTCGAGCCCGAGAGCCAGTGCCATCAGTCTCATGAGGCGATTCGCTAGATCTTCCATGACCGAGTAATAGATTTCAAAAGCGTGTTTGAATCCTTCAGGGCGTTGCGGCCAGATGTTCGGAGCGAAGAAAGCCTCACGCCCTTCTCGCAGACCAGATTGCAGGGCGACTTCGGGGTCGTCGAAGCGATTGATCGAGAATGCCTCGCACAGGTCCGGTGGAGTCACGGCGTCACGTGACAAGGCCAGCGCGGTTGTCTCGGCTGGCGTGAACCCCCGAAAGACTCCGGGGCCTCCCACACAGCGCATTTTCTCCTCATGAGGAAGTGAGAAGAACTCACGTGAAACGGCCTCTATCCCACTGATGGCCTCGTCGGACACACCGTGGCCGGTAACCACTAGAAACCCGATGTCTTGGCAAGCTTGACGGACCGCATCTACTACCTCTTCGCGGTCTGGGCCGGGATCGAAAGCTCCGGCGAGGTCAACCAGCGGCACTAGCGATGTCCGTCCCATCGACCGTGATCTTCTCATGGGTTCGTTCTTCCGTACCTGATTCGCAGGCAACGCGCCCGCCTACCGTCGTCGCCAGTGTCTGGACGGTCGTCCATCCCTGGTCGACCGAGGTCGGCCGGGTAAGCCTCGTCGATGGGTCGGCCGTCCACCGATGGACCTCCAGAACCCCCTCTGAACTGGTGCGCCCCTGGGACTCGCCCATCAACCCAACCGGACCTGGTGGCTCGTCGCTCCGGGTACCCCAGGTGGTAGTCGATGGGTCGAATTTCGGTGCGGACTTCTACCTGGACTGACCTGAACTGAAATGGATTCTTGCGATGAAGTAGAAGTATGGGCGTGAATCGTCGGGAATGTCGGACGTGGACCTGGAGGCGACTGACGGGTCTGCTGGTCGTCGGTGTCCTGGTTGCTGCGGGATGCGGGGATGGCTCGGATGAGGTCAGCGAGCCGGCCATGTCCTCTCTGGTGAAGAACACGGTTCTCACCACGACGACTCAGGCATCCACGACGACGACTCAGGCATCCACGACGACGACTCAGGCATCCACGACGACGACTCAGGCATCCACGACGACGACTCAGGCATCCACGACGACGACTCAGGCATCCACCACGACGACCACGGTGGCACCGACGAGCACGATGGCATCGACGAGCACGGCGGCGCCGCCCACCTCGATCGCCTTTACACCACCTGGGACCTATTCCCAGGAGGTAAACGGCCACCTGGTGGAGACAGTTGTTATCTGCGGGGCTGACGGCTTGGAGGTCGAATACCGGTTGGACGGGGACCGCGTTGATCCGGAGACGGCTGGCCTCCGCTTTACGGAGGGTGCCCAGAGCTTCCACCGGGTGGTGGGAGCAGAAGATGGCGACGGCGCGGACTACCTGTTCGATGGTGGTTGGTGGGTCGAGGATCGCACCGACGGCGTGTCATGTGAACCGTACGAAGGGCCCATCTGGGAGGACTTCACGGACGACGGGATCCCGATCTCGGACATCATGTGGGACAACGCCGACCTCCGCGAACCGGTGTGCACCGAGGGCAACTCCCGGGAAGTCGTCCCGGACTGTTTCCAAGACTTCGACTACGTGCGCCGGGCCACCGTGGAGGGACACCTCCTCGAGATCGGGTTCGACTGTGCCTCAGTCGGTGTGGCCGAGGCGTGGTGGGTGGTCGATGGTGTGATGGTTGCCAACCGCTACTACCACCCGCCTGAGTTTGTTTATGAAGATTACGAGGAGTGGCTGGTTGCACCGATGCGCGACCTCTACGGCGACACCGTCTACGACTACGTGGCGTACGTCCAGTGGTTGGACGGTGAGGCGTTCGTGTTCGACATCGGACGAGTGAAGATCAACCTGAACTTGGAAGCATTCATCGAGGGAGATAACTGCGTTCTACTCGACTGGTTCGCCCCCTAGAGAGCAGCACTAAACCCGGACCGTTCATTCCGGTTTTACGGGTGCGCCCCTAGAAGGCGCTACCAAAACCGGAACGGACCTAGTGGCTCATCGCTCCGGGTGCCCCAGATGGTAGTGAAGGGGTGTCCCCGACCAAAAAAATCGCAAGAACGCCTAGACGAGGAAGTTGACTATGTCTGACAGTGAGGATTCGTCGAATGAGGAAGCAGCCGCGGACAAGAAGCCGGCCGGTTACGCCAAGCGCTTCTGGCTCTGGCTCAGCGAGGGCGAGCGAAAGAAGGTCCAGAGACTCAGGGGGAAGCCTTTCACTACCGGAGGTTGACTATTCATTCCGGTTTTGCTGGTACACCCCCTAGGAGGAGAGGCCGTTTGCAATAGGCCTGCTATCGAATGGAACCACCTTGGCGCTCAGGGGCTCCACGTCACCCTCTGCTAGGAAGAAGCGGAAGAACAGAGTGCCAGAAGCTCGACCCTCGGTGTCGATCCAGTTGGGGACGCCGGGGTCGGCGTGGGCCACGACCATGCGGAAGGAGCCGTCGGCTTCAAGGGTCGTGGTGGCTCTGTTCCGACTGACCGGCCGATTCAGGTAGTCAAGGGTCTGTTGGAACCGGTTCCAGGCGCAAACGCTCGCGAAACGGCACTCGGGCCACCGGCCGGTGATGACCAGTGCCTCATCCGGCCCAAGCAGCCACCGACCCAGCGAATAGTGAGCATCGGCAGCCGCCAGGGCGAAATCACCCGGTTGCTGGGGCACCGGGAATACATTGGGGATTCGGCCCACCCAGTCGGGCCGCGCAGCGTGATCGGCCGGGCGCAGACCGTCGATGGTCTTGCTTCGTACATGGGTGGTGACCCGCCCGATGGCAGCAGCCACCAGGTCGTCGTCCCACGGCGGCGGCGGGCCATCAGGTGGGTCGAGGTTCGAGATGGTCAGCGGTACATGGACATCGGCGGCAGCGGCCGAGGACTCCCACTCGAAGTAGTGGCGGCTGGTGAGGCGGCCGGCATCGGCCGACAGTTTCAACCAGTTCCGGTCCCGGGGCTTACCTCCGAGGATGATCTCATAGGAGCCGTCGGCGGCAACGTCGAACTGCGTGTCGTTGAGTGTCCCGTCGGTGCGGTTCGGGTAGGAGCCGTTGTTCGCTCCGGCCTCCACGGTGAACGCCGTGTACACCGCTTGGGCCAGGTTGCCAGTGATCCGGTAGGTGCGGTCGCCCCGGATGGGGGCCTCAAAGTAGATGGCGTCGGCATTGTCACCGCTGAACTTGCGGGTCGGCGTCACGATACGACGCCACACTGGACGTTCCGGATCGAACTCGGCGTGGCTCACCAGCCCCGACTGGAGAATGTGGGCGATTGTGCGGTGTGCCTCGGCGACGTCGCGGTCGTCGACCACCATCCACTCCTCACCGGCGAACCGCTCACCGGCCTCGGCCAGCACCTCGATCAAGCCGGCCCATGCAACACGCGTCTCGGACATCTGCTTCCTCTCGATCCGGGCCTTTCGATCCGAGAACGAGTGTGGCCTATGGCCCGATTGGCGACCCAATCAGGCTGGCACTGAGCGCCCATATCGAGCGGTGCCGGGCCGTCCGTTTGCTATTGATGACCTCAGCTCTGCGGACTGGGGGGCGATTTTCGGGTTTTGGTGGTGCGCCCCCTGGGACTCGAACCCAGAACCTGCGGATTAAGAGTCCGATGCTCTGCCAAATTGAGCTAGAGGCGCCAACGGCGGCCGATCCTACCGGCGCCCGACGAGGGGCGACCGGCGAATCGGCCGACTGGGGTGACCGAGGGGATTTGAACCCCCGACTTCCTGGACCACAACCAGGTGCTCTAACCGGGCTGAGCTACGGCCACCAAGTGGGCGACATGATACGGGGGGCAGAGCGGACGGCGCACGGGTTTCGTGAGGCGCCCGGCACGTGTGAACATGCCGCCGTGGGAAACGTGCGCATCGCGGTGGTGGGCGGCGGCATCGCCGGGGCGAGCGCGGCGTACCACCTGGTCGAGGCGTACCCGGACGCCGACGTGCTGCTGCTCGAGGCCGAGCCGGTCCTGGCCCACCACACCACCGGCCGCTCGGCGGCAATCCTCGTCGAGAACCTGAGCACCCCGCCCAACCGCATCCTGACGAAGGCCAGCATCGCCTTCCTGCACGACCCGCCCGAGGGCCTCGTTGACGCCCCGCTGCTGACTCACCGACAGGTGATGCATGTGGCGACCGAGGACCAGTCGGCGCTGGTCGACGACCTGCTGACCGAGGGCCGGGAACTCCCCACGCCGTCCGTCGAGCTCTCGCCCGACGAGGCACAGGCGCACTTCCCACCGCTGCGGCTGGAGCGGGTGCACCGGGCGGCCCTCGAACCGGACTGCGCCGACGTCGATGTCGGCGCGCTCCACCAGGCGTACGTGCGGGGTCTGCGCCGCGGCGGAGGGCGCATCGCCACCTCCACCAGGGTCGACGCCGCACGCCCCGACGGCGACGGGTGGCGCCTCGACACCACCGACGGCGAGATGGGCGCAGACGTGGTCGTGAACGCCGCAGGGGCCTGGGGCGACATGGTCGCCGCCTCGGCCGGCGTCGAGCCGATCGGCCTTCAACCGTGCCGTCGCACCGCCTTCATGGTGAACGGTCCCGACGGCGACACCAGCGCCTGGGCCTTCACCGCCGACATCGAACACCGCTGGTACGTCAAGGACGACGGCTCGCAGATGCTCTGCTCGCTCGGGGACGAGACCCCCTCGGATCCGTGCGACGCCAGGCCCGAGGAGGTCGACGTGGCGCTCGCCATCGAGCGCATCAACGCGGCCACGACCCTCGCCATCCGGTCGGTGAACTCGTCGTGGGCGGGCCTGCGGACCTTCGTACCCGACCGTTCGCTCGTGATCGGCCCCGACCCAGACCGACCCGGCTTCGTCTGGTGTGTCGGCCAGGGCGGTTGCGGGATCCAGACCTCGGTGGGCGCCGGCCGCCTCCTCGCCGACCTTGCCCTGGGTGGTGGTCCCTCGGCGACCTTCAGCGGCGCCGATGTCTCAGGCCTGCTCCCCGGTCGTCTGAGAGGCCATGGGTAGCCTCGCCAGAGCAAGGTCCCGGTCGCCCAGCCCGGATCAGGGCAGCGGATGGATCCAATCCCGCCGGTCCCGAACGCTGCCTCCATTGACCGCGGGCTGCACCACGTTTTGCTGGCGCTCAAGTGAGCCAATCGGGCCCAACCCCCTTCGGTGTGAGTGGTACGTGGACGCGAGCGTGACGACCTCGGGAGTCGAACTATGTTCAGTGCCAGCGGTGGTGCACAGATTGTTCCCGTCACGGAGGTGGTCATGAGAGAGCAGGCCGAACGGCCGATCTTCGGTCCTGAGGATGCGCGCCTGGATCCCCCGAATCCGCCCGAGATTCGCCCGGCGCGCTCGATTGCCAAGGCGATCTCCTGGCGGGTGGTGGGGACGCTCGACACGCTGCTCCTGTCCTTTGTGGTCCTGAGCCTTCTTGGTCCGCTCTTCGGCCTGGAGGCGTTGGGCGCCGCCGACAGGGCGAAGACCGCCGCCTTCATCGCCTTGACCGAGGTGGCGACCAAGATGACGCTCTACTACCTGCATGAGCGGCTCTGGTCGCGGTTGCACTGGGACCGCACCCTGGACGAGGAAGACCACCACCGGGACGGTCGGAAGCGCTCGGCCACCAAGACGGCGACGTGGAGGGTGCTGGCGAGTGCGGACACCATGGTGCTCGGGTTCATCTTCACCGGCAATCTGGCGACCGCGATCTCGATCGGTGGGTTCGAGGTCATCACGAAGTTGGTGCTCTATTTCTTCCACGAGCGCTACTGGGCGCGAATCCGCTGGGGGATCATCCCGGGGAGTGCATGAGGTTCGAGTCTGCTGATTTGTGTCCTTGGACAACAGGGACGGAGGGTGAAGGGCCCGCCCTGATCTGCCTGACCTGGCTCTGATCCTTGTCACGATGGGCCTCCAAGCCCTCCGGTAGCCTCGCCGGGGCAACGGCCCCCGTAGCTCAGCCCGGATCAGAGCAGCGGACTTCTATTCCGCCGGTCGCAGGTTCGAATCCTGCCGGGGGCACCAGTAATCCCTAGGGTTTCGCGACCTTCCGGCCGGCTGGAGGAGCGCCCGTTGTCCAAGAATCGTCCAAAACGTCTCCAAAACCGACTGGCCCCAGAGGAGCGCGCCGACCTTCTCGGCGGCGATCATCGCCTACCACCGCTCAGTGGCGTGGCGTGAAGAAGACGCCCCCGTCGAGGCGCAACTCCTCGTCCTCTAGGAGTTCCCCGAGCGTCTCGACCTTCGCCTCCTTCAACATGGCGGCAGCGGTCTCCCAGAATCTGGCTTGGTCGAGATGTCCCTCAACCTTCTCGGCGTGCTTCGCCTTGTTCGCCCGTGGTGCTCGCGGCTCCGTGGCGTGCCATGCGAAGTGCTCGCTGAATCTCTTGCAGTCCTGAGCGTCGCAACTCTTCACGGAGTAGGTGACGTCGTAGAACTTGAACGATCCGCCCACACCAGCCCTGACCCGTTCGACCATCTCTTCGTCCATTCCCCAAGCCTCCCACAGGAGCGCCATCGTGTCCCACGAACCGGACAACAGTGCCGAGGTCATCCTCCTGTGATGTTCGTGGTCGGGACTGACTAGCCCCAGAGGAGCGCACCGACCTTCTCGGCGGCGGTTCGTGCCCTGGTGTCGGTCGCAGGTTCGAATCCTGCCGAGGGCACCAGTCGTTCCACGGGCGCCGTGCGGCCGCAGACCGGCGGGTCGCCGGCAAGTAGGGTCGCGGCATGGGCACGAGGGACGTTGTCGCCGCCGGGAGCACATTCGGTCTCTCGATCAACACGCAGAGCGAGGTGCCGTTCCGGATCCGGGAACTGGCCCGAATGCGCATCGCCCAACTCAACGGCTGCGGCCTCTGACTGGGCTGGAGGAATCCGCCGGGAGCGGAGCCCAAACTCGACGAGGAGGACTACGCACACGTGGCCGAATGGGCGACGTGGTCCGGTTACTCGAACGCCGAGCGGATCGCCATCGAGTTCGCCGAGCGCTTCGAGGGCGACGTTGCCGCCTGTGACGACGCCTTCTTCGAGCGCCTCGCCGAGCACTTCGACGAGGGACTCGTCCGGGACCTCACGTTCTGCATCGGCGGCTGGCTCGGCATGGGCCGCATCACCCGGGTGCTCGACCGGAGCGTCGCCTGCCCCGTGCACTGAGCCCGCCCCGGGCGTTCCGCCTCAGGCCAGTTGGTACAGGTTGTAGTGCGCCAGGTCGGGCCGGGCCAGGCGGTTTCGGTACTCCTGGAAGTTCCAGGGCCACGCCATCGGCACGCCCCGGTCGTCGAGGTACCAGCTGTTGCAGCCGGTCGCCCAGACCGTGTTGCCCGCCTGGATCGTGCGCTCCTCCTCGAACGCCTCGCTGGCGGCACCCGTCACGCAGAGCGACCCGGTCCGTCCATCGCGCAGCAGGTCGAGCAGTTGGGCGATGTAGTCGAACTGCACCTCGGCCACCTCGATGAGCGAGAAGTTCCCGACGGGTCCGTTCGGGCCGTTGAGCATGAACAGGTTCGGGAAGCCGGGCGTCGAGATCGACAGGTAGGCGCTCGGCCGTTGCGCCCAGGCCTCGTCGAGCGTCATCCCGTCGACGCCGACCACCTCGATGGGGCGCAGGAAGCGGTCCACCCGGAATCCCGTGGCGAGCACCAGCACGTCGAGTTCGTGGAGGCGGCCGTCGGCGGTGCGCACGCCGTCCGGCTCGATCCGCTCGATGTCCTCGGTGACCAGTTCGGCGTTCGGATGTTGGATGCCCTCGTAGAAGGTCGGCGAGACCACGAGGCGCTTGCAGCCGGCCCGGTAGTCGGGTCGGAGCCCCTCCCGGAGCTCCGGATCGACGACGCTGTCCTCGAGGTTGGCGAGGCAGGCCGCCTCGATGAGCCGCATGCCCTCGGAGTCGGCGTCGACCACGGCGTTCGAGAACCCGTTCGAGAACAGCTCGGAGATCTCCTCGTGCAGGTCGTGGAGCAGGCCCGGGTCCTTCCGAAAGGCTGCCTTCTCCTCGTCGGTGTAGGCAGGATTGTCGGCGGGCATCACCCACTGGGCGGTCCGCTGGAACAGGCAGAGGTGGGCCACGTCGCCGACGATGGTGGGCACGGTCTGGATGGCCGACGACCCGGTGCCGATGATGCCGACCCGCCGGCCGGCGAGCGCCAGGCCCTCGTCCCAGCGGGCGGTGTGCATCGTGACCCCGGCGAAGTCGTCGAGGCCGTCGATGTCCGGGTAGTTCGGATGGTGGAGCACGCCCGTGGCGGCGATCACCACGTCGGCCTCGTCGGTGAGGCCCGAGGCGGTGCGCAGTTGCCAACGCCCGCCGTCCCACCGCAACTCCGAGACCTCCTCGCCATAGCGAACATCCCGCTCGACGTCGTGTTCGGTGGCGACCGCCTGGAGGTACTCCTGGATCTCCGGGCCGGGGGAGAAGCGGTGCGTCCACTCGGGGTTGGGTGCGAACGTGTACGAGTAGAGGTGCGAGGGCACGTCGCAGGCGACCCCCGGGTACCGGTTCTCCCGCCAGGTGCCGCCCAGGCGGTCCGCCTTCTCGTAGACGGTGACATCCGGCAGGCCGATCTCCCGCAGGCGGATCACCGACAGGATCCCGGCCATGCCGGCCCCGATGACGATGACGCGCAGGCCGCGTCGCGTGCTCCTGTCGTCTCCCGACACCTCTTCCGGCATCCCGGGAGTCCACCAGCCTCGGGCGGTCCGGGCCAACCGGGGCCCGGGTCACCCATCGGCGCAACCGCCCACACCTACCCTCGTGGCATGGTCGGCTTCGACGACAGGGTCCTCTCCGGGGGGCCGGGGTGCCGCATCCCGGCCAGCGAGGTCTCCTGGCGGTTCGGGCCCTCGGGCGGCCCCGGGGGCCAGCACGCCAACCGGGCCCACACCCGGGTCGAGGCAGAGATCGACCTCACGGCCGTCCGCGGCATCGACGACGAGGTGCGGAAGGTCCTCGTCGGACGCCTGGGCACGACGATCCGGGTCGTGGTCGACCGCACCCGCTCCCAGGACCGGAACCGCGAACTGGCCCTCGGGAAACTGGAACAGCGCCTCCAGGAGGCACGGGTGGAGCAACGCCAACGGAGGCCGACCCGACCGGGAAGACGAGCCGTCGAGCGGCGCCTGGCCGCCAAGAAGCAGCGGGCGGCCCGCAAGTCCGAACGACGGCGGGACTGGCGGACGGAATAGGCGGTGGGGGTGCTGCGCCCTCAGCCGCTGATCCCGATGAGGAACACCATCAGGACGGCGCCCACCTTCTGCGCCTCGGCCGGGGAGAGACCGTAGGCGTCCGCCACGCGTGTCAGGAGGACCTGGTCGGCGGGCGTCCAGGGCAACGTCACGTCGACGGGAACCGAACTGCCGCTGACCACCGGGATCACCTCGGGGGGAAACGGATCGAGGGACACCCGGCCTCCGAGTGCGTGGAAGAAGTCGAGGGCGTAGACGCCGAAGCGCTGCAACGACTCGGGAGACCGGCCCACCCGGGCCGCCATGGCGACCAGGTCGGCGTACTCCTGTTCGGTGTAGCCCGAGGCGACCGACACAGAATGCCCGTAGCCGCTGTCGTCGCAGTTCCAGCCGGTGCCCGTGCCGGTCGTCGCCGCGTCGACGAAGGCCCGCTTGAAGCCCGACCCGGGATCGCCGCTCGTGAGGAACCGGTCGACGGCCCTGGCGATCGCAGCCGCCTCGGCGATCAGGACCTCGGGATCGGCCAGGAGTTCGGCCTCGGGGGCGTTCGAGAGGTAGGCGGCCTCGACGATCGCCGACGGGAGGTCGGGCGTGAGTCGGAGCACGCCGTAGACGTCGGTGTTGTCGGAGCGGATCCGTGCCGACGTGCCCTTGTGCACCGTGTCCACCCAGCGCACGTCCCAGGTGGCGAGGGCGGCCTGGACCTCCTCGAAGAGCAGGCCGGCCAACCGCCTGGACTCGTCGTCCCCGTACTGGTGGAACGTCTCGGTGCCGGGTTCGTGGGAGTGTCGGACAGCACCGCCGTTGTGGTGGATCGACACGAAACCGGAAGGGGAGAGGGCGTTGGCGACGTTGGCCCGCTGCACGATGCCCATGTGGAGGTCGACCTCCCGGGTCAGCACGACCGAGTAGCCGAGTGCCTCGAGCTCCGCCCTGGTGAGGAGGGCCACCCAGAGGTTGACGTCGCGTTCGACGAGGCCGTTCGCCCCCACGGACCCCGTCTCCGGACCGCCGTGTCCCGGATCGAGGACCACATCGGCGGTGTAGAAGCGGACACCCTCGTCGAGGAAGATCTCGGTGCGACAGGGAGTGGCCACCACCCAACCGTCGCTGCGCTCCTCGAGGACCGTGAAGACCGCTCCATTGTGGACGACGACGCCTGTTGCGGTGGATCCGTCATCGGCTGCTGTGGCCGAGACGAGGCCGGCGAGCACGAGCGCCACTGCCGCAGGGAGTCGGAGTCGTCGTCGCACGGCACGACGGTAGGCGCAGGGCGGACCCTCGCCGGGTGATCCCGGACACGACACGGCCCCCGATGCCGAAGCACCGGGGGCCGTCGTCGGTTCAGGCAGGGTGGAGAGCCCCGTGCCTCAGAACTGCTCCTCCTCGGTGGAGCCGTCAAGGGCCAGCGTCGAGGCGGCTCCGCCCGAGATGGTCGTGGCGACCAGGTCGAAGTAGCCGGCGCCGACCTCCCGCTGGTGGCGGGTGGCCGTGTAGCCGTCGTCCTCCATGCCGAACTCACGCTGCTGGAGCTCGACGTACGCCGTCATGTCGTTCTCGGTGTAGCCGCGGGCCAGGTCGAAAGCCGAGGCGTTGAGGGCGTGCCAGCCGGCCAGCGTGATGAACTGGAACTTGTAGCCCATGGCGCCCAGCTCCTTTTGGAACGTGGCGATGGTGGCGTCGTCGAGGGCCGCCCTCCAGTTGAACGACGGCGAACAGTTGTAGGCCAGAATCTTGCCGGGGAACTGCTCGTGGATTGCATCGGCGAAGGCCTGCGCCTCTTCGAGGTCGGGGGTGCCGGTCTCGCACCAGATCAGGTCGCAGTACGGGGCGTACGCCAGGCCGCGGGCGATGGGCGCTGGGAGGCCGGGCTCGGTGTGGTAGAAGCCCTCGGTGGTGCGCTCGCCGCTGATGAACTGCCAGTCGCGCTCGTCGACGTCGCTCGTGATGAGCGTGGCGCTGAGGGCGTCGGTGCGGGCGACGACGAGCGCCGGGACGCCGATCACGTCGGCTGCCAGGCGGGCGGCGATGAGGGTCCGGATGTGCTGCTGAGTGGGGATCAGCACCTTGCCGCCCATGTGGCCGCACTTCTTCTCCGAGGCCAACTGGTCCTCGAAGTGCACGCCGGCGGCGCCGGCACGCAGCATGCGCTTCATGAGCTCGTACACGTTGAGGGCGCCTCCGAAGCCGGCCTCGCCGTCGGCGATGATCGGGACCAGCCAGTCCCGGAGTACCTCGCCGTCGTTCTCGTGCCACTCGATCTGGTCGGCGCGCCGCAGGGCGTTGTTGAGTCGCTCGACGAGCGCCGGCACCGAGTTGACCGGATAGAGGCTCTGGTCGGGATACACGTGTCCCGCCGAGTTGGCGTCTGCGGCGACCTGCCAGCCCGACAGGTACAGGGCGGGAAGCCCGGCCTTGACGTACTGGATGGCCTGGCCGCCCGTCATGGCGCCCAGGGCGTG
>JARQPW010000035.1 GCA_029577135.1 Acidimicrobiales bacterium
TGCTGCGGTACGGCACGACGAGCATCAGGACCATCGGGAAGATCTCCAGCCGGCCCACGAGCATCAGCACCGCCAGGACCAGACGGGCCGGCGTGCTGTAGCCGTCCACGAACGATGCAGTAGGTCCTGCCTCGCCGAATGCCGGTCCCATGTTGCCCAGTGCAGCGATGACGCCTGTGAAGGCCGTGACCAGGTCGGTACCGAGGGCCGCAACGAGGAGCGTGCCGAGTACAGCGAACATCCCGAAGACGACCATGAATCCGGCGACGAGTTCAACCAGGGGCTCGGGGACGACCCCCTTTCCATAGCGGACGTGGAGTACAGCCCGGGGCCTGCGCATCGCCCGCAGTGCCCGGTAGGCGTGTGCAGCGCCGATGCGCAGTCGGGTCACCTTGATGCCACCGGCGGTCGATCCCGTACACCCGCCCACGACCAGGAGTAACAGAAGCAATACCTGGGGTCCCGCCGCCCACGCTGCGAAGTCGCCGCCAGAGCCGGCCTCCGTGGCGTTGCCGAAGCCGCCACTGGTCCCGAGCGTCACCACATTGAAGGCGGACATGCGCAGTGCCCGGAGCCAGCCCATTCCATCGAACGCCAACAGTGCCGCCACCGCCACCGTCCAACCCGAGAGAAGGCCGAGGTACCACCGGAACTCGGGATCTCCGAGGTGTTCGAAGCGGCGGGATCGGTAGGAGCGGTGGTGGAGTGTGAAGCTGGCGGCCCCGATGACCACTATGGCCATGATGACCAGTTCCACGGCGAGGCTGTCGAAATAGCCGATCGACTGGCTGTGTGTAGAGAAGCCGCCCGTCGAGATGGAAGTCAGTGCATGGGCGATTGCGTCGAAGGGGTCCATTCCGGCGCCGAGGAGGGTGGCAGCTGCGACGATGGTGAGGATCCCGTAGACGCTCCAGAACTGACGGGCCGTGTCGACGACCTTCGGTGCCAGTCGGTCGGCTCCCTCACCCGGCGCTTCGGCGTCGATGAGGCCCAGGCCACTGGCGCGTAGGGACGGTAGGACGGCCACGACCAACACCACGATGCCCATGCCGCCCAGCCATTGCGTGAGTTGTCGATACATCATGATTCCGGATCCCTGAGATTCGATCGGATTGTGGGCACCGAAGACCGTCGAACCTGAGGCGGTGAAGCCGGAGACCGACTCGAAGAGCGCGTCGGTGATGACGGCCAGAGTGTCGGCCCCCTCCCGGACGAAGGTTCCCGCCAGGAGGTAGGGCAAGGCTCCGACGACGGAGACCAGTACCCATGTCGTCCCGACGGCAGTGAATACCGTGGACCGGTCCGGGATTCCGGCCTGTGTGGAGTACCGCATGGCGGCTCCGAGCGCCACGGTGATCGCTGCCGCCATAAACATTGCCGGAGCCTCGTCGCCGTCGACCAGTTCAATGGCCGCAGCGAGGAGCATTGCTGCCGCCACGAACAGGAGCGCGTTGCCTCCGACATGTGCGGTCGTTGACCTCCACAGGCGCTCCTTCGCCTTCATCGGCTGTGCTCCGCCATCAGCGAGACCCATCGGCGCCTGAGGCGCAGCCGATCCCGGACCCCGGTCGCCGCCGTCCCGAGCGCCACGAGGGCGGGATACAACGCAAGTCGGCCGATGAGCATGGCCGGTATCAGCGCCAGGCGGACCGGCCTGGACCAGGCCGCCGGGTCGAGGATCGCCCCTTCCATGGTCCGGATCGGGCCGGCGGTCGCCGTGGCGTGGACCCCTGCGGCGAGCGCCGACGCCACGTCGAGTCCCAGGATCGCCACGGCGGCGCTCGATCCGACGACCACGGCCACGAACAGGAACTGCTGGAGCACGATCCGGCCGACGCTGGCCTCGCTCAGGACCAGGCCGCCTATTCGGATGCGGGCAGCCAGGTTCGGGTGGAGTTGGCGCATGAGTTCACGGCGAGCCAACTTGACGAGGCCAAGCATCCGGAAGACCTGGAATCCTCCACCGGCAGAACCGGTCATGGGTCCGATGGATGCCAACAACAACAACAACACGGGTGCCGCCGCCGCCCACGCACCCACAGGTTCCATGGGGAACCCGGTCGTGGTGGCCGAGGAGAGCAGCGTGAAGAGCGTCTCGCGCCATTCGGCCAGGCTGCCGGCCTCCGACCACCAACCCAGCAGGAGGGTGCCTCCGAGCAGCAGGAGGAGATAGGCGCTGAACTCCGCAGATCGCCGGATTCCGTGCCACTGACGGGTCACGATCCGCCAGAGGATGACCAGGCTGGCACCGGCGACGAACATGCCGAGAATGGCAACCCACTGGACGGACGGGTCGGCGAACGGCTGGCCGGGACCCACGAAGCCACCCGTCGAGGCGGTCGACACAGCGAGGACCACGGAGCCGACACAGTCGGCGCCGGCAGCGAGGTACCCGCCGACGAGAAGCAGCGTGAAGCCGGAATAGAGCTGCAGCACGTTGCGGGCGGCCCTGCCACCCGACGGGGCGAGGGGTCGATGTCCGACCCCTCGTCGCCGATCGGCGAGTTCCCGGTCGGCGCTCAGTGCGGGCAGGATCGCCACGCCGAGGAGCAGGGCGGTCAGGCCACCGACCCACTGGCTGCCGGCACGGAAGAACAGGATTCCCCGACCCAGTGTGTCGGCGTCGAGTGTGGTCAGTGCCGTCGTGCTGAACCCGGCCGCAGATTCGAACAGTGCGTCGCCCGGATGGGAGAAGGTGCCGGTCACGAGGTAGAGGAGCGTGCCGACCAGCACCATGCCCAGGAAGGCGACCGTGATCCCGGTGAGGATGTCGGCCGTCCCGTGTCGCCGGGGTCGTCGCACCCGTGAGAACAGCCATGCCGAGGCGAGGCCGGCCGTCACACCGCCGACCAACAGGGCCCGGGCGTCGTCCCCTACGCCCGTGAGGTCGAGCAGGCCGGAGGTGACGCCGAGGGTCGAGGCGGTGAACCCGCCGACCGCCACCCCGGTGGCGACTGCCGAGGAGAGCGACCCCCAGTCCACACTGCGGGGGCGACGGAGCAGGGTGCGCATGGCGGGGCGGCGCTTCCGGCGCTGCCCTGTCACCCGAAGAGGGCGGTGACGCGGTCCACGGAGTCCGGTCGGGCGATCACGATGACGTGGTCCCGGCCCCGCAGGGTGCTGCGCCCCCGTGCGATCTGCGGCTTGCCATCCCGGACGATGGCCCCTACGAGCGCACCCTTCGGAACATCGAGGTCGGCGAGAATCGCTCCATTGCAGACGCTGTCGTCCGATACGGCGAACTCGAGGACCTCGACATCGCCGTGGAGGAACGTGGCCACGGCAGCGATCGTCTCGCCGCCGCCGTGGATGAACCGGAGCACGCTGTTGGCCGAGGCCGTCCGGGGGCTGACGGCGGCACCCACCTGGTGGGCCTCGATCAGGTCGAGGAGTTCGAGACGGTGGATCACCGCGATGGTCTCCGGGCCCCCGTTGTCGGTGCCGCGTCGCCTGGCCCGGGTGGCGCCGGCCGACTTGGCGTAGAGACAGGCCAGGACGTTGGCGTGGTCCTCGCCGGTGAGGGCGATGACCACGTCCTGGCGGGAGACGTCGGCCTGTTCCAGGAGGTCGGCGTCGGTGATGTCGCCCTGGTAGACGATGGCCTGGCCGAAGCGGGCACTCAACTCGCCGGCCCGCTCAGGTCGCCGTTCGATCACGCCGATGTCGAGGCCACGGGCGATGAGGGACTCGGCCAGGAGTTCGGAGGTGCGGCCACCGCCGAGGAGGAGCGCCCGGGTGGGCATGTCGCGGGCGAGGCCGAGACGGTTCGTGACGTCGCGCAGGGCCCGTCGCTTGCACACGACCCGCAGCAGGTCACCAGCCCTCAGGATCACATCCTCACGGGGGATGATGGTCTCCTCCTCGTCGGTGTCCTCGTCGGTGCGGGTGATGCTCGCCACGATGAAGTCCCAGTCGGGTTCGAGTTCGCGACCCAACGCATGGAGGGAGGCCCCGACGAGGGAGGCATGGGCAGGGAGTCGGGCCCCGAGCACGATGACCTCGCCGTCCGCCATCTGGGTCAGGTCGACGGCTCCCGGGTACTCCATGAGGCGGAGTACCTCTTCAGCGACCTCGCGGTCGGGATCGATGACCATGTGGTCCTCGGCGCCCTTGAAGAGGGCGTCGATCGCCGGTGACCGGAGGCGGCGCGACTCGATGCGGACGATCGTCTTGTCGACCCCGGCCAACCGGGCCAGCAGGGCGGACACCAGGTTGACTTCGTCGCTCTTCGTCGCGGCGACGAGCAGGTCGGCATCGTCGATTCCGGCCACCTTGAGCATTTCGGGATCGGTGCCACTGCCCTCGAGGATCTGGACGTCGAGCTTGAGGCCCACGGCCCGACAGCGGGCGGCATCGACCTCGATCAGGGCGACGTCATGCCTCTGGCGGCTGAGGCGGTCGGCCACGTAGGTGCCGACTTCGCCGGCGCCCACCACGATGATGCGCACCGACTAATCCTCGCCCATCCGGGCCCGCAAATGGGCCATCCCCCGGCGGATGATCCCGGCGTCGGTCACGACCAGGTCGAGGGGGACGTCCCACGGCCCGGCGTCGAGGTTCTCGACCACCTGGAAGGAGTGGCAGACGCCGATCAGCACGGGTGGTGGAGTGCGGTCCCGGCGGTCGGCGAAGGTCCGGTCGTAGAAGCCGGCCCCGTGGCCAACTCGGTGGCCGCTCCGGTCGACGGCCACAGCGGGGAGTACGACGACATCGAGGTCCAACGGAACGACCTCGGTCCCCTCCCCCGGCTGGAGGATCCCGTACGGGCCCTCCTCCAGGGGACCGGAGGGAACGACGAAGCGGAGGGGTTCGCCGACCGTGGTGGCGGGTAGGGCGACCTCGAGTCGATCCACGTGGCACAGCGCAGACGGGTCCACCTCTCCACGGACGCCGAGGTATGCCCCGATCCGGAGTCGGCCGGCCAGTTCCGGGAGGGCGAGCAGGCGCCGGACGACGACCTCGGAGGCCCGTCGAACCGCCTCGGGCGACTGCGCCATGCGTCGCTGGAGCATCTCAGTTCGCACGACCTCCGGTTCCATACCCAGATGCTGCCCCTTCCGGAGGACCAGTTCCAGCATCTGAGACGCTTGTCACCTCGGGCACCCGATTCCCGCGCCATGTTTGAACCTGGTGTGCAGGCTCACTAGCGTCCTCCCGGTCCCGGCCGGGGTGGAAATCCCGAGGCGCCGGGTGGCCTACTTCCTCCCACATCCGCTGGGTGGCAAGGCGCGACCCAATTCCGACCATCGAGGAGACATTTTCGTGGAGTTGATCCCCTACCTGGCAGGAGCTTCGGCCCTTCTCGGCCTCCTGCTCGCCGGGTACTTCTACACAGACGTCAAGGCAGCCGATCCGGGCAACGACCGGATGGTCCACCTGATGACCGAGATCCAGAAGGGTGCCCGCGCCTTCCTGAAGCAGGAGTACATCTGGGTCTCGGGCTTCGTGGCGATCATGGCGGCCCTGATCGGCGTCCTGATCGTGCCTGCCGCAGCCATCACGTACGTGACCGGTGCGGTGCTGTCGGCGGGCGCCGGCTATGCGGGCATGACCGTGGCCACGATGGCCAATGCCCGGACCACCCATGCGGCGAAGGACGGTCCCGGAAAGGCACTCCCGATCGCCTTCCGAGGCGGAGCCGTGATGGGCTTCTGCGTGGCGGGCCTGGCCCTTGGCGGGCTGATGCTCGTCTACATCCTGTTCGTACTCGTGCTCGAGGTAGACCAGGCCTTCGAGGTCGTGACTGCCTACGGTCTCGGTGCCAGTTCGATCGCCCTGTTCAGCAGGGTCGGCGGCGGCATCTACACCAAGGCCGCCGACATCGGTGCCGACCTGGTCGGCAAGGTCGAGGCGGGAATCCCCGAGGACGACCCCCGGAACCCGGCCACCATCGCCGACAACGTGGGCGACAACGTGGGCGATGTCGCCGGCATGGGCGCCGACCTGTTCGAGTCGTACGCCGGTTCGATCCTCGCTCCGATCTCGCTTGTCGCATTCGCCGGTGGGCTGGCCGCGGAGCACGCCACCCGGGAGGTCACGATCTCGCTCCTCGTATTCCCGATGGCCATCGCCCTGGTGGGGATGATCGCCTCGATCTTCGGCTCCTTCTTCGTGAAGGGCGGGGATTCCACCGATTCGAAGGCCCTCTCCAAGGCGCTCCACATGGGCACCAACGTGGCCATGGCCCTCACCGTGCTCGCCACGATCGCCCTGGCCGGCTGGTTGTTCTCCGGTGATGCCTTCGACAACCCCTACGGTCTCGCCATCTCGGTGGTCGGTGGCCTGGTCGCCGGCTGGGCGCTGGGCAAGACGGCCGAGTTCTACACCTCGGACCACTTCGGTCCGGTCAAGAAGATCGCCCGACAGACCGAGACTGGTCCGGCAACGACGATCCTCAGCGGCATCTCGACCGGACTTGTATCGGTCGCCTCCTCCGTGGCACTCCTCGTCGTCGGCATAGGGATCGCCTACTGGGGCGGCGAGATGGCCTTCGACCAGATGGGCTCCCTCGACGGCGGCCTCTACGGCATCGCCGTGGCCGCCATCGGCATGCTCTCGACGACCGGCATCGTGGTCTCGGTCGATGCCTACGGGCCCATTGCCGACAACGCCGGTGGCATCGCCGAGATGGCCGGACTCGAACCGGAAGTCCGCGAGGTCACCGACGCGCTCGACTCGCTCGGCAACACGACGGCGGCGATCGCCAAGGGATTTGCCGTCGGCTCGGCGGCCCTGACCGCCCTTGCGCTGTTCAAGAGCTTCGAGTTCGCCGTGGTGGCCGCAGGCGGCAGCATGTCAATGAACATCGGCGAGGTCGACGTCTTCATCGGACTCTTTCTCGGCGCCATGCTGCCCTTCCTGTTCGCTGCCCTCACCATCGACGCCGTCGGCCGCGCCGCCTTCCAGATGATCGAGGAGGTGCGCCGTCAGTTCCGCGAGATCCCGGGCCTGCGCGAGGGCCTGCCCGGCGTCAACCCCGACTCGGCACGGTGCGTGGCCATCTCCACGCAGGCCTCGCTGAAGGAGATGATCCTTCCCGGCTCGCTCGCAATCCTGGTGCCGCTGGCAATCGGCTTCATCAACATCGACGCCCTGGGCGGTTTCCTTGCAGGCGCCCTGGTCACAGGATTCTGCCTGGCCATCTTCATGGCCAATGCCGGTGGTGCCTGGGACAACGCCAAGAAGTACATCGAGGCCGGTCACCACGGGGGCAAGGGCTCCGAGTCCCACAAGGCCGCCGTCGTCGGCGACACCGTGGGTGACCCCTTCAAGGACACCTCGGGACCGGCCATGAACATCCTCATCAAGGTCATGACCATCGTGAGCCTGGTGTTCGCCTCGGCCTTCGTCGGCTGAGCGCACCCTCTGTCGGGAAGGGGCCCTTCGGGGCCCCTTCCTGCGTTTTGCCTACGGCTCGACGACGGCCCTCTCAGAGACCCAGAAACCTCGCCAGGAGTGGGTGGTTCGCCAACCATCCCGGAATGCGCGGCTCCAGCCAGGACACGGCGAGGAGCGCCGGGAGCGCCAACAGGACGCCGCCCACCACATCGGCCGGCCAGTGCTCGAGGCGGCTCACCCGCAGCCAGCAGGCGAGGGCCACGAGGCCCCAGAGGGCCACGGCCAGGCGGCGGCCGGCCGGACCGGGGATTCGGCGCCGTGCCAGGAAGGCCAGCGTTCCGAACACCAGTACGACGAACAGTGCGTGCCCGCTCGGGTAGCCGCCGGCCCCGAAGGAATAGTCGCTCCAGCGCAACGACGGGGTCGGTCGTGGGCGCTCGACGAGGTCGGCGATCCGGGTGAGGCCCGTCGCCGCACCGGCCACGCCCAGGACCGCCGCCGGGTAGCGGCCCCACGCCCGCCATGCCAGCGCCACGAGGACCACGAAGACGGCCGGGGCGGCCAGGTCGGTCAGGAGGGCATCGAGCAGGCCCGCCACGGGGTCGAGGGCCCCGGGCGTGTTGGCGTGGGCCCATCGGGAGAGGCCCACCTCCCCCGGGAGGGCTTGGGCGCCACGCACGGCGAGGGTCAGCGCCACCCCGAGGCACGCACTGGCGACGGCGACCGTCCAACCCAGTCGTGCACGGCCCGGCATGTCGGCCTCAGGCAGGGAGGACGAGGAGTGGATCCTTGGCCTCGCCACCCACCCGGACCTCGAAATGGAGGTGGGGACCGGTGGACCATCCCGTGGACCCGCACTCGCCGATCGGATCCCCGGTGTCGAGCGAGTTGCCCTTCGAGACCGAGAGCTTGGACTGGTGGGCGTAGACGCTGACGACGTAGCCCTCGTGCTCGACCAGGACCACGTTGCCGTAGCCGTCCCGCCAGCCGGCGAAGATGACCTTGCCCGCCTTGGCCGCCCAGATGGGCTGCCCGCTCACGCAACCAATGTCGACGCCGTTGTGCTGGCGGACCGACCCGAAGATCGGATGCTTGCGGGGTCCGAAGCCGGATCCGATCCGGCCCTCGACCGGGAAGATGAAGCCCGAGGCCGACTGCTCGGTGAGCTTCGGCGCCGACCGCCGCAGCTCCTCGGCGATGAGGTTTTCGATCAGGATCGCCATCCGGTACTGCTCGCGCTCGAACTCCCGGATCTCCTGCTCGTGGGCGGCGATGCGCTTCGCCAACTCCTCCTGGGCCGCCTCCTGTGCGGCGATTCGCCGGGCGAGGAGCAGTACCGAAGACTCGAGTTCGCGCTCCTGCTCCTCGGCATCGATGATGGCGTCGTCGGCGGAGCGTGCGATGTCCTCGCTGTCGGATTCGAGCGCCCGGAGTAGCTCGAGGAGGTCTCCCCGATCACCCGTGACCACGTCGAGGATCGCCGACATCAGCAGGCCCGTGGAGAGGTCCTCCGCCTCGAGCAGGATGCCCCCCCGCATGGCTCCGACATAGGCGTCGACCGCCAGTCGTTGGAGCTGCGCCCGGAGTTCGACGATCTCCTCCCCCACCTGGTCGACCTCGACCCAGCGAAGGGTCGCCTCGGCCTCCGCCGCCTCGATGGCCTGGCGGGCAGCGGCGATCTTCGCCTGCTGCAGGGCCACGTACTCGTCCAGAGCGCGGAGTGCATCGGCCACTTCGACATCCTCGGCCTTGACCAACTCGAGCTCCTCGGCGGTCGACGCGGCCTGGTCCTTGACGGTCTCACGCCTGTCGCGTGCGGCGCGGATGTCGTCGTTGTCGGGAGCTGCCGAGGCTCCGGACACGAGCACGCCGAGGGCGGCCACGGTGACCACCATCCGACAGAGCACTCGACGACCCGGCATCGGCGGCACCGTACCCCGAGCAGCCGCCGTCTCGGGTCCTCCCCCGGGTGGCCTCCGTGGCAGTATTCGCTCCTGTGGGGGATCTGCGAGGGTTGACACCGTGACGACGGCATGACGACGACCAACCGGCCGCTGGACGGCGTGCGCGTCATCGACCTCGCCGACGAGCGGGGCGAACTCTGTGGCCGTCTGCTGGCCGACCTCGGGGCCGATGTCCTGCGGGTAGAGCCCCCGGGCGGGGCCAGGTCCCGCTCCCTGCCTCCGTTCGCCCCGGACGGCACGTCCCTCTACTTCGCCTACCGGAACACCAACAAGCGGGGCACCGTCCTCGACCTGGACGACGCCGGGGACCGGGAGCGACTGTGTGACCTGGTGGCCTCGGCCGAGGTGTTCATCGAGTCCCATGCCCCCGGGCACCTGGACTCCCTGGGGCTCGGCCCCGAGGCGCTCCTCGAACTCAACCCGGACCTGGTCGTGGCCTCGCTGACCGACTTCGGCCAGGACGGTCCCGACAGCGGCCTCGTGGCCACCGACGACGTGGTCGTGGCCCGCTCGGGATGGCTGTCCCTCTCGGGCATTCCGGAGAAGCCGCCCCTCCTCGTTCCCGGAGCGGTCGCCCACGACTCCCTCGGGGTCGTCGGGGCCTATGCGGTGGTTCTGGCGCTCCTCCACAGGGACCGGGGCGCCGGCGGCCAGCACCTCGACGTCTCCGCCCTCGAGGTGCTCGCACAGATGAACACCTGGGCGATCCCCAATGCGGACTACAGCCTGCGCCACGGCGGCACGCCGCAGATCGTCCGTTCCGGTGACAGTCCGATGTATCCCAACATCCCCTGCGCCGACGGCATGGTGCGCCAGGTCGTGCTCGCTCCCCGTCAGTGGCGGGCGCTCTGGGAGTGGATGGGCTCGCCCGAAGCGTTTGGCGACGAGTACTGGGAGAGCACGTTCAGCCGCCTCATGAACATGGACGTGCTGAACCCGCTCTTCTGGGAACACTGGGCCGACCGTCCGAAGGTCGAGGGTTCCGCCGAGGCCCAGCGGCGCGGCATCGTCGCCCTCCCCATGCTCGCTCCCGCCGAGGTCCTGGGCAGCGAACACTTCGCTGCCCGGAGCAGCTTCCTCGACGTCGAGGTCGCGGTCGGCGTCGTCGGCCCCGTCATGGCTGGGTTCGGCGAGATCGACGGCGAGCGTTCCGGCTATGCCTTCCGCTCGCCAGCCCCCGGCGAGCACGAGGCCGACTTCGCCGGTTCGGGTCCGTCCGATCCGGTCGAGACCGCCGAACCTGCTCCCCTACCGCTCGCCGGGCTCCGAGTCGTCGACTTCGGACACGGTGGGGTCGGCGTGGAGTGCGGCAGGATGCTCGCCGAATATGGCGCCGATGTGGTGAAGGTCGAGAGCCGGACCTACCCCGACTTCATTCGACTGGTCCTGGGTAGCGAGATGACGCCGGCGTTCGCCTCCTCGAGTCGGAGCAAGCGCGGGTTCGGGGCCGACCTCAAGCACCCGGACGGAATCGCCGTCGTGCGCGAACTGGTCAAACGGGCGGATGTCGTGATCGAGAACAACTCGAGCGGCACGATGGCCAACCTTGGCCTGGCCTACGACGACCTCCACGCGTTCAATCCCGGCCTGGTCATGGTCAGCAGCCAGCTCATGGGGAGCCGTGGGCCCTTCGCGGACTGGAGTGGCTACGGGCCCACCATCCAGAGCGTGGGCGGGCTGAGTTGGTTGTGGAAGTTCGACGACGGCGACCCGCCGCCGGGCAGCCCGGCCATCCACCCCGACCACCTGGCAGGCAGGGTCTGCGCCCTCTTCGCCGTTGCAGCCCTGTTCGCCCGCAACCGGAGCCGGGACGGTGCCCACGTCGAGATCGCCCAGGTTGAGGCACTCATGGCGACGCTCGGCGACCTCTTCCTCGCCGAGGGGCTGGCACCGGGCTCGGTGCGTCCGATGGGCAACGACTCCCTCCTCGGGGCGCCGTGGGGGGTGTTCCCCTGTGTCGGCGACGAACGCTGGTGCGTCGTCTGCGTGCGCGACGATGCCGACTGGGCGTCGCTGCGGGAGGCGATGGGCGATCCGCCGTGGGCTGCCGACGGTCGCTTCGCCTCGGCCGACGGCCGCCTGGCCCACCGCAGGGAGGTCAACGACGGCCTCGCCGCCTGGACGACCGGACGTTCGCAGGAGGACACGGTGGCCGCCTGCCGACTGCACGGCGTTCCCGCCGCACCGGTCGCCACGACCGTCGACCAGTTCGGGGATCCTCACCTCCTCGATCGGGGCTTCTTCCCGGAGGTCGACCAGCCCCCGCTCGGCCCCCTCACCCTGGATGGTCCCTGTTTTCGCGGCACGGTGATGACGACGCCGTTTCTCGGGCCTGCCCCCGGGCTGGGCGAGCACACCCGCAGCATCTGCATCGACGAGTTGGGCATGGACCCCGACGAGGTCGAGCAGTTGATCGAGTCAGGCGCCCTCGAGGTCGACACCTCTGCTGAGGGCGGGGAGCCGGACTCAGACGGGTGACTCGACCCGTCGGGCGACGGTCGGTCGGGCCGGAAGGCTCGCCTCCAGGTCAGTCAGCAGTTCGTCGCGCAGCGACCTTCGGGTCGGGTCGTCCCAGAGGTTGACCGCCTGCACCGGGTCTTCGGCCAGGTCGAAGAGTTCGCCCTCGGTGCCGTCGTGGCAGGTGCCCTCCTCGTAGCGGGTGCACAGCAGGCCGTCCCGGTAGAGGCTCTGGAGGTGCACCTCGGTGCCGTTGGGGTGGACGCTGTCCCACTCGGTGAGGACTCGCTTGCGACCCTGTGATCGGGCGTGTTCCTCGTCGCGGGGCAGGGGCTCGCCGTCCATCCACTCGGGGACGTCGAGGCCGGCGATGGCGCAGAAGGTGGGCGCCAGGTCGAGCAGGCCGACCGGCGATGTGACGACGGCGCCTCCCGAAGGTTCGTCGAGCGACGAGGGAGCGGGCCGCCACAGGAGGGGAAGCCGCATCAGCGAG
Organism: Acidimicrobiales bacterium; assembly: GCA_029577135.1. GTDB lineage: Bacteria > Actinomycetota > Acidimicrobiia > Acidimicrobiales > MedAcidi-G1 > S20-B6. Next base: position 12,253 of record JARQPW010000035.1, read on the forward strand.
TCGACGTGGTACGGCCCCTTGAAGAGGAGGCCGTGGTCCCCCTGGAACTCGCCATGGTCGGTGGTGTAGAGCACGTCGAGGTCGTCGCCCCAGCCCCGCTGCCCGATACGGGCCAGGACCCGTCCGAGGGCCTCGTCGATCAACTCGTTCTGGATGTGGGCCATGGCGTTGACCTCGCGGACCTGGTCCGCCGTGAGGGTGGCGGGCACCCAGTGGGCGGGAGCTTCGTAGTTGGAGACGAGGTCACCGTCGTACCAGCGCCGCCAGTGCGCCCCCTTGCCGTCGAGGCGCTTCTCGCGTTCCTCCCGGTCCTCCGGGTATCCCTCCGGGAGGTCGAGTTCTCGCCAGGGCACCCTGTGCAGTTCGGAAGAAGGCGGGTCCCAGGGGTGGTGCGGGTCGGGGAAGCTCAGCCAGCAGAACCAGTCCTCGTCGTCGTCGAGCCCGTCCAGCCAGGCGAGGGCCCGCTCGGCGACCCAGTCGGTGTGGTACAGGTCGCGTGGCACCCGGTTGTGGTGGACCTGTGGGGCACCGGAGTCGCCGCCGCCTGCGGCGTTGACTTCGAGGCTCCGGTCGAGCACCGGGTAGAAATCAAAGAGGTGCTCGGGATGCTCGGCCCGCATCCACTGGCCGTGGTGGAGCAACAGCACCGCACCGTGGCCGGCGAACTCGAGGTGTTCGAAACCCCGGTGCGGGGCACCGTCGACGTCCGTGGCGCCGAGTATCCCGAGCCGGTTCTCGACCTGGCGCAGGAACGGGTCGAGGAGGGGCTCGAAGTGGGCCTTGCCGAACAGCGCGGTGCGCCAGCCTGCGTCGAGGAGTACCCGGGCCACGCTCGGCGCATCGGGTGCCAGGGGCACGCCGTTCATCCAGACCCCGTGGTTCCGGACGTGCCGTCCCGTGACGATCGTGGCCCGCGACGGCATGCAGACCACGTTCTGGGGGTGGGCGCGCTCGTAACGGACGCCCTCGGAGGCGAGTCGGTCGATCACCGGTGTGCGGGCGACCTGTCCGCCGTTGCACCCCAGGGCGTCGTAGCGCTGCTGGTCGGTCGTGACGAAGAGGATGCGCCGGGCCATCAGGCGCCCCCCTCGGGGTCCCAGCCGCGGGAGGTGGCGCCGGTCTCGACGAGTTCCCGCAGGCCGACGAGGGCGTCCCGCAGGGCGGCTCCGAGCACGTAGGCCAGGGCCGTGGGCTCGAGTTCCTGGCCATAGACGACGCGGCTCGCACTCTTTGCTCCGTCAACCTCGTGGACCTCGATGCTGCCGAGGTGGTGGTCGAACTGCATGGGTCCGGTGATGCGGTATTCGAAGCGGCGCCGGTCGTGGTCGATGTCGAGAATCTCCTCGAGGAGCATGCCGCCCGCGGCGGTGCCGATCGTCCGCACCGTGCCCTCGACCGTCGACGAAGCCATGCCGGGGAACCATTCGGCCTGCCGCTCGGCGGCGGCGACCAGCGCCCAGACCTCCTCGGCCGGCGCCTCGATCGTGATCTCCTCGGTGATGATGACCATCCGATGCTCCCGTCTCCCGGTGGGGGGATCGTAGGGCTACTGATGTTGGCGGGACCCCTCGGGGCCTAGGCTCCCGGCGACGGCAGGAGGGCCACGATGGCGACAGATGGGGTTTCCGGGATCTTCGACCCCGACCGCTGGGAACCCGTCGAGGGCTTCGACCTGTCCGACATCACCTACCACCGCGGCCGCACTGGTGCCGACCGGGGGACGGTACGCATCGCCTTCGACCGCCCCGAGGTCCGCAACGCCTTCCGGCCGCAGACCGTCGACGAACTCTACGGCACGCTCGACCACGCCCGCATGTCCACCGACGTCGGCACGATCCTGCTGACCGGCAACGGGCCCTCCTCGAAGGACGGCGGCTGGGCCTTCTGTTCCGGTGGCGACCAGCGCATCCGGGGCCGTGACGGCTACCGCTACGCCGAGGGTGAGACCGCCGAGACCGTCGACCCGGCACGGACCGGGCGCCTCCACATCCTCGAGGTGCAGCGCCTCATCCGCTTCATGGGCAAGGTGGTCATTGCCGTGGTTCCGGGCTGGGCGGCCGGTGGCGGGCACAGCCTCCATGTGGTGTGCGACCTCACGCTGGCCAGCCGCGAGCACGCCCGCTTCAAGCAGACGGATGCCGACGTGGCCAGTTTCGACGGCGGCTTCGGTTCCGCCTACCTTGCCCGCCAGGTCGGTCAGAAGTTCGCCAGGGAGGTCTTCTTCCTGGGGCGCGAGTACTCGGCCGAGCAGGCCCACGCCATGGGGATGGTGAACGAGGTGGTCGAGCACGCCGACCTGGAGTCGGTCGCCCTCGAGTGGGCGGCGGCGATCAACGCCAAGAGCCCCACCGCCCAGCGGATGCTCAAGTTCGCCTTCAACCTCATCGACGACGGGCTGATCGGCCAGCAGGTGTTCGCCGGGGAGGCCACGCGCCTCGCCTACGGCACCGACGAGGCGGCCGAGGGCCGTGACGCCTTCCTGGAGAAGCGCCCTCCTGACTGGTCGGACTTCCCGTACCACTTCTGAGCGCATGCCTCGGGTCCTGATCGTCTGGCACTCAGCCACGGGAGGAGCGAAGGCCCTGGTCGAGGCGATCCTGGAGGGAGCCAACGACCCCTCCATCGAGGGCGTCGAGGTGGTCTCGCTGCCGGCCCCGGAGGCCGCTGTCGACGATGTCATGGCGGCCGACGGCTACCTCCTCGTCACGCCTGAGAACTTCGGCTACATGTCGGGGGCCCTGAAGGACTTCTTCGACCGCACCTACTACCCGTGCCTCGAGCACACCCGGGGGCGGCCCTTTGGCCTGGCTGTGCGGGCCGGCGGTGACGGTACCGGGGCCGTAGCGGCCGTGACACCCCTCACCACCGGGCTGGGCTGGAAGGAGGTGGCGCCGCCCGTGATCGCTGCCGGCGACCTCACCGAAGCCCACCTCGCCGCTGCAAGGGATTTGGGCGCCACCCTGGCCGCAGGACTGGCCATCGGCCTCTACTGAGGCAGCACAAACAGGACCGTGGCGGTATCGGCACGGAAACGGGCGAGACTGGGGGCATGGATGAGGCAACGCCGGAAATCGAAGCCGACGACGAGCCGGAGTCGACCGGGCCAAAGGTCAAGAGGTTCAAGGTCGTGATGCCCAGAACGGAATCGGGCGAACGTAGGACGTTCAAGGTCAGGTTCGTTGACGACGAGGGCAACCCGACCCGGGAGCCGCTCATCGAGGACGCTGACGGTCTCGAGTAGGAGATCGCCCCGGGGGGAGACCGCATTGCGAGTCCCTGGGTTCGGGCCGGGTTGCGGCGCTAGCGGCGGGGGCGCTCTCCCACGATGCTGGCCCGCTCCATGACGCGTGTCTCGGGCCAGTAGTCGCTGCAGGCCAGGTGCTGGACCGCCCGGTTGTCCCAGAAGGCGACCGAGTCGGGTTCCCAGTGGAAGCGGCACTGGTACTCGGGGGTGTCGCTCATGCGGCAGATCCGGTCGAGCCGGTCCACCGACTCCGGGCGTGTCTGGCCGGCGAAGCGGTGGACGAAGGTCCGGTTGAGGTACAGGTACGGGCGGCCGGTGACCTCGTGGGTGCACACGGCCGGGTGCGTCATCTCCGGGTAGCGCTCCCGCATCTCCGCCATGCGGTCCTCGGGCACGTTGCGCCCGAACGCCTGGACGAAGTCGTGGATCGCCTCGAGGCCGTCGAGCTCAGCCTTCACGTCGGGGTGGAGCACCTCGTAGGCGGCGTACATGTCCGCGAAGAGCGTGTCGCCCCCGACCTCGGGGACCTCGATGGCCCGCAGGACCGTGGCCCTGGAGGGACACTCGCGCCAGGTGACGTCGTGGTGCCACTGGTTCTCGTAGCCGGTGGTGTCGGCGTCCTTTTCGAATCGCACAAGATCCGGCTGATCCGTGTTCGAGGGGATGAAAGGGTGGACCTCGAGTTCACCGAAGTTGCGGGCGAAGGCCACGTGCTGGGCCGGCGTGAACGCCTGTTCGCGGAAGAAGACCACCTTGTAGGCGGCCAGGGCGGCCGCGACCTCGTCGATGGCGGTCTGCGGGAGGTCGCCCGTCAGGTCGATGCCCGTGAGCTCGGCGCCGATCGTGGCGCCCATCATGCGGGCGTCGAAGTGCTCCCAGGTCAGCGCCGACAGCCGCGTCCGCTCCTCGGCAAGGTGGGTGGCCGGTCCGATATAGGTGGGGAAGTCGGTCCGGGGGCGGCGTTCGAGGGGCAGCCCGCTGGCCGGATCTCTTTCGACGACGACCTCGGTGTTGTTCACGGGTCCGAGGATAGGCGTCGGTGTACCGGTCCGCAGCCGTGGTTGTCGTAGCGGACCACACGGGCGAGAATCATTCTCATCATGGACGTCAGTGCCGACACCCTGCAGCTCGTCGACGTCACCGTCCGGCGCAGTGGACGCCTGGCCCTCGACTCCGTGACGGTCGCATTCGGGCCGGGAACCTCGACGGCCCTCGTCGGACCGAACGGATCGGGCAAGACCACACTCCTCGAGGTCCTCGCGGGCCTTCTGCCCCCGGATTCGGGACGCCTCCTCTCCCCCGTAGCCCGTGTGGCCCTGGTCACCCAGGACCAGCACCACCATTGGCTCCCGCTCACCGTCGGCGAGGTGGTGCGGATGGCGCGCTTCGACCGATTGCCACTCCCCCGTCGACTGTCGGCCGACGACCGGGCAGCCGTGGACGATGCCGTCACCCGACTCGAGGTCGGCGACCTCCTCCACCGGCAGGTCGGGGAACTCTCGGGCGGCCAACGACAGCGGACCCTCGTGGCCCAGGCGCTCGCCCGTCGGGCTCCGCTACTGCTCCTCGACGAGCCGATCACCGGCCTCGACCTCGCCAGCCAGGAGCGGATCCTCCAGGTGGTCGGCCAGGAGACGGCGGCCGGGACGACCGTGGTCGTCACCACGCACAACCTCGACGAGGCCCGGCACTGCGACCGGGTGCTGGTGCTCGACCGCCGGCTTGTCGCCGAGGGCACGCCTGACGAGGTCCTGCGTCCCGCCGTGCTCCGGGAGGCCTACGGCGACCGGGTCCTCGGCGACCACGCCGGCCACGACCATGCCCACGACCTCCTCATCGTCGACGACCACGGCCACGGCAGCCACGCCTGACCGGTCGGGTTCACGATGAAGGGTCAGGCTCGCCGGGCTGCCTCGGCTTCAGCCACACAGGCCTTCACGCCGTCCCAGATGCCCGCCGTTGCCTCCCGGGAATGTTCGGCTTCGATGGGACCGAGGTATCTCGTGCGCATGGTCAGCAGCGTGCGGTTCCAGGGCCGGATGAAGGGCCGGCCGCGGCCCTTGGGCCAGAGTTCCTCCGTGCCGGCCGCTCCGACGACAACGACCGGGAGTCCCGTGTCGAGCGCCAGGCGGCCGACACCGGGGTGGGGTCGTCCCACTCCGGTCTCGTCCCACTCCTCCGGGCCGACGAGGCGCCCCTCGGGCATGATCGCCACCGGAATTCCCTGCTCCAGGATCCCTGCGGCAACCTGAAGGGCATCAGTGCCCTCGACGGGGATGCATCGGAGGTCGCGGAGCAGGCGTCCGATGCCCTTCTTCTCGAAGTAGCTCGCCGCAGCCAGGCAGCGGATGGGCTGCCCCCACTCGTGGAAGGCTGCAGCAGCGAAGAGAAGGTCGGCCATGCTTCGGTGGTTGGCGGCATGGATGACCGGCCCGGCCACCGGCGTCCCCGGGGGGCCCACGTCGTAGCGGGCGCAGACGCGCAGCAGGCCGTGCACCTGTGCCATGCGCCGTTGGAACACCTGTTCGACTCGTTCCTCGTCCACGGCGAAGGAGGCTACGACGCGGCGTGCCAGAGCAGCGGGTTCCGTTCGGTTGCCGCAGGCCCCCCGGGGACCGCACCGGGAAGGTAGAGCGCCAGGTCGAACCGTTGCTCGTCCCGCTCGGGCTCGATGACTGTCGCCCCGTCGGCCACATAGATGACCGTCATCGCCGGCCGGTCCCGGTCACTCGGGTTCGGTCCCGCCGAGTGGAGGGTCCATGCGGCATGGAAGGTGGCGTCACCGGCCTGCATCGCCCCGTGCGTCGAGGTGGGGAACGCCTCCTCGGCGACGAGGCCGGCGAAGTGGTCCTCCGACTCGTCGGAGATGGCCGGACCGCGCAGGTCGCCCCGCTGGTTGGTGCCGTCGGCGAAGACCATCGAACCGACCTCGGTAGGGATGTCACAGAGGGCCATCCACATGGTGATCGCCGATCCCCCGTCGAGGGGCCAGTAGTAGGCATCCTGGTGCCAGGGCGTGGGGCCGCCACCGGCCGGCTTCACCAGCGCCTGGTCGTGGTAGAGCCGCACGCCCTCGACGTCCAGCAACTCGGCGGCCATCCGGGCGAAACGGGCGGCGAAGACGAACCGGCGGATCACCTCGTCGTGCCAGCAGAGGCCGATCGCCTGGTGGAAGGCCCGGTCGTACGTCCGCTGTTCCTCGAGGGGGATGTTCCGGTTCCAGGCCAGGCGCTCGGCGGCCTCGCAGATGGCCGGTGCGAAGCCGGCCACCTCGTCGGGCGTGGCCAGTTCCCGGACGCAGGTGTGGCCCCGATCGCGGAACGAGGAAATCTCGTCCGGGGTCGCCCCCCGGTCAGCGGCCAACTCCACGAGAGCGACGCTAGCCCCGGCCCCTGGTCGGCGATGGATCGACGATCCTCCGGAACGTGAGGTTCAGCCGCTCCCCCACGGGTCGCGTCGTCCGGGTGAGACAGTGTTCCCACAGTTCCTGGGTCGTACCCCGCATGACGAGCAGGTCGCCGTGCTCGAGGTCGAGGGTGACCGGATCGTGGTGGCCGTCCCTGCGTCGGAGGCGAAAGCGCCGCGTGGCGCCGAGGGACAGCGAGGCGATGACCGGCTGGTGCCCCAGTTCCGGTTCGTCGTCCGAGTGCCAACCGACGGCGTCGTCTCCGTTGCGATAGCAGTTGACCAGTACCGAGTCGAAGGCCTCGCCAACGGCTGCCGCACACCGGTCCCGGAGTTCCGCCAGGCGGGGCGTCCACTGCAGCGGCTCGAGGCGTCGTCCCGAGTACGTGTAGTTGCGGCCGGGGTCGCCGTACCACGCTTCCAGGCGGGGGATGGGCCGCTTCCGACCGAGGACCACGATCGCGCCCTGGGTCCACGGGGTCTCCTCCAGCAGGGCGGGGAATTGGAGGTCGGCGTCGGCGAGGAACCCGCGGCGTACCGCCAGTTCGAGGCCGGAGGCAGCCGGCACCTCCTCGTAAAACAGCGCCCGGTCAGCCACCCTGGAGGTCCCTCCGGTGACAGCCCAGGAAGGCGTCCTCGCGCACCGGACCGTGGTTGCGGACCCAGAGGCATGCCGGTCCCTCCAGGTCCCCGAGGTCTGCTCCGGTCACCACGAACCACCCGTCCTCGCCGGTCGTCCCCACGGACTGTGGCTGGCCGTCGATGTTCACGACGACCTCGAGGCCGCCGTCGGGGGCGTCCGGATCGTGGGCCCAGCCCAGCGCCGACCAGCCGTCGATCCACAGCGGGGCCACCCCACCGATCGGCGAGTCTCCGGCTGTCCTCGTGGCGGAACGCCCAGCCCTGGCCGACTCCGGGATGCACTCGGGCAGGGGTTCGAAGACCCAACCCTCCTCGGCATAGCGCTCGAGCAGTGCCCGCAGGATCCCGATCGTCTGCCACTTGCGGTCGTGCAGGAGCACGACCATGCCGTCCTCCTCCCATCTGCGGACATGTGCGAGCGCCTCCTCGATCGACGGGCTCGACCACTCCTCCGGATCGGCATCCCAACCCACCAGGGCCAGGTGCATCTCGTCGAAGGTCCGCTCCACCCCGGGGTCCGTGATCCCGTAGGGCGCCCGGACGCAGGTCGGCCGATAACCCGTACGAGCCTCGAGGGCTGCGTTGGCACGGGCCAGATCGCGCTCGAGATCGGCCTGTGGGAGGTCCGGCAGGCGCTGGTGCACCCAGGAGTGGCTGCCGACGGCGTGGCCCCGGTCCAGGAGGTCCTGCACCTCCTCGTCGCCCCAGAACAGGCCGAGGGTCCGGCCGGTCGGGAAGAAGGTGGCCCGGGCGGCCTGCTGGTCGAGGAGACGCAGCACGATCGGCGTGAACAGCGGATTCGGACCGTCGTCGAACGTCAGGTACATGACCCGGGACCCCATGGGCGATCCGGGGGCCGGGGTGGCCGGGACGGCGAGCAGCCCCAGTGCCGCCAGGACAACGAGGAGGCGCCGCCCCACCGAGGCCTCAGGTGGTACCGAAGATGCGGTCGCCGGCGTCGCCGAGGCCGGGAACGATGTAGCCGACCTCGTTGAGGTGGTCGTCGAGGGCCGCCGTCCAGATGGGCACGTCGGGGTGGGAATCGTGCAGCCGCTCCACGCCCTCGGGTGCCGCCAGGAGGCAGAGGAAGCGCACATCGGCCGGACCGTCCGCCTTGACCCGGTCGAGTGCGGCCGTCGCCGAGTTCCCGGTGGCCAGCATCGGATCGACGACGATCACCGTCCGGCCCCCGATGGGCGGAAGCTTGCAGTAGTACTCGATCGCCTCGAGGGTCTCGTGGTCGCGGTAGAGGCCCACGTGGCCGACCCGTGCGGAGGGGATGACGCGCAGTACCCCGTCGAGCAGGCCGTTGCCCGCCCGCAGGATCGATATGACCGCCGGCTCCTCCACGAGGACGGGGGCGTCCATCTGGGTCAGGGGCGTCGTGATCCGTTCGTCACGGGTCGGGAGGTCGCGGGTGACCTCGTAGGTGAGGAGGAAGCTGATCTCGGTCAGGAGTTGGCGGAATCGCTCGCTGGGCGTCTCGATCCGACGCATCTCGGTCAGCTTGTGGGTGACGAGCGGGTGGTCGATGAGGTGCAACGAAGGGGCGGCAGAAGTCGGCATGGGGCCACCCTAGGCTCCCGCCGGATCCGTGCCGGATGGCTCGGACCCGCCGATGACGGAATCCCTAATCGTAGGAAATATCGATTACAGGGGGTGAAACTCAGTCTACACTGCCCTCCATGCCCGAACCCGGCCCGTCGGCCTCCCCTGCCGCGGACTGGACCTCGGAGGACGCATGGATCGGCACGCGCCGTCCCATCCTCGAGGCCCACGCCCTCCCGGCGGACGCCTACACATCCGAGGCCTTCTTGGCCCTCGAACGGCAACGCGTCTTCGGCACCTCCTGGGCCTGCGTCGGCATCGCCGACGAGCTCGACCCGGTCGGACAGGTCCTCGTCCGCGACCTCGGCGGCCGCTCGGTCCTCATCACGCGGAATGCCGTCGGTGAACTCCGGGGCTTCGCCAACACCTGTCGGCACCGGGGAACCCAACTCCTCGACGCCGACTGCACCATCGGACGGACGCTCCGCTGCCCCTACCACAGATGGGGCTACGACCGCGACGGAGCACTGGTGGCCACCCCGCAGTTCGAGGATGCCGGCATCGACCGGTTCGACCCCGCCGACTACGGACTCCACCCCATCAGGGTCGAGCAGTGGGGCTGCCTGCTGTTCGCCACCCTC
>JARQPW010000036.1 GCA_029577135.1 Acidimicrobiales bacterium
GGATGCCGGCATCGACCGGTTCGACCCCGCCGACTACGGACTCCACCCCATCAGGGTCGAGCAGTGGGGCTGCCTGCTGTTCGCCACCCTCGACCACGACGCTCCGTCGGTCGACGAGTGGTTCGGCGACCTCGGTGACCGCCTCGCCGGATACCGCCTCGCCGGATGGCGCAGCCACCTTTCCCAGTCGATCGACATCCACGCCAACTGGAAGCTGATCTCCGAGAACTTCCAGGAGTACTACCACCTGCGCTGGATCCACCCGGAGCTCGCCAAGGTCTCCCGGATCGAGGACCACTACCGCTACCAGGGTCCCGGCATGTACTGCGGCCAGACCACCACCCCTCTCTCCAGCGACGAGCGCGGCGACTGGGCCGTCCTGCGACCCGCCGAGGGCCTCGACGCCACCGACACCGCCAGCGGCCGCTTCATCGCCCTCTTCCCCAACGTCCTGCTGAGCCTCCTCCCCAACCACGCCTTCGTCATGCGCCTTGAGCCGATCGGGCCCGGCCTCACCAGGGAGCACTGCACCTGGCTGCTCCCCCCGGGTTCCGCGGACGTCCCCGACGAGGACTTCGCCGTCACCCGCGACTTCTGGCTCGACGTCAACGGCCAGGACATCGACATCGTGCAGCGGGGGCAGGCCGGCCTCGCCTCCGGCGGCTACACCCCCGGCAGGCTCTCGCCCCGCTTCGAGGAGCCCCTGCACCGGTTCCACAATATGTTGGCCGACCGCATGACGGGGATCGCGCGCATCCCCGACGGCGACCTCGCCGACGACCTTCCACTCCTGGGCACCGGCGTCAACCCGCTCCCCTGGCGCAGTCACCTGCCCGCCCACTGACCTCCCCCGGAACCTCCACAGAACTCCCCCACAAGGCAGCAAGGATCCCTGATGGCGAAACAAGGTTACAGGTACTCCGCGGGCAAACTCGTCAAGCACGGCCTGACCCGCGGCGACTGGCCCCGAATGTGGAGCCGGCCGGAGGCACGATCATCGTACGACGTCGTGATCATCGGTGGCGGAGTCCACGGCCTGGCGACGGCCTACTACCTGGCCAAGGAGCACGGCGTCACCAACGTCGCCGTGGTCGAGAAGGGCTACCTCGGTGGCGGCGGCTCCGGCCGCAACACCGCGATCGTCCGGTCGAACTACCTCACCCCCGAGGGCGTGGCGTTCTACGACCGCTCGCTGGACCTCTACAACTCGATGGCCCAAAACCTGAACCTCAACGTCATGTTCTCCCGCCGGGGCCACCTCACGCTGGCGCACACCGACTCGGCCCTCCGCACCATGCACTGGCGGGCCGAGGTCAACAAGCTCCAGGGGATCGACTCCAGCGTGATCGACCCCCAGGAGGTCAAGAAGCAGGCACCGAGCCTCGACGTCTCCTCGGGCACCCGCTATCCGATCCTGGGCGCCCTCCACCACCCGCCGGGCGGCATCGTCCGCCACGACGCCGTGGTGTGGGGCTACGCCCGTGCGGCCGACCACCTCGGCGTCCACCTGCTCCAGGAGACCGAGGTCACCGACATCCTCTGTGAGGGCGGCGTAGGCCCCGATGGCAAGGGCGCAGGCGGCCGGGTCACCGGCGTACGCACCAACCGGGGCGACATCAGCACACCCGCCGTCGTGAACTGCACCGCAGGCTGGGCCTCGCTCATCTCGAACATGGCCGGCGTGCCGCTCCCGATCACGACGCATCCGTTGCAGGCTGCGGTCACCGAGCCCTGCAAGGTGTTCCTGCCGACGGTGGTCGTCTCGGGCTCACTGCACGTCTACGTGAGCCAGACCGACCGCGGCGAGCTCGTGTTCGGCGCATCGGTCGACCCGGTTGGCACCTACCGCGTCAACGGCACCCTCGAGTTCACCGAGGAACTGGCCGGCCACGTGCTCGAACTCATGCCCGGCATCTCCAAGATGCGCCTGCTGCGCCAGTGGTCGGGCCTGTGCGACATGACGCCCGACTATTCCCCCGTGATGGGCACCACCCAGGTCGACGGCTACTTCGTCGACGTGGGCTGGGGTACCTACGGATTCAAGGCCGGTCCGGTTGCCGGCGAGACGATGGCGGAGACGATCGCCACCGGCCGCGATGCGGACCTGATCGCCCCGTTCACAATCAGCCGATTCACCGAGGGCGATCTCGTCGGTGAAAAGGGCGCTGCAGCGGTCGGTCACTGATGATTGTCGTGAATTGTCCCAACTGCGGTCCGCGGAACTCCTCCGACCTCCGTCCCTGTGGCGAGCTCACCCCTCGCCCGGATCCCTCGACCGCTTCCCTGTCGGAGTGGCGCACCTACCTCTACCTGCGTGAGAACCCCGCCGGCTGGGTCACCGAGACCTGGTACTGCCGGAACGGTTGCCGCCGGTACTTCACCATCCAGCGGAACACCGCCACCAACGAGATCCGCGATTCGGAGGCGCCATGACCGGCAACCGCCTTCCCGAACGGCCGGGCGAGGTGATCGATCGGGGCACGTCCCTGGCGTTCACCTGGAACGGACAGGGATACACCGGGTACCAGGGCGACACGATCGCCTCGGCCCTCGCCGCCAGCGGCGTCGAGGTCTTCGCCCGCTCCATGAAGTACAAGCGCCGGCGGGGCATCATGACTGCCGACCACTGGGACCCGAACCTGTTCGTGCAGGTCGGTGACGAGCCCAACGTGAGGGCCGGCAGCCGCTGCCTGGTCGCCGGCATGGAGGTCAGCGCCCAGAACGTGTGGCCGAGTCTCAAGTTCGACGTCGGCGCCGTCAACCAGATGGTCGGCCGGTTCCTGACGTCGGGCTTCTACTACAAGACCTTCATGCGTCCCAAGTGGTTCTGGCACAACGTGTACCAGAAGGTGCTCCGGAAGTTCGCCCCCGGCGGCCGGATCTTCTGGGAGTCCAGCACCCACGGCGCCTACGACAAGCGTTACGCCCACCCGGACGTGCTCGTAGCGGGAGGCGGCCCGGCCGGCATGGGTGCGGCGATCGCCGCTGCCGAGGCCGGTGCGTCGGTCATGCTCGTCGAGCACGAACCGGAACTCGGCGGCCATCTCCGCTGGGGTGACGCTGCCGACCTGGCCGCACTCGCCGAGTTGACCTCAGCCGTCGAGGCCCATCCGGGCATCGAGGTCGTGATCGACTCGACGGTGACCGGTCGCTACGACCACAACTGGATGGCCGTGGTGCAACGGTCGCACGAGATCGCCCCCGAGCGCCTCATCAAGGCCCGGGCGGCCAGCCTCGTCGTGGCCCCAGGGCTCATCGAGCGGCCGTACGTCTTCGCGGGCAACGACACCCCCGGCGTCATGCTGTCTGGTGCGGTCCGTCGCCTGATCAACCTGTGGGCCGTCAAGCCCGGTACCAGGGCCGTGGTCCTGTCCGCCAACCCCGAAGGTGACGCCGCCATCGCCGACCTCGAGGCCGCCGGCGTCGAGATCGTGGCGGCGCTGGACGCCCGGGCCGGCGAGGACATCGTCGAGGTCGAAGGCAGGGGCCGGGTGGACAAGGTCGTCCTTGGTGACGGCCGGACCGTCTCCGCCGACCTCGTCGTGATCGGCATCGGCTGGACCGCCCCCACCTCGTTGCTCAACATGGCCGGCGACCGACCGGTGTACGACCCCTCTGCAGCGCGCTACTTCCCCAACCAGCTCCCGGACGGAGTGCTGGCCACCGGTGGCATCACCGGCAACGGCACCACCGACGAGTTGGTCGCCCACGGGAGGGCCACAGGATCGCTGGCGGCGAGCCGTGCCCTGCGGAGTCGCCACGATCGCCGTGTGCTGGCAGCCCGTGCCCGAAACCCCGAGGGCCCGAAGCCGGAGTTCCTACAGGACACCCGGACACCCCTGGCACGTGTGCCACACCCCGAGTGCTACCGGAGCAGCACCCATGGCATGGTCGACCTCTCCGAGGACGTGTCCTCGAAGGACCTGGTCCAGGCCTCCAAGGAGGGCTTCGACTCGATCGAACTCATGAAGCGCTACACGACGGTCACGATGGGCCCCTCCCAGGGCAAGCTCGAGACCGTCAACGCCTCCGCGGTGCTGGCCGAGGCGCGCAACATGGACATGGTCGACATCGGTACGACCGTCTGGCGCCCCCCGTACGCCCCCATCTCCCTGGGTGCCCTGGCAGGCCGCATCTTCGAACCGATCCGTCGCTCCGCCCTGCAGGACTGGCACGAGGCCCACGGTGCCTCACCGCTCCTGGCCGGCCAGTGGGTCCGGCCCGACCACTACGGCGATCCCGTGGGTGAGGCCCGCAACGTGCGCCAGAACGTCGGCATCATCGACGTCACCCCGCTCGGCAAGCTCGACCTCCGGGGCCCGGACGTGACGAAGCTCCTGGAGCTCGTCTACGTCAACAAGTGGCAGAAGCTCGACATCGGCCGGGTCCGCTACGGCACGATGGTGGCCGAGGACGGCGTCGTCTCCGACGACGGCGTCACGGGCCGCCTGGGTGAGAACCACTACCTCATGACGACCACCTCTTCGGGCGCCGGTGCCGTCTGGGAGATGCTCGAGGACTACCTCCAGACCTACCGTCCGGAGTGGGACGTGCACGTCACCGCGGTGACCGGAGGCCTCACGAGCATCAACGTGGCCGGACCGAAGTGCCGCGAGCTGCTGCTGCGGCTCGTCGAGGGCGTCGACCTCAGCCCCGAGGCATTCCCGTACTTCCACGTGCGTCGCGGCTCCGTCGCCGGTGTTGCGGACTGCATCATCTGGCGCATCGGCTTCACCGGCGAACTCTCCTATGAGCTGCACGTGCCGTCCGGCCATGCGTTGCACGTCTGGGAATCGTTGCTCGCAAACGGCGAGGATCTCGGCGTCAGGCCGTTCGGCGTCGAGTCCCAACGCATCCTGCGTCTGGAGAAGGGCCACTACATCGTCGGCCAGGACACCGACGGCCTCACCAAGGCGCCGTCCGCCGGCCTGGGCGGGCTCGTGAAACTCGACAAGCCCGACACCCTGGGCCTGCCGGAACTCAAGGCCGCCTATGCCCGCACGGACCTGCCCATGCTCGTCGCCATCCAGCCGGACGATCCACAGGTGGTCCCGATGGAAGCCGCCCAGATCGTGGACGGTGACTCCAACCGGATCCTCGGCCGGATCACCTCCAGCCGCATGTCGCCGACGCTCGGTCGTTCGGTCTGCCTCGGGCAGGTCGATCCTTCCTTGGCGGCCGCCGGCACCAAGGTCACCATCCTGCTCATCGACGGACGCCGGGTCACCGGCACCGTCCAGGAACACCACGCCCACGTCGATCCAGAGGGGGTACGGCAGAATGCCTGATTTCAAGAGCCCGATCGCCCATGGACCTGTCTCGGCGCCCGACGGTGTCGTGAGGGTCGAGGACGAGACGGCCACGGCCAAGATCGTCGTCCGTGCCGGTTCCGACTCGTCGGCCGCCGCCGACCTGTCGGTGCCGTTCGGCCAGAGCAGGCTCCGTGCCGACGGCACCCTGGTGTGCGGCACCCGACCCGATGAGTGGACCCTGTTCGCCGCCGTGGACCGGGCCGCCGAGGTCGCCGCCTCGGTCGACACCGAGGGCTTCGTGAGCGTCGTCGACATCACCCACGGACGGGCCATGATGAGGGTCTCCGGTCCGAAGGCCACCGCCGTACTCGCCAAGGTCTGCAACATCGACCTGGCAGACGACATGACCCCGGACGGGGCCGTGTTCTCGGGTTCGGTGGCCAACGTGACCTGTGACCTGCTCCGATCCGACCGGGCAGGCGACCCGTCCTACCTGATCTCGTGCGAGCGTTCCTTCGGCAACTACCTGTTCGCCGCCCTGGTGGACGCCTCCACCGAGTTCGGCGCCGGCCTGCCTGCGGGGCTCAGCATCCACTAGTACCCGCGGGCCGTGGCCGCACACCTAGGGTGCGCGCCATGAGTCCGGCAGACCTGACGGCGACCGAGCAGGCATCGCTGCTCGAGGGCCGTCGGCTTTCCGCCCGCGAACTGCTCGACGCCAGTCGCAAGCGGGCCGAGGCGACCGAGCCGGTCGTGAACGCCCTCGTGACGCTGGACTGGGAGCGCGCCGAGTCGTTGGCCGACGCCCTCGACGCCGATTCCGGGCTCGCGGCCGACGCTCCACTGCGGGGCCTCGTCACCGCCCACAAGGATCTCATCGACACCGCAGGGCTCCGGACCACCTACGGCAGCCCGCTCTTCGTCGACCACGTGCCGACGGTCAGCCATCCACTCGTCGCCGTGGTGGCCGAGGCAGGCAGTGTCTCCGTCGGCAAGACCAACACCCCCGAGTTCGGTGCCGGCTCCCACACGTTCAACCCGGTCCATGGACTGACCCGCAACCCCTGGGACCCCACGCGGAGCGCCGGAGGCTCCAGTGGCGGAGCGGCGGCGGCCCTTGCTTGTGGATCCCTCTCGCTCGCCGACGGTTCCGACCTGGGCGGTTCGCTGCGCAACCCGGCCTCCTTCTGCGGCATCGTCGGCTTCCGCCCCTCCTCCGGGGCCATCCCGGGCCTCCCTTCGCCCGACGACCGCCTCCGCATGGCGACCGAGGGACCCATGGGGCGCACCGTGGCCGACGTTGCCCTGTTCCACGCCGTCATGGTCGCGGGTTCGCGAGCGGTCGTGGCGCGCCCACCGGCGCGACTCCTGGTCACGGTGGACCACGGCGACCTGCCCGTGGATCCCGATGTCCGACGGGTTGTCAGATCGGTGGCCCGGGAACTATCCGACGCCGGCTGGGCGGTCGAGGAGTCCCGCCCGCCGCTCGAGGGTGTCGACGAGTGCTTCGAGACGCTGCGGGCCCTCGGCTACGCCGTCCGGTACGCCACGTTCGACGCCGACGACCGCGTGAAGGGCACGGTCCGCCAGGAGATCGCGGCGGGCCTGGCGCTCGACGATGAAGCCCTGAATCGTGCCGTCGCCGAGGAACACCGACTCCGTACGGCCTGGGATGCCTTCCTCGGTCCCGACGACGTGCTCCTCACCCCCACCAGCCAGGTGCCCCCGTTCCCCGTGGGAGACGAGTGGGTCCGGGAGGTCGAGGGCCGCTCCCTCGGGCGCTACACGGACTGGATGCGGAGCTGTTCACGGCTCACCGTGCCCGGTGGCCCGTCCATCTCGATCCCGGCCGGGTGGAGCGCCGCCGGCCTCCCGATCGGCATCCAGTTGTCCGGGCCGAGGAATCGGGACCGACGACTCCTCGAAGTGGCTGCTGCTGCTGAGGAGGTCCTGGGGGCCGGTCCGCGACCGCCCCTCGAGACGTTGGCTGCCTGCGATCCGGCATCGCTGCCCCGGGGGCCGATTCAGTAATCCGGGCGCGTGAGCCAAACGCCACTCGACCATCCATTGTCGCATCACCAGTCCGGTCATAGATTGCGCGCGTCCACGTCGTGCAGGCCACGACCCACCCCTGCGAAAAGCGGGTCGTTCGAACCGGGAGGTGTCCACGATGTCGGGTAGCCCCGAACCACTCCGGGTCTGGCACACCGTGGTGCCCCCCGAATGGTCCGACTACAACGGGCACATGTCCGAGGGCTGGTACGGGGTCGCCTTCGGAGATGCCTCAGACGCCCTGCTGGCCCACCTGGGATTCGGCCCCGCATACCGCGACGCCCACGGCACCTTCTACACCGCCGAGACCCGCATCCGCTTCCTCCGCGAGGTGCACGAGGGAGCGACCATCTCCACCGACACCTGGCTGCTGGGCGCCGACGAGAAGCGCCTCCATGTCCTGCACGACCTCCTCGCCGGCGACCCCCCCGAGCCCGCCGCCACGCAGGAGTCGATGATGCTCCACGTCGCGCATGGCGCTGCCGGGACGCCCCGGGTCGCACCGATGGCCGAGCCTGTCCACTCGATGGCGCTCGAACTCGCCGCCGTGCACGCTTCGCTCCCCCTGCCCGACTATGTCGGGCTGGGCGTCCGGACCCTCCGTTGAGCGGGCACGGGGCCTCCACGACCCGCTCCTCTCCGGCGATTGCAGGCGTCTGGGCACTCTTCCTCGCCTTCGTCCTCTACCAGGTCGGCAACGGCCTCCAGCGGATCCTTCTCCCCGTCCGCGGGCAGGCAGAAGGCATCGGTGCGGGCTCGATGGGCATGGTCATGGCCTTCCACTTCGCCGGCTACCTCATCGGCGCCAAGTTCATCACCCGGGCACTCGCGACCGTCGGCCACATCCGCGTGTTCGCCGCGCTCGCGTCCACCGCCTCCGCCGCCGTACTCATCAACGCCGTCATCGTGACACCCCTGAGCTGGTCGCTCGTCTACCTGGTCAGCGGCCTCTGCAACGCCGGCGTCTCCGTCGTGCTCGAAAGTTGGCTCAACGACCGCTCCTCGAACGAGACCCGGGGCACGATCCTCGGCCTCTACATGATGTTCATGATGGGAGGAACTGCCGGCGGGCAGTTGCTCGTCAACGTCGGCGCCCCAGAGGGCTTCGGGCTCTTCGTGCTCTCCTCGGTGCTGATCTCCGCCGCCGTGATCCCGGTGACGCTCTCGGCCTCCTCGATGCCACCGATGAGGACCCCGGAGTCCATGCCCGTCCGCGAGCTCTACCGCACGATCCCCTCGGCGGTCATCGGACTCTTCATGTGCTCCTTCGTCCAGTCGGCAGCCAACAGCATGGGCGCCGTGTTCGGCACCGAGTCGGGCATGAGCACGGCGAAGGTCGCCTCGTTCACCACGGTGTCGGTCGTCGGCGCAGTCGTCCTCCAGATACCCCTCGGAACCCTGTCCGACCGATATCCCCGACGGGCCGTGATCCTTGCCGTCGTCGGAATCTCCTGCGCCCTGGCAGGGCTCGGAATCCTGATCCCGCCCTCGAGCTCCCTCATCCTGATGCTCAACTTCGCCTTCGGTGCCTTCGTGTTCCCCCTCTACGGCCAGTTCATCGCGCTCGCCAACGACTGGATCCCGCCCGAGAAGCGCCTGGCCGCCGCCTCGGGGATCGTGATGGTCAGCGGCATGGGTGCCGTGTTCTCGCCCATCGTCCTCGCCTTTGCCATGGAGGCGTTCGGCCCGGTCGGCTACTACGGAACACTGGCGGTGGTGCTCGCACTGCTGCTCTGCTACCTGCTGTACCGCATCCAGCGGCGGGAGGCGATCCCCGTCGAGCGCCAGTCCACCTTCCAGCCGATCCTCGCCCGTTCCGGAGAGATAGCCCACTCCGTGGGGCGTTGGGTACGCCACCCGCTCCATGAGTGGTTGAACCACCACGGCCACCGCCACGTACAGCGCAACGACGACGCCTGACCCCGACCTCACCGGCACCCCGCCCTAAGTTCGAGGATGCGTCACCCACGATGACCTGAGAGGACCCGAGCATGCCCTTCGCCGACGTCAACGACCAGTCCATCCACTTCGTCGACCACCACGTCGACTCGGGAGGTGAGGGGCCGGCGATCGTCCTCAGCCACGGCTTCTCGATGGGGCACGAGATGTGGGAGCCGCAGGTCGGGCCCCTGACGGATGCCGGGTGGCGCGTCGTCACCTACGACGAGCGGGGCTGGGGCCAGACCACCAACACCGAGCCGTTCACCTACTGGGACCTGGCCGACGACGCCCTCGCCCTCATGGACCACCTCGGCATCGACACCGCAGTGTTGGGCGGAATGTCCCAGGGCGGGTTCCTCACACTCCGGGCGGCCCTCACCGCTCCGGGACGCGTCCGGGGGATGGTGCTCGTCGACTCGGAGGCGAACGCCCTCTCCGACGAGGACCGCGCCCAGTTCCAAGGCCTGTTCGACGCGGCACTCACCATGGGCCTCGCCGGGGAGGTCGGCGACCTCCTCCAGGGTGTCCTCTTCGCCCCGGGCTACGCCGGTGCGGCCATCTGGCGTGCAAAGTGGAACGCCAGGCCCGTCACCGCATGGGCCGCCGCCAAGGAATGCCTCTTCGAGCGCGACTCTGTCGCCGACCGCCTCGGCGAGATCACCTGCCCCGCCCTCGTGGTCCACGGCGAGGTCGATGCCGCCATCCCGATCGAGAGGGGACGGGAGATGGCGGACAATCTCGGTGGCCCGACCACGTTCGTCGAGATTCCGGGCGCCGGTCACTCGTCGAATCTCGAAAACGCAGCGACCGTCAACGTCGCCCTGTTGCAGTTCCTGGGCGGGCTCGGCTGAACCGGCTCAGTCCTGCATGCCGAACAAGGGTCGGAACCCCCGGATCTCGACCCGCTCGAACAGGCCGGCGACTGCGTACGGATCACCTGCGGCGAAGGCCTCGGCCGCCGCCAGGTCCTCGGCCTCGAGGATGACCAGCGAG
The DNA here is from genome assembly GCA_029577135.1 of Acidimicrobiales bacterium. Classification (GTDB taxonomy): domain Bacteria; phylum Actinomycetota; class Acidimicrobiia; order Acidimicrobiales; family MedAcidi-G1; genus S20-B6. Next base: position 10,239 of record JARQPW010000036.1, read on the forward strand.
CCGCACATGTCGCCCTCCGCGTCGAGGAGGGGTCCCCCATAGGCGACATCGAAGCCCGCCACATAGTCGAGGTGCGTCGGACGGGTCTCGGCACGGAGGCTGCCGGCGTCGGATCGGTCGAGGGCGTGGATGGCGAAGATCACGGTGCTCTCATTCCCCCATTGGAGAACGGGTCAGGCCTCGAGGGCCTCGGACTCGGGCAGGCGGATCATCGGGATGGACCGCTCGGTCTTCGCCTGGTAGTCGGCATAGAACGCCCGGTCAACCGTCATCAGGGCCCAGAGGTCGTCACGCTCGGCTCCCTCCAGGATCTGGTGCTCCGACCAGTAGAGGCCCTGCTGCGTGCGGACCTTCACGCCGGGGTTGGCGTCACGGTCCCGCAGGTTCAGCACCCAGGCGGGGTCGTTGACGGCGCCGGCGAACGAGCCGATGACCACCCGGCCGCCGTCAGGGTCCCTCCAGAACGGAAGCGCCACACGGTGCACGTTTCCGCTGCGTCGACCGACGGTGTAGAGCATCACGTGGTGCATGCCGGCGGTCACCCAGACGGCCGCATCGCTGCTCGTCTCCATCGCCTCGACGTGCATCTTCGTGATCTCGATGATCTGCTCGTGGGTGGGGGTCTCCCACTCCATGACGACGTGCTGGTCGGCGGACTCGCCCGGGGGAAGTTCCGTACCCATGCCCGCACGGTAGCCCGGCGGCCCCTCCGGCTCGCACCCCGGGAGAATCCACCCGGCCCGGGCGGTATCGGGGCGTCGGCGTGGCAGGCTGTGGTCGCATGAGCGACGCCCTCACGACCTCCGGCACCTCCAGCCAGACCTCCGACACCGATCTCGCTGCACGGCGCTTCAGCCGGTCGATGATCGTGTCGGGTGTCCGCTGCATGCTCACCTACGTCGTCTTCCCTTGGCTGCTGCCCGCCCTCGGCTGGGCAAGTGGCGTCGGGCCCTGGATCGGACTGCCGATCGGGCTCCTGGCCATCGGCTTCAACGTCGACAGCATCCGCCGCTTCCGCGCCTCCGACCATCGGATGCGGGTCCTGGTGATGGCGATCAACGTGGGTGTCATCGCCCTGCTGGCGGTCCTCGTCGTTGGCGACCTCGCCGAACTGCTCGGCTGACTTCGGGTGGCTGAGGCTCAGCCGCCGAAGCGACCACCTCGGCCCACACCTTCCGGGAGTATCTCCGCGAGGAAGGCGTCGCTGGCCGGCTGCAGGCACCGGTAGAGCCCCGACACCACCTCCCGGTAGTGACGGTCGATCCCGTCGTCGGCGAGCAGGTCCTCCGGCAGTTCGGGTGAGCGCAGCACGACGCGACGGTGGGCGTCGATCAGGATCGTCCGGACGAGGAAGGCATCGTTGGGATCCAGCCCGGGGGCCAACCCCAGGAGGGGTTCGAAGTTCTCGATGACCGCCACCCTGCGCCCGGCAACCTCGGCCGACCGGAGGGCGATGCCCGCCAACTCCCCTGCGGCCAGCCCCGGGAGCGCCGGCTCGCCACGGGTGACGAATCGGATGCCCTCACGGGCTGCCGGCGTGAGGATGTCGAGGGCGTCGGGGAGCAGGACCGGCGAGACGTGGCTGGTCGGTGAGAGCTCTCCGAATCCGATCCAGCCCAGTTCCCGTCGCAGGCGGCGGCGGTCGTTCGGGCTGCCATGGCCCGGGTCGCTCAGGACGAACGTCCAGCGTCCGTCCCAGGGTCGGCTGCCCGAGCCGTAGATCCTCTGCTCTGCCTGCTCGAAGGTGGCGACGGCAGACGGATGCACGGCATAGCGACTCCGCCGTCCCCGGCGCTCGCTGTTGAGCACTCCCTCGCGCAGGAGGCGGTTGAGGGAGGTCCGCAGGAGCCGTTCGGAGATGCCGAAGGGTCGCATGAGGGCGTGCAGGTCGCTGATCCAGACCGGCTCACGTGCAGGATGCAGGGCATCGCCGAAGATCGTGACCAGGAGGACGCGGGCGCTGGTGTCGGGCGAGTTCCGGTAGTTCCGCAGGAGGCGCTCGACCGGGGTGCCGGCTTCTCCCTCGAGAGACTCGTTCTGATACTTGACTTCCACGCTCATTGCTCTAGTTTGTATCATAATCTCCACTGAACGGCTACCGCTGTCCGCTGTCCATCGTCTGCTTCAACCGGAGTCCAGGTGCACCTGCTCGAGAGCCACGTCTGCGACCGTTGGACAGCACCCACCGGCGACCCGTGGCCCATCCGCCACGCTGTGACGGGCGAGCCCGTCGCGGCGGTGTCCTCGGAGGGCATCGACCGGCTGCGCTTCGCCAAGCCCACCTATCCGGGCGACACCCTCAGCGTCCACCTGACCTGCCGGCGCAAGACGCTCCGCGCCGGCACCGGCTACGGCCAGGTGGCGTGGGACAGCGAGGTCGTCAACCAGGACGGCCAGGTGGCGTGGGACAGCGAGGTCGTCAAGCAGCGCGGCGAGGTCGCCGCCGCCCACGACGTGCTGACGATGGTCGACGCCGACCCGGCGTGAAGGGAGCGACCTGATGGGACGATCCTGGACTTCGATGGACGACTTCGAGGCATTCCTCGACGACGGCGGCATCGTCGAGGCAGACGACGACATGCCCGACGCCTACCGGGAGGCCGTCTTCCGCTTCATCGAACTCCACGCCAACAGCGAGTTGATGGGCGGCCTGACCGAACGGGAGTGGATCCCCCGAACACCGGGCCTGCGCCACAAGATGGCGGTGCTCGCCAAGACCCAGGACGAGATCGGACACGGCCACCTGCTGTACATGGTCGCCGCCGACCTGGGATGCAAGACCCGGCCGGACATGCTCGAGGACCTCTTCGCCGGGAACAGTCGCTTCCACAACGTCTTCCACTACCGGGCCAAGACCTGGGGCGACCAGGTCGCCATCGCCTTCCTCGTCGACGCCGCCGCCCTCGCCACCCAGCAGGCCGTCTTCAAGAACTGTTCCTACGGTCCCTACAAGCGCATCCTGCGGCGGATCATCGCCGAGGAGGGTTTCCACATGCGCTTCGGCGAGGAGCGCATGCTGCGCATCGCCGAGGGCACCGACATCCAGCGGGCGATGTTCCAGCAGTCGATCGACGACTGGTGGTGGCCCGCCCTGCAACTCTTCGGCCCCGACTCGAAGCCCGACGACAAGCTCCTGCGGTGGCACATCAAGTCGGAGCGCAACGAGGTCCTGCGCGACCGCTGGGTCCAGAAGTTCGTGCCGCTCCTCCATGGCTACGGCTTCACGATCCCCGACCCCGGCCTGGCCTTCGACCAGGAGGCCGACCGGTGGATGGTCGGCTCCATCGACTGGGAGCCGCTGAAGCGGACCCTCCGCCAGGGCGGACCCGACTCGGCCCGCCGCATCTCCGAGGCAGCGGCGAACTGGGCGGACACCCGCTGGGTCCGCGACGCCCTCGAGCGCGTCAGCCGACGCCGGGAGGCGGCATGAGCGGCCCGGTGGGCGCACTGGAATCGGCTGTCCGGGCCGCCGTGGCAGCCGTCGACGATCCCGAGTACCCGGGGGTGTCGATCATCGACCTGGGACTGCTCGAACAGATCGAGGTCAGCGGCGAGCGCGTGGAGGTCGGCCTGATCCCGACCTTCTCCGGGTGCCCGGCACTCACCATGATCGCCGACGAGGTCCGGGCCTCGGTGGGAGCCGTCGACGGGGTCGAGGAGGTCGAGGTGACCTGGCTGGCGGGTCCTGTCTGGTCCGTCGAGCGGGTCTCCGGGAGGGCCTGTGACCGGCTCGCCGCCGACTTCACCGTCGCCGTCCACCTGGGTCCTCCGCCGGCCTGCCCGCTCTGCGGGGGCCTCACCAGCGAACTTTCGGCCTTCGGTCCGAGCCGCTGTCGATCTGTCCACCGCTGCACGTCGTGTGGCGAGGTCGTCGAGGCCCTCCGGGGCTAGGAGCGAGACCGTGCGCATCTACGAGGTGTTCCTCAAAAGGAAGGGCAAGCAGGAATTCCGCCACGCCGGCAGCCTCGAGGCCGCAGACGACGAGTTGGCGCTGGTGCTGGCCCGGGAGAGCTACGTCCGACGAGCTGAGGGCGACAGCATCTGGCTGGTCGACCGCGACCACCTGGTCGTCGGCGACGAAGAGTTCGTGGCCCCCAACGCCGACAAGCCCCACCGGCACAACGACGGTGGCCGTGTCGCCGAGCGCCGCCAGCGGATCCATGAGGAGAACTCGTGACCATCACCGACCCGGGTGTCAGCGAGTACCTCCTCTGCTTCGCCGACGACGAGCACCTGATGGGCCAGCAGCACACCGAGTGGATCGGCGTGGCCCCCTTCCTCGAGGAGGACCTGGCCTTCGCCAGCATCGGGCAGGACGAGTTGGGACACGCCGCTGCCCTCTATGCACTCCTCGTCGGCGACGACGACCGGGCCATCGACGACCTCGCCCTCCGCCGTGACGCCGCCGACTACCGCTCCTGCCACCTCGTCGAGGTCGATACCGGGGACTGGGTGCAGGCCCTGGTGCGCCACTGGCTCTACGACGCCGCCGAAAGCCTCCGCTGGCAGGTGTTCGCCGACTCCGCCGTGACCGGGCTGGCGGGGACCGCCGCCCGCGCGCAGCGGGAGGAGGTCTTCCACCGCCGGCACGCCGACGCCCTGCTCGACGCCCTGCTCTCCGTCCCGGAGAGCGCCAGCCGCCTCGACACCGCCTTCCGACACCTGCTCCCGGTCGCCCTGGGAATCTTCGAGCCTGTCGAGGGAGAAACCGTGGCGCTCGAAGCAGGCGTCGCGTCGGAATCCATCGCCGGCCTGCGCCCAGCCTGGCAGGAACTCGTCGTCGCCCGCTTCGGGCCTGTCGACTGGCATTCGATCACGCCGCCGGACCAGGCCGGCCGCCGTCTCCGGAGCGCCGACTTCGCCGTCCGCTACGCACGCATGCGCGAGGTCAACGACCTCGATCCTGCCGCCGTCTGGTAGCCGGCGGGAGCCGCCTACAGTCGCCCCGTGGACGAGCAGCAACCCGCTCCCCGAGTCGCCCGCGGGCCGGCCCGCTGGCTCTGGTTCGTCCTCGGCACCTTCTCGCTGGCCGTGGGCGGCCTCGGGGTGGTCGTCCCCGGCCTTCCCACCACGATCTTTCTCATCATGGCCGCCGGCTGCTACGCCCGGTCCTACCCCCGACTCGAGCGCTGGATCCTGGACCTGCCGGGTGTGGGCCAGATGGTTCGCGACTACCGGGCGGGCCTCGGGATGCCCCGACGGGCCAAGGTATGGGCCATCTCGATGATCGCGGCCGCCTGCGGGCTCAGTGCCGGCCTCCTGATCGACCCCGTCGCCGTCCGCCTGCTGGTCGCCGCCGTGGGCCTGGTGGGGGTCTGGTTCGTGGGCTGGAGGGTCCCGACGCGCGAGCGGGTGCTCGGGCGCGACTGATCCGCCATCACCCTGCTGGCTGCCTGGTCGAGTACTCCTAGTCCGTCAGGAACGCCGCCTCCACCTCGAAGGCGACCTCCTCGTCCGGGGGGAATGCCCGGCGGGTCGTGATGGTCACCAGGGACAGCAGTCCGGTGAAGGCGAAGGGCGCCACGTAGGCGGTGCTGACCCCCGTCGGATTCCGGCCCAGGTCCATGCCGATCGGGGACATCATCGTGGGGACCAGGGGAATGTCCGCCTCGGCCGACGGCACACCGTCGACCAGCAGCCAGGCCCGGCCCGGCCCCCGCCGCACCCGCTGCTGCTGCACCTCGAGGACGCTCGGCCCCGTCGGCACCCGGTCCTCCGACCTCAGGATCGTGTGGGTCGTGAAGGCGTTGTGGTCGTACACCAGGTGTCCCTCGACGTCCACGTAGACGACCAGGCCGTTGTTGAAGGTACCGGACGCCAGCAGCACGCCGGCCTCGTCTCCGGTGGGCCGATCGACCTCGAACCGCATCACCCAGTTGCGCGACCCGAGCGGCGGTGCCGCCTCGGGCGGGATCCGGGCCAGCGGCGGGTGGTACACGAAGTGGTCGCGGCTTGCCGGGGTGCCCGGCGTTTGGTGGCCTGCAAACAGGTTGCCTGATCGGTCCATGATCGGGAGGACGCCGTAGCGCTCGGCCTCGGACCAGAACAGGTCGATCATCTGCTGGAGGCGCTCCGGTTCAGCAGCTGCCCGGTCGTGGCACTCGGAGAAGTCCGAGTCGAGGTGGAACAACTCCCAGTTGTCCTCGTCGAGGCCTCCCTCGAAGGCGTGCAGCGGGTCGTGCTCGTGCATCGAGACGGCCTTCCAGCCGTCGGCCCAGATGGCCCGGTTCCCCTGCATCTCGAAGTACTGCGTGGTCTTCCGGGTCGGCACCGTCGAACCGTCGTCCGCCTCTGCCCCGAAGGTGTAGGCGAGGCTCGTGCCCTCGATGGGCTGCTGCTCGACGCCCTTGATGGCGTCGGGCACGTCGATGCCGAGGACCTCGAGGATGGTGGGTGCCAGGTCGATCACGTGGTGGAACTGCGAGCGGATCTGGCCGTTGACCGATTCATCGATGCCGTTCGGCCAGGACACGATCAGCGGATCGCGTACTCCGCCGGCGTGCGTGTGCGACTTGTACCAGCGACCCGGGCTGTTGCCGACCTGGGCCCAACCGCGTGGATAGTTGGTGTTGCTCCACCTCGTGCCGATGTCCTCGATCCGGCGCACCATCTCGTCGAGCGGCTGGGGGATCCTGTTGAACCAGCGGAACGTGTCCGTGATGCCGCTCTCCAGCCCCTCGCGGGAGGCGCCGTTGTCGCTCAGCGCCATCACGAGCGTGTCGTCGGCCAGGTCCAGATCGTCGAGGGCGTCGAGGAGGCGGCCAATCTGTGCGTCGGTGTGGTCGAGCATGGCGGCGAAGGCCTCCTGCAGGCGGCAGGCCACCCGCTGCTCGTCACCGCTCAACTCCGCCCATGGACGGACACCGGGGTTGCGTGGGGCCAGCTCGGTGCCCGGGGGGATCACCCCCATCTCGAGTTGTCGCTCGTAGACACGCTGCCGGCAGATGTCCCAGCCCTCGTCGAAGCGGCCCCGCCACTTCGCCAGGTACTCGTCGGGCGCCTGGTGCGGGGCGTGCGTGGCGCCGAACGCCAGATAGAGGAAGAACGGGCGTTCCGGGACGAGGGACTCCTTGGTGCGGACCATGCCGATCGCCTGGTCCAGCAGGTCCTCGCTGACGTGGTAGCCCTCCTCGGGGGTCCGGGGAACGGGGGTCGGCCGGTTGTCCTCCGAAAGCTCCGGGTGGAACTGGTCGGTCTCCCCCTGCAGGAAGCCGTAGAAGCGGTCGAAGCCCCGCTGGAGCGGCCAGTCGGTGAAGGGGCCGGCTGCGGAGGCCTCCCGCATCGGCGTGAGGTGCCACTTGCCCACCGCGAACGTCGCGAACCCCTCTTCGTGGAGGATCTCGGCGAGCGTCCCGGCGCTGTGGGCGATCCGGCCACGCATGTTCGGATAGCCGGTGTCGAAGTTGGCGAGCGCCCGCATGCCGACGGAATGGTGGTTGCGGCCGGTCAGCAGGCAGGCCCGGGTCGGCGAGCAGAGTGCCGTGGTGTGGAAGTTGTTGTAGCGCAGGCCCCTCGCCGCCAGCCGGTCGAAGTTCGGAGTGTCGACCAGGCCCCCGAAGCAGCCGAGGTGCCCGAAGCCGGTGTCGTCGAGGAGGACCACCACGACGTTGGGCGTGCCCTCCGGTGGCAGGACCGGGTCGGGCCACCACGGCTCCGACTCGCTGGTGGTTCGACCGATGACGCCGCCAAAGTCGTCGTTCCCCATTTCGTCCTCTCCTTCAGTCCGACGACTCGAGCAAGGAGGCCAGGCGATCGAGCCTCGGCCGGAGGACCAGCGTGTAGGTGTCGGCGATGGCCACCTCACGGTGGGCCCTCTGGGCCTCGAGGCGCTCCGGGTCGGCCACCACGGCCATGAAGGCCCGACGGCTCGGGAAGGAGTTGAACCGGGCCTGGTCCCAGGTCCGTCCGTCGCCGATGATCGTGCCCTCGACCGCGAACCATCCCGAGATCCGACCACCCTGTGCGCCCGCCACCGGCAGGGCGCCCTTCTGGTAGGCGACCATGTCGGTCTCGGCCGCACCCTCGTGGAAGCGGAGGAAGTGGAAGACGACCACCGGGCCGTCCTGGACGGTCGGGGGGTGGGGCACGTCGGCCCAGTCGGGCTCCGCCGCCTGCGTTGCCGGCAGCCCGAGTGGTTGGCCGAGTGGTAGGCAGCCCGAGACGATGGTCTGGGCCATCCCCGCCTCCTTGTGGACGTGCCTCTCCTGGAAGTCCGTGCGTGACTGCATCTCGACGAAGGAGCGGCGGGTCGCATAGCGCACCACCGCCACCCGGTCCCACCTGGGGGCGTCCCCGAGGAGCTGGTCCTCGACGTCACCCACGAACGCCACCTCGGCGCCGATCTCGGCGAGGATCTCGAACGGTGCGTAGCGCTCGTCGGCCTCGCGGCCGCTGATCCCCGTCTCCCCGTCCGCATATGCCGCTTCGTCGCGGTAGTGCATGAGGTTGACCATCCAGACGGGCCCATCCTCGTCCGGCGGGCAGGTCGCCAGTCGCATCGCGTAGTCCCGGTCCACCTGCCCGTAGCCCGGTGCGTTCGTTGCCATGTCGGGGCTCCCTCAGGTGCCGGCGGCGAGTACGTCGAGGATCGCCCTTGCCACTTCGGCGGGGCGGTCCTCCTGGACGAAGTGGCCGGCCCCCTCGATGGTGCGGTGGGCCTGGCCCCGCGTCCCCGGCACCTTGGCGTGGAAAACCGCCTCTCCGCCCCTCGTCACCGGGTCGCCGTCCGAGAAGGCGACGAGGAACGGTCGCTCGAAGTCCCCCAGTGCCCGCCAGGCAGCCTTGTTGGCGTCGCTCGCAGGATCCTCGGGGCTCGTCGGCACCAGCGAAGGGAAGATCCGGGCACCTGCTGTGTAGGCGTCTTCCGGGAAGGGGGCGTCGTAGGCGGCGACCACCTCGTCGGAGAGTTCGCTCGTGCACCCACCGGCGATGATCCTCCCGATCGGGAAGTGCGGGGAGTCCTGCGAGAACCGCTGCCATTCGAGGAAGGCGTCGCTGGCCGGACCGTGGCCGGTCGGGAGCCCGGTGTTGCTGACGACGACGCCGGCGAAGCGCCCGGCGTCCGAGGCGACGAGGCAGAGGCCGAGCAGGCCTCCCCAGTCCTGGCCGAAGAACGTGATCCCCGTCAGGTCGAGGTGGTCGACGACGAGTTGGCGGAGCCAGGCGACATGGCGTGCGTAGGTGTAGTCGGAGTGCTCCGTGGGCTTGTCGCTGCGACCGAAGCCGACCAGGTCCGGGACGACGACGCGGTGGCCGGCCCCGACAAGGGGCGGAATCACGTGGCGGTACAGGAAGCTCCAGGACGGTTCGCCGTGGACCAGCAGCACCGGCGCCGCATCCCCGGGGCCCTCGTCGAGGTAGTGCATGCGCAGGTGGCCGCCTTCGTCGTCGCCGACCTCCGCGTAGTGCGGCTCGAAGGGAAAATCGGGCAGGCCGACGAATCGCTCGTCGGGGGTCCGCAGCGTCTTCATCAGTGCTCCTTCGTGGACATGGTCTGTCGTGGGGTCATTGGCGGCTCATCTCGGCTCTGGCCTCGGCTTCCGCGGCGTCGTAGAACCGCCCGGGACTGGACTGGATCACGATCTCCCGCAGGTCGCCGGTGAATGGGTAGGGGCCGTCATAGCGATTCGAGACCGCCGAGCCGTTGTCGCATCCGATGCTGTGTCCGATCGAGGAGATCATCCGCATGAAAAGCGACAGTTCGACGTGTCCGGCGTCGGTGCCGGCGACGACGAGGTCGGCGGTCCCGGACATGCCGTCGCCTCGGCGTACCCGGAGTACGAGGTCGACCTCGCCTTCCGGCACGGCGATCGTCGATTCCAGGACCGTGTGGTCGCCGAAGGCGTTGTAGTCGAACACGAGGCGGCCCTCCTGCACGAAGAGCGAGAGTCCGGCGTTCCCGGTGCCCGTGGCGAACAGGACGCCCTCGGCGCCACTCTCGGTCGACACCCTCGCCGTCAGATCGAAACTGCGACCGCCGATGGCGGCACCCGCCTGTCCCGGCATCGGCGACATCGGCGGACGGTACACGTAGCGCCGGTCGACGGGATGCGGCGACCTGTCCCGGAAGCGGACTCCGAACAACTCGACGGTCCGTTCGTCGAGGGGCAGCATCCCGTGGCGTTCCGCCTCTTCCCACCAGCGGTCCACGAGCGCCCGCAGCC
>JARQPW010000037.1 GCA_029577135.1 Acidimicrobiales bacterium
GGTGGTCGGGCCGCTGGCGGCCAGTTCGTGCATCGTGGCGTTGGTGAACACCGTGTAGGCGGGCTTGCCGTCCGAGTGCTCGAGGCGCCAGGCCCGCAGTGCCTCGAGCAGTTCCAGGTCGAGGTCGCCGTGGTCGACCGGCGGGGCCTTGGCCCGGGGCGGAGCCGGCGGGGGAGTGGCCGATTCGGGGCGTTCGTGTCCGGCCAGGATCGCCAGCAGGTCGGCGCCGAAGCGGTCGGCCTTGACCGGGCCGATGCCGGACACTTCCAGAAGGTCCTGCGGTGAGTCGGGCCAGCGGTTCAGGAGGTCGGCGAGCGTGGCGTCCTTGAAGATCGCATAGGCGGGAACTTCGGCGGCCCGGGCCTGATCCTGCCGCCAGGAGCGGAGCTCGTCGACGACGGGGTGGTCGGGCAGTTCGGTCTTGTTGACCCGCTCTCGCGCCATGGCGGCCCGGCGGGCCTGTTCGGCCTGCTCGAACGGCTTGTCGAGGTTGCGGATGGCCAACTCGAGGTCCTCGAGCCAGAACGAGGGCCGGCGCTTCGAGGTGCGTTCGCCGAAGGTGCGCTGCTGTGCCCAGGTCAGGTGCAGCCCCACTTCGGCGCGGCTGAGCGCCACGTAGAGCAGGCGGCGCTCCTCGGCAAGGGCGGCCGGCTCGCGGGCGTGGGCGATGGGGACGAGGCCCTGTTCGAGCCCGGCCACGTGGACGGCCTCCCACTCGAGGCCCTTGGCGGTGTGGAAGGTGGCGACCTCGACGGCGTCGGCCGAATCGTCGTCGGCTGCCCGGGCCTGAGCACGCGCCCAGCCCACGAACCCCGATGCCGTGCCGGTCGGGTCGATGGACAGGAACTCGTCGACCAGCGTGCGCAGCTGGGCGAATGCAGCGGCGCGCTCGGCATCGCGGGGCCCTGACTCCTCGTCGGAGGGATCGTCGTCGGCCTCGGGCCGCAGGTCCCCCAGGTGGTCGGCCAGCGGACGGCTGCTGCGGGACAGCGACCCGAGTGCCCCCTTGACGTCGGCCCGGTCGAGAAGGCCGCTGCCTGCACGGGTGCGGACCGGGATGTCCGCCCCGCGCAGCGCAGCGACGATCAACTCGGCCTGGGCATTGGTGCGGACCAACACCGCCTGTCGGGACCAGAGGCCGTCGGAGCCCCGGGTGTCGCGCACCCGCCGGGCCACCGCAGTCGCCTCGGCCCGGTCGTCGGCGTGAACGGTGACCGTGGGTGGCGGGCCGCTGGGCCGGTTGGCCCGCATCGGCTCGCGGCCGCGTAGTGCGGCGGCTGCGGTGCGCAGCACCTGCGGCGTGCTGCGGTAGTTCTGGCGCAGGTCGACGATCGTGGCCCCCGGGAAGTGGGTGTCGAAGCGGTTCAGGTGGTCGGCGTCGGCGCCGTTCCAGCCGTAGATGGCCTGGTCGGGGTCGCCGACGACGCACAGGTCGTCGCTGTCGGCGAGCCAGGCGCTCAACAGGGCGAACTGCAGGGGGTTGACGTCCTGGAACTCGTCGACGTAGAGGTGCCGGAACCGCCAGCGCTGGGCGTCGCCGAAGGCCCGGTCGCCCCGGAGGGCCCGGGCGCACTGGTCGAGCAGGTCGTCGAAGTCGACCATCCGCTTCTTGGCCTTCGTCTCCTCGTACTCGCGGTAGATGCGGGCGATGGTGGACGGTGGCATCGGCGGAGTGCGTCCGAGCGCCTCGGCCCGGCCCGCGTAGGCCTGGGGCGGGATGCGCCGGGCCTTGGCCCACTCGATCTCGCTGACGACGTCGAGGGGGTCGGTGCTGCGGCGATCGCGGGGGAGCAGCCGGGTGATGAAGCTGTACTTGCTGTTGAGCAGTTCGGGCTCATGTTGGTCGCGCTCGCGCCAATAGGTGCGCAACTGGGCGTAGGCGACCGAGTGGAAGGTGCCTGCGGCCACCTGGTCGCGCAGGCCCAGGACGCGCAGCCGGGACCGCAACTGGCCGGCGGCCTTGCGGGTGAAGGTGAGGGCCAGCACGCGTCGGGGATCGTTGCGACCGGTCAGCGAGCGCCAGGCGATGCGTCGGGTGAGCACGCGGGTCTTGCCGGACCCGGCACCCGCCCTGATCGCCAGCGGCATGCCATCGGTGGTGACGGCGTGGAGCTGTTCTGCGTTGAGTCCGGCCAGGAGCCCGTCGGCTTCGCGGTCGTCGCCGGGCGCGCCGTCCCCCGGTTCCTCGGCGATGAGTGAGCCGGTCGCGGACATGGGCCGCACCCTACCCACGGGTCGTGACACCATTTCCCGGCCCCGCGAACCCTCGCACCGGGGAGCTACACCTAACATCTGGCCCGTGGAACCGTTACCGCCGAGGCGCTTCGAGATCCTCGTGGCCGAGGCGCTCGACACCCTGCCGCCGGACCTGGGCGGCCTCATGGACAACGTGGTGGTGCTGGTCGCCGACCGGGGCGACCCGCCGGACCTCCTCGGCCTCTACGAGGGCGTGCCGCTCACCGAACGCGACGAGTACGGCGCCGGCGGGTTCACGATGCCCGACTCGATCCACCTCTACCGGCTGGCCCTCTGCGAGTTCTGCGAGGACGAGGACGACCTGCGCGAGGAGGTGCTCGTCACCGTCGTGCACGAGGTCGCCCACCACTTCGGCATCGACGACGACCGTCTCACCGAACTCGGCTGGGACTAGCGCTTCAGCCGACCCGTTCCATCGGGACGTGGGGGATGCCGTCCTCGGTGAACTCTTCGCCGGTCCGGACGAAGCCGCGCCCGACGTACCAGTCCTCGAGGTGGGTCTGGGCGTCGAGCACCAGACGGCCAGGGGTCGTCGACAGCACGTGGTCCACGAGTAGGCCTGCCAGACCCCGGTGCCGCTGGTCGACGGCGGTCGCCACCCGACCGATCCGGTGCAAGCCGCCCGGCTCGGCGAGCAGCCGTAGGTAGGCGACGGGCTCGCCTCCCTCGTCGATCCAGACGTGGCGCGTGGTCGGCTCGAGGTCGCGGCCATCGAGTTCCGGGTAGGGGCACTCCTGTTCCACGACGAACACGTCGACCCGCAGCCGCAGCAGCGCGTAGAGAAGGCGGGTATCGAGGTCTTCGAACCGGGCGTCGTGGATGTGGGACACGGACGCGACGGTAGTCCCCGGCATTGCCGCCGGGCCGTCCCGCGTCGGATGATGGCGGCGTGCCCACCGCGACGCTCACCACCGGAATCGACTGCTGCTACGAACAGCACGGCGACCCGGTCGATCCCACGATCTTCCTGGTCCACGGGCTCGGCAGTCAGTTGCTGGCCTGGCCGCCGGCGTTCTGCGACCTGCTCGTCGCCGAGGGGTTCCACGTGGTGCGCCTCGACAACCGCGACAGCGGCCTCTCGACCTACGTGGCCGACGGCTCGGCCTACACGCTCTGCGACATGGCCGCCGACGGCGTTGCGCTGCTCGACCACCTCGGTACCGCCGACGCCCACTTCGTCGGCATGTCGCTGGGCGGCATGATCGTCCAGACCGTCGCCGCCGAGCACCCCGACCGGTGCCGCAGCATGGTGTCGATGGCGTCCAACACCGGCAACCGCGACTTCGGACGCCCCAGCGGCGAAGTGCTCGAGGCGATGATGGCCGAGGCCCCCGACGACCCCGCCGCCCGCACCGAGAAGGAGGTCGCAGACAACCGCCTCTGGTGCAGCACGGCGTGGTACGACGAGGGCTACATCCGGGCCCTGTACGCCGCCTACACGGAACGGGCGCCCCAGCCGCGCGGCGCCTTCGAACGCCAGTGGGGGGCTGCCGTCGCCTCCGGCAACCGCGACGCCCAGGTCGCCACGATCACGGTTCCCAGCCGTGTCGTCCACGGCAGCGCCGACACGCTCATCCACGTGAGCGCCGGCGAGCACACCGCGGCGCTGATCCCCGGCGCCGACCTCGTCGTGGTCGACGGCTGGGGCCACGACCTGCCACCGGGGTCCTGGCCGCACCTCGCGGCGGCGATCACAGAACACGCACTCCGCGCCGACGGGGCGCACACGAACTGACGAAGGGAAACACCATGGGAGCACTCGACGGGGTACGCATCATCGAACTGGCGGGCATCGGCCCGGGACCCTTCTGCGGGATGATGCTGGCCGACCAGGGTGCCGAGGTGATCCAGGTCGACCGCGCATCGGCGGTGCGCGGCGGTGACCCCGCCCGCCCGCCCGGCAACGTCAACGGCCGCGGTCGGCGCAGCATCGGCGTCGACCTCAAGTCGCCCGAGGGCGTCGAGACCGTGCTGCGCCTCGTCGAGGGAGCCGACATGGTCTTCGAGGGCTTTCGGCCCGGCGTGTCAGAACGGCTCGGAGTCGGCCCCGACGACTGCCTTGCCCGCAACCCGGCGATCGTCTACGGACGCATGACCGGATGGGGCCAGGACGGCCCCTACTCGTCGATGGCCGGCCACGACATCAACTACATCGCCCTCGCCGGCGTGCTCGCCCACTTCGGGCGCAGCGACTCCGGCCCCGTGCCGCCCATGAACCTCGTCGGCGACTTCGGGGGCGGTGGCATGTACCTCGCCTACGGCATGGTCTGCGCCCTGTTCGAGGCACGCGCCTCGGGGAAGGGACAGGTCGTCGACGCCGCCATGGTCGACGGGGCCGCCAGCCTCATGAGCTTCATCCACGGCATGCTGGCGAGCGGCTTTCACTCTCCTGAGCGCGGCACCAACATGCTTGACACCGGCGCCCACTTCTACGACGTGTACGAGTGCGCCGACGGCGCATGGATCTCGCTCGGGTCGATCGAGCCGCAGTTCTACGCCGAACTGGTCGACAAACTCGGGCTCGACGCCGAACGGTTCGGCAACCAGCACGACCGGGGCCTCTGGCCCGAACTCAGCGAGGAGATCGCTGCCGTCGTCCGGACGAAGACCCGGGACGAGTGGGACGCCGTCCTCGAGGGCAGCGACGTCTGCTACGCCCCGGTACTCACCGCCGACGAGGCCACCCGGCACCCGCACAATGTGGCCCGCGGGACCTTCATCGACGTGGGTGGCATCACCCAGCCCGGACCGGCGCCGCGCCTCAGCCGCACGCCGGGTGAGGTCCGGCGACCGCCGGCCCACGCCGGCCAACACACCGACGAGGTGCTGGCCGAGGCCGGCTTTGACGTCGACGAGGTGGCTGCGCTGCGGGCCTCGGGCGCCGTCGCCTGAGTCCCGGCCACGCCGCAGGAGGAACACACATGGCCACCGCCGTCTTCCTCCACGCACACCCCGACGACGAGGCACTCGCCACCGGCGGCACGATGGCCCGCCTCGCCGACGAGGGGCACCGGGTCGTACTCGTGGTGGCCACGAACGGCGAGGAGGGCGAGCCCGTCGACGGTGTCCTCGACGAGGGCGAGGCACTCGGCGACCGACGTGCCACCGAGGTTGCCGAAGCCGCAGCGATCCTCGGCGTCGCCCGGGTCGAGTACCTCGGCTACCGCGACAGCGGTATGGCAGGCGAGGCCACCAACGACCACCCCGACTGCTTCTGGCAGGCCGACGTCGATGAGGCGGCGTCACGGCTCGGGGACCTGCTCGCCGACGAACACGTCGACCTGGCGGTCGTCTACGATCCCAATGGCGGATACGGCCATCCCGACCACATCCAGGTCCACCGCGTCGGCACCCGCTGGGCCGAACAGGCGGGCATCGGACGACTCCGGTGGGTGACCCTGAACCGGGACTCCATCCGCCGGTCCATCGAGGAAGCGCTCGCCACCGGCGACCTCGACGGCATGGCCGCCGCCAGCCTCGAGGAGCGGCGCGAACGCGCCGAACAGGAGGCCTTCGGCACCCCGGCCGACGAGATCACCCACTCCGTCGACGTACGGGGCGTCGTCGAGCGCAAACTCGCCGCCATCGCCGCGCACGCCAGCCAGATCCCACCCGACTCGTTCTTCCTCTCGATGCCGATCGAGCGGTTCACGTCGGCATTCGGTGCGGAGTGGTTCGTCGACCCCGACGCACCCCGGAAGGGCGAGCCCTTCCGGACCGGCCTGCTGCTGGACTGAGCAGCAGGCCCCGAGCGGACACAATGGCGCCATGAGGGACCTCCACACGACGTTGGCCTGGGTGATCGTTCTCGGCAACGGCCTCGTCGGTGTGTGGGCCCTGGCCGCCCACCGGGTGACGGCACTGCGTGGCCGCCTGCTCTGGGTCCTGACCGGCATCGCCCAGGTCGCCGTACTCGCCCAGGCGTGGGTGGGTGCCTCGGTGGCGATGGGCGAGGGGGTCGACGCCGACGCCTTCCACCTCTTCTACGGCGCCACCGCATTGCTGTCCGCAGGCGTCGCCTGGGGCTACCGGCGCCAACTGGGCGACCGGGTCCACCTGCTCTACGGGGGAGTGGGCCTCTGGATCATGGGCCTCGGCATCCGGGCGATGGTCCTGGGGTAGTCGCGCCGACGGGCGGCTCAGGCGTGGAGGCGGTCCCGCAGGTCGTCCAGTTGGTGACGCAACTCCACGGGCAGGCGCTCGCCGAGCCCTGAGTAGTGCTCCTCGATCAACGCCAACTCGGCCTCCCAGGCGGCCGGTTCGACGTCGAGGAGCTGCTCCATGTCGGCGTCGTCCACGTGGATGCCCGTGCGGTCGATGGCGTCGACCGTGGGCACGAGGCCGATGGGGGTCTCGACGGCGTCGCCGCTGCCGTCGACCCGCTGGAGTACCCAGTCGAGCACCCGGCAGTTGTCGCCGAACCCGGGCCACAGGAACGATCGGTCCCCGTCCCGGCGGAACCAGTTGACCCAGAACAGCTTCGGAAGCCTGTTGGCGTCGGCACGTGCACCGACCTCGAGCCAGTGGGCGAAGTAGTCGCCGACGTTGTAGCCCATGAAGGGGAGCATGGCGAACGGGTCGAAGCGCACCCCGCCCGTCTGGCCGGAGGCGGCGGCAGTCTTCTCGGAGCTCATGATCGAGCCGAGGAAGACACCGTGTGCCCAGTCGCGTGCCTCGGTCACGAGCGGCACGTTGGTGGCCCGTCGGCCGCCGAACAGGATCGCCGAGATCGGCACGCCGGCCGGGTCCTCCCACTCGGGGGCGATCGACGGGCACTGTGAGGCGGGCACCGTGAAGCGGGCGTTCGGGTGGGCGGCCATCGACCCGTTGTCGGGCGTCCACGAGTCGCCCCGCCAGTCGGTGAGGTGCTCGGGTGGCTCGTCGGTCATGCCCTCCCACCACACGTCGCCGTCGTCGGTCCTGGCCACGTTGGTGAAGATGGCGTTGGCGTGGAGCGTGGCCATGGCGTTGTGGTTGGAGGCCTCGGACGTGCCCGGGGCCACGCCGAAAAAACCCGCCTCGGGGTTGATGGCATAGAGGCGGCCATCGTCGCCGAACTTCATCCAGGCGATGTCGTCGCCGATGGTCTCGACCGTCCAGCCCGGCAGGGTCGGGACCATCATCGCCATGTTGGTCTTGCCGCATGCCGACGGAAAGGCGGCGGCCACGTACCGGCGCTCGCCCCCGGGCGGGGTCGCGGCCAGGATGAGCATGTGCTCGGCCAGCCAGCCTTCCTCGTGGGCCATCGTCGATGCGATGCGCAGGGCGAAGCACTTCTTCCCCAAAAGGGCATTGCCGCCGTAGCTGGAGCCGTATGACCAGATCTCCCGGGTTTCGGGGAAGTGGGCGATGTACCGGTGGTCCGGATCGCACGGCCAGGGCACGTCCCCGGCGCCGTCGACGAGCGGGGCGCCCACCGAGTGGACGCAGGGAACGAAGTCGCCCTCGCCCAGTGCGTCGAGGACCGGCCGACCCATGCGGGTCATCGTGCGCATGCCGGCCACGACGTAGGGCGAGTCGGTCACCTGGACGCCGATGTGGGCGATGGGGGAGCCCAACGGCCCCATGCTGAACGGCACCACGTACATCGTGCGACCGGCCATGGCGCCCCGGAAGTGCCCGGTCATCTCCGCCTTGAGCTCGGAGGGGTCGCGCCAGTTGTTGGTGGGCCCGGCGTCGAGCGGGTCCTTGGTGGCGATGAAGGTCCGGTCCTCGACGCGTGCGACGTCTTCGGGATCGGAGAGGGCGAGGTAGCTGTTGGGCCGCAGGTCGTCGTTCAGCCGTTGGAAGGTGCCGGAGGCGACCATGCCGGTGGCGAGCGCGTCGTACTCCGCCTCGGTGCCGTCACACCAGCGCACCGCGTCGGGACCGAGGACTCCGGTCCAGTGGTCGACCCATTCGAGCAGAATCTTGTTGGAGGTCTTCGCCCTCATGCCTCCCCTTGCTACACCACCCGACACGACGGAGAGGAGACGGAGAAGTGTGACTGGTGCGACAGTGGATGGACCGGCGTAGGGACCGGTCCGGGGGATCAGTGGATGTCGGGGGTCCCCATGTCGACCTCGGAACCGATCGACAGGCCGGTCGCCCGCCCGTCGCCGTCGAGTTCGAACAGCACCCGCTGGCCGGGGCGCAGCATCCGGAAGATGGAGCCCTCGAGGGCGTCTTCCGCCAGGTCGAACTCGGCGAAGTCGGACTCGCGGACCACGACGCCGTCGCGGGTCCCGGGGTCGTACGCCTTGATGACTCCCTGCATGTCCGGTCCCCTCGGCGAGCTTCGCCGAGGCCCTAGTGGGCGGCCTTCTGCACCTTGCCGGCCTTGAGGCAGCCGGTGCAGACGTTGACCCGCTTCGTGGTCGAGCCGACGACGGCGCGGACCCGCTGGATGTTGGGGTTCCAGCGCCGGTTCGTCCGACGATGGGAGTGGCTCAACTTCTTGCCGAACCAGGGCTTCTTGCCACAGATCTCACAGACGGAGGCCATGCTGGTCCTGAATCCTTCGATGGGTCGATCGGGCAGCAGGGGTGCCTACCCGTGGGAACCCCGAAAGGCTACGGCCACCCCCCGGGAGGCTCCAACCTCCGGCGTCGGAGACCTGGCCCCGGCCGTCGATCGTGCGATCCGGTGGGGCCGACCGCCCTGCGGGGGATGGCTACGCTCGCTGCGTGACCGTCGCGACCCACCTGGACGCCGTCGGCCTGCGGGCCGTCGTGATCGGCTTCCGCGACGCACTGGTCGACCACCGGGAGGCGCTCAACCTCCTCAACGTGTTCCCGGTGCCCGACGGCGACACCGGCACGAACATGTCCATGACCGCCCAGGCGGCGGTCTCGGCGCTCGAGGAGCTCGAGGCCCCGGCCGACGACCTGGGAGCGGTGATCGGCGCCGTGGCCCACGGCTCCCTCATGGGGGCGCGGGGCAACTCGGGCGTGATCATGTCCCAGGTGCTGCGCGCACTGTGCGGCGTGGTGGGCGAAGCCGGCCACATCGACGGTCGCGTCCTGGCGGACGGACTGGTCGCCGCCTCCGAGGCGGCCTACGGCGCCGTCGGACAGCCGGTCGAGGGCACGATCCTCACGGTGGTCCGCGAGTCGTCCGAGGCGGCGGTGGTCGCCGCCGACACGGGTGCCGACCTGCTGCCGGTCGCCGAGGCGGCCCGGGAACGGGCCGGCGACTCGCTGGCCCGGACACCCGACCTGTTGCCCGTCTTGGCCGAAGCGGGCGTCGTCGACGCCGGCGCCAGCGGCTACGTGCTCTTTCTCGACGCCGTCCTGACCGTCGCCGACGGCCGCCCGCTGCCCGAGCCGCCCGAGGTGCCGGTGGCTGCTGCCCCGCTGGCCGTCGACCGCAAGGCAGCCGACCACGGACTCGACGGCGGCCGCTACGAGGTCATGTTCTTCCTCGACGCACCGGACGACACCGTGCCGGGCTTCAAGGACGCCTGGGGGGACCTCGGCGACTCGGTCGTCGTCGTCGGCGGCGACGGCGTCTGGAACTGTCATGTCCACACGGACGACATCGGCGCAGCCGTCGAGGCCGGCATCGCCGTCGGGCGCCCCCACCGGATCCGCATCTCCGACCTGCTCGAGGAGGCCGAGGAACAGGCCTGGGTGCGCGAGCAGATTGCCGGCGCCGACGAGCCCGAGGGTGAACCGGTGCCCTGTGCAGTCGTGGCGGTCGCCAACGGGCCGGGGATCGTCGAGATCTTCCGGTCGCTCGGCGTCCACCGGGTGGTGGCCGGCGGCCAGTCGATGAACCCGTCGACCGCCGACCTGCTGGTCGCGGTCGAGGCCGTTCCCGCCGGACACGTCGTCATCCTTCCCAACAACGGCAACATCGTCGCCGTGGCCGAGCAGGTCGACGCGCAGACCGACAAGACTGTCCGGGTCGTCCGCACGAAGAGCATCACCGAGGGGTTCGCTTCGCTGCTCGAGTACGACCCCGAGGGCACCGCCGACGGCAACCTCGACCTCATGGGCGAGGCGGCGTCCGCCGTCGTGGCGGCCGAGGTCACGGTGGCAGTGCGCGACAGCGGGAGCGACGCCGGCGACATCACCACCGGCGACCACCTCGGCCTCTCCGGCGGGAAGGTGCGCGTCATCGCCGGCTCGCTGCTCGAGGCGACGACCCGACTGCTCGACGAACTGCTCGACGACCATGAGCTCGTCACCCTCATCGCCGGCGACCAGGCCGACGAGTTCACCACGGCCCGGGTCGTCGCACACGTCGAGGAGTCGCACCCGCACGTCGAGGTCGAGGTCCACGAGGGAGGCCAGCCCCTGTACCCCTACTTCGTGGGCATCGAGTAGGGGGTGCCGAGCGACCCGGCCCCGGGGGGCGTCACGCTTCGGGAACTGGCCGACCGGCCGGTCACCGACCTGAAGGGAGTGGGCGACAAGAGGGCGGCGGCGCTGGCGAAGGTCGAAGTCCGGACGGTCTTCGACCTGGTCTCGTACTACCCGCGCCGGTACCTCGACCGCACCCGCGAGGCCACGATCGAGGCGCTCGGCGTCGGCGAGGAGGGCATGGTGCTCGTCCGCGTCACCAGAGTGTCCGAGCGTCGGACCCGCAACGGCCGGTCGTTGGTCGAGGCGTGGGTCACCGACGGCACGGGCTCGCTCACCCTCACCTTCTTCAACCAGCCGTGGAGGGAGCGGCAACTGACCGAGGGCACCGAGGCGGTGGTCTTCGGCACGATGGACCGCTACCGCGACAGGCTCCAGATGACCAACCCGATCGTCGACCTGGTCGGCGACCGCACGGGGCGCATCGTCGCCGTCTACCCGCAGTCCGAGTCGGCCGGCCTCCAGAGCTGGGACCTCGACGGGCTCGTCGGCGAGGCACTCCGCCGGGTGATGATGAAGCGGGGATTCGATGACCCGCTTCCCGAGGGGGTGCGCGAGCGCTTCCGACTGGTGGACCGGTCCACAGCCTACGGGGGGATCCACCGCCCCGAGTCCATGCAGGTAGTCGCCGAGGCCCGCCGCCGCCTGGTGTTCGACGAGCTGTTGCGGATCCAGCTCGAGCTGGTGCGCCGCAAGGTCCACCTCGAGCGCAGCGCCCGGGGGATCACCCACGTGCGCACGGCGGGTAGCGACGGCGTCGACCTGGTCGGGGCCTTCCACGATCGGCTCGGCTTCCCGCTGACCGCAGCCCAGGTCCGGACGATCGACGAGATCCTCGCCGACCTGGCCAGGCCCTCGCCGATGCACCGGCTCCTCCAGGGCGACGTCGGCTCCGGCAAGACGGTCGTGGCCGTCAGCGCCCTGCTGGTGGCGGTCCAGGGCGGGCACCAGGGGGCGCTCATGGTGCCCACGGCGCTGCTCGCGGAACAGCACCACCTGGGGATCGTCGACCTGCTGGAGGACCTCGTCGTCGCCGACACCGGCACGCTGATGGGCGAGCGACCCCTCCGGGTCGAACTGCTGACCAGCCGCACCACGGCTGCCGAGCGGCGGCGGATCGTCGAGGGACTCGAGGAGGGCGGCGTCGACATCCTGATCGGCACGCACGCCCTGATCCAGGAGGGGGTCGGCTTCCGTTCTCTGGGCGTCATCGTCATCGACGAACAGCACCGCTTCGGCGTCGAACAACGGGCCGCCCTGCGGGAACAGGGAGACCAGGGGGGCCAGGGTGATGACGCCGACGGCGGCGCCATCCCCGACGTCCTCGTGATGACCGCCACGCCGATCCCCCGCACGGCGGCCATGACGGTCTACGGGGACCTCGACGTCTCGGTCATCGACGAGATGCCACCCGGCCGCACCCCGATCCGGACCGACTGGATCGTCGAGGACGACGATCGGGTTTGGTCGATCGTGCGCGACGAGGTCGCTTCCGGCCACCAGGCGTACGTGGTCTGCCCGCTCATTGAGGAGTCCGAGGCACTGGAGGTGAGGTCGGCCGAGGAGACCCACGGGGCACTGACCGGGGGAGTCCTGTCCGACCTGAGAGTCGGCCTGCTCCACGGGAGGGTCGGCCCCGCCGAGAAGGAGGAGACCATGCGGCTCTTCCGCTCGGGTGCCTTCGACGTGCTGGTGGCGACGACGGTGATCGAGGTGGGCGTCGACGTCCCGAATGCCACGGTCATGGTGGTCCTCGACGCCGCCCGTTTCGGCATCGCCCAGCTCCACCAGTTGCGGGGCCGGGTGGGTCGGGGAGCGGCGGAGAGCCGCTGCCTGCTGGTGGGCGAGGCGCCCACGCCCGATGCTGGAGAACGCCTCGAGGCACTGGTGCGGACCACCGACGGCTTCGAACTGGCGGAGGTCGACCTGGACCTGCGCGGCGAGGGCACGATCATGGGCGAACGGCAGAAGGGCCGGAACGACCTGCGGCTGGCCTCGTTGCGCCGCGACCGCGAGTGGGTAGAGGTCGCACGCGACGTGGCAATCGAACTGGTGGGCGACGGCGACGGCCTCGACGACCATCCGGCGCTGGCCGACGAGGTGGCCCTGTTGCTGGGAGGCGACGAAGTCGACTATCTCCTGAAGTCGTGACCACGAACGTCGCCGAGCCCACCGACCATCCCGACGTGGCCGCCACGCTGACCGTGGCGTTCACGCAGGACCCGGTCTTGTCCTTCCTCTACGAGGATCCGGGCACCCGGCCGGCGATGCTCGCCGTGTTCTTCGCCGCCCGCCTGGCGGGCGGCATCGGCGTCGACGAGCTCCTGACGGTCGACGGTTGCACCTCGGCCGCCGTGTGGGTGCCGCCACAGGGACCCGACGATCCCGGTCCCGACTTCGGGGGCGTCGTGGCGGCCACGATGTCGCTGCTCGGCGAGGAGCAGGCGATGGCTAAGTTCGTGGCACTCCAACCGATGCTCGAGGCCCACCCCCGCACCCCGCACTGGTACCTGGCGTTCGTGGGCACCCGGCCCGAGGGTCGGGGCAGGGGCCTGGCATCCGCACTCATCGCCGCCGTGACCGACCGCTGTGACGCCGAGGGCGTGCCCGCCTACCTCGAGTCGAGCGACCCGGCGAACGTGAGGTTGTACGAGCGCCACGGCTTCTCGGTCACGGGCGAGGTGACGATCGTCGACGGACCGACGATCCCCCTCATGTGGCGGGACCCGCAGGCCTGACCCATCGGGGAGCATCCATCGGGCACTTCCCAGTCGGGGCGCCTCAATCAGGCGCGCCGGCCTCGTCATCGTAGTCGGGCGTGACGAGGTCCCAGCGGTCCATGCAGTCGGCGCACCGGTAGGCGACGGGGTCACCAGGTTCGAATTCCTGCTCGGGGTGGGCCAGCAGGTGGCAGGTTCCCCCGCAGTCGACGCAGATGATCATGGCCGGTGCCCGCATGGAGGCGAGGGTAGCCAACTGCGGCGGGTTGCTGGATTGCGGGCGCAGAATGCCGACCCGTGGCCCATACTTGTGCCATGCGCATCGTGGCCGGATCCGCACGTGGCCTCCGGTTGGCCGTTCCCCGGGACGATGCGATCCGGCCCACTGGCGACCGGGTGCGGGAAGCGGTGTTCAACGCCGTCCACAGCCGGGGTGCCGTCGTCGGGGCCAAGGTGCTCGACCTGTTCGCTGGCACTGGCGCCCTCGGGATCGAGGCACTGTCGCGCGGTGCCACACGTGTGGTGTTCGTCGAATCCTCCTGCACCCACGCCGCCCTGGTCAAGGCCAACCTCGAGGCCTGCGGCTTCTCCGACCGGGCAGAGGTCGTTGTGGCCGATGCCCGGACGTGGTTGGCGACCAACCCCGGACCGTGGGACCTGGCCCTCCTCGACCCGCCGTACGCCTTCGGCGACTGGCCGGCACTCCTGACCGGACTCGACGCCGGCCTCGTCGTCGTGGAGTCCGACCGGGAACTCGGGCATGCGCCCGGCTGGCATGTCGAGAGGGTGCGGCGGTATGCGGGTACCGTAGTGACGCTGCTCTCGCCTGAAGACGGAGACCCTGGGAGTTCCCCCCCGTGACCCGAGTCCTGTATCCCGGTTCGTTCGACCCCGTCCACAACGGGCACGTCGAGCTCGTCGAGACCGCCGCCCGGCTGTTCGACGAGGTCGTGGTCGGAACCCTCATGAACCCCTCGAAGGGTGGCGGCCTGTTCACCCTCGAGGAGCGCATGGAGCTGCTCGACGAGTGCTTCGCCCACCTCGACAACATCCGCACCACGATGTTCGACGGCCTCGTCGTCACCCTGGCGCAGCAGGTCGAGGCCGACTTCATCGTCAAGGGCCTGCGGGCGGTCTCCGACTTCGAGACCGAGCTGCAGATGGCGCAGACCAACCTCGTCATCTCCGGGATGCACACCATGTTCCTGCCGACCGCCTCCCGCCGGTCGTTCCTGGCGTCCGGACTGATCCGGGAGGTCGCCCGTCTCGGCGGCGACGTGTCCGAGATGGTCCCGGAGCCAGTCTCACGGCGACTCGACGAGAAGCTCAAGGGCAGCGGCCGGTGACCGACATGCCCGACCCCGGACTGTCTCCCCCGATCCCAGCAGACACCGCTGCCCCCTCGGCGCCGACGCCCGACCCGTACCACCCTCCGCAGGTCGAGGGCATCATGCGCCAGGCGCGCGAGGCCGTCGCCTCGGCTCGGCCGATGCCGCTCTCGGCATCCTCGATGATCAACAAGGAGGACCTCCTCGAGATGCTCGACGAGGCAATCGCCCGCCTTCCCGACGACCTCCGGGCGGCACGGTGGCTGCTCAAGGAACGCGAGGAGTTCCTCGCCAAGGTGCGGCGCGAGGGCGACGAGATCCTCGAGATGGCGCGGTCCCAGGCCGAGCGCCTGGTCCAGCGCACCGAGGTCGTCCGCACGGCCGAGCAACGGGCCCGCCAGGTCGTCGAGATGGCCCGGGAGGAGACACGGCGGATGCGGCGTGAGACCGAGGACTACTGCGACCAGAAACTGGCGACCTTCGAGGCATCCCTGACCGATGCCCGCGACACCATCGCGACAGGCCGGCGCAAGCTCCAGGAGACGGTGCTCGACCGCGAGCGTCGCCAGCAGGCCGAGGTGGCAGAGCAGACCGCACAGGCGGCCGCCGAGGAGGCCCAGCGGCCGAGGTCCAGTTCGTCGTTCTTCGACCAGGACGGCGACGACGAGCCGGGCGGGTGACCTTCCCGCCTCCCGGACCATGACCGTGGGCCTTCGGGTACCCGTCGCCCTGCTGCGACGCCAGGGTGCGGCCCCACGGGAGGTGCGGGCGGCCGCCGTCCTCGACGGCATGCGCATCGGCACCGTCGGCGTCGATGGCGACGAGGTCGTCCTCGACTTCGAGGTGGGGGTGAGCGGAATGGACATCGTGGCGTCCGGTACGGTCGACGTCGACTGGACGGGGGAATGCCGACGCTGCCTCGAGCCGGTGCACGGTCACCTCCGGGCCGAGGTGCGCGAGGTCTTCCGGGCCGAGGACCCTCTGCCGGCGGGCGACGCCGGTGCCGGCGACACCTACCCGCTGGAGTCCGACGCCGGAGAGCAACTCATCGACCTCGGAGTCGTCGCCCGCGACGCCGTGCTCCTGGCCCTTCCACTCTCGCCGTTGTGCGGCGAGGACTGTGTCGGACCGGATCCCGAGCGCTTTCCGGCCATGTCGGAGGAGGACGTCGAGTCCGGGGAGGGCACCGCCGGACCGGAGCGCGATCCGCGCTGGGCGGCGCTCGACGTCCTGCGCGAACCGGGCGACGACGGCTGATCGCCCGGTGCCGGTTCGGCCGGGTGCCCGCTAGCCTTTGCGGGTCGCCGGGCCGGGCGCCATGCCCTGTCCAGCGTCGACGATTCCTCCGAATGCTCCAACCACCGCGAGTTCACGATGGCCGTTCCCAAGAAAAAGACCTCCAAGGCCAAGGGCCGTAGCCGCCGCGCCGCCAACTGGACCCTGCGCCCCTCGTCGCGCAGCACCTGCCCCCGCTGTGGCGAGGTCCGCCGTCCCCACCGCGTGTGCGGGAACTGTGGCTGGTACGGCGACCGCCAGGCCATCGACGTCGACTGACGCACACGGCCCCGCCCACATGGCCGGGCGATGACCGGCGATGCGACACAATGCACCAATGAGCCTCTCCCTTCCCGTTGCTGTCGACGCGATGGGTGGCGACTTCGCTCCGGACGAGATCGTCGCCGGCGCGCTGCGCGCCCACGAGGAACACGGCATCCCCGTCGTCCTCGTCGGTCGCCCCGAGGACCTGACCGACACCGGTGGCCTCGAGGTGCTGCCCGCCTCCCAGGTCATCGCCATGGACGCCGACCCGGGCTCCAGCGTCCGCAAGATGAAGGACTCGTCGCTGGTCCGTGCGGCCGAGGCGGTCCGCGACGGTGCCGCCTCGGCGATGGTGAGCGCCGGCAACACCGGGGCCACCATGGCGAGTGCCCTCCTGCGCATGGGCCGCATCAAGGGGGTCAGCCGCCCCGCCATCGCCACGCTGCTGCCGTCGCCGGGCGGCACCCCGACCGTCCTCCTCGACGCCGGCGCCAACTCCGAGTGCAGCCCGTCCTGGCTCGTCCAGTTCGGACAGATGGGAGCGGTCTTCTCCCGTGACCGACTGGGGGTCGACGTGCCGAGGGTCGCACTCCTGTCGATCGGCGAGGAGCCGGGCAAGGGCAGCCCGTTCGTCAAGGAGGCCCACGCGGCCATGGCTGAAGCCTCCTGGACCGGCGCCTCGTTCATCGGCAACGTCGAGGGACGCGACCTGCTGACCGACGCCGTCGACGTGGTCGTGACCGACGGGTTCACCGGGAACGTGGCCCTCAAGACCCTCGAGGGTGCGATGAAGTCGCTCATGGCCGCCCTGCTCACCAGCCTGGGCGAGCGTCCCGAGGCCGCTGCGGCAGCACAGATGCTGGGCCCCGAGCTCGACGGGCTCTATCGGCAGTTCCACCCCGACACCTACGGCGGGGCCATGCTCCTCGGCGTGAGGGGCGTTTGCATGATCAGCCACGGATCGTCCCGGTCCCTCGCCGTCGAGAACGCCGTGCGGGCCGCCGCGGAGATGGCGGAGGCCGACGTGGTGGGTCACCTCACCGAGGCCGTGGCCGACGCAAACAGCGACTGAGCCCGTCGCGGCGCCTTGCTGGTACGTTTCAGTGTCTTTCAGTCTTTTCAGTGATCTCCTGATCCGTGGGCCCAGGCGGTAGAATCCGTCGTCACACCGCCTGCGTACTGTGCCCTGTCCCCAGGAATCGCCATCGTCCGCCCCGAAGCCTCCGAGGAGCCCCGTGCCTGCCGAAACCCATGTCGAAGGTGACCCGATCGGACGTGACGAGGTGCTCGCTCTGGTCCGTGACCGACTGGCCGACATCCTCGAGATCGATCCATCCGAGATCGGTGAGGGCGACTCCTTCGCCGACGACCTCGACGCCGACTCGCTGGCACTCATCGAGTTGGTCGAGGCCATCGAGGAAGAACTGGCTGAGCGTTCGGTCGGCTTCCGCATCGAGGACGAGGTCCTCGAAGACCTAAAGACCGTGCGCGACGCGGTCGACTATGTCTCCTCCCGCCTCGGCTGATCCCGCAACCACGGAAGTGCAGGTCATCGCCGATCGCCTCGGCCACCGGTTCGCCGACCCCGACCTGCTGGTCGAGGCGTTGACGCACCGTTCCTGGTGCGCTGAACAGGGCGGCGAATCCAACGAGCGCCTCGAGTTCCTGGGCGACGCCGTCCTGGGGCTCGCCGTCGCCACCCGCCTCTACCGCGTGCACCCCGACCTCCCCGAGGGCCAGTTGGCCAAGATCCGTGCAGGCGTCGTCAGCGCCGACACCCTGGCCGAGGTCGCCCGACGCATCGACCTCGGCGGAGCCCTCCGGCTCGGCCGGGGCGAGGCAGCGTCGGGCGGAGACGACAAGGAGTCCATCCTGTCCGATGCCATGGAGGCGGTGATCGGTGCCGTCTTCCTCGACGGCGGCCAACGACCGGCGTTCGCCGTCGTCGACGACCTCCTCGACACCGCCATCGACCGGGCCGCCGAGGATCCCGGCGTCCACGACCACAAGACCCGACTCCAGGAACTCGTCGCGCGTCACTTCGGCTCCTCACCGAACTATGTGCTGACCTCCGAGGGTCCTGACCACGAGCGGCGGTTCCATGCCGTGGTCGAGATCGACGGCAGGTCCTACGGGCCAGGCTCCGGCACCTCCAAGAAGCGGGCTGAACAGGCCGCCGCGCACCTCGCATGGTCCGAACTCGAGGGGCTCGACGACCCCGCAGTCCTCGAGTCGGACGAACGGGAACCGGTCGTCCTGGCCGAGTCAGGGAGCGATCGATGACCATCGCGCTGGAACTTCCGGAGATCGAGACCGTCCGACGCGACCTCGACCGCGATCTCTCCGGCCGCAATATCAAGTCGGCCGAGGCGCAATCGATGGCCGTACTGGAGGGATGCCGGAACCGGAAGCAGTTCACCAGCCAACTCGAGGGTCGCAAGGTGGCAACGGTTCGTCGTGCCGGACTCCACCTCTGCATCGAGATCGACGACCACTACCTCGTCATGCGCCTTGGACCCGGCGCACTGCTCCGTCGGCAGCGCACGAAGGAGGCCACGCAGCCGGGCACCGAGTTGACGATCACGTTTACCCAGGGAGGGCAGCTCCGGCTGGTCGACCCGGCTGGCGATTCGCAGGTACGCGTGGTGTCGGCCGAGACGATCTTCGAGGAGATCCCCGAACTCGACAGGCTGGGCCTCGACCCGATCGGCCAGCCGATCTCCTGGACGGACTTCGCCGGCCGGGTGGCCGGCCGCGACACGTTGCTCAAGGACCTCCTCTGCGACGACTCCTTCATCGTCGGTATCGGTGACGTCTACAGCGACGAGATCCTCTT
>JARQPW010000038.1 GCA_029577135.1 Acidimicrobiales bacterium
CAGGAGGGCGTAGAGCGAGCCGAGGGCCATGGCCTTGGCGAACGTCTGGGTGAAGATCTGCGGGCCGGTGGCGGCGAACAGGACGACGTCGGTCACGAGTACATGCCCTCGATGAGTTCTGAGAACATCTCCTCCATCGCGTTGCGCTTGACCTTCTGGGTGGCGGTCAGCTCGCCGTCCTCGTGGTCGAGTTCCTTGGGGATCATCCGGAACTTCCGGATCGACTCGACGCGTGCGAACTTCTCGTTGGTGGCGTTGACCACGCCCTGGACGAGCTCGAGCACCTCGGGCTTCTCGGAGAGGTCCCGGTAGGTGGTGTAGGGGATCTCCCTCCGGAGTGCCCAGTTGCCGACCGTGTCCAGCTCGATGCCGATGAGTGCGGACAGGAACTTGCGACCGTCGCCGATGACCATCGCCTCCTTGACGTAGGGCGAGGTCTTGAGGCTGTTCTCGATCTCGGACGGTGAGATGTTCTTACCGCCCGACGTGATGATGATGTGCTTGATGCGGTCGATGATCCGGACGTGAGTGCCCTCCACCCACTCGCCGACGTCGCCGGTCTTCAGCCAGCCGTCCTCCGTGAAGGTCTCGGCGGTCTGCTCCGGGTTGTTCCAGTAGCCGGCGAACACCCCCGGGTGCTTCGTCTGGATCTCGCCGGTCTCCTCGTCGATGCGGAACCCGATGTCGGCATAGGGCTCGCCCACGGTGCCCAGGATCATGCGGCCCGGGAAGTTGCCCGTTGCCACGGCGGCGTTCTCGGTCATGCCGTAGAGCTCGTAGACGGGCACTCCGATGCCCATGAAGAACTCGAGCACCTCGGGGGCGATGGGGGCGGCGCCGGAGGCGGCGTGCCAGCAGCGGCGCAGGCCGATGCGTTCCTGGAGCGCCCGGAAGACGAGCGGATAGCCGATGGCGTAGAGCACCCGGCTCTTCCTCGTGTGGTTGCCGCCGTTGGCGACCTTCTCACGCCCGATGGTGCCCGCCAGGCGCATGGCGAACTGCAACCAGCGGCGCTTGAACCGGCTGGAGTCAGCGCCCTTGATCCTCACCGAGGCGTGCATCTTCTCCCAGATGCGGGGCACGGCGAAGAACAGCGTCGGCTGGACCTCGCGCAGGTTGGCGGTCACCGTGTCGATCGACTCGGCGAAGTTGAGCTGCACACCGCACGAGACGAGGTGCCATGTGGAGAAGATCCGCTCGGCGACGTGGCACAGCGGCAGGTAGGTGAGCACCAGGTCGCCGGGGCCGGCAACCCAGTCGCCACGCAGGCCACCGCCCTCGACGATCTTGGAGATTGCGTATCTCGTGTTGGCGTTGGTCAACATGGCGCCCTTGGGGGGGCCGGTCGTGCCGGACGTGTACACGAGCGTCATCACATCGCCGGGCTCTGCAGCGGCCATGCGACGGTCGACGGCATCTGGATGGGCGGCCCGGTGGTTCCGCCCGAGGTCGAGGAAGTCGTCCCAGAAGAGGAGCCGGTCGTCGTCGTAGGAGCGGACGCCACGTGGCTCCGTGTACAGGACGTGGGTCAACCGGTCGAGCCGCGCGCGGTCGATCTCGAGCACCCGGTCGACCTGCTCCTGGTCCTCAGCGAAGTGCACGATCGCCCCGGAGTCGGTGAGCAAGTATTCGACCTCGGTGGTGGGGTTGGTCGGGTAGAGCCCAACCGTGATGCCGCGGACGGCGACCGCCGCGAGGTCGAGGATCACCCACTCAGGTCGGTCCTCCGACTGGATCGAGACACGGTCGCCGACCTCGACACCGAGCGCCAACAGTCCGTGGGCGGCGTCCTGGACCAGTTCCCAGGTGCGCTCCCACGTGTACTCCTGCCAGATGCCGAAGTCCTTCTCCCGCATGACGACCTGCGCCGGTGCCCGTTGCGCCCAGTCGCGCACCATCGAGGCGACCGTCTCCGTTGGTTCGACCGAACCGGAGACCACCGGTTCGTCCATCGTCAGCGCCATGCCACTCCGTGTTCCTCAGATTTCAACAGGCGGCGCAACCTAGACAACCCACTTTCGTCGATCAAGTGTTCTCGGCCGCCCCCGGTCGGAACGCCTTTGCAGCGCCCCCCGGATCGACCGAGCGTCAACCTAGGCACGCCCGCGACCCGCGTACCAGCCCGGCGCCCGTCGATTCGACCGTCGGTACAGTGGCCCGATGACCACCGATCCCGATCTCCCGGTCGTCACCGTGGCCGAGCTCGGGGCCCTCGTCGAGGAGGGCGTCAGGGCACTCTTCCCGAACGACCTGTGGATCGAAGGCCAGGTCTCGAACCTGCACCTCGCCCGTTCGGGGCACACCTACTTCGACCTGATCGAGCCCAACGACCAGCCGGGGACGGCCCCCAGCGCGCTGTTCGGCGTGACCCTGTGGAAGGGCAACCGACCCGGCGTCGAGCGGACGCTTGCCGAGGCGGGCGGCCTCGCCCTGGCAGACGACCTCGTGGTCCGGCTGCGGGCCGACCTGCGCTTCTATGCGCCGCGTGGCCGCCTGCAGCTCAACATGACGGGCATCGACCCGGCGTTCACGTTGGGGCGCCTGGCCGCCGAACGCGACCGGCTGCTGCGTGCGCTGGCCGAGGAGGGGTTGCTCGAACGCAACGCCGGGCTGCTGGTCCCCGCCCCACCCCTTCGGGTCGGGCTGGTGACGAGCGTCGGGTCGGCCGCCCACGCGGACTTCTGCACCGAGTTGGAGCGCAGCGGCGTCGGGTTCACGATCCTCGAACGGGACGCACGTGTCCAGGGCGAGGGGTCGGCGCTCGACGTGGCCGAGGGGCTGCGGGTCGTCGCCACGCACCGGCCCGACGTCATCGCCCTCGTGCGGGGCGGCGGTTCGACGGCCGACCTGGCGACGTTCGACGCAGAAGTGGTGGCCCGCACGATTGCCGTCCTCGAAGTTCCCGTGTTCACCGGCATCGGCCACGAGATCGACCGGTCCGTCGCCGACGAGGTCGCCCACACCGCCTTCAAGACCCCGACTGCCTGTGCCGCGGCGATCGTCGCCTCGGCCCGGGAGATGCTCGACGACCTGCTGGCGCTGCGCACCGCGATCGTCGTGCAGGCCCAGCGGGCGCTGACCTCGGCCTCGGGCCGGCAGGACGACCTGGCCGTGCGGCTCCGACGCTCGGCCGGAGCCGTCCTGTCCCGGCAGGATGAACGCCTCGCCGCTCTCACGGACCGGCTGCGGGCGCTCGACCCGGTGGCGATCCTCGCCCGCGGCTGGTCGATCACGAGGACGGCGGACGGCGACCTCCTCCGATCAGCCAGCGACGTGCGCAGCGGCGACGCGCTCGAGACCCGCCTCGCCGACGGTACGGTCACGAGCACCGTCGACTGAACGGGGGCGAACCATGGACGACGACCAGACCGACTACGCAGGAGCGCTCGGGGAACTCCAGGCGATCCTCTCCGAACTCGAGGGAGAGGCGGTCGACGTCGACGTCCTGGCCGTCCGGGTGGCGCGTGCCGACGAACTCCTCACGCTCTGCCGGGAGCGCCTCGAAGCCGCCAGGGTCCAGGTCGTCAAGGTCGTGGCGGCCGCCGACGACGCCTGATCCGTCCCGGCGCCACCCCGAACGCCAGACTGCGCACGTGCGGATCCGCAAGCTCGCCTCGACGAACGCCTTCGTCGCCGTCGACCTGGACGGGGTCCCCGGCCAGGGTGTCGTGCGACTGGCTCCGAAGATCCTGCAGGGCGGGGCGAAGGACCGGGCCCGCTCGATGACCTACTCGCTGGCCTGCCTCGGCCGGCGCGAGACGGGCGTCTCCGCAGGCATCAATGCCACACCCGACGAGGGCGGGGTCGCGCTCGCCGCCTTCGTCGAGGAGGTCGCCGGCTGGGACGACGGTTACCGATTCGAGGCCGGCAAGGGGGTCGCCCCCTCCGGCCTGGGCTCGCTGAACGTGGAGGCCGGTGATCCGCTCCCGGGTGTCGTCGCCGCAGCCATGGCCGCGTGCCCCGGTGCGGCGACGGCGGTCACCGACGTCGACGATCCTTCACCACTTGCCGGGTTGCTCGCCGGTCACGGCGTAGAGGTGCTCGAGGTCGACGATCCGCTGACGGCTGCTGCCGACCTGCTGTTCGTCGGTGCCGGTGTGGGCGCCGTCGACCATGACGGCGCCGACGGGCTGGACGTAAAGGTCGTGGTCCCGACGGTGCGCCTGGCGGTGACGACACGGGCCCTCGCCATGTGTTCCCATCGGGGGATCGTGGTGCTCCCCGACTTCGTCGTACTGGCGGCGCCGCTGGCCGGGAATGGCGAGGCCAAGGCAGTCCTGGCCGAGGTGCTCGACCATGCCGATGGGCCGGTGCTGGGTGCCTGCGAACGGGCCGAGGCGTTCCTTGGCTCCTGGCAGGACGAACTCCCCTTCGGCCGCCCGATCTGACGCAGCAGGCGCCCCCCTACGCTGGGAGCTTCCGGGGCTGTAGCTCAGTTGGCTAGAGCACCTGCTTTGCAAGCAGGGGGTCGTGGGTTCGAGTCCCATCAGCTCCACCGCGGTGGCCAGCGGAAACGTTGGTCGCCGTCGCGTTCGGCCTGCGGTGGTGCTCGCCAGTTGCTCGCCAGTTGCCCTTCCGTGTCTTTCCTGTTCGTCGGTTCCGTGGCATTCGGATCGTAGACCAGGTCGGGCGGACTACTGAGACCTCTTGAGGAACGAAAGCAGGTTCGTCTCAGTTGCCTTCATTTGGTTGGCTCCATGCTCACGATCTCGCCTTGCTTCAGACAGAGGTGAAAGCCTGGACCCGAGTCTGTCATCCCGAATCAGGTAGTGCTTCACGAATCCGCCCGAGCTCATCTATACGTGGGGGTTGACGGCCACCCCACCCCCCCAGGGGGGTATGACAGGCTGAGGCGGTGAGGAAGTACGCGGTTGTTCTGACGTTCCTGTTGGTCGTCTCGGGGTGTGGTGGTAGTTCGGACACCGCAACACCCACGACAGCTGTACCGGCCACCACAGTCACTCCGACTACGACGGCTGTACCGGCCACCACGGTCACTCCGACCACCACAGTCACTCCGACCACCACAGTCACTCCGACCACTACGGCTGCACCAACGGCAGCGTCGACTACGACCGTTGAACTACCTCGCGGGCTTAGCGTCAGTTGCAGTCTCGAAGTTGAACAATTCAAGATCTCTTGTGAGGTAGTCGGCCGTCAGACGGGTTCACAGTTGGCATGGACCTCAACCGCTTCCACAGCGAACAACTCAGGCGGTCAATGGGAGTTCGTCGTCGAAAATGCGCTGATTGGGCCCACCGCCCAGGTGTTCGTCGAGGAGTGTCATGGATCGAGTTGCGAGACAGTCGAGGCGTCGATTGACACCTCAGCACTCCTTCCCGGAGCGGCGGCTGGGCCCTCAACGACCGATGAACCTACGACTGACGGTCAATGCGACGAGAGGGACTTGTTCCAGTACCCGCCAGCCGATCTCGGCGCCATCGAACTGATTGTGCCAATGGGGCAGAT
This sequence comes from Acidimicrobiales bacterium, assembly GCA_029577135.1. Lineage (GTDB taxonomy): Bacteria > Actinomycetota > Acidimicrobiia > Acidimicrobiales > MedAcidi-G1 > S20-B6. Next base: position 5,470 of record JARQPW010000038.1, read on the forward strand.
GAGCGATTCACATGTCACCCCAGTCGACCATGCGTATTTCGTGAACTACCTGGAACCCGAGAGAGAGATCGACGTCTTCTCTCCTGCGGAAGGGACTGTCACCAGCATCCAGCGGATGGCTTCGACCATTCGGGAGGGTGAGGACACTCCTATCGATGACCACCGCATCGTGATTGACCATCCCTGCTCGGTCTCAAGCGTGTTCATCCACATCGATGACCTTGCACCTCGACTCGAAGCTGAAGCGCCTCCATCGGGTGGCTATGCATCCGTCCAAGTTCCAGTTGAGGCGGGAGAACTCCTCGGAACATTCACCATGAGCGTGGACTACAACATCGTCGACTGGAAGGTCACCCTCGACGGGTTCCTCGAGCCCTCCAGTTACCGCATGGAACCCTGGAAGATCCATACACCCGACTACTTCGAGTACTACACGGCCGAGGTCCGAGAACAGTTCATCGCGAAGAGCCCGCGCACCATCGAACCGATCGCAGGACAAATCGCATACGACGTGGACGGGCGCCTGGTCGGCACTTGGTTCCAGGAGGGCACAAACGGATACGGCGGGGTTGACCTTGACCGCTATTGGTCAGGTCACCTGACCTTTGCCTACGACAGATTCGATCCTCGAGCTGTTGTCGTCTCAATCGGAACGTTTGATGGGAGATCCACGCAGGGCGCCGTTGCTGGTAACGCCCCTGACCCCGCGGACGTAACGATCGAGTCGGGGCTCGTCCTCTACGAACTCGTGTCGTACGAATTTTACGTTGACGGTCAGTATTGGAACGGGCGTCAGTTGGCAAAGAGCCCAGTCCTTGTAGCAGGTGACGAGTCGTACGGAGTGGTTGCCGTTCAACTAGTTAGAGACCGCGAACTGCGCGTAGAAGCATTCCCTGGACTGAAGCCAGAAGAAGTCGAAGGTTTCAGTGGCGCCGAATTGACCTATGTGCGGTGACCTCAAGGCCTGTTCGCATACCCGCGGATCAATCGCCCAGTGGCTGCGTGTATCTACAGGTGGGGGTTGACGGCCACCCCCCACCCCCCTTGGGCCCACCTCCTTCAGGAATTAGGTACTGACATTAGGGTCGAGTCTGTGAGACGAGTCGGAGCGCTTCTTGTGGCCCTGTTGGTGGCTTCGGCCTGTGGGGGCAGCTCGGACACGGCAGCACCCACCACGACGACGGCAGCACCCACCACGACGACGGCACCCACCACGACGACGGCACCCACCACGACCGCTGCACCCACCACAGCGCCGTCCCAAACGAGTACCTCTTCGGTAACTACCTTCCAGCCGTCGACCGAGTCTGGTTCGTTTCCAGCAGAAGTCCAGAGTGCATTCCAGGCTGTTGTGGACGAAGAGTTTGCTGGTGCTCAAGAGAGGGCGGGGATCTCGGTTGCTGTCTACGCCGATGGCGTCCTGTGGGCCTACGCGCTAGGTGAAGCGTCTTCGACCGCGAACATGACAGCCAGCACACCGATTCCCATCGGGAGCACGTCGAAGACGTTCGTCTCGGCGCTGATACTGACCCAAATTGAGCAAGGCCTCTACGAGGTAACTGACTCCCTGGGACAGGTCCTGTCTGGCCACCCCGATTACGAGTCGTTCGACAAGAGCAAGATCAATGCCGACGTAACCGTCGCGCAGATGCTCTCGATGCGCTCAGGGTTGCCCAACTTCAACGACAACCGCGACGGCACCAGTGGTCTTTTCAAGAGCGCGACTTGGAAACCTGCCGACAACATCAACTTGGTTCAAGACGCCTTCGTTGAGACTGGAGCCTTTGACTACAACGACACAAACCTTGTACTGCTCGGGCTTATCGCAGAATTCCAGGGAGGTCAGAGCCTTGGCGAGCTCTATAGGCAGACCTTCTTCGATCCGCTCGGGATCTCGGCCGTATTGCCGCCACACGATGGGGTGCCCTCAGACACGGCACACCCCTACGGAGACCTTGCACCCTTCGCCGAGGGCTTCGGCAACATTGTTGAGGCAGCCCCGTATGACCTTGACCACTATTGGCTTGGCCAAAGCAGGATCCGTTGGCCCTGCTGCGGTCTTATCTCCACACCTGAGAACCTCGCACGTTGGGGGTACAACCTCTACAGCACAAATGGCTCGGCGCTCACGGAGCCTGCCCAAGCAATGCTGCTGGAGTCGCTTCTCTCAGACCCAGTCATGTACCAGGGAGTCATGCAGAACTATGGGTACATGACGACACAGAGGACATATGAGTGGTCGGGAACTGGAACCATTGCCACGGTCGGCCATCCAGGAGCGGGTGGTGGGTATTCGACCTTGATGCGTTACGCGCCCGAACTTGACCTAACAGTCGTGGTCCTGGCCAACTCCTTGCTCCAAGTACCAGGGACCTGCTCCGCTGATGCAACTCATCGAGACGTACGTAATTGCCTCGCTGCAAGGATCTTCGCCGCCTACGCGCAGCACTAGACAGAAGCATCCCTGAGTTCTGCGGCTGCCGGTATCTATACGTGTGGGTTGACGGCCACCCCCACCCCCCCCCAGGGGGCCACCCGCCACCCAACACCGCGACCAGGCCAACCGCATCCGGCACAGGTGCGACCCCGAACTTCACGCTGCGGCAGGCAACCCCATCGCGGGACCCATGAGGTCTTCGAAGTTCGCTCGGAAGAACTTGTCCTTCACGCCGACGGGGAAGTGGTCGACCTCGTCGTCGAACCGACGCAGCGGATTCCGCCCACCCTCGACATGCGGATAGTCGGAACTGAACATGCAGATCTCCGGTGACGAGTTCTCGATGATCCAGCCCGTCGGTTCGGTCGGATATGGCGTCACCCGAACCTGGCGCTGGATGTACTCCGAGGGACGCATGCTCAGGTCCCGGAGTCGTTGTTCGTGACGTTCGAAGGCATCGAATCCCGCTTCGAGTTGACGCAGGAACGACGGCATCCAGACGGCACCCAATTCGATGACGCCGATCTTGAGGTTTGGGAAGCGTTCGAGCACACCGTCGAATACGAGCATCGACAGGGCCTGCAGTGGTGCCGACGAGATTGCCATGTAGGAGACCGAGCGGAAGTTCTCGCTACCACCATGGAAGTCGGGTATGGGTGCCAGGCCGTTGTTGCGGTGTTGTGGCGGCATGACCAGGTCGGGGGTGGCGACGTGCATCACCACGGGCACACCGGCCTCCTGCGCCCTAGCCCACACTCCGTCGAATCCGATGTGGCTGTGGGCATGAAACTTCGGCATCCGATTCGGGATGAGCAGCGCCGCTGCGCCCGTCTCGATGGCCTCTTCGGCACTCACTGCTGCCAGGCGCAGGTCCTGGAGGGGCACATACGCAACGGGCAGGAGGCGCGGGTCTCCGGAACAGAACGCAATCTGGGCACGGTTGGCCGCCGAGGCCGTCGCATAGGTGAGTTCGGCCGGAGCGTCATGTTCCATGCCCTCGAGCAGCGTGTTCGGCCTCGTCGGAAACACCAGTTGGCTGGCAAAGCCGAGATGGTCGAGGGCGATACTGCGGTCGGCGCCGTCCCAGGCACCAGCAGCTCGAAAGTTCTTGCGCAACATGATCTCCTCCCCTGCCGTGGCACGGAAGTCGGGATCTGCCTGTAACACAACGCTGTTCTGGATCTCGGCGAGAATCGGCTCGTCCTCACCAGCGGTGAAGTACTCGAGCGCATAGTCGAGCACCTCCTGCGTCGCGAACCCGTTGAGCCAGTCGGATGGCTCCATGGTGTGGGAATCAGCGTCGTGGATGATGCGTCCTTCGACGTATGGCACGGTCACCTCTCACCTTCCGACGGCTGGCCGCCATCACGCCCCCTGCGACTTCGATACAGGCTCACGCACCAACGGTAGCCAGCAATGCGTTGGGAATGCCCAAGGAGCGATACCTGCGAAGGCCACTGTCATCGCAGGCCCCACTTGTCAACCCTGGTACCGCGACCCCACCGAATTCGCCGGACAGGCCGCCTGCGGATCACACTGTCGTGATCCCACCTCCGGGGAGGCAGACCGTGCTCAGTTCGTTCGACGACTACTTCGTCCACCAGACGCCGCGACCCGTGGCTGTCCCCGCCACGACCGATCGCAACGCCTACGACCGGTTCTGGTTCAACGGCTACACCGACGACGGCGGCCTCTACCTCGGCATCGGCGCCGCCCGCTATCCGAACCTGGGCATCCAGGACTGCGGCCTCACGGTCGTCCACGACGGAGACCAGTACGCCTTCCACGCCTCGCGTCGCATGCCCGACGACCCGTCCGACATGACGATCGGACCGTTCCGGATCGAGATCCTCGAGCCCATGAAGCGCCTACGGGTGGTACTGGACGACAACGAGACCGGGATCGGCGCCGACGTGACCTGGACCCCGCGCACGGCGTCTTTCGCCGAGGACTTCCAACTGCTCGGCCGGGGACAGATCAACAGCCACATGGAGGCCACCCGGTTCAACCAGTTCGGCCACTGGACCGGCGAGATTCGCCTGCCCGACACCACCATCGCCGTCGAACCCGGCCGGGTGTGGGGGACCAAGGACCGGTCGTGGGGCATCCGCCCGGTCGGCGACCCGGCCCCTCCCGGCGCCCCCCGCCGGCACAAGGGGCTCAAGTTCTTCTGGGCGCCGCTGCACTGGGACGACCACATCACCCACATGGGCGTCTTCGAGGACGCCGACGGCCACCAGATGCACTGGGATGGGTTCATCCTCCCCGCCTACGACGACCCCGACGACATCCCCGGCATCGAGGATCCGGGCATCGAGCGCCTCCTGCGGGTGCAGCACGACCTGACCTTCCTGCCGGGCACCCGCCGAATCTCCGGCGGCCGGCTGACCCTCGACCGGGTGGGCCGCGACCCGCTGGTCATCGACCTCGAGCCCCTGGTCACCGCCCGCATGAAGGGCATGGGCTACAGCCACCCCACCTGGGGCCACGGCCACTGGAAGGGCGAACTGGCCATGGAGGGCGAATCGTGGCGACTCGACGAGGTCGACGAGATGTCGCCCGAGAACCTCCACGTGCAGTCCGTGGTCCGGGTCACCTCCGGCGACCGGATCGGCATCGGCGTCCTGGAACAAATCGTGGTCGGCCCCTACCCGCGGTACGGCTTCACCGAGTTCCTCGACCCGGCGAGGTAGACCTGACGGCCGACCATCCCGCTCACCCGCCCAGGTGGCCGCGGAGGACGTTGACGGTGTTGGTGCCGATCTCGGCGACGGCATAGCCACCCTCCATGACGTAGAGCGTCGGCAGCCCGAGCCGACCGATCCGACGTCCCACAGAGAGGTAGTCGTCGGTCGCCAGCCGGAAGAAGCTGATCGGATCGGCCTCGAACGTGTCGACACCGAGCGAGACCACAAGCGCATCGGGGCCGAACGACGAGATGCGGTCGCAGGCCAGGTCCAAGGCGGCACCCCATTCGTCGAAGTCGGTGCCGGGCCGCATCGGAAGGTTGAGCGTGTACCCCTCGCCGGCCCCCGAGCCGGTCTCGTCCCCCCAGCCGAGGAAGTACGGGAAGGCGTCCGCCGGATGGCCGTGCAGCGAGGCGAAGAACACGTCGGGCCGCTCCCAGAAGATCGACTGCGTCCCGTTGCCGTGGTGGAAGTCGATGTCGAGCACCGCCACCCGGTCGGCCCCGTCGAAACGGAAGCCCTGGGCGGCGATGGCGGCATTGTTGAGGAAGCAGTAGCCGCCGAACTGGTCAGTCGAGGCATGGTGGCCCGGTGGTCGGCACAGGGCGAACGCCGTGTCCTCACCGCCCGACAGCAGCCGTTGGGCGGTCTGGGCGAGGGCAACAGCAGCCGATGCGGCCTGCCAGGTACCTGCGGTGATCGACGTCTCGGCGGCGAGGGCGTAGAAGCCGAGCCGGCCGTCGACGTCGTCGGGCACCCGGTCGTGTCGCAGGCCCCGCACGGGGAACATCGTCGGGATGGCGTCGGCGGTGTGGCCCGCTGCGGTCCATTCGTCCCAGAAGGTGCGCAGGAAGTCCACGTACGCGTCGTCGTGCACCGCCCCAACGCGTCCGAGGTCGACCGGGTCCGGTGCCAGTCGGTCGTCCATCCCGGCGGCGTCCAGGGCTGCGACGACGTGGGCCCAGCGCTCGGGGCACTCGAAGGGCCGCACCAGCTCGCCCAGGTAGAGCTCACCGGACGGAAAGTGGGCCGCATGGTCGTCGCTGAGGACCACCTTCACGGTGTGCTCCCTTCATTCCCCTCGTCGAGCAGGAGGCGGAGGCAGTCGGAGACACCGCCGGCGAGGTACGTGTCGGTGCCCGGCGGCATCACGCCCCGTTCCTCGAGCCGGTTGATGACCCGCACCACGATGGCGCAGTAGCGGGCGGCGGCGAACGCCTCGTGCCACCACGTGGCCCCGACCGGCCGACCCAGCGCCACCTCGTAGGTGGACACGAGTTCACTGCGTGAGGGCTCGCCGTCGAGACGCCGGTTGCCACAGGCCTCGTGGATCCAGCGGTCGAACATCAGGAACCAGCCCAGGTCGAACTCGGGCGGTGCGATCGTGGCGCCTTCGAAGTCCGTGAGGCACGTCGGTGTGGCCCCGTCCCAGAAGACGTTCCCCAGTCGGCAATCGCCCCAGCAGAGCGCCGGCTCGCCACCGTCCGGGACCCCGGCATCGAGGCGCCGCCAGGCCTCCTCCAGGAGCGGATGTGCGCGGCCCCGCAGCTCCTGCACGGCGAATTCCCGCCACAGGTCGAGTTGGCGGCGTTGGTCGGGCTCGACGCCGTCGGGGACGAGGAAGCCCAGGCCCGCCGCGCGCCAGTCGATCCGGTTGACGGCGGCGACGGTCCGGACGCCGGTGAGGTTCATGTCGCGTCGGCGCTGCGGTGGGGACTCCACGTAGAACCCCTCGGCCGTGTACGCCGGCGTCTCCCGGGGTACGTCGCCGTCCACGAACCCGGTCACGAAGAACGGTGCGCCGAGGACTGCGGGGTCGGGTTCGTAGCCCACGGCCGGGGCCACCGGCAGCGGACTGTGGCTCCGGACCGCCTCCATCACCCGCCACTGCAGTTCGACCTCGACATCGACGCCCGGCGCCTGGGCCGGATAGACGGCCGCCTCGACGGGCTCGCGACGGAGCACGAAGCGCTCGGTCCGTTCGGATCCGCTGCGGATCACAACCGCTGACAGGATCGTCGTCTCACCGGAATAGCCGCCCTCGGGCGTGGCGACCTCGCCGATGCGGACCGACGAGGCATCGGCGAGCCGCCCGGCCAGCCAGCCCCCGAGCGCCCTCAGGTCCACGTCGGGACCGGCGTCCACTCAGCCCCCCGCGGCCACCTTCGACGGCCGGAAGAACACCAGCATCTGCAGGGCGCCGCCACCGACGCCGAGGAGGAGGGCGATCCAGAAGCCGGTCCAGCCGTCGAGGTCGCCGGCGATCCCGAATGCCTCGTCGAGCGACCAGGCACCCGGACCCAGCGTGGCCGACACCAGTGCCATGACGGCGAGGATGAACACGTACTCGAAGCCCTCCTTCAGGATGAAGAAGCCGTTGGCCCGGTGGACGGTCCAAAAGGCGACGACCATCACGCCGATGACCCCGGCCGCCGCCAACGGGTTGAGGAGGCCGAGCGCCAGCAGGACGCCGGCACCCACTTCGGAACCCGCCGCCAGGAGGGCGTTGAGGCGACCGGGCCGCATCCCGATGCTGTCGAACCAGCGTCCGGTGCCGGGAATCCGCCCACCGCTGAAGAACTTGTTCCAACCGTGGGCGGCAAGGGTCAGGCCGGCCACCGCCCGCAGGATCAACAGCGCCAGGTCGATGTCGGTCGTGGCCTCCATGGCAGGTCCTCCGGATCTTTCGGCCTTCGTCGGCGGGTGACCCTAGTGCGCTCCCGAATACGATCTTCCACTGTGCCGTTGTTCAAGGTCGTCGTGGCCGTCGTCGTCGTCGTGGTCCTCGTCCGGGCCGGCCTGGGCCTGCTGCGCGCCCTCGCCACGCCGATCCCCGAGCCGCCGCCTCCCGGCGATCTCCGGAAGGTGAAGTTGCAGTACCGGTGCAGCCTCTGCGGCACCGAGGTACGGATGACCGTGGCCATCGAGGAGCACCCGGACCCGCCCCGCCACTGCATGGAGGAGATGGAGATCGTCGTCACCGAGGAGTGACCGGTCCCCTCGACCCATTCCGACCCGTCCGCAGTCGTCCACAGACTGTGGACAATTCTGGGGAGAATGACATATGTGTAGTTTCCGCCAGATCCACAGGTTCTCGGGCAACTCCGCGGACCTGTCGCCCGGGGCCCAGAACAGCTACTGGAACCGTGTCGCCGTGACGATGCCTCCGAGGATGCTGCCGAGGCCGATCATCAGGTAGAGGTTCTTCATCCCGCCCGGCATCCAGCCCACGTAGTTGAAGAAGATGATCACGATTCCGAGCGCCAGCAGGCCGAACATCAGCACGGGCACCCATGTCGGCGAGGTCTTCGAGGCGGGGGACGTCGGGGCGTTGTAGCGCGAGCCTGACGGGCCACCCTTCGGGGTCACCCGGCCACCCTCGACGCGCTTCTTCGGAGGAGTCGACATGGCAACGAGGATAGGGGCGTCGTGCCGGGACGGGCGATCCCTCCGGAATCCGGCCCGCCGTCGGAGTCCGATCCCGTTACGGTACGGGCCCGTGACCGCCCGTGTCCTCGTCATCGACAACTACGACTCGTTCGTCTACAACCTCGTCCAGTACCTGGGTGAGCTCGGGGCCGAGCCGATCGTCCACCGCCACGACGCCATCACGACCGACGAGGCCGCCGCACTCGAGCCCGACGCCGTCCTCGTCAGCCCGGGACCGGGTCGGCCCGAGGACGCCGGCGTCTCGACCTCGATCATCCGCTGGGCAGCCGGACGCATCCCGGTCCTCGGCGTCTGCCTCGGCCACCAGTGCATCGGTGCCGCCTGGGGCGGCACCGTGATCCGGGCGCCGGAGGTCATGCACGGCAAGACCTCGCGGATCCACCACGAGGGCGCCAGCGTGTTCGCCGGGCTTCCCTCACCGTTCGAGGCGACCCGCTACCACTCGCTGCTGGTCGAGCGGTCGTCGCTCCCCGGGGAGCTCGAGGTGACCGCCTCCACCGATGACGGCCTCATCATGGGACTACGGCACCGGGACCTCGACGTCGAGGGCGTCCAGTTCCACCCCGAGTCGATCCTCACCGCCTCCGGCCACGACCTGCTGGCCAACTTCCTGGCCAGGGTGGCCTGACCTCACCCGGCGGCGCCTCAGCCCTCGGGCGGCGCAGTCGTCGTGGTCTCCACGGGCGCCGCAGTCGTCGTGGTCTCCACGGGCGCCGCAGTCGTCGTGGTCTCCACGGGCGCCGCAGTCGTCGTGGTCTCCACGGGTGCCGCAGTCGTCGTGGTTTCCACGGGTGCCGCAGTCGTCGTGGTTTCCACGGGCGCCACCGTCGTTTCCACGGGCGCCACCGTCGTTTCCACGGGCGCTCCGGCCTCGCCCACGACGATGGTCACGGCGGTACCCACGGCCACCTCATCGTCGGGCAGCGGGCTCTGCGAGATGACCCGGCCGGCGTTGGGGCTGTCCGCCGGGAGTGCCTGGAACCGGACGTTGACCTCGAATCCGGCAGCCTGCAAGGCGACAGTGGCGGACTCCTGGGTGAGGCTCACCACGGGCGGAACCGGCACCGGGGCCGGACCGGACGAGACCACGATCGTGACCTCCTCGCCGGGCGCCAGTTCGGTCCTCGACAACGGCTCGGTCCGCAACACGATCCCCTCGGCGACGTCCTCGCTGTATTCCTCGATCGTGGTCGCCCGCCAACCCAACTGGACGATGATGTTCATGGCGTCGAGCACGGGTCGGTCGGCGAGGTCGGGAAGCCGCTCGACCGGCGGCCCCGACGACACGAAGATGACGATCCTCGCCGCCGCCTCGATGGGACTTCCGGCCGGAGGGTTCTGCTCGACGATCTGGCCGACCGGCACGACCGGGTCCTCGAGGTCATAGACGTCGACGACCAGGCCCATTGCCTCGAGGTCTCGCACGGCGTCGGCCTGCGCATCACCGACCACGTCGAGGAGCACCATGGGCCCGGTGCCCTGACTCACCCAGAGCCGGACCGTGTCGGCCTGTTCGACCTTGGTCCCCGCAGCCGGCTCCTGGTCGAAGACCGTGTTCGCCGGGAACTCGTTGTTGGCCTCGTAGTCCATCTGGACGCTGAGCTTGACCCCGCGCAACAACGACCGGGCCTCGTCCATCGGCACGCCGATCAGGGACGGAACCTCGACGCGATCCTGGACGAGCGAGGTGACCGGCGGGTTGTTGTTGACGCCCAGCGTGTCGAAGAACTCGACCACCAGGTACCCCAACGCCAGGACGAGGGCCCCCAGCCCGACGAAGAACAGCAGCGTGCGGCGCCAGCCATCGTCCCGGCGGCTGCGAGACCCCTTGCCGTAGTCGACCGGCGGCACCCCTGCCGGCGCTGCGGCACGCGCACCGGCACCGGTGGGGCTCGGCGGGCGCAGGTCGTGGGCTCCCTCCCGGTAGCGGCGCAGGTCGCTGCGGAGGTCCTCCGCCGTCGGGTAGCGATTGACGGGGTTCTTGGCGAGCAGCTTGAGCGTGATCGCCTCGAGCGACTCGGCCACCGCCGCCCCGGATGCCCGCAGCGGCGGCGGGCTCTCCTGGACGTGCTGGTACGCGACCGCAAGGGGCGAGTCGCCCGCGAACGGCGGGCGACCGAGGAGCATCTCGTAGAGGACGATCCCGAGTGCGTAGAGATCGCTGCGTGGGTCGACGGGCCGGCCCTGCGCCTGTTCGGGGGAGAAGTACGTCGCGGTTCCCATCACCGTGCCGGCCTGGGTCAGTTCGGTCTGGTTGCCGACCATCGCCGTGGCGATGCCGAAGTCGGCGACCTTGACGTGCCCATTCGCGGTGACGAGGACGTTGCCGGGCTTGACGTCGCGGTGGACAAGGCCGTTGCGGTGGGCGAATCCGAGTGCAGCGGCGATGTCGGTGGCGATCTCCGCTGCACGGTCGGGATGCATCGCACCCTGGGTGCGGAGGATCTCGGCGAGGCTGCGGCCCTCGACATACTCCATGACGATGAAGTAGGTGCCCCCCTCCTCGCCCCAGTCGTAGACGCTCACGATGTTGGGGTGATTGAGGTTGGCGGCCGCCTGCGCCTCGCGACGGAACCGCTCCACGAAGCTCGGGTCGTCGGCGAACTCGTTGAAGAGCACCTTGACGGCAACCGGTCGATCGAGCAACTGGTCGCGTGCCAGATACACGTCGGCCATCCCGCCTCGGGCGATCTGGCGATGAAGTTCGTAACGCCCGCTGAAAACCGTCGGGCCCTGCGCGGACATGGGGACGGATTCTATCCCCGGGGTCGGCTCGCGCTCATCGCGGCCCTTCCCCTACGTTGAGCGCGAACGATCATCGCCGCCTCCGACCCAACCGGGCCAGCATCGACAGGAACGGCTGCTCCAACGGACCCTCCCACCGTCGGGCCGCACGTGCCGCGCCCTCGGACGACTGCTCCACCTTCACGTCCGGGAGGCTCCAGGGTTCCTGGGCCGACGGGGCAGCATCGACATCGACCACCAGGGCGGTCACGTTGTCGTGCCCACCGGCGTCCACGGCCGCACGCACCAGGGACGCCGCGGTCAGTTCGGGGTTGTTGGGTCCCGCCAACAGGGCGGCGATCCGGTCATCGTCGATCTCGTTGAACAAGCCGTCGCTGCACAGCAGGTAGCGGTCGTCGGCCCGGACCGGCAGTTCCCAGGTGTCGACGGACAGGGCCGACTCGATGCCCAGCGCACGCGTCAGGATGTTGCGCTGCGGATGCCTGGCGGCTTCCTCCTCGGTCAGGTCGCCGGCCCGGACCAGGTCGGCGACGAGGCTGTGGTCGTCGCTGACCTGCGTGAGCCGCCCCTGGCCGTACCGGTACACCCGGCTGTCGCCGACGTTGGCAACCGCCAGGACGTCGCCGCCCTCGCTGCGGACCAGGGCCAGGGCGCACAGCGTCGTGCCCATGCCGAAGAGGTCGACGTCACCGGCGGCCCTTCCGAACACCGCCTGATTGGCCCGGTCGACCGCCCGGGCGAGGCCGACCCGGGTCCGCTCGTCGAACGAGCCCAGCACGCCGGCCACCGCCTCCGCCGAGGCGACCTCGCCCCCGCGGTGGCCCCCCATGCCGTCCGCCAGCACGAAGAGGTCGTCACCCGCACCGAAGTCGTCCTGGTTGGTGGCCCGGACGCGGCCCACCGCCGTGGCAGCCCCGTGCGAAAGGCGCACCCGTCGACGGCGACGGCTCACCTGACGTCCGTTCGCCGACGGGCCACGGTCACCACACCTCCAGGACGGTGTCGCCGACCTGCAGGTGGTCGCCAGCGCCCAGCGCGGTCGGTGACTCGACCCGTTCGCGGTTCACGTAGGTCCCGTTGGTCGAGCCGAGGTCCTCGACGACGAGGTGCCCGCCCGCCCGGAAGAGGCGGGCGTGGAGCGGCGAGACGTGCCCGTCGTCGACCGTGATCCCGCACCCTGCGGCCCGGCCGAGCGTGAGCTCGTCCTCGACGTCGACGGTCAGGCCCTCGAGCGATTCCGGGGCGACGACCATCAGGTGGCATGGTCCCCCCCGTCGGCTCGTCCGGTTCGAGGACCGGGCGTGCAGTACCGCGGCGGTGGCGACCGCAGCGAGCGCGGCGAGCATGGCGGCGAATGGGAACAGGTCGGGCACGGCATCCACGATCGTACCGACGCTC
>JARQPW010000039.1 GCA_029577135.1 Acidimicrobiales bacterium
CTCCGGCGCCAGCGAGACGATGCGCATGAACTTCTTCTCCCGGAGTTCCCGGCCCACCGGGCCGAAGATGCGGGTGCCGCGGGGCTGCATCTGGTCGTTGATGAGCACGGCGGCGTTCTCGTCGAAGCGGATGTACGACCCGTCGGGTCGACGCCGTTCCTTCTTGGTCCGGACGACCACGCACCTGACGACCTCGCCCTTCTTGACGTCGGCGCCCGGGATGGCCTCCTTGACGGTGGCCGTGAAGACGTCGCCGATCGAGGCGTATCGGCGCTTCGAGCCGCCGAGGACCTTGATGCACAGGACCTCGCGCGCTCCCGAGTTGTCTGCCACCCGTAGTCGGGTCTCCTGCTGGATCATTACCTGGCCCTTTCGAGGATCTCGACGATCCGCCAACGCTTGAGCTTCGACAGCGGGCGGGTCTCCTGGACCCGGACCCGGTCGCCGATGCGCAACTCGTTGGACTCGTCGTGCACGTGGAGCCGCTTGCTCCGCTGCACGGTCTTGTCGTAGCGACGGTGGCGGACTCGGTCGACGACCTCGACGACCGCCGTCTTGTCCTGCCGGTCGGAGACGACCAGACCCTCACGCACCTTGCGGGCGTTGGGTCGGGCGTCGGACGGCGAGGCGCCCTGGGTATCGGTCTCAGCCATCAGTCGGCCACCTCCTCGGCCACGGCGACGTTCTCCGCGGCGTCGATCTCACGGGCCCGCAACTCGGTGAGGAGTCGGGCCACCTCCTTCTTGACCCGGCCGATGCGCGAGTGGTTCTCGAGCTGGCCGGTCACCAGTTGGAATCGCAGGTTGAACAGTTCTTCCTTGGACTCACCGAGACGCTCGATGAGGTCCGTCTCTCCGAGGTCGGCAAGTGCCTTCCTGCGGGCCATCAGAAGCCCTCCTCACGCTCGATGAAGCGCGCCCGGATGGGCAGCTTCTGGATGGCGCGGTCGATGGCGGCGCGGGCCACCTCGGGGTCCGAGTAGGACAACTCGAACAGGACACGACCGGGCTTCACGACGGCGACCCAGTGTTCGGGGTTGCCCTTGCCCGAGCCCATGCGGGTCTCGGCGGGCTTCTGGGTGACGGGCTTGTCCGGGAAGATGTTGATCCAGACCTTGCCACCGCGCTTGATGTGGCGGGTCATGGCGATCCGGGCGGCCTCGATCTGGCGGGAGGTGATCCAGCCCGGTTCGAGCGCCTGGATGCCGTATTCGCCGAAGGCGATGTCGGTCTGGCCCTTCGCGTTGCCTCTCGTGCGCCCGCGGTGGTGCTTGCGGTGTGCGGTCTTCTTCGGCATCAACATGATCAGTCACCGTCCGCGGGACGGAAGTGCGGGGTCTCGTGTTGCTCGCGGGTGGAGGCCTCGATGGCCTCCTCCTCGGCCAGCAACTTCTCGAACTCGGCGTCGCCCTCCTTGACGAGGGGTGCCGGTTCCACGACCTCGGCATCTGCCTCGACGGCCTCGGCAATTCGTGTCGCAGCCTCGGTCTCTGGATCGACCTTGCGGCGACGGGCGGCGGCAGACGAGACCACGGTCCGTGGCTTGGTCTGGCCTGAGGTCTCCCCTACGGCCATGGCGGCCTCACGGCTGATCTTGTCCTCGAGTTGGCTCTTGTAGGGGAGGATGTCGCCCTTGTAGATCCACACCTTCACGCCGATGCGGCCGTAGGCGGTGGCGGCCTCACGGAAGCCGTAGTCGATGTCGGCTCGCAGGGTGTGCAACGGGACCCGGCCCTCGCGGTACCACTCGGTGCGGCCCATTTCGGATCCACCGAGGCGACCCGAGCATTGGACCCGGATGCCGAGGGCCCCGGCCTTCTGGGCGTTCTGGACGGCACGCTTCATGGCCCGTCGGAAGGCGACCCGGCCGGACAACTGGTCGGCGACGCCCTGGGCGATCAGGGCGGCGTCCAATTCCGGCTCCTTGATCTCCTGGATGTTGAGTTGGACCCGGTTGTTGCCGCTGATCTGGCCGAGTCCGGACCGCAGGCGGTCGGCTTCGGTTCCCTTGCGGCCGATCACGATGCCCGGTCGGGCGGTGTGCACGTCGACCCTCAGGCGGTCACGGGTGCGCTCGACCTCGATCCGGCTGATGGCGGCGTGGGGAAGTTCGGTCCGCAGGAAGTCGCGGATCTTCCAGTCCTCGATGATGTTGTCGGCGTACTCCTGCCGGGTGGCGAACCACCGCGACTTCCAGTCGGTGGTGATACCCAGGCGGAAGCCGTACGGGCTGACCTTCTGGCCCATCAGGCACGCTCCTCGCCGGCGTTCTCGCCGGCGTCTTCGACGACGACATCTTCTGTGGCCTCTTCGACGACGTCTTCTGTGGCCCCGTCGGCAACCTCTTCGACGACGTCCTCTTCGGTGGCCTCTTCGACGACGACCTCGTTGGCCCCGTCGGCAACCTCTTCGACGACGTCCTCGTTGGCCTCGTCGGCAACCTCTTCGACGACGTCCTCGACCACGGCCTCATCGGTGGCCTCTTCGACGACGTCCTCGACCACGGCCTCATCGGTGGCCTCTTCGGCCTCGACGGTCTCTTCGACCGCCTCATCGACGTCCTCGTGGTCGTGCTCGTCCTCGCGGGCGGCCTCGGCGGCGCGGCTCCTCTCGACGCGCTCACGACGTGAGGCGGCTGCACGGGTGCTGGCACCGGCACGGTCCCGGAGGGCGTCCTGGGCGGCCATCGCCTGGATCTCCTCGTTGGTGTACCGGCTCACCACCACCGTGATGTGACAGGTGCGCTTGTGGATGGGGGTGGCACGGCCACGGGCACGCGGGCGCCAGCGCTTGAGCGTCGGGCCCTCGTCGGCGTAGCAGGCAGACACGAAGAGTTCCTCGGCCGGGACCTGGTCGTTGTGCTCAGCGTTGGCGACGGCCGAATCGAGGCACTTGCCGACGACCTTGGCGACGCTGCGCTCCGAGAAGGCGACGATCTCGCTGGCCCGACCGTAGGACTCGCCGCGGACCAGGTTCAGGACCTCACGGGCCTTGGAGGCCGAGACCCGCACGTGGCGGGCGACGGCCCGTGTCCCCGGACGGCCCTCGTTGGTCTTGAGGGTGGCGGCGCCCATCAGCGATGCACCCCCTTCTCCTGGCCGGCGTGCGACCGGAAGGTCCGTGTCGGGGCGAACTCGCCCAGCTTGTGGCCGACCATCGCCTCGGTGACGTACACCGGGACGTGCTTGCGGCCGTCGTGGACGGCCATGGTGTGGCCGACCATGTCGGGGATGATCGTGGACCGGCGGGACCAGGTCTTGATGACCTTCTTCTCGCCGGACGCGTTCAGGGCGTCGACCTTCTTGAGAAGGTGCTCGTCGACGAACGGTCCCTTTTTGAGACTCCGTGGCACTGCTGCCTACCTCCGCGACCCACGCCGGCGACGCCGGCGCACGATCATCTTGTCGGACTGCTTGTTCCGCTGGCGGGTACGGCCCTCGGGCTTGCCCCAGGGCGACACCGGATGGCGGCCACCCGAGGACTTGCCCTCACCACCGCCCAGCGGGTGGTCGACCGGGTTCATGGCAACGCCGCGGGTCTGGGGACGGACGCCCTTCCAGCGGTTGCGACCGGCCTTGCCGATCTTGGTGAGCTCGTGCTCCTGGTTGCCGACCTCGCCGACGGTGGCCCGGCAGTCGATGCGCACCCGGCGCATCTCGGTGCTCGGCAGGCGCAGGGTGGCGAAGTCGCCCTCCTTGGCCACGAGCTGGACGCTCGAACCGGCGCTGCGGGCCATCTTGCCGCCACCACCCGGCTGCAGCTCGACGTTGTGGATGACCGTACCGACGGGGATGTAGCGCAACGGCAGTGCGTTGCCGGACCGGATCTCCGATCCCTGGCCCGACTGCAGCGTTTCGCCGACCTCGACCCCCTTCGGGGCGAGGATGTAGCGCTTCTCCCCGTCGTGGTAGTGGAGCAGCAGGATGCGGCAGCTGCGGTTGGGATCGTATTCGACGGCTGCGACCTTGGCCGGAACGCCGTCCTTGTTGCGTCGGAAGTCGACGACCCGGTAGCGCTGCTTGTGGCCGCCACCACGGTGGCGGGCGGTCTTGCGGCCGTAGTTGTTGCGACCGCCGGTCGAGGTCTGCTTCTCGACGAGCGACTTCTCGGGGGTCGACCTGGTGATCGCCGAGAAGTCCGAAACGGTCTGGAATCGGCGGCCGGGACTGGTGGGCTTGCGCTTGCGCTGTGGCATGGTGCTCAGGCCTCGAACAACTCGATGGAATCGCCCTCGGCGAGGGTGATGTAGGCCCGCTTGACGTCGGGCCGCTTGCCCCAGACGCCGGTGCGCCGGTTGCGGCTGCGCTTGCCGTTGCGGTTCAACGTGTTCACCTGCAGGACGTTGACGTCGAAGATGGCCTCGACGGCGTCGCGGATCTCGGGCTTGGAGGCCGACTTCGCCACCTCGAAGGTGTAGACGTTGGCCTCCAGGAGGTTGTACGACTTCTCCGACACGATCGGTCGGACGATGACGTCGCGTGCGTCCTTCACGATGCCTGTTCCTCCTCGTCGCCGGTGGGCGATTCGTCGGCTTCGGCCTCTTCGACCACTTCGTCCTCGTCGACGGCTTCGGCCTCTTCGACCACTTCGGCCTCGTCGACGGCTTCGGCCTCTTCGACCACTTCGGCCTCGTCGACGGCTTCGGCCTCTTCGACGGCTGTCGCCTCGACGACAGGCTCGGCAACGGCTGCAGCGGACGAACCGGCGGGCAGAGTGTCCCGGGTGAAGACGACGACATCGCTCACCAGCACGTCGTAGGCGTTGAGTTCGCCCGGCGAGACCACGTGGACCTCGGGCAGGTTGGCGAAGCTCTTCCAGGTGTTGACGTCGTCGCGGTCGGCGACCACCAGGACCCGACCTTCGATCCCGAGGGCGGACAGGGCAGCGACGGCGTCCTTGGTGCGGGGGACCTCGAAGCCCCATGCATCGACCACGACGACCTGGCCCTCGGCCGCGCGGTCGGACAGCGCCGATCGCAGCGCCAACTGGATCATCTTCTTGGGCGTCTTCTGGGCGTAGCTGCGGGGCTTTGGACCCAGCGCCACGCCACCGCCGCGCCACTGCGGCGAACGGATCGAACCCTGGCGGGAACGGCCGGTGCCCTTCTGGCTCCACGGCTTGGCGCCACCGCCGCGGACCTCGGCCCGGGTCTTGGTGCTCTGCGTGCCGCTCCGGCGTGCCGCCAACTGGGCGGTCACCACTTGGTGCATCACAGCGGTGTTCGGCTCGATGCCGAAGGTGGCACCGTCGAGTTCGACGGCGCCGGCTTCTCCGCCGCTGAGGCTGCGCATCGTGACGCTCGCCATCACCGAACTCGCTTCACTGCATTGCGGATGAGGACGGTGGCGCCGGTAGGACCGGGCACCGAGCCCTTGACGAGCAACAACTCGCGTTCGGCGTCGGCCTCGACCACGACCAGGTTCTGCGTGGTGGTCTTCTGGTTGCCCATGCGGCCGGGAAGCTTCCTTCCCTTGAACACCCGGGACGGGGTGGCGCACTGGCCGATGGCGCCGGGCTTGCGGTGCACCTTGTGGGCACCGTGGCTGGCCGAATGGCCCTTGAAGTTGTGGCGCTTCATGACGCCGGCGAAGCCCTTGCCCTTGCTGACGGCGGTGACGTCGACGTGTACCTCTTCGGCAAGCGTGTCGACGGTGAGTTCCTGGCCCACCTCGTACTCGCTGACATCGTCGAGCCTCAGTTCGAGCAGGCGGACCCCGGGCTGGACGCCGGCCGACTCGAAGTGACCGGCTTCGGGACGTGTGAGCCTGTGCTCCTCACGCTGTCCGAAGGTCACCTGGAGGGCGCTGTAGCCGTCGCGTTCGGCGGTCTTGACCTGGACGACTCGATTGGGCCGGACGCGCAACACGGTGACCGGGACTACGACGTTGTCGCTGCCCCAGACCTGTGTCATGCCGACCTTCTCGCCGACGAGTGCCTTGTTCGCCATGCTGGCTCCTGCTGATGCGCCCGGGGACCTCCCCCGGGCGGTCGACCCCTTCGGGCCGGTTCACGCGACCGCTCCGCACGGGAAGACCCGGCGGAGCGGTGATTCGGTTGTGTCGGGTGGTTCCCGCCGGTCTCCCCGGGGATTCGGGCGGGCCTTCACGAACGTCGCTTGGGAGCACGACCGGAACTCTTCGGAAGCGCCGGGGGCCAAGGCTAGGGGCGTTCACGGCCCCCCACAACGCCGCGAATCCGCGGTCGCCCCCTGGTCCGCAACTACCGTCGGGGACCGTGGCCGAACCTGATCCGACGCCCGACGCCCCGACGCCCGACGCCCCGACGTACCCGCCCCAGTGGCTGGTGCGGTCGATCCTGTTGTTCCTCGGCGGCCTGGCGGCCCTCTGGTACCTGCAGGGGGTCCTCGAGTCGCTGCGTTCCCTCTTCATCATCCTCTTGGTCGCGCTGTTCCTGTCGTTTGCCATGGAGCCGGCGGTCAACGCCCTCGAGCGATGGAACATCCGACGGGGGTTGGGCACGGCCCTCGTGTTCCTCACCCTCTTCGCCGGACTGGGCGGCTTCGGATTCGCCATGGGATCGTTGCTCTCCGAACAGGTCATCGAACTGAGCGACAACCTCCCCGGTTACCTCGAGTCCATCGACGAGTTCCTGGCCGACAACCTCGGCATCGACAACGCCACCGCCGACGTCCGTGCCAGCTGGGATTCGGGCGCACTTGCCGAACGGCTCAGCGGGTTCGCCGACGACCTCGCCAAGTTCGGCGCCACCGTGGCGAACGTGCTGTTCCAGGTGTTCACCATCGGGCTGTTCGCCTTCTACCTCGTGGCCGAGGGTCCGAAGTTGCGACGGACCGTCTGCTCGCTGCTCCCGCAGGAACGACAGAGGTCCGTCCTCGAGGTCTGGGACGTGGCAATCGCCAAGACCGGTGGTTACATCGTCTCCCGGGGAATCCTTGCGGTCATCGCCGCCGTCGTCCACTGGGCGGCCTTCGAGATCATCGACCTCCCGTCGGGTCTGGCCCTCGCCATCTGGGTGGGCGTGATCTCCCAGGTGGTGCCCGTCGTCGGCACCTACCTGGCCGGTGCCCTTCCCGTCCTCATCGGCCTCATCGACGAACCGGCGTCCGGACTGTGGGTGCTCATCGTGATCGCCGTCTATCAGCAGGTCGAGAACTACCTCCTCGCCCCCCGGATCACCTCTCAGACGATGGCGATCCACCCCGCCGTGGCGTTCGGCGCCGTCATCGCCGGCGCTGCGCTGCTGGGCGTGGTCGGGGCGATGCTCGCCCTGCCCGCTGCCGCCACGCTCCAGGCGATCATCTCGGCAGCGGCGGAGCGCCACGAAGTGGCGGAGCACCTGCTCGAGGCCAGCCGCGAACGCCGAAAGTTGAAGGGCTGAGGTTCCCAGGTCTTCGTCCTTTCTCCACCGGGAGCGGGCATCGCCGGACGCCTGCTCGCTCGCAAACCGAACGCTCGCTTCCTCAGGCACCCGTCACTGCCCGGTCCAGACACCTGCGCCGCTGCTCCAGACGCTCAACCGATGGATTCCTGCACTCGGGTGTCCTCGAACCGGAAGTCGGGGAAAGGTGCCGGTGTCTCTTCGAACCTGTGGGAAAACGGCAGAAGCGCCCCCTGGGGGGCGCTTCTGCCTTTCGTTCGTGTTGTCCGGGGACGTCAGCCCTGTTGGATCTTGATCTCGATGTCGACTCCGGCCGGGAGGTCCAGTCGCTGCAGGGCGTCGACCGTCTTGGGCGAGGGGTCCAGGATGTCGAGCAGGCGCTTGTGGATGCGCATCTCGAAGTGCTCCCGGGAGTCCTTGTCCTTGAACGGCGAACGCACCACGGTGTACCGGTGCTTCTCGGTCGGCAGCGGAACCGGGCCACGGATCTTCGCCTGGGTCCGTAGGACCGTCTCGACGATCTTCTTCGTCGACTGGTCGATGACCTCGTGGTCGTAGGCCTTGAGCCGGATCCGGATCTTCTGACCAGCCGCCATCGAAGTCAGCTGAGGATCTTGGTGACGGCGCCGGCACCCACGGTGCGGCCACCCTCGCGGATGGCGAAGCGAAGGCCCTCGTCCATGGCAATCGGGGCGATGAGCTCGACGTACATGGTGGTGTTGTCGCCGGGCATGCACATCTCGGTGCCCTCGGGAAGGGAGATCGAGCCCGTCACGTCGGTGGTCCGGAAGTAGAACTGCGGCCGATAGTTCGAGAAGAACGGCTTGTGGCGGCCACCCTCCGTCTTGGTCAGCACGTAGACCTCGGCCTCGAAGTTGGTGTGGGGCGTGATCGAGCCCGGCTTGGCGAGCACCTGACCGCGCTGGACGCTCGTCTTGTCGATGCCGCGCAGCAGGGCGCCGATGTTGTCACCGGCCTGGCCCTGGTCGAGGATCTTGCGGAACATCTCGACACCGGTGCAGACCGTGGTCTGGGTGTCCTTGATGCCGATGATCTCGATCGAGTCGCCGGTGTTGACGGAGCCCTGCTCCACACGGCCGGTGACGACGGTGCCGCGGCCGGTGATCGTGAAGACGTCCTCGATCGGCATCAGGAAGGGCTTGTCGACATCTCGTTCGGGCTGCGGGATGTATTCGTCCACCTGGTTCATCAGGTCGACGACGGCAGCGGCGGCGTCTGCATCGCCCTCGAGGGCCTTCAGCGCCGAGACCCGACAGATCGGGGTGTCGTCACCGGGGAACTCGTACTCGTCGAGGAGCTCGCGCACCTCGAGCTCGACGAGCTCGAGTAGCTCTTCGTCATCGACCATGTCGCACTTGTTGAGCGCCACGACGATCTTCGGAACGCCGACCTGTCGGGCCAGCAGCACGTGCTCACGCGTCTGCGGCATCGGGCCGTCGGCTGCCGACACGACCAGGATGGCACCGTCGACCTGGGCGGCGCCCGTGATCATGTTCTTGATGTAGTCGGCGTGGCCCGGCATGTCGACGTGGGCGTAGTGCCGGTTGGGGGTCTCGTACTCGACGTGCGCCACGTTGATCGTGATGCCGCGCTCCCGTTCCTCGGGGGCCTTGTCGATGTCGTCGAACTGGGTGAAGGCGGTGGAATCGGGATCGAGGTCGTTGAGGACCTTCGTGATCGCCGCCGTCAGGGTGGTCTTCCCGTGGTCGATGTGGCCCATCGTCCCCACGTTCACGTGGGGCTTGTTGCGCACGAACTGCTGCTTGGCCATGCCTTTTCCTCGGCTGCTTTCTGTGTTGGTTGCCTACGTCGGCGTCACTCGCCACGAAAGCGCTTGACGATCTCTTCCTGCACGAATGCGGGTGTTTTCTGGTACGAGTCGAACTGCATCGTGTAGGTTGCACGCCCCTGGGTGCGCGAACGCAGATCGGTAGCGTAACCGAACATCTCCGACAACGGCACACGTGCGGTGATCACGTTGTTGTTGCCGCGGGCCTCCATCTGTCCCACCCGTCCCCGGCGGGAGTTCAGGTCGCCGACCACGTCGCCCATGTAGTTGTCGGGGGTGACCACCTCGACGGCCATCACCGGCTCGAGCAGCACGGGGCCCGCCCGGACGATCGCAGCGCGGAACCAGGCCTGTGCGGCGATCTTGAACGCCATCTCCGAGGAGTCCACGTCGTGGGACTTTCCGTCGTTGAGGCTGACCTTGATGCCGAGCACGTTGTAGCCGGCGAGCACGCCGTTGGTCATGGCCGCCTGGATGCCCTGGTCGACCGCAGGGATGTACTCCTTCGGGATGCGACCACCCTTGACGTTGTCCTCGAAGTGGTAGGTCTCGTCAGGATCGGCATAGGGCTCGAGGGTCGCCACGATCTCGGCGAACTGGCCCGAACCGCCGGTCTGCTTCTTGTGGGTGTAGCGGAGGTTGTCGACCGTCTTGGTGATGGTCTCGCGATAGGCCACCTGCGGCCGGCCCACGTTGGCGTCGACCCGAAACTCGCGCAGCATGCGGTCGACCAGCACCTCGAGGTGCAGTTCGCCCATGCCGCCGATGATGGTCTGGCCGGTCTCATCGTCCGTGCGGACGCTGAAGGTCGGATCCTCCTCGGCGAGCGCGCCGAGGGCCTTGCTCATCTTGTCCTGGTCGGCCTTCGAGCGGGGCTCGACGGCGACGTGGATGACCGGCTCCGGGAACTCGAGCTGTTCGAGCATGATCGGATGGTCAGGCGAGCAGAGCGTGTCGCCCGTCTTGGTGTTCTTGAGGCCGATGCCGGCGACGATGTCCCCGGTGCGGACATCGTCCCGGTCCTCGCGGTTGTTGGCGTGCATCTCGAGGATGCGGCCGATCCGCTCCTTGGATCCGGACCGCGTGTTGAGCACCGTAGAGCCCTTGTCCAGAGAGCCGCTGTAGACCCGGAAGTAGATGAGCTTGCCGACGTGCGGGTCGGTCATGATCTTGAAGGCCAGTGCAGCGAAAGGCTCTTCGTCGTCGGCACCGCGCTCGACGGTGTCGCCCGAGCGGGGGTGCACACCCTCGATCGGCGGCAGGTCCAACGGTGACGGCAGGTAGTCGACCACGGCGTCGAGGAGCGACTGCACGCCCTTGTTCTTGAAGGCGCTGCCGGTGAGGATCGGCACACAGTGGCCGCTGAGGGTTCCGGCGCGCAGTGCGGCCCGGAGGTCCTCGGCACTGATGTCCTCCTCGCCGACGTACTTCTCGAGGATGTTCTCGTCGAACTCCGACAGGACGTCGACGAGTTCGTGCCGGTACTCCTCGGCCTGGTCGACCATGTCGGCGGGGATGTCCACGACGTCCCAGGAGGCGCCCAGGTCCTCGCTCGTCCAGACCAGGGCGTTCATCTCGAGCAGGTCGACGATCCCGGCGAACTCGGACTCGGCGCCGATCGGCAACTGCACGACGGCGGCCTTGCAGCCCAGGCGCTCGCGGATGGTGCCCAGCACGAAGTAGAAGTCGGCACCCGTCCGGTCCATCTTGTTGATGAAGCACAGTCGGGGCACCTTGTAGCGGTCGGCCTGGCGCCAGACGGTCTCCGTCTGGGGTTCGACGCCGGCTACTCCGTCGAACACGGCGATGGCACCGTCGAGGACCCGCAGCGAACGCTCGACCTCGACCGTGAAGTCGACGTGGCCGGGCGTGTCGATGATGGTGACCCGGTGGTCCCGCCAGATGCAGCTGGTGGCGGCGGAGGTTATGGTGATGCCCCGCTCCTGCTCCTGCTCCATCCAGTCCATGGTGGCGGCGCCGTCGTGGACCTCACCGATCTTGTAGTTGACCCCGGTGTAGTAGAGGATCCGCTCGGTGGTGGTGGTCTTGCCCGCGTCGATGTGGGCCATGATCCCGATGTTGCGGGTCTGTGCGAGGGGGTGTCGCTTGCTCATGCTCGTTCGAGGTCGGGTCGGTGGTTGTCGGGCGTGACCGGGAGTCGTCGCACGCAACGACTACGGGTTCCCGGAACAGGGTGGATGAATGGTCGGAGGGCAGGCCGTCCGGAGCGGACGACCTACCAGCGGTAGTGCGCGAAGGCCTTGTTCGCCTCAGCCATCTTGTGGGTGTCCTCACGTCGCTTGACGGAGGCGCCCAGGCCGTTGGAGGCGTCGAGGATCTCGTTGGCGAGCCGCTCGGACATGGAGCGCTCGCGGCGATCGCGGGCGTTGCCCACAAGCCAGCGGACGGCGAGGGTGTTGGAGCGCCGGGGTCGCACCTCGATGGGCACCTGATAGGTGGCGCCACCCACACGGCGGCTCTTGACCTCGAGTTGCGGCCGGATGTTCTCGAGTGCCCGCTTGAGCGTGCCGACCGGCTCGCTGCCGGTTTTGGACTCGACCGTCTGCAGCGCCGAGTAGACGATGCGTTCGGCGATGGAGCGCTTGCCGTTGCGCAGCACCTTGTTGACAACCTGGGTGACGACCGACGAACGGTAGACGGGGTCGGGAACCAGCTCGCGACGGTCGACGGGGCCCTTGCGCGGCATGTCAGCCCTCCTTCTTGGTGCCGTAGCGGCTGCGTGCCTGGCGACGCTGGCCGACGCCGGAGGTGTCGAGCGTTCCACGGATGACCTTGTAGCGGACGCCCGGGAGGTCCTTCACGCGGCCACCGCGCACGAGCACGATGGAGTGCTCCTGGAGGTTGTGGCCTTCACCGGGGATGTAGGCGGTGATCTCGATGCCGGTGGTCAGGCGGACACGGGCGACCTTACGCAGTGCGGAGTTCGGCTTCTTCGGGGTGGTCGTGTAGACCCGGGTGCACACGCCGCGACGCTGGGGCGCGCCCTTGAGGGCCGGCGTGGCCTCCTTGCGTCGCTTGGATTGGCGGCCCTTGCGGACCAACTGCTGGATCGTGGGCACGAACTACCTCGAAGGATGCGGATTGGCGGGCATGCGGATGGCTGCCGAAAGGGGCTCCCGGCCAGCAGACGAGTCTACGGGTGCCCCTTCTCGACTCACACGCGCGAATCGTCGGAAGGGGTACATGTCACCCGGTGGCGTCGTCGGACGTCCCGAGGCTGCTCGCCAGGTCGATGACATCGGCCTCGTAGGCACCGGAGAACTCGTCCTCGCCCAGGGACGCCTGACCGGCCAGCCAGTCGGCGAGGTCCTGTTCCTCGTCGGCGGAGCTGTAGAAGTCCATCGGCTTGTAGTCGGGAGCATGCGACGCCACCCGGCGGTACCGCTCGAGACCGGTACCCGCGGGCACCAACTTGCCGATGATGATGTTCTCCTTGAGGCCGACGAGCTGATCGCTCCTGCTCTCGATGGCCGCCTCGGTGAGCACCCGGGTGGTCTCCTGGAAGGAGGCCGCCGAGAGCCACGAGTCGGTGGCGAGAGAGGACTTCGTGATGCCCATGAGCTCCGGTCGGCCCTCGGCGGGTCGCTGGCCCTCGGCCACGAGTTCACGGTTGGCCTCGGCGAACACCCGCTGGTCGACCTGCTCGCCAGGGAGAAACGAGGAGTCGCCTGGATCGTTGATGCGGACCCGGCGGGTCATCTGGCGGACGATCAACTCGATGTGCGTGTCGTGGATCGACACGCCCTGCTCGCGGTAGACCTTCTGGACCTCTTCGACCAGGTACTGCTGGGTCTCACGCACACCCTTGATCTCGAGCAGTTCCTTCGGGTCGCGTGGGCCCTCGACGATGGCGTCGCCGGCCCGGACCTCCTGGCCGTCGACGACCTCCAGGCGGGCCTGGGTCGGGATGACGTAGACCTCTTCGGTTCCGTCGTCGGCCACCACGACCAACTCGCGGCCCCGACCCTCGTCGTCGCCGATGCGCACGACGCCCGAGGTCTTCGACAGCGTCGCCTTGCCCTTCGGGGTGCGCGCCTCGAACAACTCCACGACGCGGGGCAGGCCTCCGGCGATGTCCTTGCCGGCGACGCCACCGGTGTGGAAGGTCCGCATCGTGAGCTGGGTGCCCGGCTCGCCGATGGACTGGGCGGCGATGACGCCGACTGCCTCGCCGATCTCGATCGGCAGGCCCGTGGCTAGCGACATGCCGTAGCAGGCCGCCGACACGCCGGTGGGAGAGTCGTCGGTGAGGGGCGACAGCACGCGCACACGGGTGACCTCCGGGTCGTCGCGCAGCACCTCGAACTCGTCTTCGCCCACGATCGTGCCCCGGGGATAGACGGTGCCGTCCGACAGGGTGACGTCGTCGGCGAGGGTCCGGCTGAAGAGCCGGGTCTCGAGGTAGGTCCTCTTGTTGTCGGTGTCGGGGTACACGTCCTCGAGCCAGATGCCGAAGACGGGGCCGTCGGCCTCGAGCGGTGCGTGCTCGCTGATGATCAGCTCCTGCGCCACGTCGACGAGGCGACGGGTCAGGTAGCCGGAGTCGGCGGTACGGAGGGCGGTGTCGACCAGGCCCTTCCTGGCGCCCGGCGTGGCGATGAAGTACTCGAGCATCGTCAGGCCCTCGCGGAAGTTGGACTTGATGGGGCGAGGGATGAGGTCACCACGGGGATTGGCCACCAGGCCGCGCATGCCGGCGATCTGGCGGATCTGCATCTTGTTCCCCCGAGCACCCGAGTCGACCATCATGTCGATCGGGTTGAAGACATCGGCCCACAGGGCCTCGTCCATCTTCTCGGTCACCTCGGCGGTCGCGGCGTTCCAGATCTCGACTTCCTTCTGGCGTCGTTCGCCGTCGGTGATGATGCCCCGTCGGAACTGGTTCTCGACCTTCTCGGCGTCACGCTCGTGCTTTTCGAGGATCGACTGCTTCTCGTCCGGCGTCTTGACATCGTCGATGGAGATGGTCAGGCCCGACCGGCTGGCGAACCGGAAGCACAGGTCCTTCATTCGGTCGAGGCTCTCGGCCACGACCCTCTTCGGGTAGTGGCGGGCGAGGTCGTCGACCAGGAGACCCATCGACTTCTTGTCGATGGGATGGTTGACGTAGGGGAACTCGGTGGGCAGCGCCTCGTTGAAGAACACGCGGCCGGCCGTGGTCCGGTGCCAGGTGGCGGCGGACCCGTTGGCGGGGGTATCCACCAGTTCGGGGATGTCGGTCGACCGGTACTCGATCAGGGCGTGGAGGCCCAGCTCGCCGGAGTCGATCACCCGCTCGAGTTCGTCGATGCGGCGGAAGGCTCGACCCTCGCCGACGGCACCCTCGAGCTCCACGGTGAGGTAGTAGGAGCCGATGATCATGTCCTGGGTGGGGGCGACCAGCGGGCGTCCGTGCGCCGGGCTGAGGACGTTGTTGGCCGACAACATCAGCACCCTCGCCTCGGCCTGGGCCTCGGCGGAAAGGGGCAGGTGCACGGCCATCTGGTCACCGTCGAAGTCGGCGTTGAATGCGGTGCACACGAGCGGGTGGAGTTGGATGGCCTTGCCCTCGACCAGAAGCGGCTCGAAGGCCTGAATGCCGAGGCGGTGCAGCGTGGGTGCACGGTTCAACAAGACCGGGTGCTCCTGGATGACGTCGCCGAGGACGCTCCAGACCTGCGGGCGTCGACGCTCGACCATCCGCTTGGCAGACTTGATGTTCGGCGCCAACTCATCGTCGACCAGCTTCTTCATGACGAACGGCTTGTAGAGCTCGAGCGCCATGATCTTGGGCAGGCCGCACTGGTGGAACCGCAACGTCGGACCGGCCACGATGACCGAACGGCCCGAGTAGTCGACCCGCTTGCCGAGCAGGTTCTGGCGGAAGCGGCCCTGCTTGCCCTTGAGCATGTCGGACAGCGACTTGAGCGGACGGTTGCCCGGCCCGGTCACCGGACGCCCGCGGCGGCCGTTGTCGAACAGTGCGTCAACGGCCTCCTGGAGCATCCGCTTCTCGTTGTTGACGATGATCTCGGGTGCGCCGAGGTCGAGGAGGCGCTTCAGCCGGTTGTTCCGGTTGATGACCCGGCGGTACAGGTCGTTCAGGTCGGAGGTGGCGAAGCGGCCCCCGTCGAGCTGGACCATCGGACGCAGGTCCGGTGGGATCACCGGTACGGCGTCGAGGATCATGGCGCGGGGCTCGTTCACCCGACGACCGTGCTCATCGCGGCGGTTGAAGCCGGCCACGATCTTGAGGCGCCTGATGGCCTTCTGCTTGCGCTGGACCGACAGTGGCTTCTGGCCCTCGGGTGGGTCGATCATCGAGCGGAGCTTGACCTCCTCTTCGTCGAAGTCGATCGACTCGATCAGCCGGGCGATGGCGTGGGCGCCCATGCCGCCTTCGAAGTACTCGCCCCAGCGGTCGACCATCTCCCGCCACAGGCGCTCGTCCTCGATGATCTGACGGGAGAAGAGGCTGCTGAACTCGTCCCAGGCACGGCTCAGGATCTCAAGTTCGTCCAGGTACTCCTCGCGGATCTCTGCGAGGTCCTTGTCGGCGGAGCGCTGGCGCGCCCGGAGGTCGGACTCCTTGGCGCCCTCGGCCTCGAGCTCGGCCAACTCGTCCTCGAGGACCTCCTGGCGGGCGGCCAGGCGTCCGTCGCGCTCTTCCTCGATGGCGACCCGCTCCTCGGCCAGTTCGTCCTCGAGCGTCGCGAGGTCGTCATGGCGACGCTCCTCGTCGACCGACACGACCATGTTGGCCGCGAAGTAGATGACCTTCTCGAGCTGCTTGGCCTTGAGCTCCTCGCGGGGCTGGGTGCCCATCAGCAGGTAGGCCAGCCACGACCGAGTGCCGCGCAGGTACCAGATGTGCACGGCGGGGGCGGCCAGTTCGATGTGGCCCATGCGCTCGCGGCGCACCTTCGACCGGGTGACCTCGACGCCGCACCGCTCGCAGATGATGCCCTTGAACCGGACGCGCTTGTACTTGCCGCAGTAGCACTCCCAGTCCTTGGTCGGACCGAAGATCTTCTCGCAGAAGAGCCCGTCCTTCTCCGGCTTGAGGGTGCGGTAGTTGATGGTTTCCGGCTTCTTGACCTCGCCGTTGGACCACATGCGGATCCCGTTCGCGGTCGCGAGGCCGATTCGGATCTGATCGAAGTCGTTGACGTCGAGCACTCGTTCTCTTCCTGGTTGTTCCCGGCTGGGACTGTTTGCGGTCAGCGGAGGAGGCCGGCGCTGCGGCGCTCGTCCTCTTCGTCGGATCCACGCTCGGGGCGGGACAGGTCGATGCCCAGCTCCTCGGTGGTGCGGTACACGTCCTCGTTGATCTCCCGGATCTCGACCTCCTGGCCGGCCTCGTCGAGGACCTCGACGTCCAGGCAGAGGGACTGCATCTCCTTGATGAGGACCTTGAAACTCTCGGGGATGCCGGGCTCCGGGATGTTGTCGCCCTTGACGATCGCCTCGTAGACCTTCACGCGGCCCAGGACGTCGTCGGACTTGATGGTGAGGAGTTCTTGCAGGCAGTAGGCGGCGCCGTACGCCTCGAGGGCCCACACCTCCATCTCGCCGAAGCGCTGGCCGCCGAACTGTGCCTTGCCGCCCAGCGGCTGCTGGGTGATCATCGAGTAGGGGCCGGTGGACCGGGCGTGGATCTTGTCGTCCACGAGGTGGGCCAGCTTCAGGATGTAGACGTAGCCGACCGTGATCGGCCGATCGTAGGTCTCGCCGGTCCGGCCGTTGTAGAGGACGGCCTTGCCGTCGCGGCCCACGAGGCGCTCGCCCTCGGCCGACTCCGGACGGATGTTCTCGAGCACCTTCTGGATCGTCGGGTGGCGTCCGGCGCGGTCTTCCTCGTCCCAGTGGGCGCCGTCGAAGACGGGCGTCGCGATGTGGACGGCGGGCGGGGTCGACGGCCGGGTCTTGGTCTCGGTGCCCCGGATCGGCTGGTCGCCGACGGACTCGCCGTCGATGTCCCAGCCCCAACGGGCGCCGTAGCCGAGGTGGGCCTCGAGTACCTGGCCGACGTTCATCCGGGACGGAACGCCGAGCGGGTTGAGGATGATGTCGACCGGGGTGCCGTCGGCCATGAACGGCATGTCCTCGACGGGCAGGATCTTCGAGATCACGCCCTTGTTGCCGTGGCGGCCCGCCAACTTGTCGCCGACGCTGATCTTGCGCTTCTGGGCGACGTGGACCCGGACCAGCTGGTTGACGCCCGGGGGCAGCTCGTCGCCGTCGTCGCGGTTGAAGAGGCGACGATCGATGACCTTGCCGGACTCGCCGTGCGGGACCTTGAGCGACGTGTCGCGGACCTCGCGGGCCTTCTCACCGAAGATGGCGCGCAGGAGGCGCTCCTCGGGGGTGAGCTCGGTCTCGCCCTTGGGTGTGACCTTGCCGACCAGCACGTCACCGGGTCCGACCTCGGCGCCGACCCGGACGATGCCGAAGTCGTCGAGGTCGGCGAGGACCTCGTCGGAAAGGTTCGGGATGTCCCGGGTGATCTCCTCGGGACCCAGCTTGGTGTCGCGGGCGTCGATTTCGTGCTCGTGGATGTGGATCGACGTGAGGACGTCGTCCTCCACAAGGCGCTGCGAGATGATGATGGCGTCCTCGAAGTTGTAGCCCTCCCACGACATGAACGCCACGAGCAGGTTCTTGCCCAGGGCCAGCTCACCATGGTCGGTCGAGGGCCCGTCGGCCAGCAGCTGCTCGGCACGCACCTTGTCGCCGGGCTGCACCCGGGACCTCTGGTAGATGCAGGTGTCCTGGTTGGAGCGCTCGAACTTGAGCAGCTGGTGGCGGAACTTGCCTTCCTTGCGGTAGTCGACGGTGATCGAGTCGCCGTCCACGGCCAGGA
>JARQPW010000004.1 GCA_029577135.1 Acidimicrobiales bacterium
TCAGCATCATGTCGGGTTGGAACCCGCGGCGCTACGAGTGCTTCCCCGACATCGTCGATGCCTGCGCCGAAGGGGGCTCGTCACTATTCGGGACCGGGCTGAACCCCGGCCTGAGCTACGAGTTGGCGCTCCTCGGTTCGTCCATCTGCCATGAGGTCGAGTCCGTCTACATCAGCACCTGCGAGCGCCAGTCGACGCTGAGTCCGGTGTTCCTGGAGAAGTTCGGATTCGGTCGGACCGAGGAGGAACTTGCACGGACCGAGGGCGGTGCCAAGGCGATCTTCGACAACCTCCTGCAGGTCACCGACCTCATCTGTCGGGAACTGGGCCTGGCCCACGACGGCAACGAACTCACCCACGAGTACGAACCGGCGACGAGGGACTACGACGAGAAGATCCTCATCCGCAAGGGGACGATGGCCGGACTGGTCGTCAAGGCCTCGTCGACGCACGGTGGCGTCCCGAAGGCGACCATTGAACTCAGGTTCCTGCTGGGCACCGACTACGTCAGCCAGGAGTTCTTGGCAGGGGCCCCGAAGCAGGGGTGGATCGAGGTTGACGTGCGCGGAACACCGGGCAGCAGGCTCACCCACGAGATCTATGCGGACGAAAAGATCGTCAAGACGCGTTCGACCGGCACGAAGGCTGTCAATGCCATTCCGTTCGTCTGTGCTGCCGCGCCCGGTCTCGTCTCACCCCTGGATCTGCCGCTGCCCCGGATGCTCAAACTCCCAGGAGGCATCTGATGTCGATCACCGACGGCCACGAGCTGATCTCGCCGCAGGCGTACGGGGAACACGGTGTACCGCACGACCTCTGGACTCGTCTGCGGGCCGAGTCGCCAGTTCATCGATGCGAACCGGGGATGTTCGAGCCCTTCTGGGCGATCACGAAGCACGCGGACATCAGTGAGATTTCCCGACATCCCGAGAGATTCCTCTCCGAGCCCGGCATCACTGTGCTCTCCGGGGGTCAACAGGACGCGTTGGAGAGCAGTGCGTTCAACTCCATGCGCGTCGTCATCCAGATGGATCCGCCCGAGCACCGCGATGTACGCAAGGTCGCGAGCCATATCTTCACGCCACGCGCAATCCGAGCCCTCAATGCCGACATCGATCGCAGCGCACGCGAAGTCGTGGACCGGCTGGCGGGCGAGAGTGGCGAAGGGGAGTGCGAGTTCGCAAGCGATGTCGCCGCCGCCCACCCACTTCGCATCCTGTCCAACATGCTCGGCGTGCCCCGCGAGCAGGAGCCCGACATCCTGCGCCTCACCAACGAACTGTTCGCACTCGATGACCCCGACCTCCAGCGTGAGGGCGCTGATCGACAACAAGCGATCATGGACCTGGGGATGGAGCTCTACGCGCTGTTCGACAGCATCATCCAGGACCGCCGAGCCAATCCGACCAGTGACCTCGCGAGCGTGCTGGCGAACGCGACGATCGACGGTGAACCGCTCGGGCCGATGGAGACCATCGGCTACTACCTGATCATCTTCAGCGCTGGCCACGACACCACCAAGAACGCGCTGGTCGGGGGGATGCGCACCTTTCTCGAACACCCCGACGAGTTCCGCAATCTGCAAGATCATCCTGAACTCGTGGAGTCCGCCGTCGAGGAGGTCGTTCGATGGACGTCGCCCGTCAACTACATGAAACGAACCGCGGCGGTTGACACTGTGGTCCGTGGGCAGGAGATCGCCAAGGGCGACAGCGTGGTGCTGTTCTATGCGTCGGCCAACCGTGATGAAGATGTCTTCGACGATCCGTTCGGCTTTCGCATCGACCGCGACCCGAACCGGCATCTCGGGTTCGGAATCGGCGAACACTTCTGCCTCGGCGCGCACATGGCCCGCCGCTCACAACGGGCCCTGTGGCTCGAACTGTCCCGTCGGCTCGACTGGGCCGAGTTGGCCGGAGAACCCGAGCGCATTCATTCGTCGTTCGTGGTGGGACTCAAGCACCTGCCCATTCGCTACCGGATCCGTCCGGCCGCCGACCGGTAGCGGTGCCAGGAGGGCAGATGAGACTTGGTGCCATCGCAACGATCGGCCGGGACCGGAAGGCGGACGTTGAACGGGTCCGGATCGCCGAGGACCTCGGCGACGAACACGTCTTGGTGGCGTGTTCGCAGTTTTCATTGTCCCCTATGGCTACAAGGGTCAAATGGGGCTCGAAGAGGAGGCTTCACCCGATAAGTGGGGGAGGCTCCACAGGGGCCACTCGGAAGTTGGCCTGGAGGATTTCGACGCACCTAACCGGTCTTAGTCGGGCTCAACAGCGCTGGGTTGGGGTGCCTTGGTGGAACTCCATGGTCCAGCCCGTGTCTGTCCGGCGCCAAATCGAACTTCGGTTCGATCGTGCTCCGTAGCACTCGATCTGCTAAGTGACCAGCACATGAGAGTCGCCCAGGCTGGTGCACCTGAAGTCGTTCAGTGGCAGGACGGCATCGATCTCGCCCACTTCGACATCGAGTACCTCGCTTCGGTCGTAGCGGCGGCCAGATTGTCCGAACTCGAAGAAGTCCGGGCCGAGTTGGGCCTCCATCCACGCACGGTCGCCTCGGGTCTCTGAACACCACATTCCCTCTTCGCGGCGCTGCAACTGGGCGCGGTGGGGTTGGCTCGTCACTCGATCAGGATCTCATGCTCGCAGAGGTATTAAAAGCCAAACTCGGCTCAGGCCCATCGCCCGCTTCCCCTAGTCATTAATCGAAAACCCGAAAAGGCAGCGCCAGAAGCGCTGCCTTCTCGAAACTGCGAACACGTGCACGCAAAAACTGCGAACACGCCTTGGTGGAGCTGGGGGGAATCGAACCCCCGTCCGTCGACGGGTGGGCGCTCGTGCTACGACCATTCCCGAGTCTGCGGCTCCTGGCTGCCGCACCGCCGGGTCGGTTGGGCCCGAAGGCCCCGCCACGGGGTCTTTCCCCCGGGTCAGCGGTCTTTCACGCCGTCAGCGGTCTGTCCCTGCGGTCTCCACTGCTTCTGTTGCCGGGCTGCAGTGGACCGGCCCCGCGTGCCGTCGCCGGTCGCGATGACTCTCTACTGCCTGACTAGGTCAGGCGGCGAGAGCGAGATCGTCCGTGTTGGCGTCTCTGTTGGTGCCCCGTTTTGGGAGTCTGGGCAACTCCGGTCGCACGTATCGTCCACGAAACGCCGGCGTCGAAACCGATCAGCCCCGTGAGTGGGCGGCCCGTGGGCCGCCGACTTGCTGGATGTGCTGGGTGTGCTCGCTTGTCAAGGATCATGCGGGAGCAATCCCGCAGACACAGGGTACCGGCGCCCCGTGACAGCGGCGGATGTGCGGTCGGAACGCCGTTGCACTCAGCGGCGCCGCTGGCGGGCCATCGACCGGTCGGCCTCGCGGGCGGCTTCCCGCGCGGCGATCGCCTGGCGCTTGTCGGCGTGGCCCCGGCCCCGGGCCAGTGCCAACTCGACCTTCGCCCGCCCGTTGGAGAAGTAGAGCGACAGGGGGACCAGCGTGAGCCCCTCCCGCTGGACGCGGTCGTTCATGCGGCGGATCTCGGCCCGGTGGAGGAGCAGCTTCTTGGGCCGGTCGGGGTCGTGGCCCGACGCCTCTATGGAGCCGCTGGTCGCCCAGGGCGAGATGTGCAGGCCCAGCAGCCAGAGTTCACCACCCTCGAAGCGGCCGAACGCCTCGGCGATCTGCACCTTGGACTCACGCAGCGACTTGACCTCGCCGCCGCGGAGCACCAGGCCGGCCTCCCAGGTGTCGAGGACCTCGTAGTTGCGGCGCGCCTGCCGGTTGGTGGCGACGGTCCGGTCGCGGGCATCGGAGCGCCCGCTCGTGGATTTGTTCGTGGAATTCGCGCCCATCTGGCGAGCGTACCGGTGGGGGTCGCGGGGTTAGCCTCGCTCCCATGTCCGGCGAACGACTGCGCATCAGCGGCGACGTCCACGCCGCGATGGTCGCCCACGCCCTCGCCGGCGTGCCGTACGAGGCATGTGGGTTGTTCTCCGGCTCCGTGGACGATCAGGCGGAGGGCCCCTCCGTGGACCGCTTCTTTCCGATGCGCAACGCCGCCGAGTCGAGGACCCTCTACCTGCTCGACGGGCA
The DNA here is from genome assembly GCA_029577135.1 of Acidimicrobiales bacterium. GTDB lineage: Bacteria > Actinomycetota > Acidimicrobiia > Acidimicrobiales > MedAcidi-G1 > S20-B6. The sequence continues at coordinate 4,080 of JARQPW010000004.1, forward strand.
CGAGCAACTCGGCGTCGAGAACACCGTCGACGAGGCAGGAGCCGTGCTGGTCGGGGTGATGCACAGCCACACGCACACGCAGGCTTATCCCTCGCCGACCGACGTGGCCGATGCCGCCCGCTTCGACCCGTTGGGGACCTGGGTCTTCGTGATCGTGTCGCTCGAGCACCCTGATCCGGGACTGAGGGCCTTCCGGATCCTCGACGGTGCCATCACCGAGGTACCGGTCGACGTGGTACCGGGTTAGAATCCCGACTAGTTCAGTCGGAATTCAAGTCGAAATCATCCGGAGACCTGCCTGCCATGACCGTCTACTCCTCGGTGCTCGACCTCATCGGCGACACCCCGATGGTCGACGTCAGCACGCTCAGTCCCCATCCCGGGGCGCGGATCCTCGTCAAGCTCGAGGGCCAGAACCCGGCCGGCTCGGTGAAGGACCGCATCGCCAGGGCGATGGTCGAGGAGGCCGAAGCGGACGGAACGCTCCTCCCCGGCCGCACGATCATCGAGCCGTCGTCGGGCAACACGGGAATCGCACTGGCGATGATCGCCCGCCTCCGCGGCTACCCGATCAAGGTCGTGCTGCCCGAGAACGTCTCCGTCGAGCGACGGCAGATGCTCGAGGTGTTCGGTGCCGAGATCATCTCCTCGCCCGGCGCCGAGGGGTCCAACGGCGCCGTCCGGCTGGCCCGGCAACTCGCCGACGAGAACCCCGACTGGGTCTTCCTCTACCAGTACGCCAACGAGGCCAACCCCCGGGCCCACTATGCGACCACCGGCCCCGAGATCCTGCGAGACGTCCCCGACATCACGCACTTCGTTGCCGGACTCGGCACCAGCGGCACCCTGATGGGCGTCGGCACCTACCTCAGGGAACAGCGTCCCGAGGTCCAGGTGCTGGCCGTCGAGCCGCCGTCGGGCGAGCTCGTCCAGGGCCTGCGCAGCCTCGAGGACGGCTACATCCCGCCCGTCTTCGAGAAGTGGAACGGCAACGAGCTACTCGACGGCAAGCGCATCGTGCGTTCCCGCGAGTCCCTCGAGTGCACGCGGCGCCTTGCCGACGAGTGCGGGATCTTCGCCGGTATCTCGTCGGGTGCCGCGTTGGCCGGCGCCCTCAAGGTGGCCGAGCGCCTCAGCGCCGACGAGCGGGCCACCATCGTGTTCGTCGCCAGCGACGCCGGATGGAAGTACCTTTCCACGGGCGCCTGGACCGCCGACCTCGAGGAGGCCGTCGCCAACGCGGACGCCATCGTCTACTTCTAGGTCGCAAGCACCCGAACATTCCCCAGCCACCTCGAGGAAGGATCCTGATGCGACCGGACGGACGCCGAAACGACGAACTGCGCACCTTTACGTTCGAGCGCGACTTCACCGATGCCGCCGACGGCTCGTGCCTGGTGGCGTTCGGGCGTACCCGGGTCCTGTGTACCGCCTCGATCGGTGACGATGTGCCGCGCTGGCTGAAGGGGACGGGCAGGGGCTGGGTCACCGCCGAGTACTCGATGCTGCCGGGCTCCAGCGGCGAGCGGATCCGCCGACGGGTCTCGGGCCGCAGCCAGGAGATCCAGCGTCTCATCGGCCGGTCCCTGCGGGCCGTCTGCGACCTCGAGGCGCTGGGTGAGCAGGAGGTCACCGTCGACTGCGACGTCATCCAGGCCGACGGCGGCACCCGCACCGCATCCATCTGTGGAGGCTTCGTGGCACTGCACGACGCCCTCGAGCGACTGGTGATCGCCGGTGACCTGGCTGCCAATCCGCTCACCGACCAGTTGGCCGCCATCTCGGTCGGGATCGTCGAGGGGGAGCCATTGCTGGACCTTCCCTACGTCGAGGATGCGGCGGCGGAGGTCGACTTCAACGTGGTCATGACCGGGTCCGGTCGGTTCGTCGAGGTGCAGGGCACCGCTGAGGGCGAGGCCTTCGACCGTGCCCAACTCGATGCGCTCGTCGACCTGGCGTCGGGCGGCATCGCCGAGATCGTCGACGCCCAACGGGCGCTGCTGGCAGAACCGCCGCCGGTGAGGGCCTGACCCGCCGTATGGCGTCGATCCGTCTCGTGGCGGCCACCGCCAACCCCCACAAGTTGGCCGAGATCGCCCTGGTCCTGGGCGACGCTGTCGACCTCGTGCCCCGACCGGTCGACCTCGCCGATGTCATCGAGGACGGCGACACCCTGCTCGACAACGCTCGCCTGAAGGCGGTGGCTGTCTGTGTGGCGAGTGGCGCCGCAGCCGTGGCCGACGACACCGGCCTCGAGGTCGATGCCCTGGGCGGGGCCCCGGGCGTGCACTCCGCACGGTTTGCCGGCGAGCACGCCACCTATGCAGACAACGTCGAGCGCCTGCTGGCCGAGATGGACGGGGTCGCCCCCAGACGTCGGACGGCACGCTTCCGTACGGTCGCCCTGGTCCACCACCCCGACGGGTCCGAGGTGTTCGCCATCGGCACCGTGGAGGGGTGGATCGCCGAGCAGGCCCGAGGGGAGGGCGGCTTCGGCTACGACCCGTTGTTCGTGCCCGTCGAGGGCGACGGCCGTACGTTCGCCGAGATGGGCGACGAGAAGCACGCCCTCTCGCACCGGGGCCGGGCGTTCCGCGTCCTGGCGCGGAAGCTGGTCGGAGGGGGCGTCGGCGAGGGCGCCTAGTTGGGCGACACGCTGCTCGGGGTCCAGGTGCGGTCGAGGAAGCGGTCGAACTCGGCGTCGGTCACAGGTTCGGAGAAGTGGTACCCCTGCGCCAGGTCGCAGCGGAGTGCCCTCAGGCGGTCCAGCTGCTCCTTGGTCTCGACGCCCTCGGCCACGACCTGGAGTCCGAGGCTGTGGGCCAGTGCGATGGTGCCGGTGACGATCGCCGTGTCGCCGACGTCGTCTCCCAGGCCGGCGACGAACGAACGGTCGACCTTGAGGAAGTCGATGGGGAAGCGCTTGAGGTAGGCGAGCGACGAGAAGCCGGTGCCGAAGTCGTCGAGTCCGATGCGGACGCCCAGCCCGGTGAGTTCGTCGAGCACCCGCTCGGTGACCGGGTTGGCGGCGATGAGGGCGCTCTCGGTGAACTCGAGCGCCACCCGTGCCGGATCGAGGCCGCTGCCCTCGAGGGCGGCGGCCACCACGCCGGGGAAGGCGGCGTCGGCCAGTTGGCGGGCCGACACGTTGACGGCCATCGTCAGGCGCTCGTCGGTCCGGTGGCCCCAGGCGGCGAGGCGCTCCAGGGCGAGCCCGAGGACCCGACTGCCGAGCTCGGCAATGACCCCGCTGTCCTCGGCGATGTCGATGAACTGGTCGGGGAGGAGCAGCTCTCCGGTCTCGGCCCGGAGGCGGGCCAGGGCTTCGGCGCCTGCAATTCCCCCGTCGGCGATCCTCACGATCGGCTGGAAGTACACCTCGATCCGGTCGGCGTCGATGGCGAGCCGGAGTTCCTGCTCCACGGAGTGCCGGCGGATGGCCTGTGCCCGCAGGTTGTCGTCGAACAGTTCGGCCCGGTCGCGGCCCTGTTCCTTGGCCCGGTACATGGCGATGTCGGCGTCGCGGAGCAGGTCGCTGGGGGACTCGTCGCCGTGGGCGATGGCGATGCCGATGCTGGTCGAGACCACCGTCGACTCGGCGCCGAGATCGACCGGCCGTGCCAGCGAGCGACGGACCCTTTCTGCGGCGGTGAGCGCATCGGTCGGGCGGAGCATGTCGCCGATGACGACCACGAACTCGTCGCCGCCGAGGCGTGCCACCGTGTCGCCGGGGCGAACCGTCCGCTCGAGGCGGCGTGCGACCTCCCGGAGGAGGTCGTCGCCCGCTCCGTGGCCGAGCGAGTCGTTGACCACCTTGAAGCGGTCGAGGTCGAGGAACAGCACGCCGACGGATCGCTGGTGGCGGGACGCCCTGTGGAGGGCGTCCTGGAGCCGGCCGAGGAGGCGGGCACGGTTGGGAAGCCCGGTCAGGTCGTCGTGGAAGGCCCGCTCCTCGAGTTGGGCCGCAACCTCGACGCGTTCGGTCACGTCCCTTGCGTTCACGACGATGCCCTCGACCGCCGGGTTCTCGAGGAGGTTCGTGGCGACGATCTCCATGTGCCGCCATCCGCCGTCGGTGTGGACGACCCGGGCGTCGAAGGCCGGCGACATGCCGGGTGTCGCGACGACGTCGGGGACCTGCTCGAGGAGCCGGTCCAGGTCCTCGGGGTGGACGAGGTCGGCGACGGGGACCCCCTCGAGGTCGAGTGGCTCGAGTCCGAGAACTCGGGCGACCGCCGGGCTGGCGTAGACGATGCGCCCGTCGGAGCCGACGACACAGACCATGTCGGAGGCGTGCTCGACGAGGGCGGCCAGGCGGACCTCGGTGGCCTCGACCCGCTGTCGAGCCGCATAGAGGTCGCTGAGGTCGCGGGCTACGAGGGAGATCGCCTCGATGAGCCCCTCGGAGTCCCGGTGTGCGACCAGTACGGCCGAGACGGGCAGCGTTGAGGTGGGGGCTTCATCCTGTGTGGTGAGCCGGAGCTCGCCCCGCCAGGTTCCCCCCGAGCGGACGGCAGGCAGCGCCGTGGCCGCGTAGCGGGCCTGCGACCATCCGTCGAGGTGGGTCAGCAGGCGGGAGCCGGTTACCCGGGCGTCGGGCAGGAAGCGCCGGAAGGCGTCGTTGGCCCAGACCACGGTCCGTCCGAGGGAGTCGAGCACGGCGACGAGGTCCGGGCTGGCCTCGAGTACGCGGGTCAGTTCGTGGGCGCGTCGGGCCTCGTCGAGTTCGTCCGTGACGTCGTCGAAGGTCAGGAGGGCTCCGCCCGACCCATCACCGAGTGGCGTCATCGACAGGTCGATCCAGCGCACATCCTCACTCGGCGTGACGAGGCGCAACCGCCCCTGGACTCCGCGACCTGCGGCGAGTGCCTGCCGTGCGGCCTTGACGAAGTCGTCACGGCCGTCGGCGTCGATGGCGTCGAGCCAGCCCTCCTCGAGCGCCGCGTCGACCGGCTGGCCGGTGAACTCGGTCCAACGACCGTTGGCGTGCCGAAGGCCGAGGTCGGCGTCGAGCAGGGCCATCCCCCTGGGGCTGGCGTCCACCAACCGGGTCAGGTAGCGGTCGTCGGGCGCGTCATCAGTTGCTCGAACAACAGCATCATCGGGTAGGGGCGGGTCGCTCACGTGCGGACGGGGGGACTCGAACCCCCATGCCTCGCGGCGCCGGCTCCTAAAGCCGGTGCGTCTACCAGTTGCGCCACGTCCGCAGTGGTGCAGCCTAGGACGATCGTGCTTCCCGTCGGGTCAACGCATCTCGCCGCGGCGGACAGTCACCTGGTCGATGATTCCGTACTCGCAGGCTTCTTCTGCGGTGAACCAGCGGTCGCGGTCGCTGTCGGCCTCGATGGTCTCGACGGACTGGCCGGTGTGGTCGGCGATGCGCTCCTGGAGCTGCTTCTTCGTGTAGGTCATCTGCTCGGCCTGGATGGCGATCATCGAGGCGTCGCCCTGCACGCCGCCGAGGGGCTGGTGCATCATGATCCGGGCGTGGGGGAGGGCATAGCGCTTGCCGGGGGCGCCGGCGCACAATAGGAACTGTGCCATCGAGGCACCGAGGCCCATGCAGATGGTGCCCACCTCGGGTCCGACGAACTGCATGGTGTCGTAGATCGCCATGCCGGCCGTGACCGACCCTCCGGGCGAGTTGATGTAGAGCCAGATCGGCTTCTCGGCGTCCTGCGCCTCGAGGAACAGCATCTGGGCGATGATCTCGTTGGCCACGTCGTCGTTGACATCGGTGCCGAGGAACACCACCCGGTTCTTGAGGAGCCGGTCGAAGACGTCGAAGCGGCCCGAGGTTCCGGTGTCGAGGTCGGAGGCGACAGCGGCAACAGGTGCAGGGACGTGCGGTTCGGTCATGTGGGTGAGGGTAGCGGCGGCCCGTGAGGGCCGGACGGTATGTTCGCCCAATGATCAGGCCCGGGCGGCCTCGGCACGCTGTCGAAGGTCGGCAACGGCGTGGGTGAGGCCCTCCGGATCGCGGAACAGGGCGCTTCCCGACACGAGCACGTTGGCCCCTGCGGCGACGGGGCCGGCGACGGTGGAGGGGCCGATGCCGCCGTCGACCTCGAGGTCGATGTCGTGGCCTTCGACCATGGCGGCCACCTCGGCCACCTTGGGCTCCATCGTCGGGATGTAGGCCTGGCCGCCGAATCCCGGGTTGACGGTCATGACAAGCACGTGGCCCAGCAGGTCGAGCACGTGTCCGATGACGTCGGCCGGTGTGTGGGGGTTGATCGACACGCCCGGGGTGGCGCCGAGGTCGGCAATGTGGGCCAGCGTGCGGTGGAGGTGGGTGCATGCCTCGGCGTGCACGATGACGGTCTGGCAGCCTGCCTCGACGTAGCGGTGGAGGAGGCGGTCGGGTTCGACGACCATGAGGTGCGCCTCGAAGGGCACCGACACGTGGGGCCGGATCGAGGCGATGACGTCGGGGCCGAAGGTCAGGTTGGGGACGAACACGCCGTCCATGACGTCCCAGTGGATCCGGTCGACGCCGGCATCTTCGAGGGCGCCGCATTCCTCGCCGAGCCGCGAAAAGTCGGCGGGCAGGACCGACGGTGCGATGTGGATGGGCCGGCTGCTCATCGCTCCGACCCTACCTTTGGTGAGGTGGGGCCACCGCGGCGAAATCGGAGTCGGTCCGGGTAGGGGTAGAACTCGGGGACGTCGTTCTCGGCGAGTCGGCCCTGCACGTCGATCCAGAAGTCGGGGGTGAACAGGTCTCCGTGCACCGTCTGGAACCGCTCCCAGATCTCTCGGGGTACGTCGGTGGGGAACGACATGAATATCGGGAACTGTTCGGGGAAGACGTCGCCGGGCTCGACGGCGAACCACGGAGTGGACCGCATCTCGTGCTCGTGGTCGTCGGACTGCGGGATGCGTCGGAAGCGGCAGGCGTCCAGCAGCGTGATCTCGTCGTAGTCGTAGAAGACGACGCTGCCGTGGCGGGTGACGCCGAAGTTCTTCGTGAACAGGTCGCCCGGCCAGATGTTTGCGGCCGCCAGGTCCTTGATCGCCCAGCCCCAGTCGAGGGCTGCCGCCTCGGCCCGGTCGGCCGACATCTCGCGGAGGTACAGGTTGAGCGGATACACCTGCCGTTCCGTGTACACGTGCGAGATGACGACCTGGTCGCCCTCGACGCGGACCGTCAGGGACGCCTCGGTCAGGAGTTCGTCGAGCAGGTCTGGATCGAAGCGGTCGCGGTCGAAGGAGAGGTTCTCGAACTCGTGGGCGTCGACCATGCGGCCCACGCGGTCGTGCTGAGCGACGAGGCGGTAGCGGTCGCGCACCGCCTGGCGGGTGGTGTTCTTGGGTGGGTCGAAGCGGTCCTTGATGACCTTGAAGACGACGTTGAACGACACGAGCGTGAAGACCGACATGACCATCCCGGGCGTGCCGCGTGCCCGCACGATCTTGTCGTGGGAGTTCTGCATGTGCCGGTACAGCGAGCGGTAGAGGGTGGTCTTGCCGTGCTGGTGGAACCCGACCGAGGTGTAGAGCTCGGAGATCGACTTCATCGGCAGCATGGACTTGCAGAAGCCGACCAACTCGGCGGGTGTGGGCGTCTCGACGAAGAAGTACGAGCGGGTGAAGCTGAAGAGTCGGCTGGCCTGTGATTCGGTCAGCAGGACAGTGTCGGGTTGGATGCCGCCGTCACCGTGGATGATCGGGAGGACGATCGGGGTGACGCGGTTGAGGTGTCGAAGCCTGCCGACGAGGTAGGCGCCCTTGTTGCGGTAGAAGACCGTGGCGAGCATATCGACGCCGTCGAGGTCGAGGGTGTCCCAGGAGTCGAGCAGGAAGGCGTCGATCCGTGCGCCGGCCCTCCGGGCATCGCCGCCGAGGTCGACCCAGGGAACCCCGAAGTCGTACGACTCCAGGATCGACTGCACCATGGCCGCAGAACCCCCGGTACGGGTCCAGGTCTGGAACAACTCGGAACGGCCCACGCCCCGTGGCAGGGTGGAGGCGCCGAACCAGCGCAATTCCACGTTGTTGTCGACCCCGATGGTCGTGAAGATCCGGCGGGTGACCGAGTTGAAGAACGTCTCGGCCAGTTCGAGGTCGGTCCGCTGGGTGATCCGACGCTTGTAGGCGGTGCGGGCCGTGCGCCAGGTGCCCCGACGGTCCGGGGTGGTGCGCAGGTGTGGATGGATCTCGGCCACGGTCCTCTGGACGATCTCGGTATGGACCAAGAGGCGCTTGACGGCGTCTGCGTCCTGCGAGGTCCAGGAGCGGCGGGTGAAGTTGGCGGCCGCCCGACGGGTCAGGTTCTGGAAGGCGGCGATGTACTCGACGTAGCCGGCGTACACGGTGTCGGCGATCCACGCCGCGACATCGTCGGGGTCGGCCGCCTGCAGGTCCGCGGCGGCTTCGCGCCGGGGCTCCGTCGTGGTCATGACGGCTTTCCGGGGTCGTCGGTCGGTGCGGTGAACTCCTGCCAGGTGGCGTCGTCCCAGGGGAGGGTGCCCAGGCCGGTGTGGCTTGCCGGCCAGTTCGCCGGGCCTAGGGTGAGCGGGTTCTCGCCGACCTGGGCGCCATAGAAAAGGCGGTGGATGCGCCGGACGAACAGCCAGCGTTCCTCGACGCGGCGGTACGTGTCGTCGTAGCGGATGGCCTGGTGGATCCAGCAGTCGCCGTCCTGGATCTCGGCCTTGCAGTACACGTGACCCGTGGCCATGTCGTCGTCGCCCAGGTCGATCTGGTGGGTGCCCGTGTTGAGGATGGTGACGCCGACCGTGGCGAGTTGGGCGGCGAACGACTCATGGAGCGCCGCCTGCCCCGAGGAGTCGCGACCGACCCGCACGTCGGGCACGAAGAGGTCGACGAGGCCGTCGAGGTCGCGCTTGTCGAGGCAGACCGCATAACGGGCGACCAACTGCCGGATGTCTGCCTCGGCAAGGAGGCGGTCGAGTGGATCGAGGCTCACGAGTCGGCCCCGAGGCGCTGGTCGGCCCACCCGCCCGGCGTCCGTCCGTCGACCCGGACGCGCCGTGACCCGAAGCGCCAGGCGCCGTCGACGCGGAGGTAGGCGTCGCGGTAGCGCCCCCAGTGGTCGATGCCCCGGTCCGACATCACCGTGAAGTAGGCGTCGCCCGAGGCGTGGTCGCTGTCCTCGAAGGAGACATGGACACGGGTGGTGTGGTGCTGCAGGAACTTGGGCCCGGAGCCGTCCCGTAGCGAGTCTCGGGTACCGGTGAAGATCCGCTCGATACCGACACGGCCCTCGTAGGAACTGCCGTCGCCGATGTCCATGGTGGCGTCGTCGGCGAAGAGGGCGAGGAGTTCGTCGAACCTGCCCCGGTCCCCGAGCGCGTTGTAGGCGGTCACGAGCGCGGCGATCTCGACCCTTGCCTCGACCTCCCATGTGTCCATCCGGTCCTCCCCGGGGTCACGATCCGTTCCGTCCACACCACTAGCGTGCCCCAGCATGGCTGAACTCCACGACATCCGGCACCGCTTTCCGGGTCTCGCCGGAGGATGGGCCCGTTTCGACGGTCCTGCCGGAACTCAGGTGCTCGACTCGGCGATCGACGCGATGGCCGACTGGCAGCGCAGCGGCAACAATGCCAACGCCCACGGTGCGTTCCCCGCCTCGCAGGCCTGCGACGCCCTCGAAGAGCGTACGACGGCGACCATGCGCGAGTTCTTCGGCGCCGGGTCGGGCGGAATCGTCTTCGGCCCCAGCACCACGGCCAACCTCATGGCCCTGTCGCGTGCCGTGGGCCGCACCCTCGGGCCGGGCGACGAGGTGGTCTGTACGACGCTCGACCACGACTCCAACGTCACCCCCTGGGTGCTGGCCGCCGAGGACTCGGGGGCGACGGTGAGGATGGCGGAGTTCGACGGCGCAAGCGGTCGCCTGGCCACCGGGGCGGTCGTCGACCTGATTGGACCAGCGACGCGCTGGGTAGCGGTCACCGGTGCCTCGAACGTGATCGGCACCATGCCCGACCTGCCGGCCATCGCCGAGGCGGCCCATGCCGTCGGCGCCCGTGTTGTGGTCGACGGCGTGCACCGGACCCCCCACGTCGCCGTCGACGTCGGAGCCCTGGGATGCGACGTCTACGCCACATCGTCCTACAAGTGGTACGGGCCCCACGCCGGGGTGATGTGGATGGCCGACGACCTCGTCGACGACCTGCCCGCCTACAAGGTGCGACCGGCACCGGCGACCGGAGGCGCCCGTTGGCAGTACGGGACGGCCTCGTACGAGGCCCTCGCCGGCATCGACGCCGCGGCGCGCTTCCTGCTCGACACCGGCATGGACGCCATCGAGGCGCACGGCCAGAACCGTCTGAAGCGCCTCCTCGCCGGCCTTCACGGCCTCGTCGGGGTCCGGGTCATGGCGTCGACCGGGCCCGACGACGTCGACGACCGGGCACCGACACTCCAGTTCCTCGTCGAGGGCCATGCCCCACACGAGGTGGCCGGGCACCTCGCCACCGCACGGGTCGCCGTATGGGACGGCCACAACTACGCCGTGGAGGCGATGGTCCCCCTCGGCCTCGACCCGGAGGCCGGGGCGGTGCGGGCCGGGATCTCCGCCTACACCACCGACGAGGACGTAGACCGACTCCTGGGGGCGGTCGCGGCGCTGTGAGGCTCCTGGGTCCGATCCCGCCCCTGATCTACCCTGACCGGCGTATGGGACCAGCGAAAGGGGGCGATTCATGCGACGACTGACACAGTTCAGCCACGGCGCCGGTTGAGGCTGCAAGCTCGCCCCCGGTGAGCTGGCGTACGTCGTGCGCCGCCTGGCACCCGTCGACGATCCTGCCCTCCTCGTGGGGGCCGCCACCGGCGACGACGCCGCCGTCTACCGGCTGGACGACGGCCGAGCGCTCGTGGTGACCGCCGACTTCATCACTCCCGTCGTCGACGATGCCCGGATGTGGGGCCGCGTCGCCGCCGCCAATGCGGTGTCGGACGTGTATGCCATGGGCGGCCGGCCCCTGCTGGCGCTCAACCTCGTGGGGTGGAACAGCGAGGAGCTGTCGATCGACCTGCTGGCCGAGGTCCTCCTCGGCGCGCAGGATGTCGCGTCCGAGGGCGGATTCGTCATCGCCGGCGGCCACACCGTCGACGATCCCGAGCCAAAGTTCGGGCTGGCCGTGGTGGGGGAGGCCGATCCGGATCGGCTCCTCACCAACACCGGTTTCCGCCCGGGTGACGCCCTCGTGCTCACCAAGCCGCTCGGCATCGGGGTCATCACCACGGCAATCAAGGCCGGCACGGCACCCGACGACGTGGTCCACGGGGCGCTGGACTCCATGACACGGCTGAACGCCGAGGCGGCATGGGTGGCGCTCGATGCCGGGGCCACCGGCGCCACCGACGTCACGGGCTTCGGGCTCCTGGGGCACCTCGGCCGTGCCGTCATGGAGTCCGGTGTCGACGCCGAGATCGACGTCGGCGCCGTGCCGCTGCTCGACGGCGCCCGGGTGTTGGCCGAGGCCGGTTCCATCCCCGGGGGCAGTCGCCGCAACCTGGCCTGGGTCGACGAGCGGCTCGACCGCGGGGGCCACGACGAACCCGACGTGCTGCTCCTGGCCGACGCCCAGACCTCGGGTGGCCTGGTGTTCGGCGCTGCACCGGCGGCGGCACACGAGGCTATCGAGCGGCTCGAGGGCTCGGGCCACACGGCCTCGGTCATCGGCCGCGTAGCCGAGGGGGACGGCCGCCTCCGTCTGGCCTGACGGCCGGACGTGCTCTAGCGTTGGGGACCGTGCCCAAGCGACTGCCAATCGGCATCCCCCAGTCCGCGGAAGAACTGACGGCCGACTGGCTGACCGACGCACTGCGCGGGTCGTCCGGTCCGGCTGACGCCCGGGTGGTCGGCTTTACCACAGCAGAGCCGGGCGCCGGCGTCGGGTTCTCGGGGCTGACGGTCCGGGTCGACCTCACCTGGGAGCCGGCCGACCCTTCACTGCCCGCAACGGTGCTCGCCAAGTTCCCGACGGACATCGCCAGCAACCGTGGCCTGGTGGAGAGCGAGGGCTGCTACGACCGGGAGGTCGACTTCTACGAGCGCTTCTCCGACGAGTTCCCCACACGGATCCCCCGACTGCTCCACGCCGTGCGCGACCCGGGTCGTGCCTGGTCCTCGATGGAGCGGCAGTTCCGGATCCTCAACCGGGTGCCGGACTGGACTGCCCGCCTGATCGGAAGGTACTCGCACAAGATGGTCCGACCGACGAAGCGCCGCTTCGCCATGCTGCTCGAGTACGTGGAGGGTGCGCGGGTCACGCCCCTGGACCAGGTTCCCCCGGAGGCGGACCTCCAGGAGGTCCTCAGGGCCCAGGCCCGCATCCACGCCCACTGGTGGCGGGCACCGCTGCTGCTCGACGAGTCACCCTTCGGCTGGCGGACCTGCAGTCAGGTGCCCCACATCCTCAACGGCACCTACGCGGTGCACCGGGACGCCGTCGTTGCCGACTATCCGGACCTGCTCACTCCTGAGGTCATGCGGTTCGCCGACTGGGTCGATGCGAACCTGACCGCCGTGGTCGACCACCTCAACGACAAGATGGCGTTCCTGCACGGCGATGCCCGCAGCGACAACATGTTGTTCACCGGGGTGGGCACGGGGGAAGGCCTGGTCCTCATCGACTTCGGCATGGTCAGCTCGGGGCGACCGGCCTGGGATGTCGGATACCTGCTGTCGTCGACGCTCCCGCCGGGGCCGTCTGCCCGGTCGGAGCTCCTGCGACTGTGCGCCGACTACCACGCCAACCTGGTCGCCGCCGGGGTCGCGAGCCACTCGCGCGAACAGTTCCGCAACGACATCGACCTCTGCCTCGGCGTCCAGATCCACCGGATGATCCTGACGGCGGCGATCTTCGCCGGCGAGGGCTACGGCGACGCCACGCTCGCAGAACTCTGGATGCGCAAGGTCATCGACCAGTTGCCGGAGGAGTTCCCCGTGATCGGCGAGGTCGGCTGACGGACGGGGCGCTTCAGCGCAGGCGAGGCTCGGTGCGGGCGCCGGAGTCGAACGCCTCGGCACCCTCGGCCATCGCATCGGAGTCCATGGCCGCTGCGTAGATGGCGGCCGCCACGTCCCGGGCGGCGAGGCGCCCGAGATCCTGGGCCGCCCAGATCGCCCGCAGGGTCCCCTGCACGGCCCACGGCGGGTTGGCGGCGATGGAGTCGGCGAGCCGGGCTGCTGCGGCCTCGAGCTCGTCGCCGGGCACGACCTCGGACACGAGGCCCATGCGCAGGGCCGAGTCGGCCGTGATGCGCTCGGCGTTGCCCGTGAGCGACATGCGCATGACCTCGCCGAACGGCATCTTCGTGAGCATCTTCATCGGCTCGTAGACGGCCGCCATGCCGTAGGTGACGTGCGGGTCGAAGAAGGTGGCGTGCTCGGCGGCGATCAGGATGTCGCACTCGGCGAGGAAGTAGAAGGCGCCGCCGCAGGCCATCCCGTTGACGGCGCCGATCACCGGCTTCCAGAGGTCGTTGGCCTTCGGGCCGAGGGCATCGCCGGGGTCGTCGTACATGAAGTTGTTGGAGGTGCCGTAGATGGCCCCGCCGTCGAGCGCCGTGAACGGCTCGTTGCGGTCGGTGCCGACGCAGAAGGCCCGGTCGCCGGCACCCGTCAGCACCACCGCTCGGATGTCGTCGTTGGTCCGGAGCCCCTGCCAGACGGTGCGGCACTCGTCCTGCATGGTCGCCGTGAAGGCGTTGAGCGCATCGGGTCGGTCGAGGGTGACCCATGCGACGCTCCCGCGTTCCTCGTAGCGGAGGGTCTCGAAGTCCGGGAACCGACTGCTCACGATGTGGACCCTAGCGTTGCGTCCCCATTGGCCCGGGTTCCATGTGTCCCACTAACGTCGTCGGCGATGGATGCAGGACCGGAAACAGAAGCGGATCCAGGAGCGGATCCAGGAGTTGGGCTGGGCTACCGACCCTTCGACTGCGACAACCACTACTACGAGGGCCACGACGCCTTCACCCGCCACGTGCCCGCCGAGATGCAGCACCGGGTCGTCCAGTGGTGCGAGATGGACGGTAGGAGATACCACGTCGTCGGCGGCAGGGTCAGCCACGCCGTGGTCAACCCGACGTGGAATCCGATCGCCAAGCCCGGGGCGCTGTACGACTACTTCCGGGGCAACCCGGACGGTAAGAGCCCGCTCGAACTGCTCCGTGCCCGGGAACCGCTGCCCGCCGAGTACGTCGACCGCGAGGCGCGGCTGCGGACGGTCGAGGCGCAGGGACTCGAGGCGGTGTGGCTGTTCCCCACGCTCGGCGTGCTCTATGAGGAGCTCCTGAAGGAGGACACCGAGGCGGTGGGTGCCCTCATGGTCGGCTTCAACCGTTGGCTTCAGGAGGACTGGGGCTTCGCCCACGAGGACACGATCTTCGCCTCCCCGTACCTCTCGTTGGCCGATCCCGACCTGGCCGTCCGGGAACTCGAGTGGTGCCTCGCCGAGGGGGCACGCACCATCGTGATGCGCCCTGCGGCGGTGTGGACCGCCCAGGGGCCACGCTCGCCTGGGGACTGGACGTTCGACCCGTTCTGGTCCCTCGTGAACGATGCGGGCATCACGGTGGTGGTCCATGCCGGCGACAGCGGCTACAGCTCGCAGGGCTACGCCGACGACGGGTTCTCGTCGCAGATGGCGAAGGTGACGAGGGTGTCCCGTCCCTCGATCAAGGCCTTCAACATCGAACGGGCCGCCCACGACTGGCTCATCACCATGTCGATGGAGAAGATGTACACGCGCTTCCCGAACCTGCGGGTGGCTTCGGTCGAGAACGGCTCCGACTACCTGGCGCCGATGTTCCGCAAGCTGCGACAGCAGGCCGACAAGTCCCCCCACTGGTACGACGAGGATCCGGTGGCGCTGTACCGCGAGCACGTCTGGATGAACCCCTTCTGGGAGGACGATGTCAGGGAGGTGGTCGAGTTCATGGGCGCCGACCACGTGATCTTCGGCTCCGACTGGCCCCACATCGAGGGGCTCCCGGAGCCGCTCGACTACCTCTGCGAGGTCGAGGGGTTCGACGAGGACGATCGACGCAGGATCCTGCGCGACAACGTCCGCTCCCTCAACGTCCGACGACCGGCGTGACCCCCGCTCCCGGCGACGGGTCCCCGGACAGCACCTGGGGTCCCGAACTGGACGAGCTCCGCTCCCGCGGGGCCCTCGCCGAGAACATGGGCGGCGACGAGAAGGTCCGGCGCCAGCACGACCGCGGAAAGTTGGACGTGCGCCAACGGATCGACGCACTCTTGGACGACGGCTCGTTCCACGAGATCGGCAAGATCGCCGGCACCCCCACCTACGACGACGAGGGGAACCTGGCCGACCTGCAAGCCTCGAACTTCGTGTTCGGCCGGGGACGCATCGACGGTAGGACGGTGGTCGTCGCCGCCGACGACTTCACGGTTCGTGGCGGGGCCGCCGACGCCTCGATCATCACCAAGCAGATCGCCGCCGAGCAGATGGCACTCGAGCTGCGGCTCCCCCTGGTCCGTCTCATCGACGGCACCGGTGGTGGGGGATCGGTCAAGACGCTCGACACGGACCCGAAGAAGCAGTCGGAGAACACGTCGGGCGGCTACGGCCGCGGTGCCCGCACATACGTTCCGGCCAATCCCGGGTGGGAGCACGTGGTGGCCAACCTCGCCACGGTGCCGGTCGTGGCGCTCTGCCTCGGTCCGGTGGCCGGACTGGGCGCCGCCCGGGCGGTCAGCAGCCACTACTCGGTGATGGTGAAGGGCCTTTCCCAGCTGTTCGTGGCCGGCCCGCCCGTCGTCAACCGCCTGGGCCTCGAGGAGGTCGACAAGGAGAGCCTCGGTGGGAGCAGCATCCACACCCGCAACGGCGCCGTCGACAACGAGGTCGGTTCAGAAGAGGAGGCCTTCGAGAACGCCCGGCGGTTCCTGTCCTACCTGCCTTCGTCGGTCCACGAGCTTCCCGAACGGGGGCCGGCCACCGACGACCCGCAACGGACGGACGACTCACTCCTCGACGTGGTGCCCCGCGACCGTCGACAGGTGTACCGGATGCGCGACATCCTTAAGTCGGTGCTGGATCAGGGGTCCTTCTTCGAGATGGGCGCCCGCTTCGGAAGGTCGGCGATCACCGGCCTGGCCCGGCTGGATGGCTGGCCGGTGGCGGTGCTGGCGGGCGACCCCTACCACTATGGCGGTGGCTGGACCGCCGACGCCTCCCAGAAGGTGACCCGGTTCATGGACCTGGCGGAGACCTTCCACCTGCCGGTCGTGCACCTCGTCGACAACCCGGGTTTCGTGATCGGGAGCGAGGCGGAGCGGGCGGCCACGATCCGGCACGGTTGCCGTGCGTTGGCCGCCGTGTACCAGGCGACGGTGCCGTGGTGCTCGATCCTGGTGCGCAAGGCCTTCGGCGTGGCCGGGGCGGCCCATTCGGCGGCGCACCGCTTCCAGTACCGCTACGCGTGGCCTTCGGGCGACTGGGGATCGCTGCCCGTCGAGGGGGGGGTGGAGGCTGCCTACCGGTCGGACCTTGAGCAGTCCGACGACCCAGAGGCGCTGCTCGCAGAGATCACGAAGCGGCTCAACCGGGTGCGTTCGCCGTTCCGGACCGCTGAGGCCTTCCTCGTCGAGGAGATCATCGACCCACGTGAGACCCGGCCCCTGCTGTGCGAGTTCGCCAACCTGGCGGCACCCCTGCGGACGACGGGTCCGTCGAGCTTCGGCTACCGGCCCTGAGTGGCCGGGCATCGAGCCCGTTGCAGCGGTTCAGGCGGGATCGATGCGGGCCACGACAGCGTCCTCACCGACGGCGTCCCCCTCGGTGACGAGGAGCTCGGCGACGGTTCCCGCCACCGGTGACTCCACGGGAATCTCCATCTTCATGGATTCGACGACCAGCAGGACGTCGCCCGCCGCCACGGCGGCGCCGACGGTGGTCCGGACCTGCCAGACCACGCCGGTGACCGGCGACTCGGCCTCGACAAGATGCATCGACGCAGTCCAGCAGCAGCCCGACCGCGATGCCACCCCGGCTCCGGGGCAGACTCGTGGCGTGGGTGCCTGTCCGACCATCGAGACCGATCGCCTCGTCCTGCGTCCGTTCCGGGACGACGACCTCGACGACTACTTCGCCATGATGGACACGCCCGAGGTGCGGCGCTGGTTGCACCTCTCGGACAAGTTCGACCGCGACGCCGCCTGGGCGCAGATGGCGGGACTCGTCGGCCAGTGGACGCTGCGGGGCACCGGCCTCTGGGCACTCGAGGAGCGGAGCACCGGTCGTTTCGTGGGGCGGGCCGGCCTCTACAACCCGGTCCGCGTCGACTGGCCGGGGGTCGAGGTCGGGTGGACCCTCGATCCGTCCTCCTGGGGGAACGGATACGCCACCGAGGCGGGAATCGCAGCCCGGGACCACGGCTTCGGCGAACTCGGCGTGGACCGCCTGTATTCGTTCATCCTTCCCGACAACCTCGCCTCCCAGGCCGTTGCCCGCAGACTCGGGTTCAGGTTGCTCGAGGAGCGCGTGATGGCGTGGTATCTGGATGCCCCCCACGGCATCTGGGTGGGCGAGCGGGGGAACGGCTAGCCGACGACGACCGGGATGCGTCGATCCACGCTGTCGACGACCAGCAACTCGTCGCACCCACCCGTCACCACCGCGAGGTCGACGGCGTCGAGATGTGTGCCCAGCCGGCTTGCGACCAGTTCGCCGGTCTCGGCCCAACCGGAGAAGGCGAACAACTCGCCGGTTCCGGGGCGGAGGAGCACCACCGTGGAGGTCCCGTCGCAACCCCCGTCCGTGACCGCCCAGTCGCCGACCACGGCGACGTCACCGGGTCGTCCCACCTGGTAGCGCTGGCCGTCGAACACGACGACCGGTCCGTCGGGGGCGAGCACGGGTCGGCTCTCCCGACCCTGGCTCATGGCGTAGAGGATTCCGACCATGGCAACCATGGCAACCAGGGCGATGAGTGCCGTGCTCAGGCGCGGCAGGTTCGGCTTCGTGCTGATGCGCGAGCGGAGGTCGTTGGTCGTTGCATCGCCTGCCGATGAAGCTGTGGATAGGGGCGCATGCGCCTCGAACTCGGCGGCGAGATCCGCCAGGGAGGATGTCAGGTCGAACGTGTCTTCGTGTCGCCGTGGGCGCAGTGCCCGTGCAAGGCGGCGTCGGCAGCGCCGTTCGTCGGCTCGTTCGGTCGCCGGGAGCAGGGCGAGCACCCCGGCCAGCAGGGCGACCAGTGCACGCAGGTCCTCCCGTCTGGCCTCAGGTGTGGCCTGCGTTGCATGGTCGAACCCGCTCAGGAGCGGTCGGCCCCCGGAGTCCAGGAGGATAGTGTCGGATCGGAGGTCGCGGTGGACGAAGCCGGCCCGGTGGACCTCGCCGAGCGTCCGACCCAGGGCTGCGCCGAGTGCGGCACATTCTGCGGCACTCCCCGGGGGTTGCTCGCCCAGTGGAGGAAGGTCGTCGCCGAGGCGGAGCGTCACGGTGTCGCCCTGACGGTCGAATCCCTCGAGGGGGACGACGCCGGGGAACTGGAGGCGACGCAGGACCTCGACCTGCGCTTCGATGCACACCGCCTCCCGGGGGTCGGCGGTCCTGCGGGTGCTCACGACGGATCCTCGTCCTGGTCGACCTCGGAGGAGGTGCCGAGGCTGCCGGGCACGACCGGGATGAGGCCGCCCATGTCGATCCGGTCGGGGAGGCGGTCGAGGTGCCGCAGGAGGATGCGGGCCAGTTGCGCCCCGTAGGCGGGCTCGGGGTCTGGGCCGGGGTCGGGCAGGGTGACCGTCCCGTTGGCGTCGTCGACATGGGCGGCGACAACCGCACGGGCCCTCCGGCGGTCGCCACGACGTGGACGGTCCGGCGCATCGGTGAGGCACAGCGGCAGCAGGCGCTCCTGGGGGAGGCCGGCCTCGAACAGGTTGGCGAGGGTGCGGCCGAGGGCGGCCCCGCCCTTGCGGCCGCTGTGCCCGCCGGTTCGTCCGACCACCACGACCAGGTCGGCGAGGTCGCAGACGACCAGCGCCGGCTCGCCCGGCGTCGAGGGGCCGGTCGGCTGCTCGTCGGGGGCGAGGTCGACGTCGGGATCCACGTCGACGACCGTGACGAGATTGTGTCGACAGAGGTTGGCGAGTGTCGCCCGCAGGCTCGATCCGCCGATCGTCGGCCAGTCCCGGCGTCGTCGGATGCCCGGGAGAAGGCGGTACGACAGGCCGGCGGGGGATACGAGGAAGCGGTCCAGGTCGGTGGCGTCCGGGAGTCCGCCCCGATGCGCCTGGGTCGCCTCCTGGAGGGTCAGGGGTGCGTCGACGATTCCGTGGAGGAGGGCCTGGTCGGCTTCCAGGCAGGCATCGACGAGGGTGACGGAACCGCGCAATCGGGGGTCGCGGGCGAGGCCGTCGCTGAGGCTCCGGGCGATCGTCGAGGCGCCCGTGCCTCCGGGTCCGGTGACGGCGACGAGCCTTCCGGTCCACCGGCTGTCGGTGGTCTGCGCCGGTGCTCCGAACTCGAGTCGGTCGATGCGGCCGATGGGTCGGGCCTGTCGCTCGAGGGTACGGGCGAAGTCGTCGGGGGCGAGGTCGACGGGCAGCACGGCCGCCGCTCCGAGCCCGGTCCAGCGGTCGGCATCGCCGCCGACGACCAGGACGGGGCATGAGGCGGAGACGGCCCGGCTGATGAGCTCCCGGTCGAGCCCGACGGTGCGGTGGTCGACGAGGAGGGCCGAGAAGGGGCGACCGGAGGCGAGGCGGTTGAGCAGGTCGGCGATGCCGGCGCAGGGAAGGAACTCGTGGCCGGTCCCGAGGTCCGCCAGGCGGAGGTCGACGGTCGGCATCCAGGGCGGCGCCCCGGAGGCCAGGCCCAGGAGCACATAGCGGTGGACGCTTCCCGGGCCGGTCGTTTGCGTCATCGTCGCTGGACGCTAGCCGTGCACCGGAAGCGGCTCTCGGAAGCAGGTGCGGAACGCTTGCATGGGTACGGAGAATGATGGAAAGATCATGAGATGACAGAGATGACACCACAGAAAGTGGAATGGCTCAACACGAAATCGGCGGCGGCGATGCTCGGCATCACGCCCCGCACGCTCTACAAGCTCGTCGACCAGGGGCAGGTCCCCGGCTACCGCATGGGACGTGTGCTCCGGTTCAAGCGCTCCGACATCGAAGAGGCCACCGAGAACTTCCGCATCCAGCCCGGCTCGCTCCAGCACCTGTACCAGGAGGCGCCGTAGAAGGATCGGGGGGCCGCCTGGCAGGCGTTCGGCGCTGGATCGCCGGCCGGGGATTTCTCCTATGGCGATAGGGTAAATCCCGCGTCGGCATCATCCGGCGCCGTCAGCTTCACCAGCCATCTTCCGCCCGAGGTCGTGCCCTGAACCGCTTCACCCCCGACGTCTCCGCCGCGCTTCCCGGGCCGGACTGGATGTGCGACCGGCGTGCCTCCGCGGCCGCCGGCCTTGCCGATGTCGCCCACCCTGACGTCGGCGAGGAGGTCTGGCGCTATTCCCGGATCGACGAGTTGGACCTGGATCGGTTCAGCCCGTCGACCGTGCGACCTGATGCCGGGACGGGCATCGACGCCGCCCTCGCCGAGTCGGCGGCCGCCACGATCATCCTGTGCGACGGTTGGATCGAGGCGGTCCATGTCTCGGACGCGGCGGTCGAAGCCGGCGTGTCGATCGGATCCGTTGCCGACATGGGCGACGGAGTGGACCTCCACGGTTCTGTCCTCGAGGTGCCGGTCGACCTCTTCGGCCACCTCAACCGTGCGTTCTGCCCGGGACCCCTCGCCGTGGTGGTCCCCGACGGCGTCCGCCTCGACGGGCCGGTCGTAGTCGTGAGCCATGTCGCCACCGAGGGCGTGGCGGCGTTCCCCCGACTGCTGGTGCACTGCGGTGACGATGCGCAGGTCTTGGTCGTCGAAGTCCAGACCTCCGACGACGTCGAGGCGCTGGTGGTCCCGGTCCTCGAGGCGACCGTCGGTCGCGCTGGGCGACTGCGCCTTGCGGTCCTCCAGGAGCTTGGACCGCGGGTCTGGCAGCTGGCCCACCAGGAGGTCCATGTCGGGCAGGGCGCCTCGGGCGAACTGTTCCACGCCGGTCTCGGCGGCTACTACGCACGCACCCGCACAGACTGCCGACTGGTGGGGCGGGGAGCCGAAGGTCGGATCACCGCCGCCTACTTCGGCGACGGCGAGCAGGGACTCGACTACCGCACCTTCCAGGAACACGCCGCTCCCGACACGGTCAGCGAGCTCCTCTTCAAGGGTGCTGTCGACGATTCATCACGTTCCGTCTACACGGGCCTCATCCGCGTGCTTCCTGAGGCGGTCCGGACCCGGGCCAACCAGACCAACCGCAACATCAAGCTCTCGCCCGATGCCTGGGCCGAGAGCGTTCCGAACCTCGAGATCGAGACCGACGACGTGATGTGCAGCCATGCCTCGACGGTCTCACCCGTCGACGCGGATCAGCGCTTCTACCTCGAGAGTCGGGGCGTGCCGACGGTCGTGGCCGAGCGACTGCTGCTCGAGGGGTTCTTCGCCGAGGTGGTGGCGGCAGCACCCCATCCCCAGGTCGCCTCCCGGCTTCGCAGGGGGCTCCTAGCGAAACTGGACCGCCACGCGACGGTCGGGGAAAGGGGGGCCGCATGAGCGAGGTCCGGGCCTGTGCCCTCTCAGAACTCGCCGACGCCGTGGCCCACCGGGTCGAGGTCGGCGGATGCCCGGTCGCCCTGGTGCGCCTGGGCGACACCGTGCACGCCATCGGCGACACCTGCTCGCACGCCGAGGTTTCCCTGGCCGAGGGGATCGTCGACACCGACGAGTGCGCCCTCGAATGCTGGAAGCACGGCAGCCTCTTCTCGCTCGAGTCCGGCGAGGCCCTGACGATGCCGGCCACCCGACCGGTGCCCGTCTACGTCGTGCGGGTCGACGGTGACGACGTCTTCGTTGCCCTGCCGGGGGAGGCTCGATGACCGGCGAGCATGTCCTGCGCATCGAGGGACTGTGGGCGGGTGTCGCCGACACCGAGATACTGCGGGGCATCGACCTTGAGATCCGGCCCGGGGAGGTCCATGCCGTAATGGGACGGAACGGCTCGGGAAAGTCGACGCTCTCCCACGTCCTGATGGGACGACCCGGCTATGAGGTCACCGCAGGCTCGGTGACGCTCGACGGCGTCGACCTGCTCGGCCTGGCTCCCTGGGAGCGGGCACAGGCGGGCCTGTTCCTGTGCCTCCAGCATCCGACCGAGGTACCGGGGGTGAGCCTGGAGGCGTTGCTGACCGAGGCTGCACGTGCCGGCGGCCGCGACCCGGACACGGTGCGCGAGGCACTGGTCGCCGAGGCCGAGCGCCTCGGCATCGACGAGCGCCTCCTCGAGCGGCCCCTCAACGTCGACCTCTCAGGCGGCGAGAAAAAGCGCAACGAGGCGCTCCAACTGGGCGTGACCGGTGCCCGCTATGCGGTGCTCGACGAGATCGACTCGGGCCTAGACGTCGATGCCCTGGCGACGGTGTCCCGTCGTATCCAGGAGGCCACCGATGAGGACGGCCTCGGGGTGCTCGCCATCACGCACTTCAGCCGGCTGCTCGAGGTGCTCGAGCCCGACCGGGTCCACGTGCTCTCCCAGGGTTCGATCCGGGTATCGGGTGGCCCGGAGTTGGCCGAGCAGCTCGAAACGGAGGGCTATGTCGGCGTGCTCGGCGATGCTGCGGCCGACGAGCCCGAGACCCTGGTGGGCCTGCCCCACGCCGCCGGCTTCGGCGAGGATCCGTTCGCAGACCCGCTGGCCTGAGCAGTCTCCCCGAACCATGGATCGCTCGCCCCTCACTGCCAACGAGGTTGCGACCCTCGACACGCGCCTGCCGGACTGGGCTTGCGACGGTGCATCGCTGGCCCGTGACTTCACCTTCGCCGACTTCGCCGAGGCGTTCCGGTTCATGGTCGCCGTGGCGGAGGTCGCCGAGTCGCTCGACCACCATCCCGACTGGTCCAACACCTGGAACCGGGTGTCGGTCTCGCTCACGACGCACAGCGCGGGCGGGCTCACCGAAATGGACGTAGCCCTGGCCGAGGCGATGGACAGGCTCGCGGAGGGCGATTCCCCGGGCTAGGGGTGCGCCTCGGCGAGCGCCTGGTCGAACGTGTTCCAACCCAGGGTGGCGCACTTGATGCGGACCGGGAACTTCACCACGCCACGTAGCGCCTCGAGGTCGCCGAGGCCGGAGGGAACCTCCGGCGAGCCATCCTGTGGGGACTCGTGGCGGTCGAGCCCGTGTTCGTGGATCGACATCATCTGCTTGAACGAGCGGAGGGTGTCGCGGGCCTCGACGACGGTCCTGCCGATGACGGCGGTCGTCATCATCGATGCGGACGACTGGCTGATCGAGCAGCCTTGGCCGCTGATCCGGACGTCGGTGACGGTGTCGCCGTCGAGTTGGACGTAGACCTTGACCTCGTCGCCGCACAGGGGGTTGAAGCCCTCGGCCAGCAGTGCCGGCGGAACCTCGAGTTCGCCGCGGTTGCGGGGGTTCCGGTAGTGGTCGAGGATGACCTCCCGGTAGAGGTCTTCGAGTCCTGGCATGGGTCAGTGGTTCCTGGCTGGTGTGGGTGAAGAGGTCAGGGGTGGGATTCTAGAAATCAAAGAACCGCGCTGCTTCTTCGAGGGCGTATCCGAGGGCGTCGACGTCGGATTCGTCGTTGTAGAGGTAGAGCGAGGCGCGTGAGGTGGAGGTCACGCCCAGTTCCCGCATGAGGGGCTTGGCGCAGTGGTGGCCGGCCCGGACGCAGACCCCGTGCTGGTCGAGGACCTGGCTGAGGTCGTGGGCGTGGATCTCGCGCAGGCACATCGAGAGGATCCCGCCGCGGTGGGCGGTGTCGGTCGGGCCGTGGATGAGGAGGTCGTCGCCGAAGCGGTCGTCGAGGGTGCGGAGCGCATAGTTGGTGAGGGACACCTCGTGCTTCCGGATGGCTTCCATGTCGAGACCCTCGAGGTAGTCGACGGCGGCACCGATGCCGATCATCTCGGCGATCGGCGGTGTGCCGGCCTCGAAGCGCCAGGGCACCTCGTTGGGGGTGAAGCCGTCCTGGCGGACGTCGAGGATCATCTCGCCGCCTCCGAGGAACGGCGGCATGGCGTCGAGCAGCTCGCGGCGGCCCCAGAGCATGCCGATGCCGGTCGGTCCGCACATCTTGTGGCCGGTGAACGCCAGGAAGTCGCAGCCCAGGTCCGCCACGTCGGTGGCCAGGTGGGGGACGTACTGGCTGCCGTCGACGAGGCAGAGGGCGCCGACCGCGTGGGCGGCGTCGGCCAGTCGGCGGACCGGCGGGATGGCGCCCGTGACGTTCGAGACGGCGGTCACGGCGACCAACTTCACGTCCTGGAGGAGGCGGTCGAGGTCGTCGAGGTCGAGGCAACCGTCGTCGGTCAGCGGAATCCAGCGCACCTCGATGCCCCGCTCCTTGGCCAACTGGTGCCAGGGGACGATGTTGGCGTGGTGCTCGAGGAGGCTCAGAAGCACGACGTCGCCCTCAGTCAGGTTGGCCCGCCCCCACGCGTGGGCCACGAGGTTGATGGCCTCGGTGGCGTTTTTCGTGAACACCACCTCGTGCTCGTCGGTGGCGCCGATGAATCGGCCGATCGACCGTCGGGCATCTTCCGAGGCCGTCGTGGCCAACTCGGCGATGTGGTAGGCGCCGCGGTGGACGTTGGCATTGATGGTCTCGTAGTAGCGGTTCATGGCGTCGAGGACGGCCTGTGGCTTCTGCGAAGTGGCGCCCGAATCGAGGTAGACGATCGGGGTGCCGTGGACCTCACGGCCCAGGAGGGGGAAGTCGGCCTTGACGGCGGCGACGTCGAGGGTCATGCGGGGGCGCCCCGGTCGCCGGAGCCGCTGCTCCGGAACTCGTCGAAGCCTCCCACTTCGAGGCGTTCTGCCAGTTCGGCTCCGCCGCTCTCGACGATGCGTCCTTCCATGAGGATGTGCACCACGTCGGGGCGGAGGTACTGGAGCAGGCGTCGGTAGTGGGTGATGGCGACGATGCCCAGGTCGGGCCGGTCGCTCCGGACCTCGGCGATCCCGTCGGCCACGATACGCAGGGCGTCGATGTCGAGGCCGGAGTCGGTCTCGTCGAGGACGGCCATCTCAGGCTCGAGGATCGCCATCTGGAGGATCTCGTTGCGCTTCTTCTCGCCGCCCGAGAAGCCCTCGTTGAGGTAGCGGTCGGCGAAGGACGGGTCCATGCCGAGCCGGTCCATCCAGTCCATGATCGCCAGTCGGAGTTCGAGCACCGAGAGGTCGATTCCCTTGCGGGCCGACAGAGCCTGGCGCAGGAAGTTGATGACCGAGACGCCGGCCACCTCGAGGGGGTACTGGAAGGCGAGGAAGAGCCCGGCCTTGCCGCGTACGTCGGCCGACCAGTCGGTGATGTCGTCGCCCTTGAAGCGGATCGAGCCCTTCGTCACGACGTATTCGGGGCTGCCGAGGAGGATCGACGCCAGCGTGGACTTGCCGGAGCCGTTGGGTCCCATGAGGGCGTGGACCTCGCCGGGCAGGACCACCAGGTTGACGCCGTGCAGGATGCCGACGCCTTCGGCGCTCGAGACGTGGAGGTCCTCGACCTCAAAAAGTGGCTTGGTCACGCCTCTGAGTCTAGGGAGCAGGGTGGATTAGCACTATGCGCGTAGTGGTAATCGGCGAGTGCTGGCTGGCCAGGGGTTCCCGTTCAGGGACTTGCGACGAGACTCTGCTTCCAGGCCCGGAACCGCTCGTACCCGACGCCATCGGGGCCTACGCCTGCGCCGGAGCCGTCGGGGAAGAGTCGGAATGTCACGATCCGGGTCAGTTCGTCGGCGTGGACGGCCACGTATCGGGCATCGGCGCCCCGAGCCGGTCCGGCCCGCCAGAGCAGCCAGGAGCCCAGGCGGCGCTTGTAGGCGATGCGTGGTCGGCCTCCGTCCGGTGCCATCAGGTCGTCACCGCCGGCGAGGAGCTCCCGTGGGGCCTCCACCCATGCCTCGGCCGGGATGTTGCGGTCCCGGATCGGGGTGGGCGGCAGGTCGACGGTGTGGACGGGGGTGTCGTCGTAGGGGCGCTGGTCCGCTGGAAGCGGGCCGGTGGGGGTCGGGCTGCTCACCAGCCGCGGGCGGCCCACTCGTCCAGATGCGGCGATTCGTTGCCGATCAGGGTGTCGTCGCCGTGGCCCGGGAGCACGATCGTCTCGGGCGGGAGTGCCGCGAAGAGGAGTTGGTCGATCGTCTGGATGAGCGTGTCGAAGTCGCCGCCCTCGAAGTTGGATGCACCGGGCCCACCCGGGAAGAGCGTGTCGCCCACGAACACTATCGGCGAGCCCTCGAGGCGGAAGCTGATGCTCCCCGGCGTGTGTCCGGGGGTCTTGATGGTGTGCAGCCGGAGTCGACCCACCTCGATCACCGACTCGTCCTCGAGCAGGTAGTCATAGGCGTCGAGCATCGACGCGTCCTCGGCCGTGACCCCCACCTGGTAACCGGCGTCCCGGACGGCGGGCACGGCACCGATGTGGTCCCAGTGGCCGTGGGTCTCGAGGACGGTGCGCACGTCGAGGGTCCGGCAGAGTTCCAGGAGCTTGTCGTGCTCGTTGGCGGCATCGATCAGCACGGCCTCGCCGGTTGCGCGGCATCGCAGCACGAACACGTTGTTGAACAGGTCGCCGACGACGATGCGGTGGATCTCGGACTGCGTGTCGCACCAGTGCAGCGAGGTGCCGGGCACGCCACTCTCCGCATGGTCAGTATGGCCGCACGCGTGGTGCTCCCCGGTGGGAACGGGTGTGGGTTCGTTGCTCATGCCGGCATCATGCCGCATCGGGGGGCCGTAGAGCGGATTCCACGCCAGTTCCCCGGTGTGGAGCACCCGGTTACCGGCTGGTAGAAACGGGTCCGCCACGGGCGGAGGCCCGGGATCCGCGCCACCGAGACGGGAGTATCACGTGAACTTCGCATTCAGCGAGGAACAGGAACAGCTGCGGGAGTTCGTCCGCCAGTTCCTCGAGAACTACTCGTCGGAGACCACGGTCCGCGAGTTGATGGAGACCGACGAGGGGTACGACCCGGAGACCTGGCAGATGATGGCCGAGCAGCTCGGCCTGCAGAGCCTGATCATCCCGGAGGAGCACGGCGGACAGGGCTTCGGCTACGTCGAGCTCATCGTGGTCCTCGAGGAGATGGGCCGGGTGCTGCTGTGCGCCCCGTTCTTCTCGACGGTCATCCTCGCGGCCAACACGCTCATCCACGCCGGCGACGACGAGGCGGCCGCCCGCGTGCTGCCAGGCATCGCCTCCGGCGAGACCATCGCCACGCTGGCGTTCACCGAGGAGAGCGGCCGCTGGGACGAGGAGGGCATCGAGATGGAGGCCACCGCCGACGGCGACGGCTGGACCCTCAGCGGCACGAAGATGTACGTCCTCGACGGCCACCTTGCCGATGTGGTGCTGGTGGCGGCCCGCACCCCCGGCGGAGTCTCGCTCTTCGAGGTCGCCGGCGACGCCGACGGCCTCACCCGGACGGCGCTGGCCACCATGGACCTCACCCGCAAGCAGGCCCGCCTCGAGTTCTCCAACGTGGCGGCGACGCTGGTCGGCACCGAGGGCGCCGGCTGGGGCGTGCTCGAACGGGTCCTCGACCTGGCGGCGGTCGCACTGGCCGCCGAGCAGGTTGGCGGGGCGCAGGTGTGCCTCGACACGGCCGTCCAGTACGCCAAGGACCGCATCCAGTTCGGCCGTCCGATCGGCAGCTTCCAAGCCATCAAGCACAAGTGCGCCGACATGCTGCTCGAGGTCGAGTCGGCCAAGTCGGCCGCCTACTATGCCGGCTGGTGCGCCGCCGAGTTGAACGACGAACTGCCGTCGGTCGCCTCGCTCGCCAAGGCCTACTGCTCGGAGGCCTACTTCCACACCACCGCCGAGAACATCCAGATCCACGGCGGCATCGGCTTCACCTGGGAGCACCCGGCCCACCTGTACTTCAAGCGGGCCAAGAGCTCCGAACTGCTGTTCGGCGACCCGACCTACCACCGGGAACTGCTCGCCCAACGCATCGGAATCTGATCCCAGGGCGCGCCCCCGGGTGCGTACCCTCTCTGCAATGATCCACCCATGATCTGGGTCCTCGTCGCGGTCGGCGTGCTGCTCGTCGTCGCCATCGGCCTGTTGGCCGTGGGTGGCGCCGTCCACCGCACGGAGGGCGAGTTGGTGCCGGCGGTGTTCGAGGTGCATGACGCCGTCGACTGGATCGCCGAACGACTCCCCGAGGAGGCGGCCTCCCGGCTCACGTACGACGACGTCGTTCTCGTGGCCGGCTGGTGGCTGGAGTACGTCGACGCGCAGGGGTTGGCCTCCGAGTACGGCCAGGACCTGGGCGGTGCACAAGCCGGCGGTGCCCCGGCCGACGACGAGGCGGCGGTCGACCACGTGGTGGCCCGGGCACTCGACGTGCCCGAGGAGCAGGGCGGGGCGCTCGACCCGGTGGCGGTCGTGGTGGCGCTCGACCTGCTCGGCGTCTACCTGAGGGAGATGGGCGCCATCGGCGGGCCCGTCGGGGACCGGGACTAGCGTCGGTCCATGCTCGAGCGCAGCGCCCCGGTCTTCGTGGCGGGACACCGGGGACTCGTCGGCTCGGCGATCCTGCGTCGCCTCGAGGACGAGGGGTTCACCGACCTGCGGACTGTGGGCCGGGACCAGCTCGACCTCCGCGACCAGTCGGCGGTGGACGCCTGGTTCGACGCCGAGCGTCCCCGCTACGTGATCCTGGTGGCCGGAACGGTCGGCGGGATCCTCGCCAACAGCACGCGGCCTGCGGAGTTCCTCTACGACAACCTCATGATCCACGGCACCGTGGTTCACGCCAGCCACCGGGTCGGCGTCGGGAAGCTGCTGTACCTGGGCAGTTCGTGCATCTACCCGCGGCACGCCGAGCAGCCCATCACCGAGGAGGCCCTGCTGAGCGGGCCCCTCGAACCCACCAACGAGGGCTATGCGCTGGCCAAGATCGTCGGCATCAAGCTCTGCGAGACGTATCGCCGCCAGTACGGGTGCGACTTCATCTCGGCGATGCCGACGAACCTCTACGGGCCGGGCGACAACTTCGACCTCGAGGGCGGCCATGTGCTGCCGGCCCTGATGCGGCGCTTCCACGAGGCGGCACAGGCCGGTGTCGACACGGTGGAGGTGTGGGGGAGCGGTTCACCACGTCGCGAGTTCCTCCACGTCGACGACCTCGCCGATGCGTGCCTCCACCTCATGGACCACTACTCCGACGCCGGGCACGTGAACGTCGGGACCGGCGTCGACGGCACGGTCCGGGAACTGGCCGAGGCGATCCGCGACCTCGTCCATCCGACGGCGACCATCGAGTTCGACACCTCGAAGCCGGACGGCATGCCCCGCAAGGTGCTCGATGTCTCCAAGCTCGAAGCCCTCGGCTGGATGGCGAGCATCCCCTTGGAAGAGGGCCTGAGAACCACCTACGACTGGTACGTGAACGCCCTGAGAAAAGGCGACGCCCGGCTCTGAAGCTCCCAGCGCTGACAAAGCGGGATGCAAAGACCACAGCCCTCCTCCCCATTCAGCGGAGGGCACTGCCCCGCTTGACGACAACCCACCTGGGAAAGTTTCGGGGAGGGTGGAGTGTCGGGAGGGGATGCGAGCGACGTTGTGCCAGCCGGAGCGAGTAGCCCGTCTCGGCGATCCGCCCGATCAGGTCAGGTGCGCCGGGAAATCACTCCTGCTTTGTCTTGCCCTTGGCCTTCTGTGCCTTCTTCCATTCCCTGACCGTGGCCAGGGCTTCGGGGCTGTCGATGTCGGCCACGGAGCGGGGGACCTTGTCGGCGAAGGGACCTGCCGCCTCCTCCCAGCCGTCCGGCGTCACGCCGAAGCGCTTGGCGAGGATCGCCAGGAAGATGCGCGTCTTCTCGGGGCCGTAGCCGGGCAGCGACCGGAGGCGTGCTGCCACCTCTTCGGCGGAACCACCATCGGCCCAGATCGCCCCGGCGTCACCGTCATGGTCGTCGACGATCTCCTGGCACAGCGCCTGGATGCGCTTGGCCATGGAGGCGGGGAAGCGGTGGATGGCCGGCTTCTCCCGACAGGCGGCTTCGAAAGCCTCGGGATCCATTGCGGCGATCGCCGAAGGGTCGAGTGACCCCAGTCGCTGGACCAGGGTTGCGGGTCCGCGGAACGCCCATTCCATGGGGACCTGCTGGTCGAGCAGCATGCCGATGACGAGGGCCAGTGGGTCGGTGTTGAGGAGGAGGTCCGCCTCGGGGTCGCCGGTGACTGCGAGGGTGCCTGGAGAGCTCGTTGGATCAGCCTTGCCCATGCGCCGAACCTAGCAACGGCGGATCAGTTTCGGGGAATCAATCCGCCCAGCCGACGCTGCTGCCGGGTGCGGGCACCGTGTCGTGGCGTCCCGGGTCGGCGATCTCGGTGTCGAGTTCGTGGAGGGCGATGGCCTGGGTGACCACCGACGGGTCGATCGACCCCTCCCGGGCGAGGGCGTGGAGGACTGCGACGACGAGGTGGCCGGTGTCGACCTCGAAGAAGCGGCGCAGATCCTCGCGTGTGTCACTGCGTCCGAAACCGTCGGTGCCGAGGGTGTGGTAGGGGCGGGGGATCCAACGCGCCACCTGTCCGGGGATCAGCTTCATGAAGTCGGTGACCGCCACGACCGGGCCCTCGCCGTCGGCGAGCAGTCGGGTGACGAGGGGGACCTCGGCGGTCCGGTCCGGGTGGAGGCGGTTGCGCCGTTCGACGGCAAGCGCCTCCTCTCGGAGCCGCTTGTAGGAGGTGGCGCTCCAGAGGTCGACGCCGACCCCCCAGCGCTCGGCCAGTTCGTCGGCCGCCTCCCGGGCTGCGATCTGTGCCGGGCCGGAGAACACCAGGGTCGCCCGGACGGGACGGTCGGGGGAGTCGGCCCACTGGTAGAGGCCCCGGACGATGTCCGTGTCGTCCACGTGGTCGGGCCGGGGAGGCATCTCGTAGGCCTCGTTGTAGATCGTCAGGTAGTAGAAGACGTCCTCGTTCTGGTGCGGGTCGGCATGGCCGTACATGCGCTGGAGGCCGTCGTCGATGATCGCGGCCAACTCGTAGGCGAAGGCGGGGTCGAACGCCTGGCAGGCGGGCACGGTGGCGGCCAGCAGCAGGCTGTGCCCGTCCTGGTGCTGGAGCCCCTCGCCGGCCAGCGTCGTGCGTCCGGCCGTCGCCCCGAGCAGGAAGCCACGTGCCCGTGAGTCGGCGGCCGACCAGATCAAGTCGCCCACCCGCTGGAAGCCGAACATCGAGTAGAAGGTGAAGAAGGGCACCATGGGTACGCCGAGGTTGGCGTAGCTGGTGCCGGCGGCGATGAAGCTCGACATCGATCCGCACTCGGTGATGCCCTCCTCGATGAGCTGCCCGTCGGAGCTCTCGGTGTAGGAGAGCAGCAACTCGTGGTCGACGGGCTCGTAGAGTTGGCCGAACGGGGCGTAGATGCCGAACTCCCGGAACAGGGAGTCCATGCCGAAGGTCCGGGCCTCGTCGGGGACGATCGGCACTACCCGGGCTCCGAACGTATCGTCGCGCATCAGGTCGCGCAGCAGGCTTGTCATGGCCATGGTGGTCGAAACCGCCCGGCCCCCCGATCCCTTGGTCAGGCCGCTGAAGACGGAGGGATCCGGCAGCGTGATCGGTCGCCGGTTCCGGATGCGACGCTTCGGGATCGAGCCGCCGAGGGCCCGACGCCGTTGGACCATGTACTGGTACTCGTCGCTGTCCTCGGCGGGCCGGAAGTAGGGGGCCCGGTCACCCTCGAGGAGCTCCTCGGGGATCTCCTCGGTGAGGCGGAGCCGCTCGCGCAGGGCCAACAGCTCGGCCTTGGTCATCTTCTTTATCTGGTGGGTGGCGTTGCGGGCCTCGAATCCCTCGCCCAGGGTCCAACCCTTGATCGTCTTGGCCAGGATGACCGTGGGTGCCTCGTTCTCCTCGGTGGCGGCTCGGAATGCGGCGTAGACCTTCTGGTAGTCGTGGCCGCCGCGCGGCAGCGTCTCGAGTTGTTCGTCGGAGAGGTGCTCGACCATGGCCCGGAGCCTCGGATCGGGTCCGAAGAAGTTCTCGCGGATGTAGTCGCCGGACTCGATGGCGAGGCGCTGGTACTCGCCGTCGACGGTGGTGTTGAACTTCTTGAGCAGGATCCCGTCGACGTCCTTGTGGATCAACTCGTCCCACCCCGAGCCCCAGATCACCTTGATCACGTTCCAGCCGGCGCCCCGGAAGACCCCTTCGAGCTCCTGGATGATCTGGCTGTTGCCGCGCACCGGTCCGTCGAGGCGCTGCAGGTTGCAGTTGACGATCCAGATGAGGTTGCCGAGTCCGGACCGACCGGCCAGCGAGATGGAGCCGAGGGTCTCGGGTTCGTCGCACTCGCCGTCGCCGAGGAAGCAGAAGACGCGGTTGTCGACGGTTTCGTCGATGCGACGGTTCTGGAGGTACCTGTCGAACCTGGCGTGGTAGATGGAGTTGATCGGACCGAGTCCCATGGACACGGTCGGGAACTCCCAGAAGTCGGGCATCAGGCGGGGGTGTGGATAGCTCGAGAGGCCGCCACCGCCGATCTCCATGCGGAAGCGGTCGAGGTGCGCCTCGTCGAGCCGGCGCTCGATGAAGGCCCGCGCGTAGACGCCGGGGGCGGCGTGCCCCTGGTAGTAGACGTGGTCGCCGGGCTGGCCGTCGTCCTTGCCGCGGAAGAACCAGTTGAAGCCGACCTCGTAGAGCGAGGCGGACGAGGCGAAGGTGGAGAGGTGGCCGCCGATCCCGTCAGCGGTCTTGTTGGCGTTGATCACCATGGCGGCGGCGTTCCAACGGATGAACCTTCGGATGCGCCGCTCGATGAACTCGTCGCCCGGGAACCAGGGCTGGTCCTCGGTGGCGATGGTGTTGACGTAGGGGGTCCAGGTGGGTGGGGCGTTGCCGACGTTGAGCTGCCCGGCCCGCTCCATGAGCTTGGCCAGCATGAAGCGGGCACGGCTGCGTCCGGACCGGTCGACGAGGGAGTCGAACGAGTCCATCCACTCCTTGGTCTCCTCCGGGTCGCCGTCGGGGAGTTGGCGGGTGAAGCCGTCGATCACTTGTTGATCATGCCAGTGTCCGGTCCCTTTGTGTCGGCCCTTGGGAAGGTTCCTTGTGGCTAGGGTCGCCCTCCGTGACGCTGTTCGAACCCGATGACCCCGAGGACGCCGATTCGGCGCTCGCCGACGAGCCCACGACCATCTACACCGATGGCGCCTGTTCGGGGAATCCCGGACCCGGCGGCTGGGCCTGGGTGGTGCCCGACGGGGCCTACGCCGCGGGGTTCGATCCCGACACCACGAACCAGCGGATGGAGGTCAACGCCGTCCTCGAGGCGCTGAGGGCCTTCGAGGGACCGGTGTTGATCGTGAGCGACTCGACGTATGTCGTCCACTGCTTCCGGGACCACTGGTGGCGGAACTGGATCCGGCG
This sequence comes from Acidimicrobiales bacterium, assembly GCA_029577135.1. Taxonomy (GTDB): domain Bacteria; phylum Actinomycetota; class Acidimicrobiia; order Acidimicrobiales; family MedAcidi-G1; genus S20-B6. Next base: position 37,562 of record JARQPW010000004.1, read on the forward strand.
CGGCTGGAAGAACAAGAACCGGCAGCCGATCGCCAACCGGGACCTCTGGGAGCCGCTCATCGAGTTGTACCGGGGGCGCGACAACGTGGCGTTCCGGTGGGTCAAGGGACACTCGGGCGACCGCTGGAACGACGAAGCCGACCGCCTGGCGGTTACTGCCATCGGGCGCAGGTCGGGCTTGTCCGGCTAGAGGATTCCCAGCCACTTCACGAGCGCCGCCCGCTGTGTGCCGGGGACGGCGATCGCGACGACAGCACCGGCGCCGTCTCCGGGTTCGTCGCCCGTCCAGGGACCGGAGACCGTGATCGAGGTCGAGTCGCCGACCGACTGGACGACGGTTCTGGCCTCCGGCTCGTCGCTGGTGCGCACGATGCCCTTGGCCCGCACGACGCCCCGGGGGCGCACCTGCCGCCAGAGTTCGAGGGTCGCCCGGGGCACGGGGTGCGCCAGGGGCAGCGAACAGGTGACGTGGTCGGCATGGGCTGCGTGGCCGACCGGCCCGTGGACACCGGTGACCGGCTCCATCCCGAACAGCAGCGTGGGGTCGACGGGGGAGCGGAGCACCGGGGCCGCCGAGAGGTCGGCCAGTGCGCGCTCGGCGGCGCTTAAGCCGTCGGGGGCGAGCAGGTCGCCGTGGGTGAGCAGCAGAAGGTCGGCGTCGGCGACCTGTCCGGCGACCGTCTGGCCGATGCGGGGGTCGGCGAGTTGTACGCGGACCCGGGAACCGTCGACCACGACGAGCACGCCGTCGGGGCTGAAGCCGGGGGTCTTCGCCCACTGTGCGACCTTCCCCGGTTCGCCGACTCCGCTCACCTCGACCACGACCCGGTCCAGGCGGTCGGCCATGGTCCGGACCCGGTCGAGGGCGGTCGCGAACCCGTCGGCCAGGGAGCAGCACACGCAGCCGTTGGCAAGGGAGATCACGTTGCCTTGTTTGCCTTGTTTGCCTTGTTTGCCTTGTTTGCCTTGTTCCGCGGCGAGCAACGCCTCGTCGATGCCGATCTCGCCGAAGTCGTTGACGAGTACGGCGATGCACTGGCCCTGCGGGTCGTTGAGCAGGGTGTTGATGAGCGTGGTCTTGCCGGCGCCGAGGTATCCCCCGACCACCAGGAGGGGGAGGCGCTGTTGCCGGGTGTCCATACGTGCAGTCTTGCGCGGGTCGGGGAGGATGGGCGCCGGGCGACTCAGTCGGCGGGGAAGAGCCTTCCTCCGAGCATGGTTCCCCAGACGGGGACGTCGCGGAGGCCGGCCGGGTCGATGGCGAAGGGGTCGGCCTCGAGGATCGCCAGGTCTGCGTGCTTGTGGGGCGAGATGCTTCCGATCTCGTCGTCCATCTTGAGCTGGTGGGCGGCACCCAGGGTGATGGCGTGGATCGCCTCGGCCACGCTGATGCGCTCGTCGGGGCCGAGCAGCACACCGGTGGCGGTGAGGCGGTTGACCGCGGACCAGGCGACGTGGAGGGATCCGAGCGGAGTGACCGGCGCGTCGCTGTGCATCGACAGGGGAACGCCCAGGTCGAGTGCCGTTCGGGCCGAGTTCATGCGGGCCGCCCGATCGGGACCGACGGTCGAGGATGCGTGCTGGTCGCCCCAGAAGAAAGTGTGGTTCGAGAACAGGTTGGCGCACATGCCGAGTGCTGCGATCCGGCGGTACTGGTCGGGGCTGGTGAGTTGGCAGTGCTGGACAGTGTGGCGGTGGTCGATTCTGGGTGTCTCGGCCAGCAGCGACTCGACGGCCTCGAGCCAGACGTCGACTGCCTCGTCGCCGTTGCAGTGGACGTGGATCAGGAGCCCGGCCTCGTGGTAGGGGCGCAGGATGTCGGTGACCTGTTCGGGCGGGACCACCCAGATGCCGTTGCCGCCGTCGAGGTAGTGGGGCCAGCGGAGGCGGGCGGTCCACCCCTGGATCGAGCCGTCGATGACGAGCTTGACGTGTCCGAAGCGGAGCTTGGCGCTCGAGGCACCCCTGCTGGCGACGACGTCGGCCGCTGCCTGTTCGAGCGCCTCGGGTGTGCCGGGGACCGGCATGTGGAATACCGAGACGCGTGCAGGGAAGCCTTCCTGGTCAACCACCCAGCGAAAGCGCTCGATCTCGGATTCCTTGGCCGACTCACGGTTGCCGAGGTCGGTGAGGGTGGTGATGCCGGTGTTGCGGGCCTTGTTGCCGAAGTTCCGAAGGGAGTCCTCCGACTTCGTGCGGCCCCAGAACTTGCGGAAGGCGGTGCCGGCGAGGGACATTGCCGCCGGCTCCCGGAGTTCGCCGATGGGCCAGCCGGAACCGTCCTTGGGGACGCCGTCCATGTCGGTGTCGGGAGTGATGCCTTCTGCCTCCATGAGGGCTTTGTTGACCGTGGCCAGGTGGAGGCTGGCGTGCATCACGAGAATCGGGCGGGCGGTCGAGACCCGGTCGAGGTGCCTGGCGACGAGGCGCTCACCCGGGAAGTAGATGGGGTCGAGTCCCCAGGCCAGCAGCGGCTCATCCGGGCCGGCACCTTCACTGGTCATCCGGGCATCCGCCTTGAGCAGGCGCTCGATCACGTCGTCCATCGATCGGCAGCCGGACCACACTCGGCCGTCGGGGCCCTGGCGGTCGAAGTAGCCGCAGTAGGTGTGCAGCCACATGCCGCCGGCCATTGCGTGGCAGTGCGCCTCTACGAAGCCGGGCAGCAGCGTGAACCGCTCGAGCGAGCCGTCGACGGTGGCTCCCTCGATGCGCTGCAGTTCCTCGACGCTGCCGACGGCGAGCACGCGTCCGTCGCGCACGGCAACCGCCTTGGCATCGGGTCGTGAGGGGTCGAGCGTGTGGATCGCAGCAGCCGTGTAGATCGTGGTGGGCGAAGCCACGGCGGCAACCTAGTTCAGGAGTACGGAGGTGTACTTGCCGGGAGAGCCCAGAGAGCGCGTGGCAAGAATCAAGCAATCTGACCAATTGCCCTGTTCACGGACTGGGTGCAGGCGTAAGGTCCGGGTATCCGAAGAGAGGAGGTGGTCCAGATCAACGGTGAACGATATGGGACCTCGGAGGTGGTCGGCCGCTAGGTCGAGTGATCCGCCCGGCGAATCCCCGCCGGCCACCCCTGAATCCTGACCGCCGGAAGACGGTCCCCTCCGGCAGACCAGGCCGGGTTCAGGTAGAGAAGCAGAAGTTTTGTTCAATAACGAGCAATCCCAGATGCGGGGGCGTGTCTCCACACGTCCCCGCATCGCGTGTTGGTTCCTTGATCAGGCGCGCCGAGTACTCTCCTGGCGATGAAGCGCCCGACGTCATTCGCCCACCATCGCTATCTTGGCGACAAGCGCACCCAGCAGGTCTACGACCTCGATGAGGTCGCCGACGAGGACGCCATGTCCGTGGTGCTCGACGAACTCATGTCCAGCGACGCATTCCTCTGTTTCGGCCCGGACACCCTCGCCGAGGCCCGCAACCGCGGCTACAAGTTGCAGAAGGTCTAGGCCGGAGAACTGGACCCGGCTTGATACTCGACGAACTCCGGGGCTTGTTCAGCGCCCTGGCGCGCTTCTACGACGAGCAGGCGACACACGCAGGCCCGGCGATGTTGGCGCAGGTCGCTGAAGAACTGGCCCGGGTCGCAGTCGGCGACATCACCGTTCCAGAGCCGGCACCCCTTCCGGCCACGCAGCTGATCGAGCGACTCGATCCGGGTGCCGATCCCGTGCTCGGAGGGTTCCTGGGGCTGGCCGATGGGCTGGCCTGGACGCAGACGGCGGCGTACGCCGAGACGCTGTCATCCCATTTCCTCGACAACTACGGCTACGTGCGCTTGGTGGGCCCGACCGCGACGGCCTTGGTCAGCAGCACACGCGTGGCCGTTGGCGTGGGGGTGTGGGGCTCGGGGCTGTACTACCCCCGGCACACCCATCCGGCCGAGGAGGCGTACCACGTGCTCGCCGGCGATGTGGGCTTCAGCGGCGCCGACGGCGTGCGCCGGGAACTACACCCGGGAGACTGCGCCCACAACGCCCCCTATGAACCGCACGAACTGTGGTTCGGTGCACCCGGGGAGGATCCCGACCGGTCTCCGCCCTGTGTGCTGTTGTGGGCCTGGGTCGGCGAGATCGGCGTGGACGCGCGGCTCGTGTAGGCAGGGGGGGCCGGGAGTGGGTTCTCAGGAGCCGGTCTGTTGGCGGATGAGGTTGAGCGCACTGCCGGCGTGGAACCAGAGGATCTGGTCCGCCGAGAACGTGTGGTTGGTGCGAATCGAGGAGACGGAGCCGTCTGCATGATGGATCACGACCTCGACAGGGTCACCCGGGGCCAACTCGCTGAGGCCAATAAGGCTGATGCGATCGCGCTCGCCAATGAGTTCGTAGTCGACAGGATCAGCAAAAGTGAGCGGCAGCACGCCCTGCTTCTTGAGGTTGGTCTCGTGGATGCGGGCGAACGAGCGGGCGATCACGGCTCTGGCGCCCCGAAAGCGGGGCTCCATGGCGGCATGCTCGCGTGACGAGCCCTCGCCCATGTTCTCGTCGCCGATGGCGACCCACTCGATGCCGGCCTCGTGGTATCGCCTGGCGATCTCGGGGTAGGGGCGGCGCTCGTCGTCGGTGACGTCGAGGCCGATGCCGACCTCGCCTCCGTGGGCGTTGACGGCGCCCATGTAGACGTTGCCGGAGATGTTCTCGAGGTGGCCGCGGTAGCGCAGCCAGGGGCCGGCCATCGAGATGTGGTCGGTGGTGCACTTGCCCTGCGCCTTGACCAGCACGGGCAGGTCGGCGAGGTCCTCGCCGTTCCACGCCGGGAAGGGGGTGAGCACCTGGAGGCGCTCGCTGGTGGGCGACACCACGACCTCGATGTCGCTGCCGTCCTCGGGCGGGGCCTGGAAGGTGTCGGCACCCGGGTCGAAGCCCTGCGCCGGGAGTTCCTCTCCGGTGCCGACGGTGAGGCGGACCTCCTCGCCGGCGTCGTTGGTGATCGTGTCGTTTGCCGGGTCGAAGTCGAGGTGGCCGGCCAGCGTGAGGGCGATCACCGTCTCGGGGGACGTCACGAAGGCGTGGGTGGACGCGTAGCCGTCGTTGCGCTTCGGGAAGTTGCGGTTGTAGCTGGTGACTATCGAGTTGGGGACGCCGTCCTCGACGTCCTGGCGGTCCCACTGGCCGATGCACGGCCCGCAGGCGTTGGCCAACACCGTGGCGCCCAGCGCCTCGAAGTCGGCCAGCAGGCCGTCGCGCTCGATGGTGGCCCGCACCTGCTCGGAGCCGGGGGTGACCAGCAGGGGCACCTTGCAGGAGACGCCCTTGGCGATGGCGTCGCGGGCGATGCTGGCAGCCCGGGTGATGTCCTCGTAGGAGGAGTTGGTGCAGGACCCGATCAGGCCGGCGCTGACCTCGAGCGGCCAGCCGTTGGCCCGGGCCTCGTCGCCCAGGTCGGCCACGGGGCGGGACAGGTCGGGAGTGTAGGGGCCGTTGATGTGGGGCGACAGGGTCGAGAGGTCGATCTCGATGATCTGGTCGAAGTAGGCGCCGGGGTCGGCCTCGACCTCGGCGTCGGCCCGCAGGTGGTGGGCGACGGCCTCGGCGGCGTCGGCGACGGCCTCGCGGCCGGTGGCCTTGAGGTAGCGGCCGACGGCGTCGTCGTAGGCGAACAGCGACGTGGTGGCGCCGATCTCGGCACCCATGTTGCAGATGGTGCCCTTGCCGGTTGCGGACAGGCTGCGGGCGCCGGGTCCGAAGTACTCGACGATGGCGCCGGTGCCACCCTTCACGGTGAGGATCTGGGCGACCTTGAGGATGACGTCCTTCGGGGCGGCCCAGCCGTTCAACTCGCCGGTGAGGTGGACGCCGATGAGCCGGGGCCACCTGAAGTTCCACGGGAAGCCGGCCATGACGTCGACGGCGTCGGCGCCGCCCACGCCGATGGCGACCATGCCGAGGCCGCCGGCGTTCGGGGTGTGGCTGTCGGTGCCGATCATCATCCCGCCGGGGAAGGCGTACTGTTCGAGCACGACCTGGTGGATGATGCCCGAGCCGGGCTTCCAGAAGCCGGCGCCGTAGCGGGCACACACGGACTCGAGGAAGTCGTAGACCTCGGCGTTGCCGTCGACGGCCGCCTGGAGGTCGAGCTTGGCGTTGTCGCGGGCCTGGATGAGGTGGTCGCAGTGTGTGGTGGTGGGGACCTGGACCTCGTCGAGGCCGGCGGTCATGAACTGCAGCCAGGCCATCTGGGCGGTGGCGTCCTGCATGGCCACTCGATCGGGCCGCATGTCGACGTACGACTCGCCGCGTTCGAGATCGGTGGTCGTCGGGTCGTCGAGGTGGTTGACAAGGACCTTCTCGGCCAGCGTCAGCGCCCGTCCGAAGTGCGCCCGGCCCGCCGCGATGCGCTCGTCGAGCGTGGAGTAGACGCCCTGGATGAGTTCGATCGGCGTGCTGGCGGCGACGGGCATGGGGTGGAAGGAACTCCTCTGTGGGACGGATGGACGGGGCCAGGAGACCGGGTCTGGGACGCCGATGTCCCTCCCCTGAGGCTACCGGCGGGGACCAGGGCTCGAAGGGGTCACAACTCCGGCCAGTGGCGCTTGTTGCGCCTGGCCCGGCGGTCGCGGTCGCCCAGCGCCCAGACGCGGCGCCAGGCGCCGATGTCGGGGCCGGTGAGGTCCGGCGACGTGCCGGCGTGTGCACGCACCCTGGCCTGCCACCAGTCGGAGGTGGCTTCGTCCGCCAACGCCGCGACCGCGGCCTCCAGGCGGGCGGCGAACGTCCGTGAGTTCTCGTCCTCGCCGGGCAGCAGCGGGTCGCCGAACGTGACCGTGGTGCGCGACGGCTGTGGCAGCTTCTTCCCCTTGCGCAGGATCCGTCCCGTGCCCTGTAGGTGAACCGGCACGACCGGCACGTCGCACCGGATCGCCAGGTAGGCGGCGCCTCCCCGGAACGGCTGGCCCCACCCGTCGGGGCTGCGGCCCCCCTCGGGGAAGATCAGCAGGCTCCATCCGTCGCCGATGAGGTCCGTGGCGAGTGTCGCCGACTGGCGTCCGACCTTGGTGCGCTCGATCGGGATCGCGCCCATGGCGAGGGCGGCGATCGAGCCGCCGATCCGGGTGCGGAAGAAGTAGTCGGCTGCGGCCCCGACCACCAGCCGGTGTCGCCACGGTTCGGGCACCGTGGTGAGCATCAGCGGTGTGTCGACGTGGCTGTGGTGGTTGGCGGCGAAGATCACCGGGCCGTCGAGGCCGTCGAGGCCGTCGAGGCGGTCGAGGCGGTCGAGCCCCTTGACGGCCGGGGAGGCGACGACCGACATGACCGGTCGCATCACGCCCTCGACCAGCGCCAGGCGGGCCACCCGTGCCGGCTGCGAGCGGGCCCAGTCGGTTTCGAAGTCGGTCCCCGTGTGCCGCATGGGAGGTGGTGGCTCCACGCCGTTCGGCACCGGGGCGGCACGCAGCGGGAAGCCCAGTCGGGCCACCCGGGCCCTGGCCTTCGCCACCTGCAGTCGGACGTGGTTCACGCGCGCAGCACGTCCCGTACCGTCACCCTCACGTCACGTCCGCCATCAGGATCGGCGGGTTCTTGAGGTGGGTAATGGTCGGCTGTGGCCCGACGACGTCGGTCGCCATCTCGAGGGCATCCTGCAGGGTTGATGCCGGCTGGAACCCCATGCGCCGCACGGCTGCGGTGTCGCCGCCGACGACGATCACCCGCCCGAGGTGTTGCAGGGCGTGCGCCCCCCAGTACCACATGTAGAAGGGGTGGGCGCCGTGGTAGGCGTACGAGGTGCGGTACAGGTGGATGTACCACTCGTCCTCGGCGAACTGCTTCTCCCATTTCTTCTCGATCTCGGCCGGGTCGGTGGTGTCGGCCAGGACCTGTTCGAAGAAGTCGATGTAGCTGGGGTGGTGGACGGGGTGGAACTCCCACGGCGTCGGGTGCCCCATGATCAACACGCCGCCCTCCCGCACCAGCGGCTTCCCCCGGTACAGGTTGAAGAAGTAGCCCAGCCCCAGGCACATCACGAGGATCGGGTTCATGATCGAGTTGACGTTGTAGGGGCAGATGTAGGGGAGCCCCATGGTGAGCACATCGGTCTGTCCCTCGACGGGCACGAGCTGCTGCCGGTAGACGTTCGCCGTGGTCACCTCGTGGACGGCCTCGACCTCGCCGGCCTGCACGGAGGTGAGTTCGTAGGGCGCCAGCCACGACGAGAACGCCTTGCGCTTCGCCTTCGCCGGCATGAGCTTGAGGCCCTGTTGCATGGTGAGGAATCCCGCCCGGTCCTTCGGCGACCATTCCCATTCGCGCTTCTGGAGCATCGACAGCGGGCCCTCGCGGCCAAACGTGTTGTTGTTGACCGTGGTCTCGATCTGGAAGATCTTGACGTCGGCGTCGCGCAGCACCTTGCCCATCCGCCAGTTGGAGGCGTGCAGCGCCGAGTTCTCCCGGTCCATGAAGGAGCGGGAGTTGAGCATGGTGTGGACGTTGTGGTGGTGGCGCAGGCCGGTGTAGCCGGACAGGCCGGTGGCGGTGCTCTTGTGGCCGCCGTCCATGGCCACGAGGTTGATGTTGACGTAGACGACGAGGTCGCTCTCGGCGGCCCGGCGGCTGAACTGCACGTCCTCGCCGTGCGGGGTCTGGCCGAGTACCACCATGCCGTCGGGGTCCTCGGCGTCGTGGTTGTAGAGGCGGCCGGATGGTGCGAAGGCGTCGTAGACGCGGTCGCCCACGGCATGGCGGAGCTCGTCCTCGGTCATCCGTCGGTGGATGGCGAGCGCAGCGATGAGGTGGACGTCGTCGACGCCGGCCTCGGCGGCCAGGTCGAGGACCGCCTCGATGACCCGTTGGCGGATGTCGGGTCGGCGCATCGGCGGCAGCGGGAGCGAGATGTCGTCGAAGGCGATGGTGAGCTTCATGCCCGGCCGGAGCAACGCCGGGAGGGGTTCGGAGTCGCCGAGCGGGTTGAGGAGTGCAGAGCGGATGGCACCGTCGGGGTCGGTGAGGCCCTCGAGCGGCTCGGCCGGGTAGATCACCCGGGTGCGGTCGGCCGGCAGCTTCTCCAGCCGGAAGCCCTCGCCGTGGTGGAACACGATCGGCGGACTGGTGCGGTCGACGTCGAGGACGAAGCCGGGTCGGGGGGCCAGATGGCCGTTGCTCACTTGCTCATCTCCATGAGGGCTTCTCGTTCCTTTTCGTCGCGCAGGTCGAAGGCGACCTTGACGGCGCCACGTCGGCCGGCGGCTGCGGCGTGCTCGAGTGCGTCGCGGTAGCGGTGCAGGGGATAGGTGGCCGACACGAGGCGGCCGAGGTCGGCGGCCCGCACGAGTCCGGCGGCCAGGTCGAAGGTCCGGGCCGTGGAGCCGTCTGGCAGGGTCTCGGTGCCGTAGGTGTAGGCGCCGACCAGTTCGATCTCGCGGTGCCACAACGGGGTGAGTTCGAGGCTGACGGAGGCGGGCATGCCGACCAGCACGATGCGTCCCCGGGGGCGGGTGATGGCCAGGGCGTCGGTGAGGCTGGCCGAGGAGCCCACGCAGTCGACGACCACGTCGGTGCCTCCGCTGAGCCGGTCGACGGCGCCGTCGTCGACCGCGAGGCTGACGGCCCGGCTGCCGGTGGCCCGCCGTACCGCACGCCGGACGTCGTCGGGCTCCACCACCAGGTCGGCACCGAGCTCTGCGGCGAGCCGTCGTTGGCTCGGGTAGCGGGCGGTCGCCACGATCGTCCGGGGGTTGGCGAAGGTGCGGAGGGCGGCGATCGTGAGCAGGCCGAGGGTGCCGGCGCCCAGCACCGTGACGACGGCGCCGTCGGGGACGCCGGCGAGGATGGCGGCGTGGACGGCGCAGGCCGTCGGCTCGACCATCACGGCCGACTCGTCGCTGAACGAGTCGTCGACGGGGTGGAGTTGGCTGGGGTGGGCCGAGAAGGCGGTCGCCCATCCACCGCCCGTGTCGTGGCAGGAACCGGTCTGGATGCCCGGCTCGAGGTCTCCGAACGTCGTGTGCTCGCAGTTGCCGAGGTGGCCGGCGGAGCACGGGTCGCAGGTGGGGGCGAGGTTGCGGCTGACACAGCCCAGGACCGGCTCGAGCACCATCCTGGTGCCGTCGTCGAGGTCGCCCACGACCTCGTGGCCCGGCACGAACGGGAACGAGACGAGCGGTTCGAAGTAGCGGGCCGACCTGCCGTCGATGGTGGCGAGGTCCGATCCGCAGATGCCCGACAGGCGGGGTCGGACCCGCACCCAGTCGGGGCCGGGGGCAGTCGGCGGCTCGAGGTCGGCGAGGCGCAGCGGCCCGACGGAGGCGCCACGGCCCGGCGTGAGGCTGCCGGCCAGGCGCGCCGCGGCGAAGCGGGGAACGTTGCGGCGAAACTCCAGAGCCTTCATCGTCGAGCCTTCATCGGACGGCCGTCCGCGGGGGGGCGAGGGGCAGCAGGCGCCGGGTCATGCCGGGCGACTTACGGAAGTCCTCGACCAGCCAACCGCGCTTGCGGGCGATGGAGGCGAGGCGGGTCTCGGGGTTCACGGCGACGGGGAAGCCGACGGCCTCGAGCATCGGGAGGTCGCTGGCCGAGTCGGCGTAGGCGATCGACTCGCGAAGGTCGCAGTTGTGTTCTTCGGCTAGGTCCACGAGCGCCTGGTAGCGGGCCTCGCCGGTGGGGGGCACGGAGGTGAGCTGCCCGTCGTAGGTGCCGTCGTAGGTGCCGAGTCGGGCGCACACCACGTCGTCGAAGAGGGGGCGCAGCGGCTCGACCACGAAGTCGAGGGCGCCGGTGATGAGGACGGTGCGGTGTCCGAGTGCCCGGTGCTCGCGCACCCGTCGGATGGCAGCGGGAAACGACTTGGCGAGGAGCAGTTCGTTGACGTGCTCGAGGGCGTCCTCTGCGATCTGGTCGACCGGGGCGCCGTCGTAGCGCCGGTAGAAGTAGCGCAGGAAGTCGCTTCGGTCCCTGCGGTCGAGGGCCAGGAGGCGGGGGGCCTCGGCGATGGTCTTGAGCACGAAGCGGGCCCGGTCGCGGGTGTCGAGGTGGCGACTCGCCAGCCACGAGTACGAGGCCACGACGTTCGAGGCGATGAGCGTGTTCTCGAGGTCGAAGGCGGCGAGGTGCCGGTCGGGGGAGAGGATCTGGGTGCGCAGCCGCTCGGACCGACTCTGACCGCCCCGGGTCGGTGGGCGCATCGGCGCACGGGCGGCCTTGACCACCGACGGGAGGTGAACCTTGGGGACGTAGTAGTCCCAGTCGATGGTGCGGGGGTCGAAGCAGAACGCCGCCCGGTCGTCGTCGTCGAGTTCTTCCCACAGGGTGATCAGCCGGTCCAGGCCGTAGACCGCCTCGCATTCCGCATAGGCGCCGTAGAGGTCGACGTAGCCCATAGCCCGGTCGACGAGCTCGCGCCTCTCCTCCAGCCGGGCGGAGGTCATGGCGTAGCGCCCCCGCACGGGGAGCACGTCGAGGGCCTTGTGCGCCCGGTCGAGCATGGAACCGGCCCGTTCGAGTTGCTGCTTGACGCGTCCCCGTCCGGGGAACGACCACTGGGGCACGGAGATGGGCTGGCCGTGTTCGTCGTAGATGGGGTGCTCGGTGAACCACTCCCGCACCAGGTCTACGAGCTTTCCGTAGCGGAGGGGATTCTCCGCACCCGAGGCGACCTGGACGATGTCGCCACCCGGGGGTGCGTCGGGGTCGGGGCCGCGGGCGGCCACTGCACAGATGGCGGCGACGACGAAGTCGACCGGGATGACGTCGACGGTGCCCTCGGGGACTCCCGGGAACTCCCTGAGGAGGCCGCGGGCATACGAGACGATGACGGGCTCGGCCATGCGGAAGCCGCGGATCCAGCCAGGTGCTGGCTCGGCGAAGGCCGATTCGATGATCGAGGGGCGCACGATGCTGACCGGCACGTCGCCGGCCGACTCGGTCAGGGCGACCTCGCCGAGGGCCTTGGTATAGGCGTAGGCGTCGGGGAAGCCCAGCGAGGAGGCGCGGGAGCGGCCGGCCTCGGCCATGCGGTCCTCGACCCAGCGGGTGCGGAGCTGTTCGGTCTTGGCGGCCAGGACGGGGGTGCCGGCGGCGCCGAGTTCCTTGTGGGCGGCTTCCCGGAAGCCGGCCAGCTTCTCGGGAGTGCGGCTGGCGGTCTCGGTCTCGGATCGGATGCGTCGGGCGTTGTCGACCTCGGTGCGCCAGTCGACGTTGACGAAGAACGGGCTCTGGTCGACGGGCTCCTCGGGTGCGGCGCCCCGACGGCTGCCGGCCACATAGCAGGTCGAGACGGCGACCAGGTGGGGTGCGATGCCGAGGTCCTGGAGCGTCTCGACGATGCGCACGGAGCCCAGCAGGTTGATCTCGACGGCCTGGTCGAGTGGCGAGTCGAAGCTGACGATCGCCGCCGAATGGATGAAGAGGTCGCAGCCGGCGAGGGTGGCGCGGCCCTTGTCATCGAGGCCGAGGCCGTCGTCGGTGACGTCGCCGGCGAGCGCGGTGATGCGACGGGCGACCATCTCCTCGAAGCCGTCCTTGCCGAGTTGCTCGCGGAGGCGGTCGAAGGCGTTGTTGTGGAGGATGTCGCGGTTGACCCGCCGCTCGGCGCCCCGGCGGCCGGGTCGGACGATGAGGACCAACTCGCAGTCGGGGGCGCTGCGAAGGAGTCGCTCGACGAGTGCGGTGCCGAGGAAGCCGGTGCTTCCGGTGATGGCGATCCGGCGACCAGCCAGCGACTCAGCGATCATGGCCCTCTTTCTACCAGATGGTCAGGGGACTTACCAGATGGTCAGGAAAAGGACTACGGTGCAGGCATGGCCGAACCGACGACCCTCCGGGAGACGGTGCGTGACACGGTGCGCGGTGCCGGCCGGTCCTCGGGACGCGGCGCCGAGACCCGGGAGCGCATCCTCGACGCCGCCCTCGCGTCCTTCGGCACGATCGGCTACGACGGAACGTCGCTCGACGACCTGGCCGGCGGTCTCGGCATCCGCAAGCAGACGATCCTCTACCACTACGTCAGCAAGCGGGGCCTGCTCGGCGCAGTCGTGGACCGCAGCGCTGCCGACCTCAACGTCGCACTCCTCGAGGTGCTGGCGGGTGAGGCCACCGACTGGGAACGGGTGGAGGCGCTGGTGCGCTCCGTGTTCCGGGTGGCGCTCGAGCAGCCGCTGCTCATGGGCCTGCTGCGCGAGGTGTCCCGACCGGGCTCGCCTGCGGCGCCCCGCCTCAAGGGCGCCATGGGGCCGCTCATGGACCGGGCGCAGGCCTGGATGGAGCGCGAGATGGACGCCGGCAGGATGCGCCGCACCGACGCCCAACTGGTGCTGATCAGCGCCTACTCGACGGTGGTGGGCCTGGCGACCGAGATCGAGGTACTGCGCGCCGCCGGCCTCGAGCCGACGATGCGCACCGTGGCGACCCGTCGCCGTGAACTCCTGCGGTTCCTACGCGCCTCCCTCGACCCCCTGCGCTGAGGCGGGGCGGGGTTCCTCAGCGGCGGGTGTTGCGGCGGCGGCGGGCGTGGCGTTCGACGGCGAGGTCGACCAGGCGGTCGACGAGGGCCGGGTAGGACAGGCCCGCCTTCTGCCAGAGCCGGGGGTACATCGAGATCGGCGTGAATCCCGGAATCGTGTTGACCTCGTTGAGCAGCGGGCCCCGGCCGTCGTCGGCGAGGAAGAAGTCGACCCTCGCCATGCCCGAGCAGCGCAGCGCCAGGAAGGCCCGTGCGGCGAGTTCCTGGAAGCGGACGGCGGTCTCGGCGTCGAGGTCCGGGTCGTCGATCAGTTCGGCGTCGTCGGTCTCGTACTTGTCGGCGTAGTCGTAGAACTCGGCACCGGGACGGATCTCGCCGGGTCCCGACACCTGCGGCACCCGGTCGCCCAGCACCGCCAGTTCGATCTCGCGGCCGGAGATGGCCTCTTCGACGATGATCCACTCGTCGTAGGCGGCTGCGGTCTTGAGGGCCACTTCGAGGGTTGCGGCGTCGGTGGCCTTCGACACCCCGATGGACGATCCCAGGTTGGCGGGCTTCACGAACACCGTCGGGCCCAGGTCGGTGAGCAGCGAGACGAGGAGGACGGCGAGGGTGTCGGTATCGGGAGCGCCGAGGTCGTCTGCGTGGAGCCCCCGGTAGCGGGCCAGGGGCAGGTCGTGCTGGGCCAATACCTCCTTGGCGGCCAACTTGTCCATCGCCAGCGACGAGCCCAGCACCCCCGCGCCCACATAGGGCACGTCGGCCACCTCGAGCAGGCCCTGGACGGTGCCGTCCTCTCCCAACGGGCCGTGCAGCAGCGGGAACACGATCACGGGTCCGGCGGCGGACAGTTCGGCGAGGCGGGGGAGCGGGTCCCAGGCGGGCCCGGTCGGGTCGAGCGCCTCGGGCAGTTCGCCGGCGGCGTGGGCGGCGGCAGCGGCCTCGGCCAGCGACCAGCGTCCGTCGAGGCTGATGCCCACCGGGACGATGTCGTAGCGGTCGGTGTCGACGGCGGCCAGCACGTGGCGGGCCGATACGCACGAGACGTCGTGCTCGGCGCTGCGCCCCCCGAACAGGAGGACGAACGTGCGCCGGGGTGACTCAGGAGAGGCGCCGGGCATGGGCAGATGGTACGGCCGGGCCGGTCGGGCGAGGTGGCACCTTCGGCGGGTCCCGGGCTGAGAGACTCCCCCCATGCGCTTCCGGGCCTCGCAGGTGGCCGCTGCCGTGGGCGGCGAACTGGTTGGTGACGACGCCTGGCTCGAAGGCGCCACCCAGGACTCGCGTGCGGTCACGCCCGGCTGCCTGTTCGTGCCGATCGTCGCCGAGCGCGACGGCCACAGGTTCATCGCTGCGGCCCTCGAGGCCGGTGCCGGCGGCTACCTGACGGGCGACGGCACGATCGGGGAAGGGGCCGGAACGACGGCGATCCGGGTGGCGGACACGGGTGCCGCCCTCCTCGCCCTCGGTGCGGCCGCCCGCGGCTCGTTGTCGGGCCCGGTGGTCGGCATCACCGGCTCGGTCGGCAAGACCTCGGTCAAGGACCTGGCCCGGGCGGTGCTGGCCCGACGTGGGCCGGTCCACGCCAGCCACCGCTCGTTCAACAACGAGATCGGCGTGCCGCTGACGCTCCTCGGCTCTCCGGAGGACGCGGCGGTCGTGGTTGAACTCGGGGCCCGCCATGTCGGAGACATCGCCGCACTGTGCGAGGTGGCCCGGCCCGACGTGGGCGTGTTGACCACGGTGGCCGTCGCCCATACCGGCGAGTTCGGCTCGGTCGAGGCCGTGGCGCGCACCAAGGGCGAGCTGTTCGATGCCCTGCCTCCCGACGGCTGTGCGGTGCTCAACGCCGACGTGCCCGAGGTCGTCGAGCAGGCGGGCCGTGCGCGCTCCCGGGTCCTCACGTTCGGCGACGCCGGCGAGGTCAGGGCCCGTGACGTCGTGCTCGACGACGACCTGCGGGCTTCGTTCCGCCTGGAGTCGCCGTGGGGCCGGGCCGAGGTGCGGTTGTCGGTCCACGGGGCGCACATGGTGCCCAACGCCCTCGCTGCTGCGGCCGTGGGGCTGGTACTCGACATTCCCCTCGCCGACGTGGCGGCTGGCCTTGCCGAGGGAGTGGCCTCACCGTGGCGCATGGCGCTGGGCTCGGCACCGTCGGGCCTGCGGGTCCTCAACGATGCCTACAACGCCAACCCGGCCTCGACGGCGGCGGCACTCGACGCACTGGCTGCGTTGCCGGTGACCGGCCGGCGGGTGGCTGTGCTGGGCCTCATGGCCGAACTGGGCGACCGGGCGGCCGACGAGCACCGGGCCATCGCACAGCGGACCGCCGACCTCGGCGTCGAACTGGTGGCCGTCGGCACCGACCTCTACGGCGTCGAGCCGCTGGCGGACGTCGACGCCGTCGGCGAGGCGCTGGACCTCGGCACTGACGACGCCGTGCTGGTCAAGGGCAGCCGGGTGGCCGGCCTGGAGGTGCTCGCCGAACGCCTGCTCGACGGCTGACCGGCGCCTGACCCGGGTCAGCGGGGGTCGAAGGGGAGCTCGGCCGGCGCCAGCGGGGTGTTCGACCGGTTCCAGGCTGCCAACTGTTCGGTGTCGCACACACGGCAGAGGTGTACGACTCTCATCGACTGGATCGACAGCTGTGTGCCCCTCGACTTGTCGACGATCGACTGCAGCGCGGCCCGTACGTCATCGGTGCCGCAGGTGGGGCAGCGGGGCGTGAGATCGCGGTCCCAAACCAGCCCACAGGCGCCGCAGGTGACGGTGATGGTCTCCGAACCCGGATCGCCCCGCCGGTCGCCCGACAGGTCCTCGTCCTCGCCGCAGCCCGGGCACTCGATCACGCTCACCGGCCCCACGGTAGCGACGGCCCCCCTCCCGCCACGCTCCTAGGGTGGCCGGATGCCCCCCGGTTCCGGCCCCGACCACTACCGCACGCTCGGCGTGTCGCAGGACGCCTCGGTCGGCGAGATCCGTGCTGCCCACCGAGCCCTGGCCCGCCGCCACCACCCGGACCTGGTCACCGACCCCGCGGAGCGCCGTCGGGCCGAGCGTCGTATGGCGGCCATCAACGGGGCCTGGCATGTGCTCGGCGACCCCGGCCGCCGGGCCGAGTACGACCTCGCCCGGCGACCACCGGCCCCGCGGCCGTGGCCGGCACCGGAGCCCGAGTACCGCTCCGATGCCTTTCAGGACGTCGCCGTCTCGCCGGCTGTCGGGTGCGCGCTGCGCCTCGGTCCGGTCCTCCTCGCCGTCGGACTCCTGTTCGCCATCCTGATCGTCACGGCTCTGATGACGGGCGACGGCAACCGGCCGCCAGCCTTCCAGGTCGGACAGTGCGTGCGCGTCTACGACTACGGCATGGAGGTGGTCCCGTGCACCGGCACCGAGCCGAAGATCGTGGCCCGTGGCGTGGCCGGGACGTCGTGCCCGATCGGAGCGATTGCCGTTGTGCTCCCGACCCGTACCGAGCAGATCTGTGTGGCCCCGGCCGGAGGCTGAATCGAGGAATCAACAGTTGGAAACGGCGACGCCGCTGAGTCAGCCTCGTGTCATTCGGCAGCGCTGTACGGCAGCCAGCGGCCGGCTTCGAAGTCGTAGAGCTTGCAGGTCCGGGTGCCTTCGACGAACTCGCGGATGCGCAGCTTGCGGTCGATCGTGCGGTCGGGGAAGGCATCCCTGATGGCCCCTGCCGCTTCGGACAGGTGGTAGCAGGGGATGCGCATGTCCACGTGATGGGGGGTGTGCAAGAAGATCCAGTGGAAGAAGAAGTCCATCACCCGGGGGATCCGCAGGATGGTGGTGCCATCGAGTTGCCCCTGCACCTTGGTCCACTCCCTGCGCGTGTACCAGCGGATCTCGGGAGAGATGTGGTGCACGTAGACCGTCCAGCCGATCAGGAACGTGAACAGCAGGAACGGGATCACCAACAACTTGGTGATCATCCAGGCGGCACCCAGCACGTCGCCCGAGCCCAGGCCTCCCAGGAATCCGGCACCGGTGGCCGCGGCCAGCAACGCCAGGTAGAGCATGATGCGGTCGCGCCGGATGGCGGCGACCCACTTGGCCGGCGGCTCCCGGTAGCGGATCATCTTGTTCCACCACACCTCGCGCAGGTAGTAGGGCAGGGGTCCCAGGGCCGACCACTCGATGCGGTGGCGCAGCCGTCCCAGCGAACCCATGCTCCGGTACTGCTCGACGGTGACCGGATGCCACACGAAGTCCATTCCCTGTCGCACCGTGTGCCCGTGGTGGATGCGGTTGTGGCCGAGCACCCATGCCTCGTAGATGTGGAACGAGGGCACCAGCAGCGCATGTCCGAGTACCGAGTTGAGGCGGTTGTCGTCGGTGAGGACCCCGTGGGCGGCGTCGTGGCCCAGCACGAACAGCGCAGCGACCGTGAGGCCGGCCAGCAGCAGCAGCGGCAGGGTGACCCACCAGGCCGGGCTCAGCACCAGGCCCGTGAGCACGAGTGCGTACAGGACCAGGTCGCGGCCGACCAGGGAGAGGCCCCGGGAAGTCGACCGCCGACGACAGGACGCCGGCACGACGTCGATGACCTCCTTGAGGGTCAGGACCGGTACTTCCTGCGTCTGTGACATTGGCCTCGGGTGAGGGTCGGGGGTCGGCGTCCAGCCTGAACGATACGGCCATGCGGTCGAATGGAGGCTGCACGTCCCACCGTCGGGGCGTGACTGATCGCTCATGTTGCGGGCTGTCCGTCCCGCTGGAGACGCGCCGACTCCTTGTGGCACACTCCTTGGCCTGCCGGATGTCGATGTTCGACGCCCGGTTGCAGAGCACGGGCAGGGGTGTCCGGCAGAACGGGGGATGACCGATGGCCGAGCAGTACTTCCTGGGGACCGAGACCTCCGAGCGCTTCCCGCTCTGGACGCGGGCCAACGTCGGTGAGGTGTTCCCCGACCCGGTAGCCATGAGCTCGTTCGACTTCGCCTTCCTCAACGCCGACGGGATCCGCATGGCCGAACTGGGCTGGCGTGATGCATACGTGCGCCTCGGGGCGTTCTCCGAGGACGAGTTCGATCCCGATCGCCCGGTGATCCTGGGTGTCTTCGGTGGCTACGCCTACCTGAACGCCTCCGTGATGCGCATCTTCGGCGAGCGGGCGCCCGGGCTGTCCGCAGCCGACATCGACGCACAGTTCTTCGGCGTCCAGCCGGGCATCCCCGACTACGAGGCCCACCCGGACGACGCCAATCCGGAGGCTGAGGCCGCCATCGGGGCGACCTTCGGCTGGGCGCTCACGACCGAGGAACTGTCGGACGTGCTCGCCGACGAGGGGGTGGTCGATGCCCTGCGCGCCGACCGGCCGAACTTCGGGGCGATGGGAGACGGCGAGCTCCTGGAGTGGGCCGAGCAGGTCCTCGACGACCACTTCCGGCACCTGTTCAGCCAGCACCTGTTCGTCACCATGCTGGCCACCCTGCCGGCGGGGATCATCACCGAGGTCAGTACGGTGCTGGGTCGCCCACAGGACGCCCTCAAGTTGCTCTCCGGCCTCGGTGATGTGGCGTCGGCGGCACCGTCGATGGCCATGTGGGACCTGGGACGGCAGGTGGCCGCCAGCGCATCCCTGGGGGAGGCGTTCGACGCCGGTCTCGACGACCTCGAGGCGCGCCTGCGGGCGCTGGACGGGGACGAGGCGGCCGGCTTCCTCGCCGCCTTCGACGAGTTCCTCTACGCCTTCGGTTGTCGGGGGCCCAACGAGTGGGAGACCAGTTGCCCAACCTGGGAGACCGAGCCCGTCCTGGCCCTGGCGGCCATCGACCGCATGCGCCTCTCGCCCGAGGGAGCGGCACCCACCGGCAATCAGGCCCGGATGGCCGCCGAGCGGGAACGCCTCGGCGCCGAGATGTTCGAGATGTTGGCCGCCGACCCCGAGGCACAGGGACAGTTCGGCGCAGCGCTTCACTCGGCCGGGATCTTCATGCCGGGCCGGGAGCGCACCAAGACGAACTGCATCAAGCTCGTCCACGAGGTGCGCATGGCCTACCTGGAGTTCGGCCGGCGCATGGTCGAGCAGGGCGTGTTCCCCGAGGTCACCAGCTACGGAATGCTCACGTTCGCCGAGGCTCGAGAGCTGCTCGACGATCCCACCGGCTGGCGCGAGGTGATCGAGGATCGTCAGGCGATCTTCGACGAGGTCCGGGACCTCCAGGAGCCGTTCGTGGTCTTCGGCGAGCCGCCGCCGCTCTCCACGTGGCCGCGCCGAGATTCCGTGGAGGTCGACCCATTGGGCGTCGGTGAGTCCATCCAGGGCGTGCCCGGATGTCCGGGTGTGTCGCAGGGCCGGGCCCGGGTGATCCTCGACAGCCACGATCCGACGGACTTCGCCCCGGGCGATGTCCTCGTGGCGCCGCTGACCGACCCGTCGTGGACGCCCCTGTTCGTGCCGGCGTCCGGGGTGGTCGTCGACGTGGGCGCCCCGCTCAGCCACGCCATCATCGTCAGCCGAGAGTTGGGCATCCCGTGCGTTGTGTCGGCCACGGACGCCACCAAACGGATCCCCGACGGGGCACTGGTCGAGGTGAACGGCGAGACCGGCGTGGTCACGGTCCTCGAGGCGTAGTCGCCCTGGCTCGAACATCCCCGTGGGGTGCATCTGGCCGCCGAGCCGGGGATACCCTCCTCGCCCGACGGACCGTTAGCTCAGTTGGCTAGAGCGCCCGCCTCACACGCGGGAGGTCACTGGTTCGAGTCCAGTACGGTCCACCACCGGCGGATCCACGGGCGTTGCCGTGGCGAGAGGTTCGGCGTGGAGGTGTCGGTCGGGTCGTCGGATCATCGGGTCCCGCCGGTGCAACCTGGTGCCTCGAGAATCGATCAACCAGGCCGTTGGCGGGATTACTGCTGGTGGCCAGACAGGTGCCACCGGGAAATCAGACGACGTAGTGCTCGTTCGGATGCTCGGCGAAGTAACGGTCCCGCCGATCGACGATCACGGTGACGACCCCCGATCCGGTACCCAGCGTTCGGGCCAGCTCGATTGCTGCGCACACGTTGGCCCCCGATGACATCCCGCAGAAGAGGCCCTCCTCGCTGCAGAGCCGGCCGGCCATCTTCCTGGCGTGCGCGTCTTCGATCGTGATCTCCGCATCCATGACGTTGCCCTCGAGCAGGTCCTCCATCAGGAACCTCGGGTCGGGAACGCCGAACCGATCCAGGGCACGGTGGATGGTGCGGGATCGAACCCATTCGATTCGTGGATCGTCGGTTGGGACGACGCCGTGCACCTTCATCTCCGAGTTTCCGGAGCGCAACGCCTGGACGATTCCGAGCAGCGTGCCACCGGTGCCGACCGAGTCCGCAAGCCCGTCGATCGGTCCTTCCACCTGTTCGAGGATCTCCCGCCCCGTGTGCTCCCGATGGGCCCTGGTGTTGTCCGCGTTGCAGAGCTGGTTGGCCCACCAGTATGTGGGTTCGACCTGTTGAAGATCATGGCACTGCTTCATGCGAATGGCGACGAACGCCGCCACTCGCTCCAGGTCGCTGAGCCGGCCCACGTCTTCCATATGGTCGTTCAGGTCGATCGAGGTGACCTCACAGCCGTAGAGGCGGGTGATCCGGATGCGATCCTCCGGGTTGTAGGCGCTCGACATCTGGGCAGGCAGAAACAGCCGGACGTCGTAGCCCTTCACGGCGCCGACAAAGGACAGGGCCGGGCCGGTGTTGCCGGTGGACTGGTCCAGGATCGCCCCGCCGGGGAGAAGGTCGCCGTGCCGCCCGGCCTCCTCGATCATGCAGAGGGCCATCCGGTCCTTGATGCTCCCGCCGGGGTTCATGAACTCGCATTTCACGAGAATGTCCGCGTCGAGCGAATCGGTGACGTGGTTCAGCCTCAACAGCAGGGTGTTGCCGATTTGATCGAAAATCGATGCGGTGGCACTTACCGGCCGATAGTACTGCTGGCCCTCGCGGCGGCCGAGTTGTCGCGGCGGGGCGGCTCTGCGCGACCTACGGGTCGGCTGCATCGTGGGAGAGTGGGCCATGGCCCCGGACCCGCTGCCCGACTTCGGGACCGGCCGGCTGCCCGGCGAGGCGTTCCACCGGGCGTGCGCCGTCGTGCGTGCGATGGGGCCGGTGGTGGAGGTGCCCTACTTCGGCGGCACGGCACTGTTCCTCGCCCGCCACGGGGACGTGGTCGGCGCCTTCCGGGACAACGAGCGGTTCCCCGCCGGCGCCCACTACGAGATCGTCATCGAACCCGTCCAGGGTCGCACCTTCGAGAGCATGGACGGCGACGACCACAACCTCTACCGTCAACTGGCGCAGCCGGCGTTCCGGTCCCGTGCCATCGAGCGCTTCGACGCCGGCGGCCTGGCGGCCACGGCGAACGAGGTGGTCGACGGCTTCGCCGGTCGGGGCCGGGCGGACCTCATGGCCGACTTCTGCGCCGTCTTCCCGTTCTGGGTGATCAGCCGGAAGCTGGGCCTCCCGCCGGCCGGCGACGAGAGCCTCCGGCGGTGGTCGTTCGACCTGCTCGGGTTCGTCAGCGACCCGGGGGCCGCCCGGGCGGCCCGCGACGAGTTCGACGAGCACCTGGCCCCGGTGATCGAGGAGCGGCGGAGGCAGCCGACCGATGACGTGCTCTCGGCCCTGCTCCACCACGAGGTGGACGGACGCCGGCTGGACGACGAGGAGGTCGTCGCCCACGTCCGGATGTTCTTCGCCGCCGGCGCTGCCACCACCTACCACGCGTTCGGAAACCTGCTCTACGTGCTCCTCACGCACGAGTCGGCGCTGGCCGCTGCCCTCGACGATCCGCAGCGACGTCCGGCAATCGTCGAGGAGCTCCTGCGTTGGGAGCCGCCGCTGGGCGCCCTGCCGAGGATCGCCACCCGGGACGCCGAGTGGCAGGGCACCGCCATCCCCGCCGGTTCGATGCTGCTGTTCGGGATCGCTGCGGCCAACCGGGATCCCGCGGTCCACGACCGCCCGGACGAATTCGACCCGGACCGCGACCCGGTGGGCCTCATCAGCTTCGGCTCGGGCCCGCACTTCTGCCCCGGTTCACACCTGGCCCGTCGAGAGCTCCTGACCGGCCTCGACGTTCTCCTCGAACGCCTCCCCGGCCTCCGCCTCGACGACCCGGCCGGAGTAGAACCGGTATCGACGACCCTGCGCGCCCCCGAAGCCGTCCACGCCGCATGGAACCCCGCCTGAGCGACGGTGGCGTTCCGGTTAGCGCACGTACTGGTAGGGGCGACACGAAGGAGGGACCGCTCTCGCAGGAGCCGTTCTGCCACTCGATCCGCAGCGTCGAGGCGTCGACCACCTCGATCAGAAACAGGTCGGCCGCCTCACCCATCTTCGAGTTGTGGCCGGTGCGGAGTCGCCAGAATCGCCGCCTCCGCAGGCGCCGAGGAGTGCCACAAGTCCAAACGCCAGGGTCAGCCGCCCCGGATCACCTGCGCAGACTACTCGTCGACGTGGAACCGGTCGACGGCCCGGCCGGGGTGGGGATCACGGCTGTTCCCGGCCCGGCTGAACGACGAGGAGGGTGCCGGTGGCGACGGTGATCGTGGCGGTCGTGTCGGTCATCAGGTTCGAAAGGCCGACGGCGACGCCGGGGGACATCGTGGCCTCGGCCAAGCGCCAACGAAGGCCGGTGGAGGTCACGCCGGTTGCCGCGCCGCCGACGGCGAGGAGGCTGACCACGTCGTCCGGTTCGCCCTCGATCTCGAGGTGGTCTCGGACGATCCAGGCCCTGGCGGCGTCGATCCGCAGGTCGATGCGCAGGTCCGCCCAGCGCTCGCTGGCGCCGGCCAGCAGGATGCCGAGGGCGTGGTCGAGGCGCCCCGAGGCCGAGCCGACGATCGTGACCGACGTGGCCCCGGCGGCGAGCGCCTTGGCGAGCGCCAGTTCGAGGTCGGTGTCGTCCTTGTCGACGGGGTGCGGCTCGATCCGGGTGCCCGCCTCCACGAGTTCGGCCAGCGTGTCGGGGTCGATCGAGTCGAGGTCGCCGACGACGACGTCGACGTGCAGCCCGAGGGCGAGGGCGTGTTCGGCTCCCCGGTCGGCGGCGATGACGAGGTCGGCCGCGGGCAGGCCCATGATCCCGTTGGGCGAGGGTCCGCCGGCCACCACGAGGGCGTGTCGCACTCTCACGTTGCCGGCGCCACCCGGACCGACCACCGACCGGCGTCACAGGCCAGCCGCAGGTCGAGCCCGTAGCAGTCCGCCAGGGTCTCGTCGGTGAGCACGTCCTCGAGCGGCCCGGCGGCGACGACCCGTCCGCCGGCCAGCATCAGGCAGTGGCTGAACCCGGGCGGGATCTCCTCAACGTGGTGGGTGACGAACGCCATCGGCGGAGTGTCGGCATCGGCTGCCAACGTCGCCAGGGTGCCGACCAACTCCACGCGGCCTCCCAGGTCGAGGGCCGCCGTCGGCTCGTCGAGCAGCAGTAGCTCCGGGTCGGTCATGAGTGTGCGAGCCAGCAGCACCCGCTGCCGCTCGCCCGACGAGAGCGTGCCGAAGGCATGGTCGCCCCGGTCGCCGCACCCCACCTGCTTGAGCAGTTCCCGGGCCCGTTCGCGGTCGGCGTCGTCGTACTCGTGCCACCAGGGTTCGAGGGCACCGAACCGGGCCGTCATGACCACGTCGGCGGCGCCGATGCCAGGACGCAACGAGTCGGCCAGTGCGGCGGCTGCGTACCCGATGCGGCGTCGCAACATCCGGGTGTCGCTGCGGCCCAGGGTCGCGCCGAGGACGTGGACGGCCCCCTCGGAGGGGTGCAGCTGCAGGGCCGCCAATCGCAGCAGGGTACTCTTGCCCGATCCGTTGGGACCGAGCACCACCCAGTGCTGTCCGGGCTCGATCCGCCAGTCGACCCGGTCGAGCAGCAAGGTGTCGCCCTGCCGGACGGACACGCCGTCCAGGTGCAGTACGGGTTCGCTCACGTCCAAAACCTTACGAGAGTGCGCTCAGGCGAGCGAGCGGACGAGGAGGGTGACGGCGGCGACCGTGGACAACGCATAGACGGCCGTTGTGGTCCGACCGGCGTCGATGTGGGAACGCAGGGGTCCCGACAGCAGCGCGCCGGCGATAACGCCAGGCATCAGCCAGGCGGCGATGACCAGGTCGTCGACGCCGAACTGGCCGCCCAGTGCCAGTGCCACCACCGACAGCGATGTCCCGACAAGGAAGTAGGGGGACATGGTCGCCCGGAAGGCGGGCCCCGGCAGGTCGCTCAGCACCATGGCCACGGGCGGTCCGCCCACGCCGACCGTGGTTCCCATGAAGCCGCTGGTCGTGCCGGCGGCGAACAGCGTGCCCCGGTTTCGACGGGGGTGCATCCCACATGCCTTGAGCGCCACTGCGCCGAGCAGGAGCACCCCGAAGAGCACACCCAGCCTGTCCTTGGAGACCAGGTTGAGGGCCACGACGCCGCCGACGATGCCCGGCAGGCGGCCGGTCAGGGACCAGCCCAGAGCCTCGCCGTCGACGTGGCCCCGCTCCCGGCAGGTCAGCATGGCGTTGAGGACCGGGTTGATCATCAGAACCGGGCCGGGCACGAAGCCCGGGTTGACGAGGGCGAGGATCGGGACGGCGAAGAGGTTGGCCCCGAACCCGATGGCTCCCTGGATGACACAGCCGACCAGGTAGACGAGCATTCCGACGGCGGTCTCGAACGGGGTCATGGCGCCGTCTCGGCGGACGTCTGCGCCATCCAGGTCCCGTGCATCGCCGCATACTGCCCGCCCAGCGCCACGAGTTCCGCATGAGACCCGATCTCGGCGATCCTCCCCCCGTCCACGACGGCGATGCGGTCGGCACGCAGCACCGTTGCGAGGCGGTGCGCGATGATCACCGCCGTGCGGCCCTCAAGCACTGTGTCGAGCGCATGCTCGATGACTGCCTCGGAGAGCAGGTCCAGGTTCGACGTGGCCTCGTCCAGCACCAGCATGCGAGGCTTTGACAGGAACACGCGGGCCAGGGCCAGCAACTGCCGCTCGCCGGCCGACAGCGAGGCGCCGCGCTCATGGACCGGCGAGTCGATGCCGGCCGGGAGGCGGTCGAGCAGTCGGTCGAGGCCGACGGCGGTGCAGGCGGCATGCACCTCGTCCTCGTCGGCGTCCGGACGGGCGAACGCCACATTCTGCCGGATCGACCCATTGAACAGGAACGGCTCCTGGGGGACGACGCCCACCTGACGGCGTAGCGACTCGAGCGTGACGTCGCGCAGGTCGTGGCCGTCGAGACGGACGTGGCCGAAGTCGGGGTCATAGAAGCGGGTGACCAGTTTGGCGACCGTGGACTTGCCGGCGCCGGTGGGGCCGACCACGGCCAGGACCTCGCCGGGCGCCACTTCCAGATCGACCTCGCGCAGGACGAGGTGGTCGGGGTCGTAGCCGAACGTGACCGAGTCGAGCACCAGGTGGCCCTCGACGGGAGGCAGGTCGTGTGCGTCGTGCCGCTCGGGGACAGTGGGTTCGGTGCCGAGCACGCCCCGCAACTTCGTGATGGCGGCGCTGCCCTGCTGGTACTGGTTGAACAGCTGCACCAGGGTCTGGATCGGGGCGAAGAACGAGGTCAGGAACAGCAGGAAGGCGACCATCTCGCCGAGGCTGAGCTCGTTGCGTAGCACCATGCGGCCGCCGACCAGGAGGATCACGGCCTGCGAAACGATCCCGAAGGCCTCGGTGCCCGGCCCGTAGAGCGCCTGCGCTCGGCTGGTGGTGAGGTTGGCGTCGAGGTGGGCGCCGACGATGTTGTGATGGCGAACGGTGTTGTGGCGGCGCCGGTTGAAGGCGGTGATGAGCCGGATGCCGTCGAGGCCCTCGGAAAGGTCGGCGAGCACATCGGAGATGCAGTCCCGAACCCGCAGGTAGCCGACCTGCGAGACCCGGCGGAACCAGAGCGTGAGGAGCACGTTCACCGGGACCACGACGGCGAGGCAGACCAGCGCCAGGGTGGGGTTCAGCACGAGCAGGTAGACGGTGACCACGACGAGGGTCATGCCCTGCACGACGAACTGGATCAGGCCCTCCTGGAACAGCACGGTCAGCGCCTCGATGTCGCTGGTCATCCGGGTCATCAGCACCCCGGAGCGCTCGGCGGTGAAGAAGCCCAGCGACTGTCGCTGGAAGTGGCTGAACACCCGGACCCGCAGCTCGTAGACGAGGCGCTCGCCGATGCGGCCGGTGAAGGCGGTGCGCAGGGCGGTGGCGAGTGCGGCCAGCACGACCGATCCGACGAACACGAGGGCGACGTTCAAGAGTACGCCGGTGTCCTTGGCGAGCACGCCCCGGTCGATGCCGCGTTGCATGAGCAGCGGACCGAGGTGCATCAGGGCCGATTCGACGACGACCAGCAGGACGGCGAGGGCCAGTCCGGCGGCGTGGGGGCGCAGAAAGGTGCGGAGCCCGAAGGGCCGCCGGTCCCAGCGGCTGTGCGAGAAGTCGACGACCGGATCGGGGTGCTCGGGCTCGTGCTCCAGGACGGCCTCGACCCGACCGGCGAGGTCGCCGGGCACGTCGGCGAACGGCAGTCCGGCGTCGGCGTTGGCCTGCATCGACGAGGGCCCGATCGAGAAGCGGCCCCCCGGGTGTCCGAAGCCCATCAGGAGGCCCCGTTCCCGTCGTGCCCATCGTCTCCCGACGCCAGGATGGCGGCGTAGCGGGGCTCAGTCGCCAGCAGTTCGGCGTGGGTGCCCGAGGCGGCGACGCTCCCGTGCTCGAGGAGCACCACCCGGTCGACGAGGGCGATGGTCGACAACCGGTGGGCGATCACGATCGTGGTCCGGTCGGCCAACAGGTCGCGAAGCGCCCCGTGGATGTCCTCCTCGACCTGCACATCGACGGCGCTGGTGGCGTCGTCCAGCACGAGGATGCGGGGGTTCGCCAGGAGGCTGCGGGCGAGGGCGATGCGCTGGCGCTGGCCGCCCGAGAGCGTGTAGCCGCGCTCGCCGACCACCTCGTCATAGCCGTCGGCCAACTCGCAGACGAACCCGTGGGCCTGGGCGGCGGTGGCCGCCTGCACGATGTCGTCCAGCGGGGCGTCGGGCCGGCCGAAGGCGATGTTGTCCCGGATCGACTCGGAGAACAGGAACGGCTCGTCAGTGACCTGGTTGGCGTGGTGGCGCAGGCTGGCCAGCGTGAGGTCCCGCACGTCGTTTCCGTCGAGCAGCACGGCGCCGGCATCCACGTCGTAGAAGCGGCACAGCAGGCGGGCGACCGTGGTCTTGCCGCATCCGGTGCGACCGACGAGGGCGACGGTCTCGCCGGGATCCACGACCAGGTCGAAGCCGTCGAGCACCGGCGGGGCGTCGGGATCGGCGCCGGGGTAGGCGAATCGCACGTCCCGGAACTCGACCCGGCCGGTCGGTTCCAGGAGGTGCCGGGCGCCGGGCCGGTCGGCGACGGCCGGCACCTCGTCGAGGATCTCGAAGATGCGCTGCGAGGAGGCGGCCGCCCGCTGCGCCTGAAGCAGCATGAAGCCCAGCATCCGGAACGGGACGGCGATCATGATCACGTAGCTGCTGAACGCCAGCAGGGCACCGATGCCGATGCGGCCCTCGATCGCCAGCCAGCCGCCGTAGAGCAGGATCGACGCCATCCCGAGGCGGGGGAGTGCCTCGATCAGGGGGTTGAAGCGTGCCCGGGCGTCGACGAGGGCGGTGGCCGACCAGCGCAGCCGCTGGGCCGCCCGGGACAGCAGGGCGATCTGTTCGGCCTCGGCGGCGAAGGACTTCACCACCCGGGTGCCGCTGAGGTTCTCGTCGACCACCATGGCGACCTCGGCCATGCGGCCCTGTGTGATCCAAGACAGGGGGAACACCAGGTCCCGCATCCGTTGACCCAACACGAACACGAACGGCATGGTCGCCACGGCCAGCAGGGTGAGGGGCACGTGGATGCTCAGCATGAAGCCGACGGCCAGCACGAAGCTCAGCATCGAGAGCCCGACCAGCGGCCCGAAGGCAAGCAGCAGTTGGATCGAGCGGATGTCGGAGTTGGCCCGGGAGATGACCTCGCCGGCCGCCACCCGGTCGTAGAACGAGAACGAGAGCCGGGTCAGGTGCTCGTAGATGATCGAGCGCAGGTCGGTCTCGATGTGGAAGGCGACCCAGAACAGCAGGTAGCGGTAGGCGAACCGCAGGCCGAAGGCGGCGACGGCGATGGCTACCAGTGCCCAGACGTGTGCCTCGAGGCTGCCGGAGCGCTGGTCGAGCGCCACGTCGACGGCGTGTCGCAGCACCATCGGCACCGAGACCTGGAGGGTGAGGCCGGCGACGCCGCATGCGAGCGTGGCACCGAAGGTGAGGCGATGGGCTGTGAGCAGGGGCAGCAGTCGCCTGAACCAGCCCTTGTCGCGGTCGGGGTCGGGCCTGGCGGCGGGGGGCGGGTAGCGGTCCTCGACGGCGAGGGGTTCGAACCCGGGGTCGTCGCTGGAACTCGCGTCGGCGACCGTCGAGTCGGTCCCGTTCACCGGTTGTCGGCTTCGCGGTGCCGGCGGATGGCCTCGTCGGCCAGTTCCAGTCCGCGCACCGCCTCCGCGGCCTCCTCCTCGTCGAGGTGGCTGGCCAGTTCGGCCAGGCAGGCGACCACGGCGTTGTCGGCGGCCTCGAGGGCGTCGTGGCCGTCGCGGGTGAGGAGGAAATCGATGCGGCGACCGTCCTCCGGGTCCTTCCTGCGTTCGACGTAGCCGCGGCTGACGAGCCCGTCGACCAGCGCCGTGACCGAAGGTCCGCTCACGGTGAGGCGCTGTGCGAGGTCGGCGTGGGCGGTTCCGCCGTCGTCGAGGAAGGCGAGCAGGCGGTACTGGGGGAGGCTGAGGTCGGTCTCGGCCAGTCCGACCGTGACGAAACGGGCCAGCCGGGCCGCCGCCCGGGCGGCCACGACGCCTCGGGCATGTGGGTCCGCAGCCATCGGCCGAGGGTACCGAAGCCCGTCGGCCCGGCTCCTACCGGAGAAACCGGGCACGGCCGCGGGCACTGTGGTGGACTGGCGGCGATGGACGGGGGGACGAGGACACTCCGGGGAAGGGGCCTCCGTCGTCGACCGCGTGATCGAGGAGTCCTAGCACCTTGGGCCTGGTGGCTGCTGATCCGACGATCGGGGGTTCGGGGCTAGGCTTTCACCTGCGATGGCACTCCTTCCGGGCCTGGTGGCCGTGGCCCTGCTGCTGGCCGTCAACGCCTTCTTCGTCGCCGCCGAGTTCAGCCTGGTCGCCGTCGACCGCGCTCACATCGAAGCATCGGCCGAGGCCGGCCACCGGGGCGACGCCCGCATCCGCGGCCTCCTGCGCCGCCTCACCCCGACCATGTCGGGCTGCCAGTTCGGTATCACCGTGGCAGCCCTGCTGCTGGGATTCGTGGCCGAACCCACAATGGCCCGACTGCTCACCGGCGAGGCGCACGCCACCGGACTGAGCGTCGCCGCCGCCATCGCAGCGGCGACCGTCCTCCACCTGGTGCTCGGCGAACAAGTCCCCAAGTACCACGCCCTCGCCGCCCCCGAGGCGACCGCCCGCCGCCTGGCGCGGCCCCTCGCGGCCTACAGCACTGTCACCCGCCCGCTGATCACCGGACTGAACCGGTCCGCCAATGCCGTGGCCCGACGGCTGGGCGTCGAGACCCGCGACCAGATCTCGACCTCCCGGACCCGCGATGAACTCGAGGACCTGATCCGCCAGTCGGGCACGGAAGGCAGCCTCGACCAGGAAGAAGCGAACCTTCTCTGGCGGTCGATCCGCTTCGGCGAGAAGACCGCCTCCGACATCCTGACCCCCCGTGTCGACGTCGTGCCGCTGCGCCGCAACGACACGGCCGCCACCCTGGCCCAACGGTCGATGGCGACCGGCTATTCGCGGTTCCCCGTCGTGGGCGAGGACCTCGACGACGTGCTCGGGGTCGTCCACGTCAAGGCCGTCTACGGGGTACCCGCCGACGAACGACCCACCACACCGGTCGAGACCCTCATGCGGGACGTTCCCTTCGTTCCCGAGACGCGGCCCCTCGACAACCTGTTCGCCGACCTCCGCTCGGGTCGCGGCCAGATGGCGATGATCGTCGACGAGCACGGCGGCACTGCCGGCATCGTCACCATGGAGGACCTCCTCGAAGAGATCGTCGGTGCCATCGACGACGAGCACGACCGGTCGCTTCCCCGCACCAACGTCGAGGACTCCGGTAGCGACATCGTCTCCGGTCGCCTCAACCTCGACGAGGTGTTCGAGGCCACCGGTTTCGAGGTGCCGGAGGGCCCCTACGAGACTCTCGCCGGCTACGTCCTGGCCCGCCTCGGCCACCTGCCCCAGCCCAGTGAGATGGTCGAGGAGGACGGCTGGCGGGTCGAGGTGGTCGCCGTGGTCGGCCGCAGGATCGCGACGCTGCGGGTCGTTGCCCTCGAGGAACCAGAAGCAACGCCCGGGGGGCCCTCCTCGTGACCGTCCTCGCCCTCCTTGCCGTGGCCCTGCTGGTGGCTGTCAACGCCGTGTTCGTCGCCGTCGAGTTCGCACTGCTCGCATCCAGCGACGTCCGCCTCGAGTCCGATGTCGAAGAGGGTCGCCGTGGTGCCGCACGAGCGCTGCTTGCTCGCACAGACCTCCGGCAACAGCTCTCCGGTGCCCAGTTGGGCATCACGGCCAGCAGCGTCGCCCTCGGCGTGCTCGCCGAACCGGCAATCGGGCGCCTGCTCGAGCCCCTGATCTACGACAGCGGTGTCCCGACCGGCGTCGCATCCACCACGAGCCTGGCCGTCGCCCTCGGCCTGGCGGCGATCGTCCAGATGCTCCTCGGCGAACTGGTCCCGAAGAACGTCGCCATCGCCGACCCGGAACGCACGCTGCGGGCGCTGGTCGGCCCACACGGCGCCTTCGTCCTCGTGCTGCGTCCAGCCATCTGGTCGCTCGACTGGCTGGTGGGGTTGTTCGTTCGGGCGACCGGCCGCACCCCGGTCGACCGGATCGAACACGAGACCGGCGTGGAGGAACTGGCCGTCATGCTCGACGCCTCCTGGCAGGCCGGCCTGCTCGAGTCCTTCGAGCACGAACTGCTGGCGGGAGCACTCGACCTCGGCAGCCGCTCGGTGGCGACCGTGATGATCCCGCGGTCCCGCGTCGTGACCGTCGACCGGCGCATGACCCTGGCCGAGGTCGAGCGGGTCATCGTCGAGAGCGGCCACTCGCGCCTGCCGGTGGCGGCTTCCGGTTCCGACGACCTGCTGGGGGTGCTGCTGGCCAAGGACCTGCTCCGCCTCCCGGTCGAGGCCCAGGGTGAGCCCGTGCCCCTCGAGGTCATCCGGCAGATGCTCGTGGTTCCACCCGGCCTGATGCTCGAGGACGTACTGCTCCGAATGAGGAGCGAACGCAACCACCTGGCCGTCGTGTGCGACTCCGGGGACCGCACCCTCGGCGTCCTCACCATGGAGGATGTCCTGGAGGAGTTGGTGGGGGACATCAGCGACGAGACGGACACTCCCCGCGCGTGACATCGCGCACAGCGTGATCAGGGTGCCCCCCTTTTTCGGGAAGACAGATATATCCTGTCGCCATGCCCCGGCTCATCGTCGCCTTTGCCGCGCTCCTGTTCGCCCTGACGACCTCCCCGGCCGCCGCTTCGGCGTTGCCTGACGGCGGCGAACTGCCGGCCGACGAGCGCTTCGCCGACCTGCGCCCGATCGTCGAAGCAGCCGGTGCTGCAGGCCTCCGCTCCTTCGACGGCATCGCCGTCGTCGAGGAACGCATCACCCGCACCAGCGAGGTCCTCGACGCCTACCGCCTCCGCCTCGACGTTGCTGCGCGCACGGTGATCGATGCCAACCAGATCATCGCCGAGCAGGTCGTCGGCGTCGACGAACTCCGCAACGAGTACGCAGCGGTGATCGACGGCCTCGGCGAGCGCGACCGCAAGCGCCTCGAGTCCGAGGCCGACGCCCGCAGCGGCACCTCGGCCATGATCCGCAAGGTCGCCTCCTCCGACTGGGTCTGCCCGGTCGACGGCGAGATGGAATTCCGCGACTCCTGGGGCGAGCCCCGCTCCGGCGGCCGCAAGCACGACGGCGTCGACATCGTCGCCCGGTCGCGTACTCCACTGCTCGCGCCCGAGGCCGGCACGGTCACGTTCCGCTGGGACGTCA
This sequence comes from Acidimicrobiales bacterium, assembly GCA_029577135.1. Taxonomy (GTDB): domain Bacteria; phylum Actinomycetota; class Acidimicrobiia; order Acidimicrobiales; family MedAcidi-G1; genus S20-B6. Next base: position 70,063 of record JARQPW010000004.1, read on the forward strand.
TCGGCGGCCGGTCCTTCGAGCTGGTCACCCCCGATGGCGACTACTACTTCGGCACCCACCTGCGCTCCTACGGCACCAAGGGCGAGGTCGAGGCCGGTGAGGTGATCGGCTATGTGGGTCGCACCGGCAACGCCGTCGGCTCACACCTGCACTTCGAGTACCACCCGGGCGGCAGGGGCAACTCCGTCAACCCGTTCTTCCTGGTCGACACGCACTGTCGCTAGGCGCTGTCGCCCACCACTGTCGTGAGCCGGTGTCGCCCCGGCAGGGCGACCGGAACAGGTGCGCCTCAGGCTCCGATGGCGTGGTAGCCGCCGTCGACGTGGATCATCTCGCCGGTCGTCGCCGGGAACCAGTCGGACATGAGTGCCACGCACGCCTTCGCCACGGGCTCACCGTCGTTGACGTCCCAGCCCAGCGGCGCCCGGGAGCCCCAGGCGTCCTCGAACGCAGCGAAGCCGGGGATGCTCTTGGCGGCCAGCGTGCGGACGGGTCCGGCGGCGACCATGTTGACCCGGATGCCGTCGCCGCCGAGTGTGCGGGCCAGGTAGCGCGACGCCGACTCGAGGGCCGCCTTCGCCACGCCCATCCAGTTGTAGGCCGGCCAGGCGAAGCGGGCGTCGAAGTCGAGGCCCACGATCGAGCCGCCGTCGGTCATCAGGGGCGCCACCACCTCGGCCACCGTCTTGAGCGAATAGGCCGAGATCTCGATTGCGACCGACACGTCCTCCCACTGGGCGGCCATGAAGTCCTCGCCGAGACACACCTCGGGGGCAAAGCCGATGGCGTGGAGCGCCCCGTCAACCCGACCCCACTTGGCAGCCAGGTGGTCGCGGACGGCAGCGGCCTGCTCGGCAGAGGTCACGTCGAACTCGAGCACCTCGGCCTCCTCGGGGAGCTTGCGAGCGGTGCGCTCCGTGAGGCGCATGCCCCGGCCGGCGCCGGTCAGGATGATCTCAGCGCCCTCCTTCTGGGCCAGCTTCGCCACGGAGAAGGCCAGCGAGGCGTCGGTGAGGACGCCGGTGATCAGCAGTCGCTTCCCGTCGAGGATCCCCACGACGCACTCCTTGGATCGGTCGGGCGGGCACCGGACGGCGCCGCTGTCGTCCCGGCACCGTACCGCCCGACCGCATCACGCAAGGCGAACTCGGCTCCTGAGGGCCGGTCAGGGGCGTCGGTATGCTCCGGCCGATGAGCGCACCGGCAACCTCCGTCGCCAGCACGCGCACCCGCCTGGCGCTTTCGGCGTTCGTCCTCCTGTTCGTCGAACTGGCCCTGATCCGCTGGCTGGGCGCCAACATCATCTACCTCGCCTACTTCTCGAACTTCGTGCTCGTGGGCAGTTTCCTCGGCATCGGCCTCGGCTTCCTGTGGGCGAGCCGCTCGGAGAGGTCCCTGTTCCCGTGGGCAGCGGTCGCCCTCGCCGTGTTCGTGGCAATGGTCCGGTTCTTCGACGTCAACATCGAGGTCGGTGGCTCGAGCCTGATCTTCTTCGCCGACCAGCGGCCGGTCGGCCCGCCCCGCTGGCTGATACTCCCGATCGTGTTCACCGCCGTCGCCCTGTGCGTGGCGGCGATCGCCGACGGCCTCGCCCGAAACTTCCGGCGCCTGGCCCCACTCGACGCCTACCGCTGGGACCTGGTCGGCTCGATCCTCGGCGTGGTCGGCTTCTCGGCACTCGCCTTCCTCGGCTCCCCGCCGGTGGTCTGGGGCGTCATCGTCGGATCCCTGTTGCTGGGCCTGGCCTGGAACCACGGCGTGTCGGCACGTCGCTGGGGGGCGGCATCGCTGCTCCTGCTGCTGGCTGTCCTGGGCGTCGAGTCGTTCGGCGGCTCGCAGGCCTGGTCGCCGTACTACGCCCTCTCGTGGGACGAGCACGAGGAGGGCGGGATCGTCATGCGCATCAACGACGTAGCCACCTGGGACCAGCACCCGAAGCACGAGGCGGCCATGTACGACTTCGTCTACGACTTCCGGACCGCAGAAGGGGTGGGCGACGTGCTCATCATCGGCGCAGGCTCCGGCAACGACGTGTCGGTCGCCCTCGGCCACGGCGCCGAACGGGTCGACGCCGTCGAGATCGACCCGGTCATCCTCGACGTGGCCAGGACCCACCACCCGAAGCAGCCGTACGCCGACGACCGGGTCAACGTGCACATCGACGACGGTCGTGCCTTCCTGGAGCGGACCGACCGCCAGTGGGACCTCATCCTGCTGGCACTCCCGGACTCGCTCACGGTCATTTTGGGCCAGGGCTCGATCCGCCTGGAGAGCTACCTCTTCACCGAGGAGGCCGTCGCCGCCTACAGAGACCACCTCGCCCCCGGCGGCGTCTTCGGGATGTACAACTTCATGCGCGAGGCGTGGCTGGTCGACCGCTACGCCGCCACGCTGGCCGACGCCTTCGGGGCTGCGCCCTGCGTCGTCGACCCGCAGGCCAACCTGCTCACGGTGCTCGCCGTCTCCGAGAACCCGACTGCGCTGCACTGCGACGGGGACGACCGGTGGGTGGCTTCCACCGACGACCCCGTACCGGTGTCCGACGACCGACCCTTCCCGTACCTGCGAACGCCGCACGTCCCGCGCTTCTACCTGATGGCGATCGCCCTCGTCCTGGGCGCCTCCGTCCTGGCCGTGCGTGCCGCCGCCGGCCCGATGCGTGGGCTCCTCCGCCAGTCGGACGTGTTCTTCATGGGGTTGGCGTTCCTGCTGCTCGAGACCAAGAACGTCGTTGAGTTCGCCCTGCTGTTCGGCACCACCTGGTTCGTGAACGCTCTCGTGTTCGTGTCGGTGCTGGTGTCCGTCCTGGCCGCGGTCGAGGTCAGCCGACGGGTGCGGTTCCGGCGACCCGAATGGCTCTACGCCGTTCTGGCCGCAGCGCTGGCCCTGAACTGGATCGTGCCGACCGAGTGGCTGCTCACCCTTGCGCCTGGTGCGCGCCTCGCCGTGGCGGGCGGTGTGGCGTTCCTCCCGATCTTCACGGCCAACCTGATCTTCGCCGACCGCTTCCGCGACGAGGACGAGTCGACCGTGGCCTTCGGAGCCAACCTGCTCGGCGCCGTCGTGGGGGGCGTGCTCGAGTACGCGGCGCTCCTCACGGGATACCGGGGTCTGCTGTTCATCGTTGCCGCCGCCTACGCACTCGCCCTGCTGACGGGACACCGCCACCTCCGCCCGGCGTAGGACGCCGACCCCTGTGCAGGACGAAACCCATGGGCAGCGCCCGACGTGGCTGTCGGTAGCCTCGGGGGCCATGGCCGACATCAACGTCACCCTCCCGGACGGCTCCACGCGCACGCTGTCGTCCGGGGCGACCGCCGCAGACCTGGCCGCCGACATCGGGTCGGGCCTCGCCAGGGACGCCATCGCCGCAGTCGTCGACGGTGAGGAGCGCGACCTGGTCGTAGCGCTCGCCGACGGCGCCACGGTCGAGATCGTCACGCCCGGTTCCGAGCGGGGCCTCGAGACGCTTCGGCACTCGACCGCCCACGTGCTCGCCCAGGCGGTGCTCGGCCTCTGGCCGGGCGCCACGTTCGCCATCGGGCCACCGATCGAACACGGCTTCTACTACGACTTCGAACTGCCCGACGGCGCCACCTTCGGCCCTGAGGACCTCGAGGCCATCGACGCCAGGATGCGCGAGATCGTGGCCGCCGACCAGGCCTTCCAGCGGGGAGAGGCCAGTGCCGAAGAGGCCCTCGAGATCTTCGCCGACCACGCCTACAAGCGCGAGATCATCGAGAAGGTCACCTCGGGCGAGGCCGCCGGCGAACTGGCCGACGAGGCCGGAGCCGAGGGGGCGGTCAGCTTCTACCGAAACGGCGACGACTTCGTGGACCTCTGCCGCGGCCCCCACGTGCCCTCAACGGGCCGGCTCGGCCACTTCGCCCTCCAGAAGGTGGCGGGCGCCTACTGGCGGGGTGACGAGCGCCGGCCGATGCTCCAGCGCATCTACGGCACCGCCTGGTCCAGTGCCAAGGAACTCAAAGGCCACCTGCACCTTTTCGCCGAGGCCGAGAAGCGCGACCACCGCCGCCTCGCCGCCGAGTTGGACCTGGTCTCCTGGCCAGAGGTGCTCGGGCCCGGCCTGGCCGTCTGGCACCCCAGGGGGGCCATGGTCCGCAAGCTGATCGAGGACTACAGCCGGAGCCGGCACGAGGCCGGTGGTTACGACTTCGTCTTCAGCCCGCACATCGGCAAGTCGGTGTTGTGGGAGACCAGCGGACACCTCGACTTCTACGCCGACAGCATGTATCCGCCGATGGAGATGGACGGGGCCTCGTACTACCCGAAGCCCATGAACTGCCCGTTCCACGTCACCATCTTCCAGAGCGGCCAGCGCAGCTACCGCGACCTGCCCAAGCGGTACTTCGAGCTCGGCGCCGTCTACCGCTACGAATTGTCCGGCGCCCTGCACGGCCTGCTCCGCAGTCGGGGCTTCACCCAGGACGACGCCCACATCTTCTGCACCCGCGAGCAGGTGCCCGAAGAACTGGCCTCGCTGCTCGACTTCACCCTCTCGGTGCTCAAGGCCTTCGGGTTCGACGTCTTCCAGGCCAGGCTCTCGACCCGTCCGGACGAGAAGGCGGTGGGCGATGTGGAGCTCTGGGACCTGGCCACCGACGGCCTGAGGTCGGCGCTCGAGTCGGCCGGCCTGTCCTATGTGGTCGAGGAGGGCGGCGGTGCCTTCTACGGCCCCAAGATCGACGTCGACGTCACCGACGCCATCGGCCGCCCGTGGCAGCTTTCCACGCTGCAGCTCGACTTCAACCTGCCAGAGCGCTTCGGCCTCGAATACATAGGCGCCGACGGCGGACGCCATCGTCCCGTGATGATCCACCGGGCGCTCATGGGCTCGATCGAGCGCTTCTTCGGCGTGCTCCTCGAGCACTACGCCGGCGCCTTCCCGGCGTGGCTGGCACCCGAACAGGTTCGGGTGCTTCCCGTCGCCGACGTGCACCAGGACTACGCCGATCAGGTGCAGGCCCGGCTCGTCGCCGAGGGCTTCCGGGCCACGGTCGACCCGGCTGACGATCCGCTCGGCAAGCGGGTTCGCTCCGCCAAGACCGCCAAGGTGCCACACGTCCTCGTCGTCGGGGACGACGACGTCGCCAATGACACGGTCGGCGACAACGCCCGGGGTTCCGAGAAGCCCGAACGCGACCTTCCACTCGACGAGTTCGTCGACCGCCTGGCCGCACTGGTCGCGGAACGCCGGTGAGCCGTCTCGACCACCTCTGGGCCGGTTGGCGCCAGGCCTATCTGGACGGCACCGGCGAGGATGGACGTCTCCTCGGCTCGCTCGACATCCCCGAGGGCGGCTCGTTGTTCAGCGCCGTCGAGCAGAGCGGCCTCCCCGACGAGGAGTCGTTCGTCCTCCACCGGGGCAGGACAGCCTTCGCAATGCTCAACATCTACCCCTACACGTCGGGCCACACGATGGTCATGCCGAAGCGGCCCGTCGGGTCGCTCGCCGACCTGACCGACGACGAACACGCCGAACTCTGGTCGATGGTCCGGGATGCGGTCGCCGCCATCGAGGCCGCCTACCTGCCGGGCGGTGTCAACGTGGGCCTCAACCAGGGGCGGGCCGCCGGTGCCGGCATCCCCGAGCACCTCCACGTGCACTGCGTGGCGCGCTGGACGGGGGACACCAACTTCATGACCGCCACGGCAGGTGTGCGCGTGCTGCCCGAGGCACTGGCAGAGAGTTGGTCGAAGTTGCGGGAACACTGGCCGGCCTGACGCCGACTCCCCCGTGTGGGAGGATCCGGACATGCGGCGGGCTCTGATCCTCGTCCCTATCCTCGTGGTGGCGTTCGTCGCTGCGGCATGCGGGTCCGATCAGCCGGAACAGGTCGTCGACAACGTCGAGTACGTCTCGACAACGAGTACTACGACGAGTACTACGACGGCTGCGTCCACGACATCCACGACGACGCTTGCGCTCACGCCCACGACATCCACGACGACGCTTGCGCTCACGCCCACGACATCCACGACGACGCTTGCGCTCACGCCCACGACTGCGTCCACCACGACGACCGCCGAGGCGGCCCCGGTCGGAGCCCTGAAGTGGCGACCCTGTGGCGACGGGATCGAGTGCGCCACACTCGAGGTACCGATGGTCCACGACGACCCGTCACAGGGGACCATCCGGATCGCCCTCAACCGCTTTGCGGCCGCCCCGGAAGGTCGGATCGGCATCCTGCTGGTGAACCCCGGCGGGCCGGGCGGCTCCGGCGTCGAACTCGTGGAGGACATGGGTTGGCTCCTCGGCATCTTCCTTCCCGGCTTCGACGTGATCGGCTTCGACCCGCGAGGCGTCGGCAACAGCACCCGTGTGTCCTGCATCGACGACCTGGACGACCAGGTATTCGTCCTGGAGGACGGCGAGGACCCGACGGCGCTGTTCGAGTGGACAGAGGCCGTCTGGGCGGCGTGTCTCCAGAAGTCCGGGGACCTGGCGCTCCATGTCGGCACCAACAACGTGGCCCGCGACATGGACCTGATCCGCGAGGCGCTCGGCGAGGAGCAGATCTCCTTCCTCGGCTACTCGTACGGCTCGCGCATCGGTGCGGTCTACGCCGCCCTGTTCCCGGACCGGGTGCGGGCCATGGTGCTCGACGGCCCGGTCGACCCGGAGGACCACATCAGCTCGGCCAGTTCGGTCCAGGGCGAGGGCTTCGAGGCGGCCTGGTCCGACTTCGCCGACTGGTGCGATGTCGACGCATCGTGCGGCCTGGAGGCGCACGGTGGCGCTGAGGTCGCCTTCTTTACAGCGGACGCCCTGCTCGCCGAGGGCGTCCTTCCAGCCGGCGAACGGGTGCTCACACGCGGCGAGTTCCAGCTGGGGGTCGCCATGGCCCTCTATTCGCCGTACACGTGGGAGGAGTTGGACCGGGCGTTCACCGAGGTGCTCGAGCAGGGGGAGGGGTGGATCTTCCAGTCGCTCACCGACATGATGATGGGTCGCCGGGACGACGGTACCTACGACGGCTCGCAGGACGTGAACTACCTGGTCAACTGTGCCGACGACCCGCTCCGTCCAAGCCAGGAGTCCCTCTTCGCCGCTGTCGACGCCGTAGCGGACACGTTCGAGCACTTCGGACCGGGCTTCCGGGCGATGGGCGGCTGCGGCACCCTTCCGGAGGCGGTCGACCCGCTGCACGTGGCACCTGCAAACCTCGTTGTGCCGGTCCTGGTGATCGCCCTCGAGGGAGACCCGGCGACGCCGATGGCGTGGGCCCGTGGGCTCACCGACTCGATCGGTGACGCCGTGCTGATCACCTCCGACGGCGAGGGACACACCGCATTCCTCTCCAACTCCGAGTGTGTCACCGACGTGGTCATCGCCTACCTCGTCGACCTGGTGGTCCCCGAAGACGGCTGGTCCTGCGTAGAGGGCGCGGACCTCTCCGGCTAGAATCGAGACTCGTTCTCATTTACGAACCGGAGGGCTTGGGCCACCACCGTGGACTTCCTCACCGATCCCTGGACCTGGTGGATCGAACCGTTCACCACCAACGTGTTCATGCAACGCGCCCTGCTGGCCGGCCTGCTCGCCGTTGTCGCCACGTCGGTCGTCGGGACCTGGGTTGTGCTGCGGGGCATGACGTTCCTCGGCGACGCCCTCGCACACGGGGTGCTGCCCGGCATCGCCCTCGCCGTGGTCATCGGAGTGAGCCCCACGCTCGGAGCCCTGGTCGCCGCTGCAGTGATGGTGGGCGGGGTCCACGTGGTGCGCCGGCACTCGCCACTTCCCGAGGACGCCTCGATCGGCCTCCTGTTCGTCGGCATGCTGGCGCTGGCGGTCGTGATCGTGTCGGCGGGGGCGGCGGCGGACGCCGGCGACCTCCACCGGGTGTTGTTCGGCTCGGTCACCGGCCTCGAGCCCGCCGACCTCTGGCGCCAGGCGATCGCCGCGGCGATCACCGTCGGCGGGGCCGCCGCATTCCACCGGGCGTTCCTGGTGCTCACCTTCGACGAGACCCAGGCGGAACTCATCGGGCTGCGCCCTCGGCTCACCCACCTCATCCTCATGGGGCTGGTGGCGATGTCGGTCGTGGCGTCGTTCGAAGCGGTCGGCAGCCTCCTCGTCTTCGCCTTCCTGGTGGCGCCGCCGGCAACGGCGGTCCTCGTGGCGCGGCGCATCCCGCTCGTGATGGCGACGGCGGTCGGTGTGGGATCCGTCGCCGTCGTGGTCGGTGCCCTTGTCAGCTACCACCACGACACGGCGGCGGGCGCCACGATGGCGCTGGTCGCCGTGCTGATCTGCTTCGCCGTGATGGGAGTGCAGGGCCTCCGGAGCCTCCGGGCCGCGCCTCAGCCGGCGAGGTGACCGGCGTGCCGGTCGGTGAAGTGGCCGTTGGCGTGCAGCCAGCGGATCGTGGTGCTCAGGGTCTCCTCGAGGGTGTGGCCGGGATAGCCGAACTCCGCCGCCGGTGACTGGTCGGCGGTCTCCCAGCCGCCCGAGCGCACCGATCCGGCGAACAGCCGACCGATCTCGGCGTTGAGGGGGAGCCTCCTCCTCAGCAGGCGGCCGGCCGCCTCGAAGACGTGGCCCAGCCCGAGCATCACCGGCGCCGGCGGGGAGAGATGCCGCAAGCTCCGGCCCGTCAACTCCGTGAACAGCCCCGTGAAGTCGCCCATTGCGACCATGTCGCCCGACACCAGGTAGCGGCGCGGCCCGCGCCCCGGTTCGAGGGCGCCGACGCACACCCGGGCGACGTCCCGGACGTCCACCCAGCCCATCCGGATCTCCGCGGGGAAGGGCACGACCGAGCCGCGCAACAGGTCGCGCAGTGTCCCCATCGAGTCGCTCAGCTCCGGGCTCGGGTCAGAAGGCCCGATCACGCCACCCGGGTAGACGCAGGTCACCGGCGCGCCCTCGGCCTGGTGTCGTCGGGCGACCTGTTCGGCAGCGATCTTGCTGTCGGTATAGGGGCCGCACCCGGTGGAGAGGTCGTCGTCGGCCGACAGGTCGCTGCCACGTGGAGGCATGAACACACCGACGGTCGATACGTAGACCACCGGGTCGAGCCCGAGATCGCGGGCGGCGTCCAGGATGACCTCGGTGGCGGCGGGGTTGATGCGTCGCATCGAAGAGCCGTCCGTCGCCTTGAAGCTGAAGAGTGCCGCCACGTGGAGGACTGCGTCGACGCCGTCGAGGCCGGCACGCAGCGCAGGGTGGTCGGTCAGGTCTGCGACGACGACGTCGATGGCGCTGTGGTCGACGCCGTGTAGGTCGAGCGCTGTCCGGGCCTTGTCGGGGTTGCGGACGAGCATGCGCACGCGGTGTCCAGCGGTGACGGCAAGGGCGACGCAGTGCGACCCGATGAAGCCCGTTCCGCCGGTGATGGCGACGTACATGTGCGCTCCCTTCCCCCGAATCCCCGGGTCCAGAGAAGACGAAGGTAGCAGCGCCCGAGGTCAGCGGCGAAGTGCCTCGTCGAGTCGCTCGGCGAGGGTGCGGAGCATCTCTTCGTACGTGCCGGTGGGGGAGCCCTCGGGTCCGAGCCGGAGTGGGATCTCGACGATCGCCGACCCGGTGCGCTCGGCGAGCCGTCGGGAGTCGGAGTCGTGGCTGTCCTCCTCGACGGCCACGACGGTGACATCGTTCCTACGCATCTCCCCGGCCAGGAGTTCGAGGTCGTGGGCGCTCGGCTCGGCCATCGACGAAAAGGACTCGAGGACGCTGCCGATCACCTCGAGTCGGAAGCGGTCGGCGAAACGGCCGAGCGTGGCGTGGTCGGTCACGAGGCTGCGCCGGTTGGCGGGGACCGTGGCCAGGCGTTTCCCGATGTCCTCATCGAGTGTCCGGAGTCGGTCGTCGAGCGCCAGCCGACAGGCCTCGATGGCCACGGAGTCGAGGCCTGCGTGCACGATGAGCGCCTCGGCAAGGGCGGGTAGGGCGTCGGCGACCGAGACCGGATCGAGCCAGACGTGCGGATCCCGGCCGTCGCTGACGATGCGGTGGACCGGGGTGGGGGTCGCCGCCAGGGTGTCGTCGAGGCCGGCCTCCAGGCCGCCGCCGTTGGCGACCACGAGTAGTGAGGCGTCGAGCCGGCCCCGGTCGGCGAGCGAGGGCTCGAAGCCGTGGTGGTCGACGCCGAGGGGGATGAGTGAGCCGATTGGCTGCCCGCAGGCGACCGTCGATGTGATCTCCGCCCAGAGGGGGGTGGTGGCCAGGATCCCGGCTCCCTGCACCGGACTTCCACATCCCGAGGCGAGTAGGAGCGCGAGCAGGACAGGGAAGGGTCGGCGCACGTCCTGATTCTAGTGAGAATGGTTCCCAATAACGAGAGGTGGAGCGATCGTCCCGGGTGCCCGTGCGAGGATTCGGACGTGGGCTGCCTACCGACGTTGCTGTTCGCCATCGGCGTGGCGATCCTGATCGCGACCGGTGCCCTCTCGGCGGCCGGCGTCGGCTTCCTCCTCGTGATCAGTGGCGTCATGCTGGGACTCGCCCACTGGTCGGACCGCTGGCGCACTCCGTGAGCCCCGACGTCGGGAAGTCCGATCCCCGGGGCTCCTGATGCTGGACACGCGATCGATCACGGACTGGGCGGTACTGCGCGGGTCGTTCCGGTGGTCGCTCCCGGCCACCTTCAACATCGCCGAGTCCACGTGTGGCCGACATGCCCGCGAGCGGCCGGGTCGTCCTGCCGTGGTGCTCAGCCCGGAGGAGGGTGACTCCACGACGGTGACCTTCGCCGAACTCGACGACCTCGTCGGCCGGGCCGCAGGGGGGCTCCTCGGGCTCGGGGTGGGACGCGGCGACCGGGTGGCCATCCGGCTCGAACAGGGCGTGCCCTGTCTGGTGTCGCTGCTCGCCACGCTGCGGCTCGGCGGCATCGCCGTGCCGATCCCACCGTCCTTCGCCGCCGAGGCGGTCGCCTACCGACTGCGCGACAGCGGGGCCCGGGTGCTGATCGCCGAGGGCCGCGACCTCGACGCCCTCCACGGAGAGGTCGCCCACCTCGTCACCGTCGGGGGCGACGGTGGGCTTCCTGGAGAGTTCCTCGAGGCTGCACCTGCCGAACCTGTCGAGACCGCGCCCGACGACCCGGCGCTGCTCTTCTACACCTCGGGATCGACCGGCCCCCCGAAGGGGGTCCTCCACGGGCACCGCCTGCTCCTCGGCCACCTGCCCGGCTTCCAGCTCATGTTCGACCTCGCCCCCGACGAGGACGACGTCTACTGGACCCCTTCGGTGTGGGCCTGGCAGGGTTCCCTCGGCGACCTTGTCCTGCCGGCGCTCCACTTCGGCTGCCCCGTCGTCGCCACGCCCGGCCGCTTCTCCACGGAGCGCGTCCACCGGACGCTCGCCACCATGGGCGTCACCCGGGCCTTCCTCGCAACGGCGGTACTCCGTCGGCTCGTGCTCGAGCCCCCGGACGATCCGCCGTCGACCAGCCTCCGGGCCATCTGCACAGGGGGCGACCCGTTGCCCCCCGGGTTCGGCCGGGAGGTGGCCCGGCTCTTCGGCGTCGGCGTCAACGACGACTACGGCCTCACCGAGACCAGCCACATCGCCGCCGGCTGCAATGCGTTGTACCCGACCCCCGAGGGCGCCGTCGGCCGCCTCGTGCCCGGGCGACAGGTGGCGATCCTGGACGACGACCTCCGACCGGTTGCCGTGGGGGAGGAGGGCCAGATCGCCTCGTCGGCCGACGACCCGATCGCGATGCTCGGCTACTGGGGTCGTCCCGAGGCGACCGGGGAGCGGCTGGTCGACGGTTGGTGCCTCACCGGCGATCGGGGACGCCTCGACGAGGACGGCTATCTCTGGTACCTGGGCCGCATGGGCCAGGCCATGAAGGTCTCCGGCCAGCTCGTCGGTCCGGAGGAGGTCGAGGCCGTCCTCCGGGCACATTCGTGCGTGGCGGAGGTGTGCGTCTTCGCCGAACCCGACCCGGTGCTCGGCGACCGCCCCGTGGCGGTCGTCGAACTGGGCCCGGGCTGGGAGGAGAGCACGGACCTCGCCGACGAATTGCGGTTGCTGGCACGGGAGCACCTGGCCCGTTTCGTTTACCCGCGGCGCGTCGTCTTCGAAGCGCTCCCCCGGAACTCCAGTGGCAAGGTCGACCGGGCGGTGACGAGGGACCGGTTCGCCAAGGGAGGATGACCCCCGCAGAACGGGAGTGTTAGCGTGCCGCCCGCTGGAGCAACGTCAGGGAGGCGCAAGATGCCGCACAGCGTTCGGGCCGTGGTTGCCAGGGCCAAGGGCGAGCCGGTCTCGCTCGTGACCATCGAGGTGCCGGACCCGGGGCCCGGTGAGGTCCTCGTGACGATCCTCGCCTGCGGCGTCTGTCATACCGACCTGCACTACCGCGAGGGTGCCATCAACGACGAGTTCCCGTTCCTGCTCGGGCACGAGGCGTCCGGAATCATCGAGGAGGTCGGCGACGGCGTCACCAACGTGGCACCCGGCGACTTCGTCATCCTGAACTGGCGCGCCGTGTGCGGTGAGTGCCGATCCTGTAGGCGGGGGCGCCCCTGGTACTGCTTCGACACCCACAACGCCATCCGGAAGATGACCCTCGACGGGGTCGAGCTCTCGCCGGCGCTCGGCATCGGTGCCTTCGCCGAGAAGACACTCGTCGCCGCCGGACAGGCCACCAAGGTCGATCCGGCCGCCAGCCCGGAGGCCGCAGGCCTCGTCGGCTGCGGGATCATGGCGGGCCTCGGCGCAGCCATGAACACCGGCGGCGTCGGTCGGGGCGACTCGGTCGCCGTCTTCGGCTGCGGCGGCGTGGGCAACGCGGCGATCGCCGGCGCCCGGCTGGCCGGAGCGCACACGATCATCGGCATCGACATCGATGCCAGGAAGCTCGACCTGGCGAGGGAGTTCGGCGCCACCCACACCGTCGACTCCAGCCGCGAGGACCCGATCGAGGCCGTCCGGGCGCTGACCGACGGCAACGGCGTCGACGTGGCCATCGAGGCCGTCGGCCTCCCCGAGACCTACGAACAGGCCTTCTTCGCCCGTGACCTCGCCGGCACCGTCGTCCTGGTCGGAGTGCCCAACCCGACGATGAAAATCGAGTTGCCGATGATCGAGGTGTTCGGCCGCGGCGGCACGCTCAAGTCGTCCTGGTACGGCGACTGCCTGCCGGAGCGCGACTTCCCTATGCTGATCGACCTCTACCTGCAGGGGCGCCTCGACCTGGACCGCTTCGTCTCCGAGACGATCGACCTCGACCAGGTCGAGGAGGCCTTCCATCGCATGGAGCGCGGCGAGGTGATCCGCTCCGTCGTGGTGCTGTAGCCCGCCTCCCCGGTCAGGGGAGCACCGGAACCTTCGCCATGGCCTCGGCCACCTTCTCCTCCAGATAGTCGTAGTCCACGAGTTCGCCGGCCAGGTACTGCTCGTAGGCCGCCAGGTCGAGGTGGCCGTGGCCGCACAGTGCGGTCAGGATCACCTTCTCCTCGCCGGACTCCTTGCAGCGCAGCGCCTCGCGGATGGCGGCGGCGATGGCATGCGTCGGCTCGGGAGCCGGGACGATGCCCTCCGCCTTGGCGAACTGCAGCGCCGCGGCGAAGCACTCGTTCTGGTGGATCGACTCGGCCTCGACGAGCCCCAACTCGTAGATGTGGCTGACCAGCGGGGACATGCCGTGGTAGCGGAGGCCGCCCGCGTGGATCGGATCGGGGATGAACGAATGCCCCAGTGTGTGCATCTTGACGAGCGGCGTGAGCTGTCCGGTGTCGCCGAAGTCGTAGCGGTACTCGCCCCGGGTGAGGGACGGGCACGAGGCCGGCTCGACGCACCGGATGGTCGGGTTCATGCGCCCGGCCAGCTTCTCCCGCAGGAACGGGAACGAGAGGCCGCTGAAGTTCGATCCGCCACCGGTACAACCGACCAGCAGGTCGGGAGTCTCGCCGACCTTCGCCATCTGGAGCAGCGCCTCCTCGCCGATGATCGTCTGGTGCAGGAGCACGTGGTTGAGGACGCTGCCCAGGGAGTAGCGGGTGTCCTCACGCTGGACGGCCTGCTCGACGGCCTCAGAGATTGCGATCCCGAGGCTGCCCGGGCTGTCCGGGTCGGCGGCCAGCACGGCCCTGCCGGACTCGGTCAGGTCGGACGGGCTGGGATGCACCGTGGCGCCCCAGAGTTCCATCATCGTGCGCCGGTAGGGCTTCTGGTCGTAGGAGGCCCGCACCTGCCAGACCTCGCACTCGAGGCCGAACTGGGCGGTGGCGAAGGCCAGTGCCGAGCCCCACTGGCCGGCGCCGGTCTCGGTGGTCAGGCGCCTGACCCCCTCCTGGGCGTTGTAGAACGCCTGCGGAACCGCGGTGTTGGGCTTGTGCGAGCCGGCCGGGCTGACGCCCTCGTACTTGAGGAAGATCTTGGCGGGGGTTTCGAGCGCCTTCTCGAGGCGACGGGCCCGAAGCAGGGGGCTGGGGCGCCACAGCCGGTAGATGTCGAGCACCTCGCCGGGGATGTCGATGTACGACTCGCCGCTGACCTCCTGGAGGATCAGCGCCATCGGGAAGAGCGGCGCCAGGTCGTCGGGGCCGATCGGCTCGAGCGTGCCGGGGTGGAGTGGGGGAGGAGGGGGCTCCGGAAGGTCCGGAATGACGTTGTACCACCGTGTCGGCATCTCGGATTCGTCCAGCAGAACCTTGGAGTAGTCGTCGGCCATTGCTTCGTCCCCTGTCGGTCGTTCGGTGAAGCACCGAGTCAAGCACACCGCCGTGCGATCATCCACGTGTGATGGTCTACGACGGGGAGTGTGGGTTCTGCCGACGCTGCGCCGACTGGGTGGCGGCCCGGGGCGAGGTGCCGATGGCGCCATCAGCCGACCTCGACCCCGACCGCCTGGGCCTGACGCCCGCCGAGGTGGCGGTCGCCGTCTGGTGGGTGGCCGACGGTGAGCGGCTATCGGGCCATCGGGCCGTGGCCCGGGTGCTCCGGGAGCTCGGTGGTGGCTGGGGGCTCGTGGGCAGGGCCATCGGCGTGCCGCCCCTCGTCTGGCTGGGCGGCCCCGTCTACCGGTGGGTCGCCGCCAACCGCAGCCGGTTCGCCTGAACGGTCAGGACAGGTCAAGTTCGGCGGCCAACGCCTCGAGCCCGGCGATCGCCCGATCGGCCGCCCCGGGGTCGGGGCCGCCCGACATCGCCCGGAAGTCCTGGACGACGATGATCCGGTCCACGCCGAGGTCCTCGTAGCGCCGGCACAGGTCCCGGTCGACCGGCTCGGCGGGGGACACGCTGATCTGGAGGTCGCCCAGCCCGGTCGGTCGCTCGTGCGTCTCGGCGGCTTCTGCCAGGGAGGCCAGGGCCTTCTCGACGAAGTCGGGCGTGACGGCGAACCCGTACCAGCCGTTGCCCTTCGTGACGGCACGTCGCCAGGTGGCCGCCGAGCCGCCCCCGACGTGCACCGGTGGCCCGCCGGGTTGGACGGGGCGGGGATGGGCCTCGGCGCCGTGCCAGGAGGTGAAGCGGCCCTCGAACTCGAGGTCGCCCCGCCAGAGTGCCCGAAGCGCGTCGAGGTGCTCGTCGGTGCGGGCACCACGCTCTTCGAAGGGCACGGACACGGCCTCGAACTCGACGGGCACGTAGCCGACCCCGATGCCGAACTCGAGACGGCCACCCGAGAGCACGTCCAGCGATGCCAACTCCTTGGCGAGGACCACCGGCGAGCGCTGGGGGAGGATCACGATGCCGGTCCCCAGGCGCAGGGTCGTGGTGTGGGCGGCGAGGAAGGACAGCGAGGCGACCTGGTCGACGAAGTGGGTGTCGGGCCGGACCGGCGAGGGAGGTGTGCGGGGGCTGGCGGCGACGAGGTGCTCGCCCGTCCAGACCGACTCGAAGCCGGCCTCCTCGGCGGCGACGGCCACCCGGGCCATGGACTCCGGGTCGGCGAGGCCGCCCATGTTGATGCCGAACAGGCCCAGCTTCACTGCGTCACCCTTCCGGTCGCCGAGTCGAAGGCATCGACCACCGTGGCGAGGTACTCGGTGGCCGCCTCCCGTACGGCGGGTACCCGGACCCCGATCCGACAGTCGGTGACGCCGGCTGCGATCAGGGCCGGGGCGCCGGCCATCGTGGCTGCGAGGTCGACGCCGTCGTCGTCCCGGACGACCGGGATCGAACCGGTGACCTGCAGGCCGGTCGGGTCGTGGCCGATGCGGTCGAGTTGTTCACGCATCCGGGCGATGCCCGTGGCCGGATCGGCCATGGCCGGCCCCCACGGGATCCAGCCGCTTCCGAACGCCGCGATCCGGCGGGCCACCCGGGGGTTGACCGAACCGCTCACCCAGATCGGCACGCCACCCGGTTGGAGGGGCTTGGGCATGGCATGGATGCCTTCGAAGGCCAACTCGTCCGAGGTGTAGTCGGCGCGCTCCTCGCGCCAGAGGGCCTGGCAGACCTCGAGGGTGTGGTCGAGGAGGCGGCCCCGCCCGGCGAAGTCGAGGCCGGCGGCCCCGTACTCCTCCTCCTGCCAACCGACGCCGACACCGAGGTCGAGGCGTCCACCGGACAGGACGTCGAGGGTGGCCGCCGCCTTGGCGAGCACTAGGGGCCGTCGCAGTGCCGCCAGCAGGATCGACGTGCCGAGCCTGATCCGCCGGGTGTGGGCGGCCAGGTAGGTGAGCACGGTGAGGGGCTCGAGCCAGTGACCGTCCGGGCCGGTGGGCTGTCGACCGCCCTCGGTGCCTCCGAGGGACGGGTCGGCGTAGGCCCCGAGGTTCCCGCCGAATGCCACGTGGTCCGAAACGACGAGCTTGTCCATGCCTGCAACGTCGGCGGCGACGGCCCGGTCGACCATGGCGTCCCAACCGCCGGGGTCATCGGTGGCGAAGGTGACCACCTGGACCGAGAGGGAGGGCCGGCTGGCCGTCATCTGCGGAACCTCCGCAACGCTCCACGTCGGCGGCGGCGCAGCAGGTCGGAGCGTTCCTCCGGGGTGACCCGCGGGGTCTCCGGGTGGAGGTGCCGACCGAGTTCGTCGAAGGGCACCAGTTCGAGGGTCGGCACCGGGAAGCTGGTCGCCTGGTTCCACCGGTAGGTGATGCAGCCCTGGGTGGCGCCGGTGGTGTCGAGCCAGTTGGCGATGCCGGGGTCCCGATGGGAGACCACGGCCCGGAACACCCCGTCGTCGCCCACGACCGCCTGTTGCCCGTTGAGGCTGGACTGCCGATTCACCCAGTCCAGGGACTGGTACCAGACGTCACCCAACTGGACTCCCCAATAGGCGCATCCGGGGACCTCGACCTCGTAGAGCAGGGCCTCGTCCTCTGCGACCCGCCACCAGCACTGACCGTAGGCCTGGTCGGGACTGCCGCCCTTGGACACCGTGTTCTCCGGGGTCGCTGCGACGTGCCCGAAGCCATTGACCTCGCCCCGCTCGAGGTGTGAGCGCCCGAAGTCGGCCCAGAACGCCGGGATGTCGACGCTCAGGCGCAGCAGTTGGCGGAGGCCGTTGGACAGTCCCTCCGCGTCGAGTCGGCTCACGGGGGGACCGGGGTCGAGGCATTCGAGGTGCAGGTCGGCGGGTACCTCGTGCTCCCAGTCGCCGAAGAACTGTCGAACCATCAGGTTGGAGCGCTTCGCTGGGAGTTGGAACCAGTTTTCGTCGTCGACCACCGAAGGAGGTGGTTCCGACGAGAAGACGACGCTGAAGTCGCCGTCGGCATCGGCTCCCAACTGGTCGCCGTTGAGGTTCAGGAGTTGCTCGATGGGCCCGCTGTCGAAGTCGAAGCTCATGAGGCTGAGCCCGAGGTAGCGGACGGAGCCGAGGTTGCCGGACAGGCGGTACGTGTTCGAGAGGTCCACGCCGGCCGCCTGATAGAGGCCGTCCGGGTTGTCCTGGCCGAACTTCATCGGGTGCACCCAGGAGAGTTCGGGGTACTCGTGGTCGCCGCCCTCGAGCGTCCTGCCCACACCCCGTGTGAGGGAGCGGAGGAGGAGTCGGAGTCCCTCAACCCGGTCGGTCGCGTCTCCGGGCCGATCCGGGTCGAGGACGTGGTCGGCACCGGCCTTCAGGTCGTCGCAGAAGCCGTCCCAGAGGAGGCGCAGGTCGTCGTTCGTGGGGTCTGGCACCGCCTCACTGTTGCAGCCGATCGGCCCCGCTGCCTACTCGCCGGAATACGTGCCGAAACTCCAGAAGTTCCCCTCGGGGTCGGTGGCGGAGAAGCCCCGGGAGCCGTACTCCTCATCACGGAGGCCTCTGGCGATAGTGGCGCCGGCGGCCACGGCCCGGTCGTGGAGGGCATCGGGCTGGTCGGTCACCACATAGATGCTGACCGGGCCGAACGGGAGGGCGAGGTGGAGGGCGTCACCCACTTCGGCATCGCCGAGCATCACCCCAGCGCCGTCCGGCCACCGGATCTGCGCATGGATGATGCCCTTGCCGTCCTCGCCGGGGACGCTGAACTGCTCCTCGAAGCCGAAGGCGGCCACGAGGAAGTCGATGAGGGCTCGTGTGTCCCTGCAGCGGATGGAAGGCCACACGGTGGGGGAGGACACGATGCGAATCTACTACCTGCCGGCTCCCCGTTCGGTAACTCCCGGGGCAGCGAGGGTGCGGGACTAGGGTCGGCCTCCGTGTCGGGGCCACCGAGTCGAACCTCCTCCAGAGACAGTCGCCACGACGTCGGCATCGCACTCGTCAGCCTCGCAGGCCTGCTCATCGAGATCGCCTACACCCGGGTCGTCTCGTTCAAGCTCTTCTACTACTTCACCTACCTTGTGATCGGGCTGGCCCTGCTGGGGCTCGGCACCGGTGGGGTCCTGCTGGCCGTGTCACGAAGGCTGCGGGAGGCGCCCCTCGAACGTGTGCTGGCCCGGTCGGCCCTGGTCGGTTCGGTCGCCACCGGACTGGGGTACGTCGTCGTGGCCCGGATGCCGCTCGACACGGTGGCCCTCTGGGAGTACACGTCGGGTGCGGCGGTGCTCAACTCTGGACGGCTCGGTCTGGTGTGCCTCGCCCTCTTCCTGCCGTTCGTGGCGATCGGGGTGTTCGTCTCGTCGCTGCTGAGCCGTCGCCGGGAGCGGGTCGGGCGCCTCTACGCAGCCGACCTGTTCGGCGCCGGCCTGGCCTGCGCCATTGCCGTGCCACTCCACGCCACGATCGGACCGCCGGCCGCCGTGTACCTGGCCGCAGCGCTGCTCGCAGCGGTCGCAGGGCTGCTGGGGGATCCCAACGCCGCACTCCGGAGAGTCGCCGGTGCGGTCGGCATCGTGGCGCTCCTGCTTCCCACCCTGGGAGCGTTGCCCTCGATCACGACGGAGAGCAGCAAGCACATCGGCGGTGTCGACGTCGAACACACCGGATGGGGCCCGGTCTTCCGAGTCGACGTCGGGAGCGAGGTCTTCGGGCGCCACATCCTGTACCACGATGGCCTCGTGGGCTCGAACATCATCGGTTTCGACGGAGACCTCTCCGCGCTGGCGGACTTCAAGGGGGACGTCCGCTCGCTGCCGTTCAGCGTGCTCCGCGAGCCACCGGACCGGGAGTTGATCATCGGTTCGGCAGGGGGGCACGAGATCCTGGCCTCGCGCTACTTCGGGGCGACGGGCATCGACGCCGTCGAGTTGAACCCGGTGACCACCGGGCTGCTCGAGGGCCGCTACCGGGAGTACTCGGGCAACCTCGTCGACGACCCCGAGGTGCACCTCGTGACCGCCGACGGGCGCACGCACCTGGCCCGCAGCAACGACGCGTTCGACCTCATCTGGTTCGTGGCCCCGGACAGCTACGCAGCGACCAACGCCGCCTCCTCGGGGGCGTTCGTGTTGTCGGAGAGCTACCTCTACACCGTCGAGATGCTGGTCGAGTCGCTCCAGCACCTCAGCGAGCGGGGCCTGATCGTCGCCCAGTTCGGGGAGTTCGACTTCGACGCCAAGCCGAACCGGACACGGCGCTACCTCAACACCGCACGTGCGGCACTACGGGAGATCGGGGTGCAGGATCCGGGACTCCACCTGATGGTGGCCAGAACGTCTGACGCCCACGTCGAGCTGGCGACGATCGTCATCAAGCAGACGGCGTTCACCACGGAGGAGATCGAACGGTTCTCGCAGAAGGTGCTGTCCCTCGAGGGCGGGACCGTGGAATACGTGCCGGGTGCCGTGGTCGGCACGTGCGTCACGGCGACCGCTTCGGGGTCTGACGACGCCCGGTACTCAGCGTGTCCGGGTTCCTACATGGTGTACGCAATCCACGACGATGCACCGTTCTTCTGGCACTTCACCCGATTCTCCTTCGTTGCTGCCGACCTGTTCGCCGACGTCGATGCCCTCGTCGACCCCGAAGACGCAATCGGGGAGCGCCTGCTGCTGTTCCTGCTCGGGATCGCATTGGTGTTCGCCGCGGTGTTCCTCCTGCTGCCGTTCTTGGCGGTCCGGCGGGCGTGGCAGGCACTGCCGCGCAAGCTCACCTCGGGCGTCTACTTCGGATCCCTGGGCCTGGGCTTCATGCTGTTCGAGATCGCCCTGATCCAGCGGCTGACCCTGCTACTCGGGTACCCGACCTATTCGCTGACCGTGACCCTGGCGGCGCTGCTCGTGTCCACAGGCGTCGGTGCCACCCTGAGTGGACGGTTCGCCGGTCGACCCCGACTCCGCCTCGAGGCTGGAACAGCCCTGGCGCTGCTGACCGCGGTCTACCTGCTGGGGGTAGGGCCGCTCACCGATGCGTTGTTGCCCAGCCCGCTGATCGTGCGCGTCATGGCGACGCTCGTGCTGCTCGCACCGCTCGGGGTCGTGCTCGGCCTGTTCATGCCTCTGGGGCTGCGGGTCGTCGGCCGCCTGGGCGCGGAAGGTCCGACCTATGTGGCGTGGGCGTGGGCCGTCAACGGCTTCTGCTCGGTGATCGGGTCGGTGCTGACCACGATCCTCTCGATGACGTTCGGGTTTCGGGCCGTGCTGGTGCTCGGCCTGTTGGCGTACGTCGTCGCGCTGACTGCGCTCCGGAGGTTGTCGGCGCCCGCCGGAGCCGGCGCCGTGGTTCCCGGCTGAGCCGGGAGTGTCCGCTCAGACCTTGCGGACGTTGAGGGCCTCGGGGCCCTTGCGGCCGGCGCCGACCTCGAATTCGACGGCCTGGCCTTCGTCAAGGCTGCGGAAGCCGCTGCCCTCGATGTTGGAGTAGTGGACGAAGACGTCGTCCTCTCCGTCACGGGAGATGAACCCGTAACCCTTTTCGTTGTTGAAGAACTTCACGGTGCCGGTGGGCATTGCAGGACTGCTTTCGTGGAATCTGTGTACCGACCGGTTGACCGGAACCCGGAGAGGGTAACCGGGTCGGCACGCGCTGCAAACTTCGGCGCGTCAACCGGTCAGCAGCGCCGCAGGACGCACCAGGACCCCTCGCCGGCCCGTGAGGCCACGCCCGACCAGTCGCCGGTTCCCGCCGTCGTGAGCGACTCGAGGACCTCGTCGGCGCTGAGGTGGATCGGGGTGTCCTCGGCACGGCTGTTCACCCACACGATGGCACCCGAAGGGGCGAGGCAACGGGCGACCTCTACGGGGAAGAGGAACATGTTCATCAGGACCAGTGCGTCGGCGACCCCGGTCGGCAGGGGGAGGCGGGCGGCATCGGCGTTGACCCTGGGAGAATCGGCGATGGCGTGTCGGAGCATCTCGAACGAGAGGTCGACCTCCACGACCCGGTCGAAGTGTTCCTGGAGGTGCCCGGAGACGAGGCCGGTACCGGACCCGAGATCGATGGCCGTCCCCCCGGCGACCCCACCACGGTCGAGGGCGTCGAGCAGCGGCAGCGCCCGCCCCGGCCCGTCACGGGTCGCGGTCCAATCCGGCGCCAGGTCGTCGAAGATCCCCTGGACGAGCGTCGATCGATCGTCGTCCCAGGTTCCCTCGAAGGCGATGGAGCGGGTCACGGCGCGCATCGGGTGTCCCGCCCCCGAGTAGCGGTCGGAGGTCGTGGCCAGATGGACGGGGTCGAGGTGGACGACGGGCACGGCGGCGACGGTAGCCGTCGCCCGGGTCGGGGCGAAGCCGTCGTCGTGCCAGACTCCCGGCATGTCCCGGCTGTCGCGTCTTCGGCATCGGCTCCCACAGCGCCTTCGGAAACGCGAGCAGCGCACGGTGTTCGTCATGTCGGGTGGAGCGGTCCGGGGTGCGGCCCAGGTGGGGATGCTGCGCGAGGTCCTGACGGCCGGCATCTTCCCCGACGCCGTCGTCGCCGTGTCGGCAGGTGCGCTCAACGGGCTGCCCATCGCCAACGACCCGTCACTGGCCCAGGTCGACATGCTCGAGGAGGTCTGGAGGGAGGTGGCTGCCAACCCGCCGGTTCGGGGCGGGACGCTGCGCACCCTGGTGTCGATCCTCCGTGGCCGACCCGGCTTCGACACCGGCGAACGGCTCCGAAAGCTGATCGAGGAGAACGTGCCGGTCGCCGACCTGGGGGACACGCTGCTGCCGATCCACGTGGGGACCACAGCGGCCTCCACTGGTCGCCTGTGCTGGTGGAGCGCCGGTCCGTCGGTCGACATCCTGTGTGCCTCGGCCGCCATCCCCGGCGTCTTCCCGGCGGTGCCGCTCACGGACGGTGACCTCCACCTCGACGGTGGCGTGCTCTCCAACATTCCGTTGCGCTACGCGGTCACGCTCCGACCCACCCGGCTGGTCGTGTTCGACGTGGCGGCCGACTTCCTCCCGCCGGAGAGGCAGACGGCGCTCACGCTCATGATGACGGGCTTCCGGGCCGCCACGACGGAGCTCACCCGACAGGAATGGTTCGACGTTCCCGCAGACATCGATGTGTTGCACATTCAACTGCCGGACCCGGGCGGCGGCCTCGACCTCGACTTCGGGGATACCGACCTGCTCCTCGAGGAGGGTGCCGACGCTGCCCGAGCGGTTATCGGCGCCAGCGGTTGGCTCAGTCCCGACTGACCGCGTCGGCGGACAGCCAGCCTGCAGCCACCAGTTCCTCGGCAACCAGCAGGGCGTAGCGCCAGGCGCCGAGGGGCTCGAGGTGCCCGCCTGGTGGCGGTGACCGGAGGAACCCGCTGCCGTCGACGCACCCGGGTTCGTGGGCGGCACAGGTCGATTCCTGGACGAATCGGCCGTCGGGGGACAGCACCGGCCAGGTGGAGACATGGCGGACGGATCCGTCAGGAAAGGATTCCGGAAGGCCGGCGAACACGTCGTGGGTCCCGGCCGCCTTCTCGGTCCGGGAGACCGGTTGGGCGACGAACAGCACGCGGGTGTCGGTCTGGGCCGCCAGGCCGATCGCGTACTCGGCGTCGATCCGGTACTTCAGGTAGTAGTCGGCGCCGACGTGGTCGGCGATGCACTCGGTGAACGCGTTTCCGCTGTGATCGACGACGAGCACGTGCGGGCGCCAGTCGGCGAGGCGCTCGAGGCTGATGTCGGTTCCCTGTTCCTCGAACCAGTCACACAGGGCAGTGCCCCCGTGTGCACGGTCGACGACCTCGGCGGCGTCGCCGAGCAGGTCCGCCAGGTGGGGGATCCACTGATCCGTGACGGAATCGCCGGTGACGACGATGCGGGCGACCTCCCCGTCTCCGAATGCGATCGGCGTGGCCGGGAGGGTCGTGGTGGTCGTGGTGGTCGTGGTTGTTGTTGGCGGAAGGGTGGTGGTTGTTGTTGGCGGAAGGGTGGTGGTTGTTGTTGGCGGAAGGGTGGTGGTTGTTGTTGGCGGAA
>JARQPW010000040.1 GCA_029577135.1 Acidimicrobiales bacterium
GCGGCGACGTCGGTGTCCGACCAGCCGCCCATCAGGGCCTGGCCGGCGGCGATCGTGTGGAGCGGGAACCGGTGGCCGGTCCAGTCGGTGACCTGCACGTGGCCGGGGCCCGGCACCTGGTCGACGTAGAGGCCGTCGCGGCCGTCGGGCATGGCGAGGCCGGCGCACTCGCCCAGCCGGTCGGCCATGCCCAGCAGTTCCGGCCGGGCCAGCTCCCGCAGGGAGGACGGCGAGGCCCCCGAACCGGCCAGGGAGACCAGGCCGGCGCCGATCACGAAGCGGCCGGAGTCGTCGATCCGCTCGACGATGCCGAGTTCGGACAGGCTGGCGAGGATGCGCGAACACGTCGACTTGGCCAGGCCGGTCGCCCGGGCCACCTCCGAGACGCCCACCGAGCCGCCGCCGGCCGAAACGGCCCGCAACACCCCGAACGTTCGCTCGATCGACTGCACGCGGCTAGCATAGATCACCAGTCACCGGAACGTTCCACTCATTGGAACAGACCAACCACCCACAAGTAGAAGAGGGGTACGCCGTGCGCGACGAGGCGCAGTGCGTGATCATCGGAGGCGGCGCCATGGGCACCGGGCTCCTCTACCACCTCGCCCACGAGGGCTGGACCGACACCCTCCTCGTCGAGAAGGGAGAGCTCACCTCCGGCTCCACCTGGCACGCCGCCGGACTCATCCCGCACTTCATCGGCAGCCTCAACATGGCCAAGGTCCACCTCGACGCCACGAACCTCTACAAGACCCTCGAAGCCGAGACCGGCCTCTCCCCCGGCTGGCACGGCTGCGGCGCCGTCCGCCTCGCCGTCAACGCAGAACAGGCCGAGTGGTACCGCTACGTCCAGGGCGTCCTCGAACTCATCGGCATCGAGTCGCACCTCATCGGACCCGACGAGATCCGCGAACTGGCCCCGCTCATCGAGGACACCTCCGACGTCGTCTTCGGGTTCCACACCCCCCACGACGGATGGGCCGACCCCACCGGCACCACCAACGCCATGGCCGCCGGCGCCCGCCAACTCGGCGCCACCATCGCCCGCCACACCCTCGTCACCGACGTCAACCCCCTGCCCGACGGCCGCTGGGAGGTCGTCACCGACAAGGGCCGGATCGTGGCCGACCACGTCGTCAACGCCGCCGGCCACTACGGACCCCAGGTCGGCGCCATGGTCGGACTCGACGTCCCGATCGTCTCGCTGATCCACCAGTACCTCATCACCGAGTCGCTCCCCGCCATGGCCGCCTGCGAACACGAGATGCCCGTCGTCCGCGACCCCCGGTCGTCGTGCTACTACCGCCGCGAGATCGACAGCCTCCTCGTCGGCCCCTACGAACGGGCCGACGCCACCACCTACGGCACCGACGGCATCGACTGGGACCTCCACTTCCACCTCACCCCGCCCGACCACGACGTCCTCATGCCGTGGCTCGAACTGGCCGCCGAGCGCATCCCCGTCTTCGGCGAGGCCGGCATCAAGCAGACCATCTCCGGCCCCATCACCCACACCCCCGACGGCGGCTTCCTCATGGGCCCCGCCCCCGGCCTGCGCAACTACTGGATGTGCGTCGGCGCCTCGATCGGCATCACGCAGGGCCCCGGCGCCGGCAAGTACCTCGCCCAGTGGATGGTCCACGGCCAGACCGAGGTCAACGTCCGCGAGATGGACCCCCGCCGCTTCGGCCCCTGGGCCACCCTCGGCTACTCGGTCGACAAGTCCATCGACGAGTACCACGAGATGTACCAGGTGCGCATGCCCGGCGAATACCGCCCCGCCGGCCGCCCGATGCGCATGACGCCCATCTACGACCGGCTCGACGCCCTCGGCGCCCAGTGGCAGGACGTCTGGGGCTGGGAACGCCCCCGCTACTTCGGCGAACCCGAGGAATACAACTGGCGGCGCTCAAACGCCTTCGACATCGTCGCCGACGAGTGCCGCGGCGTGCGCGACCGGGTCGGGATCGTCGACCTGACCGCCTTCGCCAAGTTCTTCGTGGCCGGCGACGACGCCGCCGCACTGCTCGACCGCCTCTCGGCCAACCGGCTGCCCGCCCGCCCGGGGGGCCTGCGCCTCGTGCACATGCTCACCTCGTCGGGTGGAATCGAAGGCGAGATGACCATCACGCGCCTCCACCCCGACGACGGCGAACCGCGCTTCTACCTCAACTCGGCGGTGGCCGGCGAGACCCACGACGAGGACTGGCTGGTCCAGCACATCCAGCCCGGCGAGGACGTCGACGTCCACGACGTCACCGGTGCCTACGGGATCCTCGCCGTCACCGGACCACGGGCACGCGATGTGCTCGCCCCGCTCACCGACGCCGACCTCGGCAACGACGCCTTCCCCTGGCTGACCGGCCGGGAGATCGACGTGGCCGGCGTCGCTTGCATCGCCCTGCGGGTGTCGTACGTGGGAGAACTCGGCTGGGAGCTCCACCACCCCATCGACTGCATGCCCGATCTCTACGACGCCCTCGTCGCCGCCGGAGAACCACACGGCATGGTCCACTTCGGTGCCTACGCCATGAACACCATGCGCATCGAGAAGGCCTACAAGGCCTGGGGCAACGAGCTCACCACCGAGATCACGCCCGTCGAGGCCGATCTCGGCCGGTTCGTGGACCTCGACCGCGAGTTTCTCGGACGCGACGCCGTCATCGGCCGCCGTGAGCAGGCCGGCGCCGACAACTCCGGCCTCGACATGATCCTCGTCTACGCCGAGGTCGACACCACCGACTCCGACTGCCGAGGCAACGAACCCTGCTTCGCCCCCGGCGACGACGCCGTCATGGGCGTCACCACCAGCGGCACCTGGGGCCACACCGTCAACCGGAGCCTCTGCTTCGCCTACGTGGCGCCCTGCCATGCCACCCCCGGCTCGACCTTCGAGATCCGGCTCTTCAACGAGCGCCACACGGCCACCGTCCTCGACGCACCGGCCCACGACCCGGCCAACGAACGACTCCGGACCTGAGGAGGACACGATGGGCGACAACCCCACCCCAAGGCGCAGCGGACGGGCCGGCGGACGGGCCGCCCGGGTCGCCGCCCGGGCCGCCGGACCCACTGAAGAGGAGAAGGCCGTCCACCCCGGCCAGGCCGGCGGCAGGTACCAACCCCTCACGGACAGCGAGTGCCGCACCGTCTACGAGACCGCCCTCACCCTCCTCGAGGAATACGGCATCGGCGGACCCATCCCCGAATTCACCGAGGTCGTCGTCCCCGCCGGCGGCTGGCTCGACGACGACGGGCGCCTCCACTTCCCACGCAGCCTCGTCGAGGAGATCATCGGCATGGCCGCCAAGTCCTTCACCTGGCACGGCCTCGACGACGACCGTTCCATCGAGGTCGGCGGCGACCGGGTCCACTTCGGCACCGCCGGCGCCGCCGTCTCCGTCTGGGACCACGAGACCCGGAAGCACAGGCCCTCCGACCTCCGGGACATCTACGACGTGGCCCGCCTCGTCGACACGCTCGAGCACATCCACTTCCACGTCCGCACCCTCGTGGCCCGCGACATGGTCGAGGCCCACGACCTCGACGTCAACACCGCCTACGCCATCGCCATGGGCACCACGAAGCCGATCGGCACGTCGTTCTTCCAGCCCGAGCACGTGCACGAGGTCGTCGACATGTACGACACGATCCTCGGCCGCCCCGGCGCCTTCGCCGAACGACCCTTCTGCGTCGCCAACAACACGTTCGTCGTGCCACCGCTGCGCTACGCCGAGGACGCCGTCCGCTCGATGGTCGCCCAGGTGCGCACCGGCATGCCCATCAACCTGCTTTCCGCCGGCCAGGCGGGCGCCACCTCGCCCGCGGCGCTGGCCGGATCGCTGGCCCAGGCACTCGCCGAATGCCTGTCGGCGCTCACCTGCGTCAACCTGTTGAACCCCGGACACCCGTGTGTCATGGGGCTGTGGCCGTTCGTGTCCGACCTGCGCACCGGCGCCATGACCGGCGGCTCCGGCGAGGAGGCCGTGCTCAACGCCGCCGCCGCCCAGATGGCCAACTGGCTCGGATTGCCGTCCGGCGTCGCCGCCGGAATGGCCGACTCCAAGGTCCCCGACAACCAGGCCGGCCACGAAAAAGGCCTCACCGTTGCGCTCGCCGGACACGCCGGCGCCAACCTCGTCTACGAGTCGGCCGGCATGCTCGCCAGCCTCCTGGCCTGCTCCTACGAGGCGTTGGTCATCGACAACGACATGCTCGGCGCCATCAACCGCACGGTGCGAGGCATCGAGATCACCCCCGACAAGCTCTCGGTCGAAACCATCGGATCGGTCATCTACGGGGACGGCCACTTCCTCGGCTCCGACCAGACGCTCGCCATCATGCAGTCCGAATACATCTACCCGCAGGTCGGCGACCGGCTCAGCCCCGCCGACTGGTTCGACGCCGGCGCCACGTCGGTCGACGAACGGGCCCGCCTGCACGTGCACGACGTCCTGTCGACGCACTTCCCGTCGCACGTCTCCCCAGAGGTCGATGCCGCAATGCGCGAGCGGTTCGACATCTACCTCCCCGTCGAGGAACTCACCGCCTCCAGCCGCTGGTCGACGTGACCCGGTCCGGATGGCGGCGCCGACCGGGCCGGCTGGCAGGCTGATCCCATGGACAGGCCACTCGAGGGGCGACGCGTTCTCGTCGTCGGCGCCTCGTCGGGCATCGGTGCAGCGCTGGCGAAGGCCGTGGCGGCCGGCGGCGGCCAGGTCGCCGTGTCGGCCCGGCGCTCCGACCGCCTCGAAGAACTCGTCGCCCAGATGGGCACCGGCCACGCCGTCCCCGGCGACGCCACCGACCCCGACGACGCCCGCCGGGTGGCCGACGCAGCCGCAGGCGCCATGGGCGGGCTCGACCTCATGGTCTACGTCGCCGGCTACGGGGTGCTCCAACCCCTCGTCGAAACCGACCCCGACACGTGGACCGACGTCTTCCGGGTGAACGTGGTCGGCGCCAACCTGGCCGCAGCAGCAGCACTCGACCACCTGGGTCCGGACGGCATCGCCGCCTTCGTCTCGTCGCGCACCGTCGACGACGCCAACCCGCTGTTCGCCACCTACTCCGCCACCAAGGCGGCGCTCGACCAGTGCATCCGGGTCTGGCGACACGAACACCCCGACCGGCGCTTCGTGCGTATCGTCATGGGCAACACCGCACCGACCGAGTTCGCCGACCACATGCGACCCGAGCGGCTGGGCGAGGCACTCGAGGCCTGGCAGGGGCTCGGCATCCCCGGCGGGATGATGGACGTGGACGACGTGGGGCGTGCCCTGGCCGAGGCCCTCGCCGTCGCCCTCGACCACCCCGACATCGACAACTCCGAGATCAGGTTCGACGCCCGCCCGGACTGAGGGCGGGACTCAGCCGGCGCAGGGCGGGTCAGCCCTCGTCGTCTCCGGCGATCGCCTTTTCGGTCACGCCCACCAGCGGCGCCACATTCGGGTAGCCGGCGTAGGGCGCCAAAAAAACGAGCGTCTCTCGCAGCTCCTCGGCCGACAACTCGCCGTTGGCCAGCGCCGACCGGGCCTGGAGCCCCCAGATGTCCGTCGCCCCGTTGGCGGCGATCACGCCCATGGCCAGCAGACGGCGGTCGCGAAACGACAGCACGTCACGGTCCCAGACCTCGGCGAACAACGACCGCAGCATCACGTCGTTGAAGGCGCTGCGGCCCTCGGGGACCTCCCGGACCTCGTCGCCGTAGACCTCGCGCATCTTGGCAAGGCCGCGTTCCCACGCCGACCGGTCGTCGTGTTCGTCGCTCACGGTGATCCTCCTTGTTCGTCGCCAACGCCGAAGACCTCCGGCATGGCCCGTTCGAGCGCCTCGACCATGGCACGCAGGTCCCCGTCGGCGCACATTTCGGCGGCGAGGCGCAGGTCCTTGCGGGCGATGTCGGTGGTCGACTGCATGCGGTCCCGGCTCGCTCCGACGAGGTACCCGGCCGGCAGGTCGAGGATCGGCAGGAACCGCTCGGTCAGGACTCCCAACTGCCCGACGCGCCGCCAGGCGCCTACGAGTGCATCCGTGTCGACCTCGGCGCCCTCCGCAATGCCGATGGCGGCGGCGCTCGCCGCGAACTGGGCATAGGTCATGACGTTGAACGCCAGCTTCATGGCGGCACCGGCGCCCACCGGCCCGGCGGCGATGACGTGGCTGCCGTAGTTGTCGAGCAGTGCGGCGGCGGCAGGGGGCAGGTCGTCCCGCCCGCCGACGAAGAGCACGAGTTCGCCGGCCCGGGCGGCCACCACCCCACCGGCCACGCAGACGTCGTGGAGGTTGCCACCCCATCCGGCCGCCAACTCCCGGGCCGAGGCGACGGCTCCGGGGTGGATCGTGGAATGGACCAGGACGGTCAGGGCTTCGTCCCGCCCGGCGGCGCCGACAGCCAGGTCGTCGACCACCAACTCGACGTGGTGGGCGTCGGGGACGCAGACGCTGACCACGTCGACGACGGCGGTCAGTTCGGCGCTGGACGCTGCAGCGGTCGCACCGGCGGCGACCGCCTCCTCGACCGCCTCCGGGTCGAGGTCGAACACGGTGACCGATATGCCGACGTCGAGCAGCCGCCCGACCATGGCCGAACCCATCTGGCCCAGGCCCACGTACCCGACGCTCATGCTGTGCCCCTCATGCGGCACCCCCGGGCGTGAACCGGATCGGCAGGCTCGCCCAGCCGGTGACGTTGGAGCTGTGGAACCGGACCTTGGCGTCGTGGTCGACCTCGTAGTCGGGCAGGCGTCGGTGGACCTCCTCGAGCGCCACCCGTCCCTCGAGGCGGGCCAACGCCGCACCGAGGCAGAAGTGCGCGCCATAGCCGAAGGCCAGATGCCGGTCGGGTCGCCGATGGAGGTCGAAGTCCTCGGCGGTCGGTCCGAACTCGCGCCCGTCGTGGTTGGCGGCGCCGATCAGCAGCAGCACCGAGTCGCCCTCGTGCATCTGCCCGCCGTGCATCTCGTGGTCACGGGTGAGGGTGCGGTGCATGTACTGCGTCGAGTTGTGGAAGCGCAGCACCTCCTCGACCGCACCGGGTGTCAGGTCCGGGTCGGCGACGAGCTCGTCGCGCTGGCCGGGGTGCCGGGACAGAACCTCGACGGCGTTGGACACCAACTTGGTCGTGGTCTCGTGGCCGGCAATCACCAGCAGCACGCAGAAGCCGAGCAACTCGGACTCGGTGAGCGCCCGCCCGTCGACCTCGAGGGCGAGCAGGTCGCTGATGAGGCCCACACCGCGGGAGGTGCGTCGCCGGTCCAGGTCCTCCTGGAAGTAGCCGACCATCTCGAACATCGCCTCCATCGCCACCTGGGGCATCTGTATCGACCCGTCCTCGCGCACGAGGACCTGGTCGGCGACGCGACGCAGGAACGGTCGGTCCGCCTCGGAGATCCCGAGCACGGCCGAGATGACGTCCATCGGGAACGGCGAGGTGATGTCTGCGACCAGGTCGGCCTCACCCCGCTCGACGACCGCATCGACGTACCCGGCCACGATGCGGCGGACCTCGTCCTCCATCTCGGCCATGCGCCGTACTGTGAAGACCCGGGACACCAGTTGGCGGAACACCGTGTGGTCGGGCGGGTCCATCTCGATCATCTGCTCGAAGGCCGGCCGCTCGCGGCTTCGGTCCCGGCGGCTCTCGAGGGCCACGCCACCCGTCGACGAGAAGGTCCCGAAGTCGCGGAACGCCTCGAGCACGTCGTCGAAGCGGCTCAACGCCCAGAACCGCAGGTCGGGGTTCCAGTAGGCGGGAGCCTCGTCACGCAGCCGGGCGTAGACGGCGTAGGGGTCGTCGTGGACCGCGAAGGCGTACGGGTTGTAGACGAGCTCGCCGGGGGGTGCCTGGGCGCTCACGGACGCGACCCTAGTGAGGCCTTCGGGTGTGACTCCCAACCGGTTGCGTCGGTGTCGGCGCAAGTCGCCGGATTCGTCGGGTCGGGCCCGCCCGCGACAACCTGAGGCGCCGATGTCGTCCCAGGGGAAGGGTCCGCCCATGAGTCCACGCTTCGATGGACGGGTTGCCATCGTCACCGGCAGCGGCGGCGGGATCGGCGAGGCCTACGCCCGTGCCCTCCACGCCGAGGGCGCCCGGGTCGTCATCGCCGAACTGGACGCCGAACGCGGGCAGGCCGTGGCCGACGACCTGGGAGAAAGCGCCCTGTTCGTGCCGACCGACGTGGGCGACCCCACCAGCACGGACGCCATGGCCGCAGCGACCGTGGACGCCTTCGGGCGCATCGACCACCTCGTCAACAACGCCGCCATCTTCGGCGACATGGAGCTGGCCGGGATCACCACCGTCGACTACGGCTACCTCGACCGGTTCCTGCAGGTGAACCTGCTGGGCGCCCTGCACTGCACCCGGTCGGTCATGGGACCGATGGAAGACGCCGGCGGCGGCAGCATCGTGAACCAGTCGTCAACCGCCTCGTGGATGGGCATCGCAGGCTTCTACGGGTTGGCCAAGGCGGGGCTCAACTTCCTCACCTCGTCACTGGCCCACGAACTGGGCCGGCGCAACATCCGGGTCAACGCCATCGCCCCCGGGCCGACCGGGACCGCAGCGTTCGAAAGGCAAGTGCCGGAGGCGTTCCGTGACGGGTTGGTGGCGAGCCTCGCCATCAAGCGGCTCGGCCAGCCCGACGACCATGTAGGCCCGGTGCTGTTCCTGCTGTCGGACGAGGCGAAGTGGGTCACCGGCCACGTCCTCGCCGTCGACGGCGGCCAGGTGACGCGGATCTGAGCCCGAGTCGGGGCGGGTGCGGGAACCCGCGGCCCCGACAGCCGCCCTCAGGGAGCTCGGCGTTCGAGGATCCAGTCGTCGCCGTCGCGTCGGTAGCGGAGGCGGTCGTGCAGCCGATTGGGGCGACCCTGCCAGAACTCCACCAGATGCGGTCGGATGCGGAAGCCGCCCCAGTGGTCGGGGCGCTCGACCCCGCGGCCCGACCAACGCTGCTCCTCCGCCGCATACGCCGCGTCCAGAACCGACCGGTCGTCGAGAACCGCACTCTGGTCGGAGGCCCACGTTCCGATCTGGCTGCCCCGGGGCCGCGTCAGCCAATAGGCGTCGGACTCGACGCTGCCGATCCGCTCGGCGGTACCGGTCACGCGGACCTGTCGGCGCAACTCGGACCAACTGAAGGTGAGCGCCGCCCGGCCCGAGGTGTCGAGCTCCACGGCCTTGTCGCTCGAGTAGTTCGTGAAGAAGACGAACCCGTCGTCGTCGACCGACTTCAGGAGGACGTTGCGCGCCGACGGCCAGCCATCGGCGGTCACCGTGCTCACCACGAAGGCGTTGGGCTCCCAGTAGCCCGCCTCCTCGACTTCGGTGAACCAGCGCTGAAACTGGGCGATCGGATCATCGGCCATGTCGGACGCGTCGAGCCCCCGATCCTGGTACTCCTCTCGAAGCCCGCTCAGGTCCACGACCGGAGTCAACACCCCCGCGACACGCCGGGCAAATGCACGGTGATGCCTGCCCGGTCAGGGCACGAGATGGGCGATCGGCCCCGAAGGGTCGGCCAGGCCGACGACTGCCGACCACGGCAGGTCGACCCACGGAGTGCCCGCCACGCCCGGCGCCACCTGGTACTGGTCGAAGCGGAGCACCACGCCCGTCGCAGCGACCGCCAGGTGCCGGAAGTTGGAGGCGTCCACTGCGAGGCCCTCGGCGAACAACGTGTCGGCGCCGAACTGCGCCTCGAGGTCCGCCCGGGCCGCCGTGGCGAGCTTGTCCAGCCACGGACCATCGGCCATGAACAGGTCGACTACGGCGATCTCACGCCCGGTCGACAGGTCGACCAGCAGCGTCGAGGTCTCCTGCTGGACGGTCGCGGCGTCGTTCCACTCCGTCGTGAAGTCGAACACCACGCTGAGCAGTCGATCGTCGACGAGCAGCACCTTGCCCGTACCCCGCAGCGTGCTGGCACCTGCACCAGCGCCCTCTTCTTCGAGCACCGCCGCCCGAAACGCCGAATAGACCTTGGCGACGACGGCCTCCAGGGCACCGTTGACGGCATGATCCACGGGTGACTCCGACACCTGCGGGTAGCTGAGGTCGTAGTCGGCCAGCTCCCCGATCTGTCCGGACATCCGGTTGACGTAGACCTTCGGCGCACCCTCCCGGGTTGCCGTGACCACCTGGCCATCGTCGGAATCGACGATGGCCGCCGACCCGCTCGCGCCTGAGTCGGCCCCGACCAGCACACCGGCCGTATCCGACGGATTGGCGCCCCTCATCTCCCGGCCGTCACCGGGCGCGCACCCGCCGGCCAGCACCACTGCCAGGACTACGACACAACAGGCCGTCCTCGTGGGTGATGCCACCTCTGCGGCCACACCCACCCCCGATCCCGCAGCCGACCACATCACGGACCGCAGGGTACCGACCGCGACGCACCACCCGGATTCGCCCCACACCACGTCCTCAGGGTTGGTACGGTCGCGCCGATGCCCCGCATGCGCCGAGGAAGCCCACCACGCCGGGACGCCGCCGTCGAGCCGGACCAGTTGCTGCTCGACCTCGTCAACGGCCTCCGCGAACTCGATGAGCGCGTGGCCGCCCTCGAACGGCGCTTCGACGCGCTCGGCGACAGCGCCTCCGGTGATGACGAGGACGCCGTCATGGAACTCCGTCTCCACGTGGCGCGCCTGTCCGCCGAACTGACCCGGGCGACCGTCGAATTGCAGGGGCAGATCGCCGAACTGGCAGGACGATCCGGCGACGAACTCCCGGAGTCACCCGAACTGGTCGGCGACGAGGCCTTCGAGGACCTCACGGTCGACTCGCCGGCACGCGCCCCCGACCGGCGCCGCACCAGCGGCTGGCAGCCCGCCGACTAGGAGGCGCCAGGCCCCACTCCGGATCCGGAAGCCGGCCCCTACGACGAAGAGACTGCGACGAGGGAGTCCAACAACTGTTGTGTCCTCGCCTGAATCTGGCCCCACTCGATCCAGTCCGGCGGATCTTCGGCCAGGGCCTGCGCCGCATCGACCTGGAGTTGACTGAGTTCGGCCACGATGTCCGCCACCGAGTCGGGAAGGTCGGTCGGCTCCGGGTCGGCGCCGGCGCCATCCCCCGGGGCGTCCCCTGTGCCGTCCCCCGACGGAGTCGAGACACCCTTGGCTGTGCCGAAGATGCTGTCCAGGTTGGTGTCCGTCAACTCCTCGAGCGCCTCCTGGAGCGAATCGGCCATCACCACGTCCTCGCCGACCGCTACGATCACCCGCTCGAGTTCGGGGACGGTGTTGTCACCCTCGGCCTGCACGTAGAGCGGCCGCACGTAGAGCACCGAGTCCTCGATCGGGACCAGCAGGAGCTCGCCGAACAGGACCGTCGACCCACGCTGGCTGAGCAGCGTCTGGAGGGTGGCGACCTCCTCGTTGTTGCGGATCCGCTCCTCGGACAGGGCCGGACCGTCGAAGTTGGAGGTCGGCGGCCGGTAGAGCACCAGCTCGCCGTAGTGATCGCCGTCGCTGCGACCGACGATGTACGCGGCCAACTCCTTGCGGGCGTCCTGATCGTCGAGCGGCACGAAGGCCCGCAGGATCACGAACTCGGTCTCGTCGCCACCGGGCAGGTCGAGCATCGTCCGGTAGGGAGCCATGCGCATGTCGCGGGTTCCGATCCGGATGCCCTGGTCGTCGACGAGCACCAGGTTGCGGGCGCCCTCGCCGGTGCGCCCCGGATCCTGGGAGACCGCCCACTCGGCGGCCCGCTGGTAGAAGTTCTCCGTGTCGTCGACGTGGTAGGCGCCCCACAGCTCGGTCTGGATGCGGAACATGTCCTCGGGGTACCGGAGGTGTTCGACCAGCTCTGCGGGCATCTCGGAGATCGGACGGAAGAGGCTCTCGAAGGCGCCCTCGTAGGCCCTGATGATCGGATCGTCGACATCGGCCACGTAGAAGATGACACTGCCGTCGAAGGCGTCGACGACGACCTTGACCGAGTTGCGGACGTAGTTGAATCCGGCCCGAAGGCCGCTCTGCGACGGAAGCTCCCGCAGCGGCGCCCGTTGGGCGTACGGATAGCGGCTGGTCGTCGTGTATCCGTCGATCACGTAGACGATCCCTCCGTCATGGAGCACCGGGTACGGATCGGCGTCGAAGCGCAGGAAGGGCGCCAGCTTCTCGACCCGCTCCCGGACGTCGCGGACGTAGATGACCCGCGAGTCTTCGGTGATGTAGTTCGAGATCATCGGCTCGAGCTGGCCGAACCGGAGGGAGAACGCCACCCGACGCAGCAACGAGCCCATCTCCACTCCACCCTCGCCGCCGATGTCCGCGTAGCGGACTTCCAGGGTCTCCTGGTGCTCGTCGGTGTAGTCGACCTCGTTCCGACTGGCTCCGACGATGGCGTAGCCACCGAGGTCCTCACCGACGTAGATCTGTGGACGGTCGATCGTCACACTCATCGACGGATCGATGGCGATGGGCAGGTCACCGATGAGGAATATGGGATCGCCGGTCGCCCGAACCCGACTCACCGGAGCGAGGGCCACGCCATAGCCGTGCGTGAACGCCACGTGCTGACTCTCCCACGAACGCGTCGCGTTCAGATCGAGCTCACGGGCACCGATCATCACCTGCGTCGGCTCACCGTCGACCAGGTACCGGTCGGAGTCGAGCTCCCGACTGAAGCGGTAGAACTCGCGCTCGCCCTGGAGCCGGTCGAAGGTTCCCTGGACGATGAGCGGATCGAGCACCCGGATGTTGTAGACGGTGCCCGGGTGGGCGAGGAGGTCCTCGCCGGTGATCACGTTGTCCATGCCGTCCATCTGCAGCACCGTGACCTCGTCGAGGCCGAAGGCCTGACGGGTCGCCTCGATGTTGCGGCCGATGTACTCGGCCTCCTTCTCGGACTCCGCCGGCTCGACCCGGAGGTTCTGGATCACCGCCGGGTAGATGTTGCCCATCACCAGGGCCACGAACGCCCACAGGCCGACGGCCAACGCCGGCAGCACCCAGCCGCGACGCCGAATGTTGACGATCAGCAGGAGGACGGCGAACAGCGAGATGAGGATCAGGAGGTTGATCGCGGGCAACTGTGCCTTGACGTCGGTGTAGGTCGCGCCGTGGACGGCACCCCTGGTCGAGGTCGTGAGCTCGTAGCGGGCCAGCCAGTAGTCGGCGGCCTTCACCAGGGCGAGGAGGCCGAGCAGGACCGAGAGGTGGGCCTTGACCGCCGGCTGGACCCGCTCGCCCAGGGCCTGGAGCCGAATGCCGCCGTTGAGGTAGTGGAGCACCGTGGTCACGAGCAACGTGACGATCAGGGTGCCGAACAGCCATCCGACCACGAAGCTCATGAACGGCATCTTGAAGACGTAGAAGCCGATGTCCTGGCCGAACTGGGCGTCCTCGATGCCGAAGTCGTCGCCGTTGGTGAACAGCAGCCACTCCTGCCAGCGGCCCGACACGCCGAGGCCGGCCAGGAGTGCCAGCAGCGCCGACCCGACGGCCCGGACCATCCAGGCCCGGCGACCCACGGCCACGTGGTACCGGGCCAAAAGGTCCTCTTCGGGACCGGGTGGCCGAACGACCGGTGCGATGCGATCGGCGACGGTCAGGTTGACAAAGCAGATGACGAAGAAGAGGGCGGTGAACAACACCACCAGCACAACCTGCGCAAGGAGCACCGACCGGAACACGTCGCCGTAGCCGAGCTGGTCGAACCACAGGTAGTCCGTGTAAAAGCCGGCGAGGCCGCGCAGTGACAACATCAGGACGCTTCCGGCGATCAGGAGCCCGACGGCGATCACCCGGACCCGGCGGGGTCCCGGTCCGCGGGTTCGACGGCGGAGAGACGGGCGCGGGCGCCGTGGCGGCGGCGGCGGTGGCGGTGGCGGTGTTTCCTCGTCCGGCATCGAGCGGAATCCTAACGGCGGGTTCTGTCAAACCCCGGGGCGGATCGACCCGCGAGACCGCTTAGGGCAGCGCCAGTTCGTCGGCGTTGCCACCGAGTTCGGCTAGGACGGCGAGCGCCTCCTCGAGCGTCGCGACCGACTCGACCTGGAGGTCGCCGGCATACCGGGCGGCGACCTCGTACTCGCTCTCGGGAACCAGGAACAGGTCGACGCCCCCCTCACGGGCGGCGACCGTCTTCTGCGCGACGCCTCCGATGGGACCGACCGAGCCGTCGAAGCCGATCGTCCCGGTCGTGGCGACATCCAGCCCACCGGTCATCTCACCAGGGGTGACCAGTTCGAGGATCGCCAGGGCCAGCGCCAGGCCCGCCGAGTTCCCCCCGACGCGGTCCGTCTTGATCCTGACGTCGAAGGGCAGGTCCTCGACGTCGTTCCATCGGGTCTGCACCATCACGCCGAGGAACGCCGCCGTCGCGTCGTCATCACGGGCGCCGAGCACCATCTCCACGGTACGGGTGGACGTTCCGTCGATCGACTCGACGGCGAGCGACACGACCTGGCCGGGAGAACGTCGGCGGATCTCCCTGACCAGTGCCTCAGCGGTGAGGACCGACAGGCCATCGACGGACACGATCACGTCGTCGGTCGTGAGCAGGCCGGCCGACGGCCCTTCGACTTCAACGGCGGCCATTCCCACACCCGTGGCCCGGTACGCGTCGATTCCGAGGTGGCGGAACGCAACTGCCACCGCCGTCGATTTCGACACCCGCATGAGTTCGAGGTTGAACGCCCGGTTCTCGTCGCGGCTCCGATCGCCGAGGACGGCATCCTCGCCGTACAGGACGATTTCGTCGTCGAAGAAGGCCTCGAGGTACTCCCAGCCGTTGACCGAGGAATCCTGGCGAACGGTCGTGAAGAACACCTCG
Organism: Acidimicrobiales bacterium; assembly: GCA_029577135.1. Lineage (GTDB taxonomy): Bacteria > Actinomycetota > Acidimicrobiia > Acidimicrobiales > MedAcidi-G1 > S20-B6. Next base: position 14,792 of record JARQPW010000040.1, read on the forward strand.
CCCTCCGGTTCGAAGCTCTCGGTGCCCGTCACGACGATCAGGTCGGTCAGGGCGTTGACGCTTCCGGGCCGGTAGGCGAAGTAGGGCAGCCGGACGAACGTCAGGACGCCGGCCGCCAGCAGGGCCACGAGGAGCGGCACCCACACACGCGCCCGGAAACGGCGCCTGACGCCCCCGGACACGGCAGGGCCGCACGGTAGGGTTTCGACTGCCGTGTCCACGTTGTCGTTCGGTCTCGTCCTCGGTGCCCTGGCGCTCTTCGGCTCCCGGTCGGCGCCGGGCGTCCTCCAGCCTGCCATGCCACGGGCCCGCCGCCGCACCGGCCCGCTGTCCGCTCTCACCCCGGCTCTCGCCGCCGCACGCTGGCGGCCCGACCTGATGCACGCCATCCTCGGTCGGCCGCTGCCCCCGTCCGGCAGTACGGAGACCGCCGTCGAGCAGAGTTGGGGCATGTTCGCCCGCCTGGGCATCGGCCTCCAACCGCCTCGCAGGGTGCTCACCGGCAAGCAGGCACGCATCCGCTGGTGGCACCGCATCTTCTCACTCGCCCTGCTCCTGGCCATCGTCGTGCTGGTCGGGCTGGCATTCGCCTCGCTCACCGCCGTCCTCATCGTCGCCGGCGGCTTCCTCCTCGAACAGGCGATCGGCTGACCGGTGGCCGGGCGCCACCTCCACACGGCCCCCCCGCCCGACACCGAGACCGCCGAGCGCCGACGGGCGGCCATCACCGCCGGCCACTCCGCTGACCCCGGAACCGCCCTCCGACTGCTCGACGACCCGGAACCGATCGTACGTGCCGCCGCCCTCGGAGCGCTCGCCCGACTCGCCGCCCTGACCGACGAGGCGCTCGACGCGGCCCTCGACGACGCGGCTCCCGAGGTCCGGCGACGTGCGCTCGAACTCTGCGTCGAAGCCGACCGGAGTGCCACCGCCCTGCTCGACGACCCCGACCCGACGGTCGTGGAGGTCGCCTGCTGGGTGGCCGGCGAGCGGTCCGGGGAGGGCGAACGCTCGGTCGACCCCCTCGCCCGCATCGCCACCACCCACGACGACCCGCTCTGCCGGGAGGCCGCCGTTGCCGCCCTCGGAGCGATCGGCCATCC
>JARQPW010000041.1 GCA_029577135.1 Acidimicrobiales bacterium
TGATCGCTGACGGCGCAGCGGCATCGGTCCTGCGGGGAGGCGGGGTCGGGGCCGCCATCGTGGGCGCCGACCGGATCGCCGCCAACGGCGATGTCGCCAACAAGATCGGCACCTACGGCCTGGCGGTGGCGGCCCGCCACCACGGCGTGCCGTTCTACGTCGCCGCCCCGCTGTCGACGATCGACCCGGACACCCCCGACGGATCCGCCATCGAGATCGAGCAGCGCCCGGATGCCGAGGTCGCCGAGTACCGGGGGAGTGCGATCACGCCGGCCGGTGCAGCGGTGCACAACCCGGCCTTCGACGTGACGCCCGCCGACCTCGTCGACGCGATCATCACCGAGGCCGGGGTGTTGCGTGCGCCCTACGGTCCGGCCATCGAGGCGGTCCTCAGCGGCCGGGGTGTCGAGGCCGACGGGTAGGGGTGTCAGGCGGCGTCGGCGCCGGCCCCCATCAGGCGGCCGATCGTGGCGCGATCGAGGTCGCCCGCATCGGCGATCGCCACCAGGCGTCCCTTGAAGATCACGCCGATCCGGTCGGACAGGCTGAGGATCTCGTCGAGTTCTGCCGAGATCAGGAGCACGGCGACCCCGATGTCGCGCTGTCCGACGATCTGCTGGTGAACGAACTCGATGCTGCCGACGTCGATGCCCCGGGTCGGCTGCGAGGCCACGAGGAGGCGGGCGCCGTGTGACAGTTCGCGGGCGGTGATGACCTTCTGCTTGTTGCCGCCGGAGAGTGAACGCGCCGTAGCCCCGATCGATTCCGTCCGGATGTCGTAGTCGGCGACGAGACGCTCGGCCTCGTTGTCGATGGCATCGAGCTGCCGCAGTCCCCGCCGGGCGTATGGCGCCCGGAAGTAGCGGTTCAGGACCAGGTTGTCGGCGATCGAGTGCGGCCCGATGAGTCCGTGCTTCTCGCGGTCCTCGGGAATGTGGGCGACGCCCAGTTGGCTGATCTGGCGGGGCGTGCGGCCGGTGATGTCGGAGCCGTCGAGCAGGATGCTTCCGGAGTCGGACATGCGTAGGCCGGTCATGGCCTCGACGAGCTCCCGCTGGCCGTTGCCGTCGACCCCGGCGATGCCGAAGATCTCGCCGGACCGCACCACGAGAGAGAGCCCGTCGACGGCCGGACGGTCGCGGACGTCGCGGACGTGGAGGTCCCGAATCTCGAGGACCCCGGCCTCGGGTCGTGCTTCGGTCTTCGCCACCCGGAGGACCACGCTGCGTCCCACCATCATCTCCGCCAGGCCGGCCTGGTCGGTCTCGGCGGGCGTGGTGGTGCCGACCACCCGGCCGCCGCGCATCACGGTGACCCGGTCGGCGACCGCCAGTACCTCACGGAGCTTGTGGGTGATGAACACGATGGCGACGCCTTCGGCGGCGAGCCCCCGGAGCACCTCGAGGAGGTGGTCGGTCTCCTGGGGGGTGAGCACGGCCGTCGGTTCGTCGAGGATCAGGATGTCGGCCTTCCGGTAGAGCGCCCTCAGGATCTCAACCCGCTGCTGCATGCCGACCGGCAGGTCCTCGACGGTCGCCCGTGGGTCGACCTCGAGTCCGAAGCGCTTGCCCAATTCGCTCACCTCGGTGGCGGCCCGGTCGAGGTCCAGCAGGCCGCGACCCCTGGTGGGTTCATGTCCCAGCACGATGTTCTCCGCCACGGTCAGGACGGGAACCAGCTGGAAGTGCTGGTGGACCATGCCGATGTGGTGGTCGATCGCGTCGTGCGGACTGTTCATGCGGACCGGCCTGCCGTTGACGCGCACCTCGCCCTCGTCGGCCCGGTAGAGGCCGAACAGGATGTTCACGAGGGTGCTCTTGCCGGCGCCGTTCTCGCCGAGCAGTGCATGGATCTGCCCCTTTCCGATCCGGAGGTTCACATCCTGGTTGGCGACGACGGTGTCGAAGCGCTTGCAGATGCCGACGGCCTCGAGTGCCGGAGGATCGTTCGTCGGGGACTGGGTGATCGGGTCGTCCATGTCCGCTATTCCCGGCTGTAGGGCTGGCCGATGGAGGCCGGCGGTCGGGCCCGGCCGACGAACCCGGCGACCACGACGATGGTGACGATGAACGGCATCATTCCGATGAACTGGGGATCGTCGGCCAGCCAGCCCCGGAACTGGAACTGGGTCTGGACGGCGTTGGCGTAGCCGAACAGCAGGGCGGCCCCCCAGGCGCCGACCGGGTTCCATCGACCGAAGATCATCACGGCCAGTGCGACGAAGCCCTTGCCGTTGGTCATCATCCGCTCGAAGGAGCCGACGGCCTCGAGGCTGAGGTAGGCGCCGCCCATTCCGGCGAGTCCGCCACCGAGGATCAGGTTCAGGTAGCGGATCCGGACCACCGACACGCCGACGGTCTCGGCGGCGCTGGGATGTTCGCCGACGGCGCGGGTGCGCAGACCCCAGGTGGTGCGGAACAGTGTGTACCAGAGCACCGGAACGAGCAGCATCGTGAGGTAGGTGAGCGGCCGGTTCGAGAACAAGACCCGGCCCACCACCGGCAGGTCGGCGAGTGGCCCAATCTTGATAATGCTGGTCTTGCCGGACGGCAGGGAGCGGCCCTGCTGGAAGAAGAAGCTGGTGAGGCCGATCGCGGCGATGTTGAGAACCGTGCCGGCGATGATCTGGTCGCCCCGGAGGCTGACCGAGAGGAACGCCAGGAAGGCGCCCATGAGCATCCCGCAGCCGATGCCGGCGGCGACGCCGAGCAGGAGGTCGCCCGTCGACGACGCCACGACGAAGCCGGCGAATGCCGACATGAGCATCTGGCCTTCGATGCCGATGTTGATGACCCCGGACCGCTCGCAGAGGATTCCGCAGAGTGCGCCGAGTACGAGCGGTGTCGACTGCCGCAACGTGGCGGCGAGGACCGCGGTCGTCTGTGGCTGCTGGAACTCGGCGGTGAACAAAGTGAACGCCACCAGGAAGGCGGCGGTGACGAACCACCAGCGGTAGCGGGTGAGCGTGCTCATGCGTCGCCCCAGTGTGCGCCGACCGAGATGTCGCTGGTCTCACGGCGGCGCAGGACCCACCGGACCAGGATGGGCGTGGCGACGAACAGCAGCATCAGGGCCTCGATGATCTGGGTGATCTCGGGATCGACGTCGGCCTTGAACTGCATCATCGAGCTACCGGCCTCCATGGCGCCGATGAGAAGCGCTGCAGGAATGACGCCGACTGGATGGGTACGTGCGAGGAGGGCGATGGTGATGCCGTTGAAGCCGAGGCCGGCGTTGAATCCGGGCTCGTAGCGACCGACGACCCCCTGGGTCTCGATGGCGCCACCGAAGGCGGCGAGCATCCCGCTGATGGCCATGGTGAGGATGACGATCCGGGAGACCGAGATTCCGGCGTAGCGGGCGGCCTCGGGATTCAGGCCGACCGATCGGATCTCGAAGCCGAAGGTGGTGCGCTCGAGCAGGTACCAGCAGGCGAATGCTGCGGCGACCGCGAGCGCGAATCCGGTGGGGAGTTGGCTCCATCGGGGAATCTCGGCGCTGGGCTCGATGGCCGGGGTCCGGACGATGATCCCGGGCTCGCGCCAGACCTTCGACGTCAGCCAGTCGGTGATGTTGAGGGCGACGAAGTTGAGCATGATCGTGGTGATCACCTCGTGGGCGCCCCGGGTGGCCTTGAGGACGCCGGCGAGCATCCCCCAGAGGCCGCCGCCGATGGCGCCGACGAGGAGGGCGAGGGGCATGTGGATGATCCACGGCAGGCCGGTGACCCCGTACCCGACGGCGCCGGCGAACAGGGCGCCGATGACGAGCTGTCCCTGGCCGCCGATGTTGAACAGGCCGGCCTTGAAGGCGAAGGCGACGGCGAGCCCGCCCATCACGAGTGGGGTGGCCTTCTCGAGGGTGCGGCCGATGCCCTTGCGGTCGGCGAGCGCTCCGTCGTAGAGGGCCTTGTAGGCCTCGAAGGCGTTCAGGCCGGAGACCTCGATGATGATCGCTCCGACGGCGATCGCCAGGACGACGGCCAGGATCGGGACGAGCGCGGCGCGGAGAAGGTTCATCGGGCCTTCGGTTTCCCGTCGGCGGGCGACCCCTTCACGATCAGCGAGATCGGCATCCACCCCTCCTGTCGGTCTGCCGGGACCGTCGACGCATTGCGGGCCACCGGACCGGGGCACCGTAGCCGAGCCCCGGTGAGGGTCGACAACCCCCGGGGGTCAGCCGGACGTGGCGCTGACGGTGGTGGTGATGCCGCCCCGGACGCCCTGTTCGAGGGTGACTGTCACGGTGGTGCCGACGGCCCCGGCGAGGTGTCCGGCGATCCGCGGTGCCAGGTGCTCGGCGAAGATGCCGACGCCGTCGAAGGTGCGGAGGTAGAGCTTGAGCGACTTGGATTCGATGCAGCGGCCGACCGGCATGTACTCGATGTCGATCGTGTAGAAGTCGGGCTGCTCCGTGACCGGGCAGACGGCGGTCAACTCGGTGGAGCGGAAGTGCACCCGGTCCAGGCGACCCGGTGTGGCATCGACGGGGAACGTGTCGATCTGGGGTCCCGGTTCCGCATCCGATCGACCGAGCGCGGGTTCGTTCACGGGACCGGGAAGGTGGCGGCAGGTAGCGGGAAGGCCGCGCCGGGTCAGCTGTTGCGGCCGAAGTTGGGCTTGCGCCCGTGGTTCGCCTTCTTGCGGCGGGCGTTGGCCTTCTGGCGGCTGGTGCGCTTCGACATGGCCGGAAGGCTAACGGCGGCAGCGTCGATCACCGCCCTGCCCCGGGTGTGGCAGGCGCCGCAGGGGGCGGAAGGCGTCGCCTCGTAGCCTGAACGGTCGGCCCAACAAGGGGCCGTGTGAGCGCAGGAGCGACCGTGGAGCGATTCGGCTTCGTGGGGCTGCCCAATGCAGGCAAGTCCTCCCTCTACAACGCACTGGCAGGTGGTGGTGCCCTCGCGGCCCCCTACGCATTCGCCACGACCGACCCGAACATCGGCGTCGCCAAGGTGCCCGACCGGCGCCTCGACCTGCTGGCCGCGATGAGCGCGTCGGCCAGGGTGGTGCCGACCAGCGTGCAGTTCACGGACATCGGCGGGCTGGTCGAGGGGGCGGCATCGGGAGAGGGTCTCGGCAACCGGTTCCTCGCCGGGATCCGGGAGGCCGATGCCATCGTGTTCGTCCTGCGTGCCTTCCGGAACGCCGACGTGCCGGGAACGACCGATCCGTTGGAACACTTACGGATCCTCGAGATCGAGTTGGCGCTCGCCGACCTCGAGACGGTCGAGAAGCAGGCGTATCGGCAACGTCGGGCCTCCAAGGGCGACCAGTCGCTGGCCGACGCAGTCGCCGCCCTCGAGGCGGCACAGGCGCACCTCGAACAGGGCACCCCGATCTACCGGAGCGGCCTCCGGCCCGCCGAGCGCGACCTGCTGGCTCCGTACTTCCTGCTCACCGACAAGCCGGTGGTTGCCGTCGTCAACCTCGACGAGGAACAGGTCGAGGATCCGGACCCCGTGCTGGCCCCGGTCGTCGACGAACTCGATGGCGCCGATGTGGTCGGCATGTGCGTCCAACTCGAGGCCGAGGCAGCGCTGCTGCCGGCCGCCGAGCGGGCTGAGATGCTCGAGGGCCTCGGCCTGGGCGAGGGGGCGCTGCCGCGTTTCATCCACGCCGCCTACCACCGCCTGGGCATGCGCACCTTCCTCACCACGGCTGAGAAGGAGAGCCGGGCGTGGACGTTCCGTGCGGGTTCGACGGCGCCGGAGTGCGCCGGCCGGATCCACACCGACTTCCAGCGGGGCTTCATCCGGGCCGAGACGATCCACTGGGACGTTCTCCTGGAGGCCGGCTCCTATCCGAAGGCCCGCGCGGCCGGTCTGGTGCGCAGCGAAGGCAAGGAGTACCTGCCAGTGGACGGAGACGTGTTGGAGTTCCGCTTCAACGTCTGAGTCTTGTGGTCTGCCCGGCGGATTCTGGTGTGGGGTCCTCCGCCCCTGTTGGTCGTGGAGGGGGCTGGCGTCCGGGTGTGGGGTGGGCCCTACGATGGCCGCTATGCCGTGGTTGGTTTCGGACGACCGGGTGCTCGCCAGCGTGGAGGTCGCCGAGACTCCCGCGATGCGACGACGGGGCCTGCTACGGCGCGACGCGATCGACGGCGCCCTGTTCCTCCAACCGGCGAACTCGGTCCACACCATCGGGATGAGGTTCGCCATCGACGTCGCGCACCTCGACGACGAGTCAAACGTGCTCCGGATCGTGACCATGCGTCCCGGTCGCATCGGCCGCCCGGTCCCGGGGGCACGGGCCGTGGTCGAGGCCGAGTCGGGTTCGTTCGAGCGCTGGGGGCTGTCCGTCGGTGACCACGTCGAGGTCCGTCGGTGACCGGCAGGCTGGTCCTGGTCGCCACGCCGATCGGCAACCTCGGCGACCTTGCGCCGCGGGCTGTTGAGGCCCTGGCCGCCGCCGACGTGGTCGCCTGCGAGGACACCCGCCACAGCGGGCGCCTGCTGCAGCATGCGGGGATCACCGACGCCCGACTCCTGCGGCTCGACGCCCACACCGAGGACCGGGCCACCGACAACGTGCTGCGACGCCTCGGGGAGGGCCAGGTCGTGGCGGTGGTGACGGATGCCGGAACGCCGGGGATCTCCGATCCGGGCAATCGGCTGGTCCGGAGGGTGGTCGAGGCCGGGTACCGGGTCTCGGTGGTGCCGGGCCCCTCGGCGCCCGTCGCAGCGCTCGTGGCGAGCGGCCTTCCGACCGAGCGCTGGTGCATGGAGGGGTTCCTTCCCCGCAAGGGTGCCGCACGGGCCGATCGGCTGGCCGAACTGGCGGTCGAGGAACGCACGATGGTCCTGTTCGAGTCGCCACACCGGCTGGCCGCGACGATGACCGACCTGGCGGCGGCACTGGGCAACGGTCGTCGGGCGTGCGTGGCCCGTGAGATGACGAAGCTCCACGAGGAGTACGTGCGGGGCACGCTGCCCGAACTGGCCGACTGGGCGAGCCAGCCACCGAAGGGTGAAGTTGTCGTCGTCGTGGAGGGCGCCCCACCGGCCGACGAGGCCGACGACGCCAGGGTGCGGGCAGCGGTGGCCGAGGCCGTCGGCCGCGGCGCCTCGACGCGTGACGCCGCCGCTGAGGCGGCCCGCCTGCTCGGAGTGAGTCGGCGCCGTGCGTACCGCCTCGCCCTCGAGGCCTGACCGTCTGCTCACCGGCGAAACCGGCCCGGTCCGCATCGGGGCCGCCGGTAGCCTCGGACGCCATGGCAGAGCCGCAGGTCCCGATCCTCGTCGCGGTGGCGTGGCCGTACGCCTCCGGCTCCCGCCACCTGGGGCACCTCGCCGGCGCCTACCTCCCGGCCGACGTCTTCGCCCGGTTCCAGAGGCTGGCCGGCAACCGGGTGCTGATGGTCAGCGGCTCCGACGTCCACGGCACCCCCATCACGGTGCGGGCGGACGCCGAGGGGGTCACCCCGGCCGAGATCGCCGACCGCTACCACGCCGAGTTCCTGGATGCCTGGGAGCGCCTGGCGATCTCCTGGGACTGCTACACGTCGACCGGCACCGAGAACCATGCGGCCGTGACGCACGACATCTTCCTGCGGCTGCTCGAGAAGGGCTACATCGACCGGCGGACCAGTGACCAGTTCTACGACGCCGAGGCGGACCGCTTCCTGCCCGACCGGTACATCGAGGGCACCTGCCCGCACTGCGGCTACGCCGAAGCGCGGGGCGACCAGTGCGAGGACTGCGGCCGCACCCTCGATCCCGAGGAACTCGTGGACCCCCGCTCGAAGATCACGGGCGCCGAGCCGGAGGTGCGCTCCACCGAGCACTTCTACCTGCGGCTCTCCGACTTCGAGGAGTCGCTCGGCTCCTGGCTGGACAGCCGTGAGGGGTGGCGCCGCCACGTCCTCAACTTCTCCAAGGGCTGGATCGAGGAGGGCCTCCAGGACCGTGCCATCACCCGCGACCTCGACTGGGGCGTGGCCGTGCCGGTCGACGACCTCGGCCCCGGCAAGCGCATCTACGTCTGGTTCGAGGCGGTCATCGGCTATCTCTCCGCCGCCAAGGAGTGGGCGCAGCGACAGGGCGATTCCGAGGCGTGGCGTGACTGGTGGGAGGGCGACGACGCCCGGTCCGTCTACTTCATCGGCAAGGACAACATCCCGTTCCATACGATCATCTGGCCGGCGATGCTCTCCGGCTACGGCGGCCTGAACCTGCCGACCGACGTGCCGGCCAACCAGTACCTGACGTTCAAGGGGGGCAAGGCGTCGGCCAGCCGGGGGGTGGGCCTGACGATCGGCGAGGGCCTCCGGCTCTTCGAACCCGACGGGCTGCGCTACGCCCTTGCGGCGTCGCTCCCGGAGCAGAGCGACACCGACATCTCGGTCGAGGAGATCGTCCGACGCATCAACGAGGAGCTCATCGCCACCTGGGGCAACCTCGTGAACCGGGTGCTGTCGATGGTGCATGCGAGGTGCGATGGTGCCGTGCCGGAGCCCGGCGACCGCACCGATGCCGATACGGAGCTCGTGGCCGATGTCGACGCTGCCCTGGTGTCGGCCGCCGACCAGATCGACCGGGTCGAACTCCGTGCGGCGCTGCGAACGGCGATGGAGGCAGCGGCGGGCGTCAACGCCTACCTGAACGCCACCGAACCGTGGAAGCTGGCGGAGACCGACCCCGACCGGGCCCGAGTGGTGCTCGGCACGGCACTCGACGCCGTCAACGGAGTCCGGGTGGCGTTCACCCCCTACCTGCCGTTCTCGTCGGCAGCGCTCGAGGAGGTCATCGGGCCGGTGGACGCCTGGCGTCGTCCGGAACTGTCGCCGGGCATGCCGATCGGCAAGCCGCCACCCCTGTTCGCCAAGGTGGACGTGGAGGAACTCTTCGCCGACGACGACGGCGAACCGGGGTGAGCGACACCTCGGACCTGCGCTGGTTCGACAGCCACTGCCACCTCGGTGCCGATGCGGCCGTGGCGATCGACCGGGCCCGGGAGGCCGGAGTCGTGGGGATCATCACGGTCGGGACGGACCTGGCGGAGAGTCGTGCGGCCATCGACACGGCCCGCAGGTTCGACGGCGTGTGGGCGACCGCCGGCGTGCACCCGCACGAGGCCCGCTTCGGCCTGGACGGCATCGTCGAACTCCTCGACGACGAGGTCGTCGTCGCCGTGGGTGAGGCGGGGCTCGACTTCCACTACGACCATTCGCCGCGTGGCGTGCAGGCCGACGTGTTCGCCGCCCAGGTGGCGCTCGCCAACGAGAGGGGGATGCCCCTCGTGGTCCACAGCCGCGAGGCGTGGGAGGAGACCTTCGCGTTGCTCGACGCCGAGGGGGTTCCTGATCGGACGGTGTTCCACTGCTTCACCGGGGGCCCCGACGAGGGGGCGGCATGCCTCGAGCGGGGGGCGTTCCTGTCGTTCTCGGGGATCGTGACCTTCGGGGGCGCCGACGATGTACGGGCGGCGGCGGCCGGCTGTCCGCTCGGGCGGGCGCTCGTCGAGACCGACTCGCCCTTCCTGACACCCGTTCCCCACAGGGGAAGACTCAACGAACCGGCCAACGTGGTACACGTCGGGGCGGCGGTCGCCGAGGCGATGGGTCGACCCGTGGCCGAGGTCGCCGCAGCGACATTGGACACCACGGGTGGGTTCTACGGCATCGGATCGGTGTAGCAGACGGGTTCTCACGGTTCGCTGCGCGCGCTGCGTGGTGGGTCTCGCGCGGATTCTGAATTGAGTGTTGCATCACCGGTCGATGCCTTCCTAGGTTTCCACTTGGCTCTGGCGGCCAACCACGGTCGTCACCAGAGGGGAAAGGGACAGGAGCTCTGGAGGCCAGACCCACCGTTGAACGATGGCGGGTGCTCGTCGTGGTTCTCGCCACGATCGCAGCCCTGCCGATGTTCGTCTTCGAGAACCCGAATTCGCCCGGAGCCGCCACCGAGGTGTCGGCTGCCGTCGCGCACGAGCGAGCCCCAGACCTTGGCGCCGGGGACACGTCGGATCCGTTGGTCATCGAACTGGTCGTGGATGCGTCGGTCGCCGAAGTCGTCTCGGTGGTCCCGGATTCGCCGGACGTCACGGCCCCCCTGGGCAGGGCCCCCCTGGGCACCGACCGACTTGAGACTGAGGCGAGGGCGCAGGAGGGACTGCGCTTCGAGGCGGAGGCCCTGGCCCTCGCCGCCGAGGTCGCCGAGGCAGAGTTCGCCACCCGTCAGGCCCTCCACATGTTCTTCGAGGCCAGGGAGGCCGAGGCGCAGCGCCAGGCACTTCGGGCACGCCTGCGGGCCGAAGAGGAGGATCGCCGCGCCGAGGCGATCTCCACGCCCGGGCCGACGACCACGATTCCAGCGGACAGCACGCCGGCCGAAACCGGGCCGACCGCTGAGCAGTGGGAGGCCCTGCGCTTCTGCGAGTCGAGCGGCAACTACGGGGCGATCAGCCCCACGGGCCACTACCGGGGTGCCTACCAGTTCAGCCGGGTCACCTGGGACTGGATCGCCGGCATCGACCACCCAGGCCTCGTCGGCCTCGATCCCGCCGAGGTGGCGCCGGCGGACCAGGACGTCATGGCCCAGTCTCTCTACGACTTCAGAGGTCGCGGTCAGTGGCCGGTGTGCGGCCGCTACCTGCCGTAGTCGCGACCGGGTGATGCCCACCCGGATGCTCCCGTAGTGTCGGCTGCGTGACGCTCACCCGGACCGAGGTTCGCGGACTTCTCGACCGCTTCGGGATCCGGCCCAAGCGCTCGTTGGGCCAGAACTTCGTCGTCGAGCCCAACACGGTCCGCCGCGTCGCCGAACTGGCCGGGGTCGGGCCCGGCGACCGCGTGGTCGAGGTGGGTCCGGGCTTGGGTGCTCTGACCCTGGCGCTGCTCGAGACGGGCGCCGAGGTCACGGCAGTCGAGGTTGACGAAGTGCTCGTCGAAGTGCTCGGGGAGGTGGCCGGCGACCACGGGGCCCTACGCATCGTCCACGCCGACGCCATGGCGGTCGACTGGGCTTCGCTGTTGGGCGACGGGCCGTGGAAGCTGGTGGCGAACCTCCCGTACAACGTGTCGGTGCCCCTGATCTGCGACCTGCTCGATGACGTGCCTGCCATCGTTCGCCTCGTCGTCATGGTGCAACTCGAGGTCGCCGACCGGCTCGTCGCCAGCCCGGGTGACGACGCCTACGGCCTGCCGTCGGTGAAGGTGGCCTACCACGCCGAGGCGAGGAAGGTCGCCCGGGTGCCCCCGTCGGTCTTCCTGCCCCGGCCGCGGGTGGCCTCGGCGCTCGTCGACATCGTGCGGCGCCCGGAGCCGTTGGTCAGCGCCGACCCGGATGTGTTGTTCCGGCTCGTGCGGGCGGGCTTCGCCCATCGGCGCAAGATGCTGCGTGGTGCCCTCCGGGGCATCGTGGACGAGGCGGGGCTCGTCGCCGCCGGCGTGGACCCGACCCTGCGGGCCGAGGACCTCGACCTCGCGCAGTGGGCGGCGATCTCAGCGGGCGTGGCACGGTGAGCACCGAGTTGTTCGCCCCGGCGAAGCTCACGCTGTCACTGCGCATCACCGGTGTCCGTCCGGACGGCTTCCACGAGATCGACGCCGAGATGGTCAGCCTCGACCTCGGCGACCGACTGCTGGTCAGGGAGGGCGACGGCCTCGAGGTCGTGGGTGTCGGCGGCAGCCTCGACGGCCTCGCAGTGGGCGCCGACGACAACCTGGTGGTCCGGGCCCTGCGGCTCGCCGGTCGCACGGCCCATGTCCGAATCGAGAAGGCCGTCGCTGCCGGAGCGGGCCTCGGGGGCGGCTCGTCGGACGCAGCGGCGATCCTGCGCTGGGCCGGATTCGACGACCTGGTCTCCGCAGCGTCGATCGGCGCCGACGTGGCCTACTGCCTCGTCGGGGGCCGGGCCCGGGTGACCGGCATGGGCGAGGTGGTCGAGCCGCTTCCGTTCGAGGAGCGGGCATTCACGCTGCTCATTCCCTCCGTGACCTGTCCGACGCCGGCCGTGTATCGACGATGGGACGACCTCGACGGCCCGATCGGCGACCGCGGCAACGACCTGGAGCCTGCGGCGGTCGACCTGGTTCCCGAACTCGTGCGGTGGCGTGACGAGTTGGCCGACGCGACCGGGCAGCGGCCGCGGCTGGCGGGAAGTGGCAGTACGTGGTTCGTGGAGGGGGAGTACCCGGGAGGGGGGCGCCAGGTCGTGCGGACGGTGCCGCCGCTGGTGCCGTCGGGCTGAGGCCCGCTACCGACCCCGCATCCGCTTGGCGCGGGTGCGCTTGAGCATCTTGCGGTGCTTCTTCTTGCGCATGCGCTTGCGGCGCTTCTTGATCAGGGATCCCATGGCGGGCGACACCGTACCGTGGCCTCGGGTGGTTCCCGCCCCCCATGCTTCCCGGCAGGGTTGGTCTGTCCTAGCGTTTGCCCGATGTCCGACACCGGCTACGTCCCGCCGTTCCCGAAGGGTTGGTACGTCGTCGCCGACGCCGACGAGGTGCCGGGGCCCGATCTGGTGGCCTTCAACGCCTTCGGCCGTGACCTCGTGCTGGGGCGGGATGCCGACGGTGCGGTGCGGGCGACCCAGGACCTCTGCCCGCACGTGGGCGGGCTGTTCAGCCAGGGCGGCCGGATCACCGACGGCTGCATCGTGTGTCCGTTCCACGGGTGGACGTACGGTCCCGACGGGAGGTGCGTGGCGATCCCGACGGGGGAGCCGATCCCCGACCGGGCGAGGGTGAGGATGTGGGCGGTCCGCGAGCGGGAGGGCCGCATCGAGGTGTTCCACTGCCGCCGTGGCCAGGCGCCGGACCCGGACGCCGAGGTCCACGACCGCCGCTGACCGGTTCGTCCTAGGCTCGCCCGGTCAACCGTTGTACCGGAGGTAGCCCGCCTTGTCCGACGAGATCCGAATGATCGGGGACCTGCCCGACCTGAAGCAGATCCCCAACGGCGAAAAGGTGCGGGGCACGTTCTCCGACGCCGAGATGCAGGGGCGCCTCGACCGGTTGCGTGCGGTCATGGCGGAGAGGGGAATCGATGCGGTGCTCTTCACGTCGATCCACAACGTCAACTACTACTCGGACTTCCTCTACTGCTCGTTCGGTCGTCCCTACGGGCTGGTGGTCACCCAGGAGGCGTCCACTTCGATCTCGGCCAACATCGACGCCGGCCAGCCGTGGCGCCGGACCTTCGGCGAGAACGTGGTGTTCACCGACTGGCGCCGGGACAACTACGTGCGGGCCGTGCAGTCGCTGGTGCCCTCCGGCGGCCGCCTCGGCGTCGAGCACGACCACGTCAACCTGGCGCTGCTCGGCAAGGTCGGGGCGGCGCTACCCGGCACGGAGGTCGTCGACATCGCCGGCGACTGCATGCGCCTGCGAATGCTCAAGTCCGACGAGGAGATCGCCGTCATCACCCAGGGCGCCCGCATCGGCGACGTCGGCGGCGCCGCTTGCGTGGAGGCAGTCGCCGAGGGCGTGCCCGAGCACGAGGTGGCGTTGCACTCGACGCAGGCCATGGTCCGAGAGATCGCCCGCACCTTTCCCCATGTCGACTTGATGGACACCTGGACCTGGTTCCAGTCGGGGATCAACACCGACGGCGCCCACAACCCGGTCACCTCGAAGCGGATCGAGCGGGGTGACATCCTGAGCCTCAACTGCTTCCCGATGATCGCCGGCTACTACACGGCCCTCGAGCGGACCCTGTTCTGCGAGGAGGCGTCCGACGAGCACCTCCGCATCTGGGAGGTCAACTGCCTGGTCCACGACGAGGGCAAGAAGTTGCTGGTGCCCGGTGCGGTGTGCGGCGAGGTGGCGCATCAGTTGAACGAGATCTACGCCGAGCACGACCTGTTGAAGTACCGGACCTTCGGGTACGGCCACTCGTTCGGGGTGCTCTGCCACTACTACGGCCGCGAGGCCGGCCTCGAGTTGCGAGAGGACATCGACACCGTGCTCGAGCCCAACATGGTCGTGTCGATGGAGCCGATGCTGATGCTGCCCGAGGGGCTCCCCGGCGCAGGCGGCTACCGGGAGCACGACATCGTTGTGATCACCGGGGACGGTGCCACCAACATCACGGGCTTCCCGTACGGCCCGGAGCACAACATCATCCGCAAGGGCTAGGCGGCGACCGGCCACTACGCTCGTCCACGCAGTGGTGGCCGGTAGTTCAACTGGCAGAACGCCTGACTTTGGATCAGGAGGTTGCAGGTTCGAGACCTGCCCGGCCAGCTAACGAGGCGCCAGCTCAGGTCGTCCGGAAGACCGCCAGGACCGAGAGCCGGTCGACGTGGTCGCCGAGGCTGTACGTCGGCACGTGGTGGTAGTCGGGTGCCGTGATCCGACCGGCGTCCGCGTCCGCCGCGAAGCGGCCGGCGTAGCCCTGGCCCTCGAAGTGGTCGGGGTTGATGCCGACGACGAACAGCGCCCCGGTTCGGGCGATGCGGTACAGCTCGTCGAAGGCGTCGGGTCCGACGTGGCCGTGGGTGAAGGTTCCGGCGCTGACGATGGCGCCCCAGGTGTCGTCGTCGTGCCCGAGCGGGGCCGTCAGGTCGGCGACGTGGAGGTCGTGGTAGACGGGTGAGCCATCGCCCGCAGTCTTTCGTCGGGCCTCGTCGAGCATCTCGGGGGAGAGGTCGAGGCCGTCGATCGTCCAGCCGCCGAGCGCCCGCAGTGCCTCGCCGACGAGGCCCGTGCCGCAGCCGATGTCGAGCACCGGGTCGTCGTCGGGGCCGGCGGCCCCGGCGAACGTCGTCGCCACCCGCTCGTGGTACACGTAGGCGTGGCGGGTGGCGAAGCCGCTCTCGTAGGTCGACGCCCAGCGGCCGTAGAGGTCCCGGTTGTCGTCGGGCGTCTCGACCGCATAGGCCTCCTCCAGGTCGAGTTCCTTGCCGTCGCCGCTCATGCCTCGTCGGGCGCGGGATAGTCGGGGTACGAGTCCTTGAAGACGCCCTGGTGGAGCAGCACCTGTGCGGTGGGGTCGCCGGTCGCCTCGTCGGTCAGCGTCGTGAGCGTCCAGTACGACTCGGTGCGGCGGCTCTCGCCGAGCGCCACGACCTCCCGGTCGATGCGGTACGCGTGGTCGACCAGCACCGGTGATCCGAGCAGGCGGACCTCGAGGTCGATGAACAGTCCGACCGACGGCTGCCGGGCGACGAAGCCGGCGTGCTTCGACCCGGCGTTGGTGAGAACGCTCAGCATCTCGACCGGCACGACGGGACCTCCCCAGGGAGTCTCGGCGCCGGGCCGGTACCAGTCGAGCGACTCGGTGATGGCGGCCAGTTTGTCGGCGAGGGAGAAGGGGTACATCTCGCCGAAGTCGTCCCCGAAGGCGACCGACACCGTCTCGTCGCCGGGCCCCCGCTGGCCGACCGAGATGCGGTCGAGCACGTGGAGCCGTTCGGGTGGGGAGCCCTGGGAGCGGGCCAGCCGGGGCGCCAACTCGGTCGCTGCGGTGTGGCCGTCGATCGAGGCCGTGCCGGTGAGGACGGGCGTGCCGTCGGCCTTGGCGGCATCGATCCGGACGGCGGTCGAACCGGGACCCGGACTGGTGACGGTGGCCTGCACCTCCTCGCCCTCGACCACCATGGTCTGGAAGTGGGCGCTGAGGCAGCCGTGCGAGAACCAGCGCCCGCCCCACAGGGACGCCAGCAGGGGATCGAACTGGCTGAAGTGGGTGGGGCCTTCGATGGG
>JARQPW010000042.1 GCA_029577135.1 Acidimicrobiales bacterium
ACCAACCGCATACACACCAGCGATCTGCGACGACCAGTTGTGGATCGGCAACTTGATCGGATCCGACGAATCCTCGGCCAGGGCCGGGGCCGCGGTCGTCGCCGGGGCCGCGGTCGTCGCCGGGGCCGCGGTCGTCGCCGGGGCCGCGGTCGTCGCCGGCGTGGTGTCGGCGCCGTCGGAGCCACAGGCCGATGCGACGAGCGCCAGCGACGTAAGGATCAGGATCAAACGCTTCAACATAGAACTACCCCTCATTCGTTCGGGAGTGACGATTTCACCCCCTTTAGACGGTCGCCGGCGCGCCGTCCCATCGGACTGCTCCCCGAAACCTTGCATCAGAGTAGTGACGCTTGCCACTGGAGTCAACTAAAACATCTACTGGGAGGAAAGTTCAATAATCAGCGGGAAAAAAAGGGCTTCCCGGCGGCCCGACCCGTTCCACTGGGGAGACCCGGGCGTCCCTCCTGTACGTTGCGCACCAGACTCCGCCTCCACAGGTCCGACCACGATTGCGAGGCAACTCCGCATGGGCATCTTCGACGAGATCGACCTCACCGACCTGGACGTGTTCGCCGAGCGGATGCCCCACGAGTGGTTCGACGCCCTCCGGCGTGACCACCCGGTCTGGCTCCACCCGGCCACCGATGACGAACCCGAGCCGTTCTGGGTGGTGTCCTCGTACGAACACATCACCGAGGTCCACCGCGCTGGCACCCTCTACTCGCACCAGACGGGCCCGGGGCGCGAGGGCGCCGGCGGCATCGCCCTCACGGACATCGAGCCCGGCCGCGGGCCCGGGCTCCAGATGGTGATGACCGACCCACCACAGCACACCCGCTACCGCAAGCTCGTGAACACGGGCTTCACCCCGCGCATGATCCGCCGCCTCGATGACGTGATGCGGACCCGGACCGACCTCATCCTCGACCGGATCTGCGAGGTCGGCGAAGCCGACTTCGTCACCCAGGTGTCCGCCGAACTGCCGCTCATGGCGATCGCCGACATCCTCGGCGTGCCCGATGCGGACCGGAAGCTCCTCTTCGAATGGAGCAACCGCACCATCGGCGGCAGCGACCCGGAGTTCGCCGCCGATCCAAGCAAACCGGGCGGCGAATACGAAAAGGCCGTGATCGAGATGGCGATGTACGCCCACGACCTGACCGATCGAAAGCGCGCCGAACCGGCCGACGACGTGTGGACGGCGCTCACCGAGGCACGGGTCACGCTCGACGACGGCACGGTCGCCGAACTCACCGACCTCGAGCGCGACCTCTTCTTCACATTGCTCATCGTTGCGGGCAACGAGACGACCCGGAACGCCATCAGCCTCGGGATGATGGCGTTCATGGAGCACCCCGACCAGTGGCAACTGGTATGCGAACAGGGCATGGACACGATCGCCGTCGACGAGGTGCTCCGACACACCAGCCCCGTCAACTACTTCCGGCGCACCGCCACCGCCGACACCCGACTGGGTGGCGAGTCGATCCGGGCCGGTGACAAGGTCACCCTCTGGTACCCGTCGGGCAACCGCGACGAGAAGGTGTACGACGACCCGCACCGGCTCGACCTGACGCGCACGCCCAACCACCACCTGGCATTCGGTGGCGGCGGCGCCCACTTCTGCCTCGGCGCCAACCTGGCCCGACTGGAGATCGAGATCATGTTCGAGGGCCTGGCCCGGCGGCTTCCGGACCTCGAGGCCACCGGCCCCGCCGACCGCCTGCGCATGAACCTGGTGAACGGGATCAAGCACCTGCCGGTGGCGTTCACGCCGTCGGCGCCGGTGCTGGCGACAGCCTGAGCGCAGAACGCCCGCTGTCGAGGGAATGGCGGGGTATCGCCTACCGAAGGGACCGACCCGACTATTCGGGCGAGGCGTAGACCTTCACCGACATGAACCGGACGGGCATGTCGACCAGGGCGACCGGTCCATGGGCCACCTCACCGTGGATCTGGATCGTGTCGCCGGCACTCAACGTGTAGGTCTTCGGGCCGTAGCTGTAGTCCATCGACCCCTCGAGCATGTGGAGGAACTCGACGCCCTCGTGCTGGAACAGGGGGAACACGTCGTCGGAGGACTCGAGGGTGACCATCATCGGCTCGATGATCCGGTTCGGCCCGCGCAGCGAACCGAGGTCCTCGTAGATGTGACCCGGCCTGGTGCCCTCGTGCAAGATCTCCATCCGCTCGCCGCCCCGGACGATGACGACGTCGTGCTCCTCGTCGAGACCCCGGAAGAACGCCGTGATGGGCACCTCGGCCGCATGGGCGAGCCTCGTGAGCGTGGAGAGGCTGGGCGACGTCTGGCCGTGCTCGATCTTGGAAACCATGCCGAGGGAGATCTCGGCGACCTCGGCGAACTGCGCCATCGTCAGTCCGAGGGCCCGCCGTGCGTCGCGCACCCTTTCTCCGACAACCCGACAGACGTCATCCGACGAAAAGGCGAGGGCTTCGGGATCCTGGCGGACGATCATCGGCACACTGTCCTCTGCGAGGCCATGGAAACCAACCCTTTGTTTCTGTCCTCCCACACCGTTGCGGGTGGAACCATCCTTGAGGGTACTGCTGCCCACCAGCAGGGTTGATGACGATAGCGCAACGGTCACTGGCGGGAAAGCTCGGAGGCACCGAATCCGGGGGGCGGCTACGGCAACTGCTGCCAGGAGGTCGCCCCGCCGTCGAGCAGGCGGGCCGAAGAGCGGTAGGCAGCCCGCGAGACGTAGGGCCGCACCTCGTCGGCCCGGGTCCGGCACAGTTCGGCCTTGAGGCCGCGTGCAGCCACCACCACCGGTTCGTCGCCTTCGGCGAGGGCCAGCAGGTCGATGACGTGGAGGGCCAGCTGGGTCTCGCCCGCCTCGGCGAGGGAGCGGGCCCGCTCGAGGACCACATCGGGATCGCCGATCACGCTGCGGACCGCCTCAGCCACCTCGCCGGGGGGCGCCGGATGCAGGGTCGTCGGGTTGCGGTCCCACCAGCCGCTCTCCTCACGGAACAGGTCGCGGGCGATGTAGTCCGGGCAACCGTAGTTGGGGGTCATCCAGGGCTCGTCGAACAACTCCGGCGGATACTCGAGGTCGGCGAGCACCTCGCCCTCCCCCATCCCCCGGTTCATCCGTTCGACGACCTCCCGGCGGAGCCAGCGCAACGCCTCGGCGGTGCGGGACAGCCGTCGGCGGACCTGGTCGGCCCCCCGGACGACCGGCCCGAACTCGGTCACCAGGGTCTCGGCGCCGAGGGCGGCCAGTGCATCGAGGGTCTCGGCCCACCGGATCGTGAACCGCTGTGTCCGCAGCGGCGTGCCGATGTTGGGAATCGCGTCGCCCGGCGTCGCCGGCCCGCCGTAGAGGAGCCCGTCGTCCGGGTACCAGACGGCGATCGCGTCGTCCGTTTCCGACGGCGCCCACAGGAGTTCGACGGTCCGACTCCCCGTGACGACGGTTAGGGCCTCGGCGAAGGTCTCCGTGGGGTCGGTCATCTCGAACGCCGGGAGCATCCGCCGCCAGGACGCTCCCTCCCGGGAGGGGAACTGAACCGACGCCATGCGGGCCTGCAGGTCGAGGGTCTCGCGGTAGCGGGCATACCGACGGAGGATGTTCTCGTGGGCGATGAGCCGGGGCTGCGGGTCGCCACGCTCGGCGGCATGGGCCTGCCAGGTCCCGACCGCTGCGTTGTAGCCCAGGTGGCCGTGGCTGTAGCAGATGGCGTGCAGCGGTGACCCGGTGACGGATCGGAGGTGCTCGACCATGGCCGGGGCCGCCGGCAGCGAACCGGCATCGACCAGCACGAGTCCGGCGTCGGTCTCTGCGACAAGGGCGTTGCCCTGCCCCGGCAGGACGTGGAAGCCGTCACCGAGGTCGGCTCCCGCCAGATCGCCGCGCAGGGTTCGATCGAGTGCCATGGCGCGACCGTATGGGCCGGTGTCGCTCCGCGCGCAGTCGTAGGATCCGGCGCGTACCCGACCGAGGGCGAGGAACGGAGCACAGGCATGCCGGACGTTGCCGACGCCGTCGTGATCGGCGCCGGGGTGATGGGCGCCTCGATCGCGTTCGAGCTCCAGCGGGCCGGACGCTCCGTGGTCGTCGTCGACAAGGGGAATGTCGTCGGAGGTGGCTCCACCAGTTCGAGTTCGGCGGTCGTGCGCTTCAACTTCTCCACTCTCGCCGGGGTGGTGGCCGCCTGGGAGTCGAAGCACCGCTGGGAGGCCTGGGCCGAGCACCTCGGCCATGTCGCCGGCCCGCTGGCCCGCTTCCACCGGTCCCCGATGGTGTTCCTCGAACCGCCCGGCTTCGCCCGCCGGGATGCGACAGCGCTCCTCGCCGAGGTCGGCGTACCACACGAGGTGCTCGACGAGGATGAGTTGGCCGCACGCTTTCCGGCCATGGACACCGGACGCTTCTTCCCGCCCCGACGACCCGACGACCCGCACTACGGTGACGCGCCCCGGGGACGCCTCGACGCCGTCCTGATCGAGGACGGTGGCTTCATCGACGACCCGCAGTTGGCTGCCGGCAACCTCATGGACGCCGCCCGGCACCACGGAGCCGACGTCCGCCTGCAGGCCGAGGTGGTCGAACTGGAGGTGGGCGGCGGTCGGGAGCGGCGGGCATCGGGCGTCCGCCTGGCCGACGGCAGCGCCGTCGAGGCCCCGGTCGTGATCAATGCCGCCGGACCCTGGAGCGCCGCCCTCAACCACATGGCAGGGGTCACCGGCGACATGGCCGTCACAACCCGGCCCCTGCGACAGGAGGTCCACGTGGTCGAAGCCCCCGCCGGTTTCGCCCACGGTGACGGCGGGGCCATGATCGCCGACCTGGACCTCGGTTTCTACAGCCGCCCCCACCCCGGGGGCACGCTGCTGGTCGGAGGCGTCGAACCTGACTGCGATCCCCTCGAGTGGGTCGACGACCCCGATGCGATCTCCCCCGCGCCCACCGTCGCCTGCTTCGAGGCGCAGGTGTGGCGGGCCGCCCGACGCCTTCCCGACCTGGCCGTCCCACTCCGGCCCACAGGGCTGGCCGGGGCCTACGACGTCACGCCCGACTGGATGCCCGTCTACGACCGGACCGCGTTGGACGGCTTCTACGTGGCGATCGGCACCTCGGGCAACCAGTTCAAGAACGCCCCCCTGGTCGGTGAGGTGATCCGCGAGTTGGTCGACGCCTGCGAGTCCGGGCACGACCACGACGCCGAACCTGTGCGGATCCGTTGCCGGCACACCGGACACGACCTCGACCTCGGCGCCTTCTCCCGCCTGCGGGCGCAGGCCCCGACCACCGGGACGGTCCTCGGATGACCGGCATGGCCGACCCGGGGCCGTCGTTGGCCGACCTCGAGGCCGACCCCCACCCCCACCTGGCCCGCCTGAGGTCGACCGGCCCCGTGTCCTGGCTCCCGGCACTCGGCGGCTGGCTGGTCACCGACCGGGCCACGGCGCTCGACGTGATGCGCGACGACGCCGCCTTCACCGTCGACGACCCGCGCTTCTCGACGGCGCAGGTCGTGGGCCGCTCCATGCTCTCGGTCGACGGCGCCGAACACGACCGGCACCGGTCGGCCTTCAGCGAGCCGTTCCGGGCCGGCGCCGTGCGCGAGGACCTGGGACCGTGGTTGCGGGACGAGGCCCGGCGCATCGTCGGCTCGTTCGCGGACGGCGGCTCCGCCGAGCTCCGGAGCGCCCTTGCCGCACCGCTGGCCGTCTCGACGGTCCTCCACACGCTCCGGCTCGGCCCGGCAGATCCCGACCGGGTGCTGGGCTGGTACCGGACGATCGGCACCGCCATCGAGGGCGTGAACGCCGGACGGGCGTTCGACGACGGGGCGGCCACCGCCGTGGCCGGACTCCGTGCCCGCATCGACGAGACCGTGGCCCACGGTTCCGGGCCGCTCGCCGATGCCGCCGGGATGCTCGATGCCGACGCCGTGTTCGCCAACGCCGCCGTCATCATGTTCGGTGCCATCGAGACCTCCGAGGGCACGACGGCAAGCGCCCTTCTCCACCTGCTGTCCTCGCCGCAGCAGTTGGCCGAGGTCCTGGCAGATCGGACGCTGGTGGCCGACGTCGTCGAGGAGGCGCTCCGGTTCGAACCGGCCGCCAGCCTCGTCGACCGCTACGCCACCCGCGACGTGGAGGTCGCCGGGGTGAACGTCCGGCAGGGCGACCTGGTCACCGTCTCGCTGGCCGGCGCCAACCGGGACCCGGCGGTCTTCGACGACCCTGACCGATTCGATCTGCAGCGGGCCAACGCCCGCCAGCACCTGACCTTCGTGCAGGGACCGCACGTCTGCCTCGGCATGCACCTGGCGCGGCTCGAGACGCGCGAGGCGGTCGATGCGGTCCTCGACCTGTTGCCGGGGGTCCGGCTCGTGCCGGGACGCTCGACGCCGACCCGGGGACTCGTGTTCCGCAAGCCCGGATCGGTCGGAGCGGCCTGGGACGTGTCACGGCGGGCGCCGACGGGGAAGGCGTAGGAGAAAGGTCTGCGATGGGTCCACGACAGCACTGCAGGTACTGCGAGGAGTGGTTGGGGTTCGGCGAGGACGTGTGCCCCCGGTGCGGCTCCACCCAGGTCACCGACTGCTGGGTCGGCGGCTGTCCGGGCATGCTCGAACCGGACGACGACGAGTGCCCGGCCTGCGGGTCCGAGCGGGACGACGGGGACGACGACTGACCCGGGAGCACCACGGATGACGGCGGCGGACCTGCGGGCGTACGCTCCACCCATGGGCAGGCATCCCCGCTGCATCCTCGAGGTCCGCGTCACGCCTCGGGCCGGGCGAAACGACGTCCGGGTGAACGACGGACGCGTCCGGATCCGGGTGGCCGAGATCCCGGAGAACGGGCAGGCCACCGAGGCCGCCCGGCGGACCCTGGCGAGGGCCCTCGGCCTCCAGCGTCGCTCGGTGACCCTCCGGACCGGCATGACCTCCCGGACGAAGCGGTTCCGGATCGAGGGCCTCTCCCGGGACGAAGCCCTCGAGCGACTGGGCGGCTGAGCCCGAATCTCGGGCCGTGGCCGGATCGCCCCCGAGAGTTCCGTGAACGACCACCTGCTCACCGGCCAGTCTTCCCCGCTCCTTGCCGACGCAGCGGTCCTCCTCCACTTCGGCTACCTCGCCTTCCTGGTCTTCGGCGGATTCGTCGCCTGGAAGGCCCCCCGGGTGATCTGGCCCCACCTGGCTGTCGTGGCATGGGCCATCGGGGTCGTGGTGGTCCGCTACCCGTGTCCTCTCACGGACCTCGAGCGGTACTTCCGGCCGTCGGTGGGCGAGCGGGGCTTCATCGAACGCTACCTGGAGGGCGTCATCTACCCCGAAGGGCATGTGACCGCGGCCCGACTCGTCGTGGTCGCGTTCGTCGCCGCCTCGTACGCGGGGATCCTCCGGAGGCGGCGCCGACCTGCGGTCCCCCGACCCGGCATCTAGCGCGACCAGCCCGCCTCACCCAACAACGGCACGAACGACACCGGCAGCAGCGGTTCGCGCACCTCCTGACCTGCCTCCTCGGGCGTGCGGGTCGTTCGGACCAGTTCCTGGCCGTGGTGGCGCCCGCCCACCGGCATGACGAGCCGGCCCCCGACGCGCAGTTGGGCCAACAGGTCGTCGGGCACTGACGGTCCCGATGCCGCCACCACGATGGCGTCGTACGGGGCGCCAGTCGGCCAGCCCATGCTTCCGTCCCCCTCCACGACATCGACGGAGTAGCCCAGTTCGGCCAGCCGCTTCCGGGCACCCGAGGCGAGCGACGGCACGCGTTCGACCGAAGTCACGGTGGCCCCCATCTCGGCGAGGACGGCGGCCTGATAGCCCGAACCGGTGCCCACGTCCAGCACCGTCGCACCGGGTCGCAGGTCGAGGGCCTGCAGGGTGAATGCCACGATGTACGGCTGGGAGATGGTCTGGCCGGAACCGATCGGCAGCGGACGGTCCTCGTAGGCGTCGGCCCGGGCCGGGGCGGGCACGAACCGGTGCCGGGGGACCGTCGCCATCGCCGACAGGACCCGGTGGTCGGTGATGTCGCGCGTCGCCAGCTGCTCGTCGACCATGCGCCGGCGTGCGTCGGCGTGATCCGGGGAACGGGGGGTCGGCCGCCGTTGTGCCACTCCCCCATCGTGGCACCCGTGGCCCACCCGTGTCGCCGACGACGACTGCGCTCAGCCGGGCGACCACCAGGCCGCATCGCCCCGGCCGACGGGTACACGCTCGCCCACCGGGTCGACCGGTTGCACCACGACGGTCGGACCTTCGGCACCCGCGAGCGTGTGGACCATTCCACGTCCGTCCGGCGACCACGGGGTGACGCTGCGGGCGTACTGGTCGAGGAACGGCAGGTAGCCCAGGGTGAACTCGTTCGTCGGTTCGAACGGCTCCAGCCAGTCGGTCGCGCCTCCCCACCAGACGCCCCACGCCAGGTGGCCGGCATCCACCCGCCGCAACAGTGCCAGCGCCGATCCGTCGGGCGACCAGAAGGCGCCGAGGGCGTCGTCCTCGAGCAGTCGCTCGGTGGACCCCGTCCGGAGGTCGACCACGACGAGCGGCTTGTTCCCGTTGCTGCCCACCGTCCAGGCCGCCGCCCTCGAACCGGTCGGATCGACGTCGAAGCGGACGAGGGTGCCCTCGACCACTGCGACCGGGGTGCGGGCGCCGTCGGCGGTGTCGACCAGTTCGAGCGGTATCTGGGCGGATTCGAGTTCACGGCCCCACGCCACGTGGACCTGTCCCGACTCCTCGACGGCTCCCGCTGCCAGGACGCGGCCATCCGGCAGGACCTCGGGTGCCCCGAAGGGCCCGGTCGAGCGGACCAGGACCACGGGCTCCGATCCCGGCAGCACGAGTTCGAGCATGGCCTGGCCGGAGTGCGTGACGAGTCCCGTCGAGTCGGGCAGCCAGTCGACGAACAGCGTCCCACCGGAGGCGAGAATGTCCGGCCAATCGTCGGCATCGGCATCGACATCGGCATCGGCATCGGCATCGGCATCGACGATGCCACCCACGACCCGGCCGCGCCCGGCTCCCATCCAGACCAGGTGCCTCCCGTCCGGCGACCACTGGAAGTAGAAGGGGGCCGTCGGCAGCCCGTGGACGACGGATTCCTCGGTCCCGCCGTCGTCCGCCCGGTCGATGCGCACCGCCGGCCGGCCATCGTCGTCGAACGAGGCCCAGGCCACCCTGCGGCCGTCCGGCGACCAGGTGGGCTGTTGGGCCGGGAGGGCGTCGTCGACGGGGTCGGGCACCGCGAGCGTCGAGCCATCGGGCGTGCGGACCTCGACGCCCTGCCCGTCCACGAGCACCACGACCCGGCCGGGCAGGTCGGCGACCACGACCGGGGCGGATGGTGCAGCGGAGGTCGTGGTGCTGAGGGGCGCGCTGGTCGGCGTGCCGCTGGAGGGCGCGTCACCGCATGCGGCGGCCCACAGCGTGGCGGCGAGAAGTCCGGCTGCTAGCGCTCGCTGCCGCAGTTGGGACAGTTGGCGTCGCTGACGTCCATCCACTCGTTGCATGCGTCGCAGTGCACGCCGCTGCGGGATGGCACGTCGGCCGTGCCGCCCATGCCGACGCCGGGTTCGTCGAAGAAGTCGCTCATGGTCACCCCCTCCCGTGTCTCTCGCATCTCTCGTGTCGCGTCCGTCCACCGACATGGTCGCACCGCGCTGTGACAGTGGGGGCCCCATGTTCAGTCCTGGTCGAATCTGCTGGCAAACGACGGCATCCGGCCCGGCTGCGGCGGAACTCCCGCTTCGCCGCCGTGGTAGGCCCGATCGTAGATCGCGACCTCCCGCACGACCGGGCGGGTCGGGTCGGCGGCCATCCAGAGGCGCAGCAACTCGCGCCTACGGTCGGGGTGGCTGGTGAAGGCCGTCCGGGCGTGGAGCACCGTGTAGTTGTTGGCGATGATCGCCTCGCCCGGCTGCAGGGTGAAGGCGACGCGCAGGTCTGTGCGCTGGCTGGTCGCCTCGAACACCTCGAGTGCCTCCCGCTCCGCTGCGGTGATCTCGACGTGCGGGTCCTGGTCGTCGGCGACCTCGACGTACTCCTTGACATAGCGGCAACTGAGGAGGCCGTCGCTCACGCTGTACACCGGGACCCGCCAGGGGGTCACCGGATCGGAGCCCTCCTCCTGCTCGCCGAAGCGATGGTAGTGGAAGCCCCGGTACAGGTGCTCGAGCAGGTCCGGCCGGGTCGCCCGGATCTCCTCATGGACCGTGAGCGAGCTGACGAACCGGCTCTCGCCGCCCTCGGCCGCCGAGGCGAGGCACAGAAACGCCAGCAGGTCGGTCGGGTCGCTGTGCGGCGTGAGCTCGGTCCGGTTGCGGTAGGCGCGGGCGTGCGGGTCGACGTCGGTCACATCGACCACGCGGCCGAGGCGATCGCCCATGACGCTCTGCGAGACGGCACGGCCCAGGCACAGCCCGATGCCCCAGAAGAACATCGCGATCCCGTCACCCGAGAGGCGGTCGACCGGGAACCCGCGCAGCAGGACCATGCCGGTGCCAGCCAGCACCTCGTGGCGCACCGCCTCGATGGTCGGCCCCAGGTCACCGAGTGGAAGGTCGTCGGGTCCGGCGTCGACCGGGTCGACCCCTTCAGCCGCCAGCCGGAGGGCCGCCCCCTCGAGCGTGGCGCATGCCGCCGGGTCCATGTCGACGGCGAAGTCGTCGATTCCGGCGACCTCCGACCCGCGCCACAGTGCGGCCTCGGGAATGGCGACTGCGGGCTCCACGGCCGCGCAACCTAGGCGCGGTCGGCGGGGTGGGTCATCCCAGTCGGCCGAAGAAGGTGATCCGGGCGTGTTTCGAGAGCGAGAGGCCCGGCTCGGTGTTGTAGGCGAGTACCACGAGGATGCGTGTGCGGTCGCCGACCACTGGGGTGACCCGGTGGAGTGCGTCGCGGCCCCGGAAGAGCGCCAAGTCCCCGGGCCGCTGGTCGAGGGCGACCGGCGGCCTTTCGGAACGCCCGTCGAGTGCCTCGGCGACGCCGTGCAGGTTCTGTTCGTCGCGCTCCACACTACGCATGCCGTCGACGGATTCGAAGGCGCCACCCCCGTCCGGGGACTGCAGGAGCAACGTGACCGCGAACGACGAGTTGTCGAAGTGCCAGCCCAGTTCCTGGCCCTCGTGGAAGTAGTTGACGTTGATCGACGACAGCGCATCGGCGTACTCGTGGAGCTCGTCCTCGCCCAGCACGTCGCACAGGAACGACCGGAAGACGGGCGCGCCATAGACGGTGCGGAGCGCCGACGACCCGGGGACCTGGTCGGTGGTGACCGCACCCTTGGTGCTGACGACCTCCCGACTGCGGGCGTCGTCCGCCGGCAGCGTCGGGTCGGCGGTCTCGAGGTAGACGGTGTGGGTCTGCTCCGAGTGGAAGGCCAGGTGCTGGAGCGACTCGGCCTCGGCCACGAGTTGCTCGACGATCGTCGGGCGGAGGAAGCCCGTGAGCACGAGCACCCCGTCGCGGTCGAGGACGGCGCGGCACTGCGCCCGGTAGGCCTCGTCGCCCAGAGGATGCGTGTCGAGGTCGACGACCTGGTCGAGCAGCGGTGCGTCCACAGCCGGGAGGCTACGCAGGCGGGGCGCGGACGGCAGGACCGCCGGACTCTAGGGTCGGGGCGATGGGCGAGAATCGCACGGCGACGGAGGCGACCCCTACTGCCGTAGCAGACAGGATCAGACTCCTGACCCTCGCCCTCGTGGTCGCTGTGATCCTCGCCAGCGCCTGTGCCGGAGGCTCAGAGCCGACAAATGCACCACCCGAGGGACCCAACGTCGACTCGACGAGCCCCCTTCCCGAGGGACCCAACGTCGACTCGACGAGCCCCCTTCCCGAGGGACCGGAGGGTGGCATCGTGACCGTCGACCTCGGACCGGTGACGCTCGAGACCTACTCGCCCGTCACCATCACGGGCTTCGAGAACTCGACCAACCTCTATGTACGGGCCACCAACACCGGCACGGATGCGGTAACCGTCCGGAGACCCACCCCGATCGAGGTCGACTTCTGGATCCCCGAGGGCGGAAACCCGCCGAGGCACTTCTACGCCTTGGGCCTGCCACATGTCCGGATTGAGCCTGGAGCGACGGCGACCTTCGAGTTCATGACGACCCGGGGCTCGCCGGAGCTCGAGGCCTCGCTTCCCTTCTCCCTCGAAGGGGGCGAGCCTTCGACCGTCCTGACCATCCCGATCCACTCCGTGGACGGCGAACACGGCTACCCGGTACGCGAACTCCACCAAATGCCACGGACTGCGACGATCCGGGGCAGGGTCTCGACCCCGGCCGGCGAGCCCATAACGGGTATAGAGGTCTTCGTCTTCGCACTCGGCAACACCGCGCTCGATCCCTGGCGCACCGATGCCGGAAGGGACGGCACCTTCGTCATCGACGTGCCATCGACCGACGACCTCCGTGCGGCTCTCGGCGACCGGCCGCTCCCCTATGAAGCCGTTGGATTTTCCATCGACGTGCGCGCCGAAGCGCACACCGCAGGCCACGCCGAGGTGACGCAACTCGCCCGAGGCGCGACCGCCACGGTCGATCTCGAGATCGAGCGGGTGACACCGGTCGACTTCGAACTGGTGGGCGAACTCACTACTGGCGGTGTCTACGGGTACTGGTGGGCACTGCCCCTGCCCCGGTTCGAGACGATCGTGGCCGTCCAGGCCCGACACCCACCGATGCTCGACCAGCCGGGACATGTCGTGGCCGTCGATCTGGCGGGATCGGAACTCTGGCGCTTCGAAGTTCCCAACGAATGCTGGGGACTCGACGTGTCGATCGCAGGAGACACGGCGGTCGCCTGCCACGACGGAGGCGTGTACCTCCTGGACTCGAATGGGGCGCTGTGGTGGGAGCGCACCTTCGACCAGATGAACCGCTTGGCGCGCTTCAGCCCCGACGGCGCGACCGTCATCGTCGGGCCAGACGGCAACAGTGACATCGTGCTGCTCGACGCACGGTCCGGCGAGAACGTCTGGGCCTTCGATCCCGAAGAGCGTCTGGACTGGCTGCGCAACGCCCGGTGGAGCCCCGACGGGAGCCGGTTCGTGACCAGTCACGCCGACGGTCGACTGGCGGTGTTCTCCGACGACTTCGACCTGCTCTGGGAGGTGGACATCGGCGAGTTTGCGATGCTCCTCGAGGTCGATGCCGACCACCACGTCTATGCCGCCGGCAAGAACCGCGAACTGTTCGGCTTCGACGGTGAGGGCAATCTGCGGTTCCGGCGGCGCATTCCCAACCACGTCGTCACCGCAGGGTCGAACAACATGGATGCCTCCGGGAACCAGATTGCGCTCGGCACGGTCGGCGGCGTCCTCCAGATGTACGACACCGACGGGACGATGCGCTGGCAGCGCAGGTTCGAGGGAGACCTCCAAGGCCACAACGCACTCGACATGACTCCGGACGGCAGCCTGGTCGTCGTCGGCGGCGCCGGATCCGCCGGCAATGCGGGTGTCGTCTCGCTCTTCGAGCGGGACGGCGGCCTGCTCTGGCAGGAAATGCACCCGGACGGACGGGACCAGGGCACGATGCCGACTCCTTACGAGTATGACCACAACCAGCGCGGCGTCATCACGGTCGCGATCTCCGACGATGGCCGACGCATCGTCGCCGGCTACGGCGACAGCACCATCCGGATCTTCGAGCGCGTCGGATAGCACAGAGGTGGCGGATGGCTCTGTCGACTTCGAGTTCATAGACTCTGCGCCCGATGGCCGGAACGACACCGATGCCGGTCCTCGACCCGGAACTGGTCGATCGCTACGAGCGCGACGGGTACCTGTACCTCGAGGACGCTCTGTCCCCCGACCGGCTGTCGCGTCTCAGGGAGGTGTTCGAAGGGTGGATGGAGGAGAGCCGCTCACACGACGGTCCGTACGGCGAGACCTTCGACGGCCGACCCCAGTTCGACGTCGAGCCCGGCCACAGCGCTGAGCGGCCGGCCCTGCGCCGGGTCGCCTCTCCCGTCGAGGTGTCCGACGCCTACCTCGACGTGATGCGCTCCAACTCCGCTCTCGACGCCCTGGCCCAACTCATCGGCCCGAACCTGCGGTTCCGCGAGTCGAAGGTCAACTCGAAGCTCCCCGGCACGCCAACCCACCTCAAGTTCCACCAGGACCTCCCGTTCGGTCCGTTGACCAACGAGGACCTCATCACGGTCATCTTCCACCTCGACGAGGTGACCGCCGAGAACGGACCCCTCGAAGTGGTTCCGGGCAGCCACCGGGGCCCCTGTACGAGCACTGGCACGACGGGGTCTTCACCGGCGCCGTGTCCCCCGAGGTCGAGGCATGGGCGAGGAAGGAGGTCGTGACCTGCTGCGGTGCGGCCGGCTCCGCCTACCTCATGGACGCCCGCGTGCTGCACGGCTCGGCGCCGAACCTCTCATCGACACCACCGTCGCTCTTCATCGTCCAGTACCACGCCGAGGACGCCTACCCGCTGGCCCCCAACCACCTGCCCAGCCGCTACGACGGAGAGGTCGTGGCGGGCGTGGAGACCACAACCGGGTGCGCTGCTCCGACTACGAGGTCGCCCTCCCGGAGATGCCGACGGCGGCGTCCTTCTTCGCCGTCCAGGCCGTCGGGATGTAGGGGCCCCAACCCCCGTCCGCCGGACAGGCTCAGTAGCCTCGTGGGAACGGGGTTCGCAGCCTGGGCAATTTTCGCGCCACGAACCGCGCCATCCCGCCCTCGTAGCTCAGTCGGATAGAGCGACCGCCTCCTAAGCGGTAGGCCACAGGTTCGATTCCTGTCGAGGGCGCCATGCCCCAAGCATTCCACGACGCCCCCGCCTGGTTCCGACGCGCCCTGGACGTGCCCTACGCCGACTGCACCGTCACCGTCGACGGCGCCGGCATCCACTACCTGGTCTGGGGAGAACCCGGCAGGCCCGGACTCGTGTTCGTCCACGGCGGTGCCGCCCACGCCCACTGGTGGACCCACGTGGCCGCCCAGTTCGCCGCCGTCTACCGGGTGGCGGCCATCGACCTGTCCGGCCACGGCGACAGCGACCGCCGAGACGAGTACTCGCTGGACCGCTGGTGCAGCGAGGTCATGGCCGTGGCCGACGACGCCGACATGGCCGGACCGCCGATCGTGATCGGGCACTCCATGGGCGGCCTGGTCACGCTGGCCACCGCCTCCGCACACGGCGACCGGATCGCCGGCGCCGTCGTCATGGACTCGCCGGTCACCGCCCCCGACCCCGAGATGGAGTCGGGCCGGCGCAACCAGTTCCGGGACCCGAAGGTGTACCCCGACGCCGCCACCGCGATCGGCCGCTTCCGAACGGTGCCCGAACAGGACCACTACGAGCCCTACGTGATGGACCACGTGGCCGCCATGTCGCTGCACCCCACGGACGGTGGCGTCACCTGGAAGTTCGACCCGAGAATCTTCATGCCCCGCCGCTCCGCCGCCAACGAACTCCTGCCCGACATCACCTGCCGGGTGGCGCTCTTCCGCGCCGAGCACGGGCTCGTCACCCCCGGCATCGGCGCCTACATGTACGAACAACTCGGCCGGGT
>JARQPW010000043.1 GCA_029577135.1 Acidimicrobiales bacterium
CATTTGATGAATCGAAAGTTGCCTGATGCCCTCGTCCCTTCCGTCGCTCGTGACCATCGTTGCCATGGCCCTGTGCGCCCACGCTGTCAGCCAACCCGACGCCCTGGCACGCCCCTTCATCTGGGACCTGAAGTGAGGCCCGGAATCCACACTCTGATCGGAGTCTGCCCATGAAGGCGGTGTACTACGAAGAATCCGGTGGTAATGAGGTCTTCTGCTACGGCGACGTTCCGGATCCGGTTCCCGGCCCGGGCGATGTCGTTGTTGACGTGGCGGCTACTGCGTTGAACCGGCTCGACGTCCTGCAGCGCAACGGCTGGTTCCAGATGCCCGGGTTCAACTATCCCCATATCGCCGGGATGGACATTGCCGGAGTCGTCTCCGAGGTTGGTTCCGACGTTGTTGAGGTTTCCGTCAGTGACCGGGTCGTCGTGGATCCCTCCCTGGCCGGGGTGGCCGACAACTCCAAACTCTCTGGACTTGGTGACCTCTATGGGGACCTGGGGGTGATCGGTGCAACCGTCGACGGCGGGTATGCGGAGAGGTGTCTGGTTCCCGCATCACACGTCCACCCCGTTCCCGACGACATGGCGCTGGAGCATGCAGCGACATTCCCGACCTGCTACGTCACCGCATCCCATGCCCTGTTTCGGGTAGGCGACCTGAAGGCTGGGGAGACGGTGATGATCCACGCCGCCGGCTCAGGAATTGGCGTGGCCGCCATACAACTGGCATGTCAAGCCGGTGCAGTCGTGCTGGCCACCGCCGGAACCGAAGACAAATGCCAGCGAGCGCTCGGGTTGGGTGCGTCACACGTGCTCAATAACAGAACCGGCGACCTGGTTGGGTGGGCCCGGGAGGCCACTGCCGGAGTCGGCGTGGACATGGTCATGGATTGTGTGGGCGCGGCCCTGTTTGGTGCATCCATCTTCTCTCTCGGGATCGGGGGTCGCCTGGTCAACTGTGGGAACGCCTCTGGCGACGAGGCGACGATCCCGTCCCTCGGCCACATGTACCATTTGGGGATCACAATCCGCGGGTCCGATCCTTATGGGCCAGAGGAGTTCGGCCCGGTCTGGGCCGAGTTCTGTTCGGGCGGATACCGGGCCGAGATCGACTCGGTCCACCCGCTCTCCGAGGCTGGTGCAGCGCAGGACAAGATGCTGTCCGGGGACTGCTTCGGCAAGATCCTGTTGATCCCCTAGTTGAGCATGGCCGACGCGCCCTACCCGGAGTTGAAGAAGAGCCACACGATGGCCCATGAGGGCCGCCCTTGGACCGACCACAAACCACCTCCGGCGGCACCGGTCTGGGGGGTCATCGAGGGGTTCGGTTCGTACCACCTGTTGTTGGCCGCCCTGGAGTTGAACGTATTCGACACCCTGGAGCGGACTGGCCCTACTGCCATCGGACCGGTGGCCCGGTTGCTGGAGGTCTCCGAGCCCCATCTGCAGGCGCTCCTGGACTCGCTCGTGGCCTTGGGCATGCTTGAGCAGTACCGGAACGTGTATGGCCTCAACGACACTGCAGAGCGCTATCTCACGAGCGGCGCCGAGGCCTCGATGGTGGAACTGATTCCCGTGGCCCCGGGCCCCCACGACAACTGGTTGGGCTTGGCCGAGACGATACGCAGTGGCCGACCGGCGAAGCCCATCGACGATGATCCATCTGCCTTCTACGTTCCACTTGTCGAGGGCACGTTCACTACAATGTTGCGGGCAGCCACACGGGCCGACCTGCTGGTGAGGTACAGCAGCCACCCCGCTCCACGGGTTCTGGACCTTGGCGCCGGAGGAGCACCGTGGACAATCGCCGTTCTGAAGGCATGCCCCGGCGGAAGCGCCGTGGTGAACGACCTACCGGGCGTGTTGGAAGTCGCTGAGCGCATGACGGCCGAGCATGGTGTCTTGAGCCGCTGTGAGTTCCTTCCCGGGGACTTCCATGAGGTGGCGCTGGACGACGGCGCCTTCGACCTGGTTGCGCTAGGACACGTGTGCAGGACCGAGGGCGAGGTCGGTGCTCGGCACCTCGTCGATCGTGCGTTCTCGGCGCTCAGGCCTGGCGGCCGTCTGATGCTCGCCGACTACTTCGTCGATTCGGAGCGCAAGTTCAACCCCCACGGTGTCCTGATGGGGATGACGATGATGACGAGCACGGTGCACGGCTTTCCCATCACCAACGAACAGGTGGTCGGCTGGATGGGAGATGCAGGCTTTGAGGCCGTACGCCTCATAGAGCCGATCGGCTCCCAGTTCGTCTACGTGGCCACCAGGCCCCGTTAGAGCCGGCGACAACAAGGGAGGATTGACATGGCGGAGGGAATCGACACCCTCATCCGGGGCAGCCACGTTGTCACGATGAACGCGACCCGGGACATCATCCGAGATGGTGCGGTGGCGCTTCGGGGAAACAGGATTGTGGATGTCGGTAGGGCCGGCGACCTGGACGGGAGGTATGAGGCCTCTGAGACCGTTGGTGGCGACCGTTTTGTGGTCACCCCGGGGATGGTCAACGCACATATCCATGTGACCGGCGAACCTCTGACACGGGGCTACGTACCTGACGATACGCCCTTCGAGGAGAACGTGTTCGAGTGGCTCTGTCCTCTCTACTCGGTGCACACGGCGGCCGAGGAGAGGCTCTCTGCACAGTTGGCGGCCGTCGAGATGCTCAAGTCCGGCACCACCACATTCCTCGAGGCAGGCACGATCAGGTTCCTCGGGGAGGTATTCGACGGACTCGCAGATGTCGGGATCCGTGGACGCCTTGGTCGCTGGGTGTGGGACATCCCACCCGAACCGGATGTCTACAAGCAGGACACAGACGAGGCCATCGGCTTCCTCCAACACCAGTTGGAGAACCACGGATCGGAGGCCGACGGTCGGTTAGGTGCATGGTCGATCCTTGTCGGCCATACGACCTGTTCGGACCCGCTGTGGCGGGCTGCCCGAGAGCTGGCGACCGAGTTCGGCACGGGACTCAGCTTCCACATGTCTCCGGTCCGGCTGGACCCGGAGGGCTTCGTGGCCGAGTTCGGCCACCGTCCGATGGTCCATCTCGAGGAGCTCGGCGTCCTGGCCGACGATGTCGTGATCACACACTGCGTGCAGGTGGATGACAGGGAACTCGAGGTCATGGCACGGACCGGCGTGCACGTGGCCCACTGTCCGACCACGGCGTTGAAGGTCAGCTATGGAGTCACCCGGGAGGGGAAGTTCCCCGAGATGGTGATGGCCGGCATCAACGTCGCCATTGGAACTGATGGGAACAACGCCTCGAACTACTCGGACCTGATGCGTGCCACCTACCTGGTGGCGGGACTCTTCAAGGACGCACGACAAGATCCCCAGATGTTCCCGGCTGAGATGGCATACGAAATGGCCACGCTGGGGGGAGCGAAGGCTTTGCAGTTGGAGGACGAGATCGGCTCGCTGGAGATCGGCAAGTTGGCCGACGTGGTGTTGCATGACACCGACCGACCGGAGTGGCGACCGTTGCTGAACGTCATGAACCAGTTGGTCTGGTCGGCGGATGGCCGCAGTGTCCACACAGTGTTCGTTGACGGACGCCGTGTCGTCGATGCGGGCAGGATCACCGCCCTCGACGAAGAGCGCTTCTACGCGGAGTGCCAGGTTGCCGGAGAGGCGCTGGTCGCGCGGTCAGGGCTGCCGGACAGGGCCAAGTACCCGGTGATCTAATGCACCTGACCGGTTGCGGTCAGCGCACGGGCCAACGTGGTGTCGGCGAAAGTCCTGCCTGCACCAGGAGCCGCTGTTGCGCCCGCTCCGCTTCTTCCACCAATTCGGCGTGGTCGACCCTGGTGCTCTTCCCGTTCAGGACCACCGGAATCCCGTCGACGATCACGTCCCTGACACAACGGCCATCCCCAGTCCAGAGCAGTTGGAGCACAGGGTCGACCGCGTTCGGCGTCGAGCCGACACCGCTCAGGTCGTGCACCACCAGATCGGCGGCCTTGCCGACCTCCAACGAGCCAATTCGGTCGGTCATACCGATCGCTTCCGCACCCTCGATTGTCAACAGTTCCAGGGCCTCGTGGGCACCAAAGGACAGTGGGTCGGAGGACATGTCCCTGGCCAACCCCGTAGCAAGGGCACCGACCCGGAGAGCGTCGACTGCATCACCCGCGTTTTCTGAGTCGCAGCCCAGCGCCAGCCGCCCGCCCCTTTTGTGGAACTCGATGTGTCGCCCGGAGCCGCTCACACCCTGTCCCAACCGCAGGTACGCCCACGGGCAGTATGAGACAGCCGTCCGGGTGTCTACCAGCAGGTCGAGTTCTGCGTCGTCGAGGTAGACGGCGTGGGCGATCAGGGTCTGTGGGCCCAGGACGCCCAGGTCCGCCAGGTGCCTGATCGGTCGCATGCCGGACCGTTCGGCAAATGCGACCCCGTCGTCGGCGGATGGCGACATGTGGAAGGTGAGGCCCGTTCCGGCCACTCG
The DNA here is from genome assembly GCA_029577135.1 of Acidimicrobiales bacterium. GTDB lineage: Bacteria > Actinomycetota > Acidimicrobiia > Acidimicrobiales > MedAcidi-G1 > S20-B6. The sequence goes on from JARQPW010000043.1 coordinate 4,459, forward strand.
TGCCATGTCGGCCGCTTCGGAGAACAGTCGGTCAGACGCCAGGTCGTGGCCGACGAGCGTCACCCAGCCCTCGACAAGACCGCCGGCGGGTACGCGTCGAGAACCGCCTGTTGGCGTTCCAGGACATCGTCCGTACCGGCCGAGAAGGGTCCGTCACCGTTGTCCCATCCCCAGGTTCCGATGCAGCCTCGAACCCCGACTCGTTCGAATGCGGCGGCTACACGTCCCGGGTGCGCCACGGTTCCGGCCTCTACGGTTGTGGTGATGCCGTTTCCCACCGCCTCGAGAAGGGACAGCGTGGCCGAGAGTTCGTCGTCATCACCTGAGTGCGCTTCGTGGGTGGGCACAACCCAGTCGAAAATGGCCTTTTGAGTCGGGATGTCGTCTGGAATGCGGGAGCGGATCAGCCTGTCGCCGGTCAGGTGCTGGTGACTGTTGACGAAACCGGGGGTGACGATGCAGCCCGGTCCGCCGAGCACACGTGCGTCCGGGTACTCCAGCAGTAGGTCGGCCTGCTTCCCCACCCCTTCTATGAGCCCGTCACGGACGGCCACCGCGCCTTCGGCCCAGATGGTGCGTTCGGGGGCCATCGTGAGCAGAGTTCCAGCAACTATCAGGATGGTCATCTGGCCTCCAGTGGAGTTGGGACACTACTGACAGCGGGCGGTAATCTGCAGCCATGACCGAAGCGGATCTGTTGTCCTCTGCCGCGATGCGATCCCACTGGCATGTCGTAGCCGGTTCGGGCGATGTCACACCGGGACCATTGGGCGTGCGCCTGCTCGGAGACGACTACGTTCTATGGCGGGACGCCGAGGGCTTGCTTGTCGGCGCTCCGGATCGATGCCCGCACAGGGAGGCACCGTTGTCTGCAGGATCGGTCAAGGATGGTTGCCTCACCTGCGCCTATCACGGTTGGACCTTCGGGGCGGGGGGACGTTGCTGCGACGTGCCGTCGGCCTACGAGGGTGTTCCGGTCCCTCCGCGAGCGCATCTGTCGACCGTCGGTGTCGCCAAGAAGTACGGGCTGATCTGGGTTTGTCCCGGCGAGCCGGTGGCTCCGATTCCCGAAATGGCCGTGGATGAAGACCCGTCGTTTCGACGGATCAACACCGAGGTCAAGGTGTGGCATGTATCGGCGCCTCGGATGGTCGACAACTTCCTCGACATCGCCCACTTCCCGTTCGTGCACGTTGGTACGTTCGGCGGGGCCCAAGATCCACGCGTGCTTCCGATTGAACTGGTCGACCTGGAAGGTGGATTCCACGGTTACAGGTACGAGGTGGTGGCGAAGAACCCCGAGGAGGCCCAGAAGACCTCCGGATCGGCGGGGCCCTTTGTCAAGCGTGTCTTGACCACCGGCTTCTACCTGCCGCTGACCGTTCGAAGCACGATCTCGTACGAGACGGGGCTGGAGCACATCCTGATGCTGGTCTCCACCCCGAAAGACGAGGTCACCTCCTATTTCACGTTCGTGGTCTGGCGCAATGACGACTTCGATGTTCCGGCCGATGAGGTGATCGAGTTCGACAAGGCCATCGGAGAAGAGGACCGCATCATGCTCGAACGGCTGTCCGGCGAACTTTCTCTGGAGCGGACAGCGCTGGTCAGCGTGCAGGCCGACAAGGCTCCGGTTGAGTGGCGCCGCCGGTTCACGGCGATGCTGGGAGCCTGATCGGTGGGTACAGCGGCGATCGACGATGCGGTAGCTGGACTCCGGGCCGGTGGCAAGGTTCTCATAGCCGGTTGGGAGGACGGATTCGGCGGGACGGTGGTCGCAACCGAGCATGACCGGGAGTGGTTCGACGCGCACACACTGGGATTCAGGATGGTTGGATCAGCCGACCCCGGCTCCGGCGCATTTCTCGCCGAACCATCGCCAGAGTCGGCTGCAGGCGAGTTACTCAGGTTGGCCGACAGATCCGAGGGCGGCTTCGGCCTCCTGCTGCCGGTTCGGACCACAGTTTCCGGTGATGCCGTTCTGCCTCGCTTTGCCGACGACGAGAGCCTCGTTCTCATCGACCACGGGGATCTTGCCCACCATCTGTGGCTGAACTCCCAGTTGGTTGTGGCGAACGGATCAGCACCGGTTCCGACCCCGTTCGGCACCTTCGAGGGTCACGTGTTCACGAGCCTCGTGGACGGCCTGGAGCACCTTGCCCTGGTGCTTGGGGAGGTTGCGGGTGATGGGGTGGTCACAAGGGTGCACTCCGAATGCCTTACGGGGGATGTATTCGGGTCCCGCCGCTGTGACTGCGGGGCCCAACTGCGAATGTCCCTTGAGTACATAGCGGGCGAGGGACGCGGGGTTGTCGTCTACCTGCGTGGTCACGAGGGTCGGGGAATCGGTCTGGGAGAGAAGTTCCGGGCCTACCGACTACAGGACCGTGGCCTCGACACGATCGATGCCAACCTGGAGTTGGGTCACGACATCGATGCCCGCCACTACGGGGTGGCGGCCCAAGTCATCTCCCAACTCGGGATCACCTCAGTGGTGTTGTTGACCAACAACCCGGAGAAGATGGTGGGCTTGACCGATCTCGGTGTCAAGGTTGCCGGCCGGTTGCCGCTGTGGAGTGAGCCGACCGTGGAGAACGGGCGGTACCTGACGACAAAGCGGTCCCGTCTGGGACACCTGACCTCGGATGGGTTCTGATCCCTCAGGCCTGGCCGGTCTGGCGGAGGAACGTGAGGCTGTCGAAGTAGTCGACCCGCCGCTTGATCAGGCCATCGGCCACCACGAAACTGAACATTCCAGGTATCTCCACGAGCGTGCCGTCGTGTACGGCGCGCATCAGGTATGCGGCGGCCACCCTGTCTCCCTCGGTCACGGTCTCGAGCAACTCATAACTGAGCCCTTCGAATGTCGACAGGAAAGCCGGCAGGCGGTCACGGTAGGCCGGTCGTCCGCTGCACGAGTCGCCCAGAGCGCTGTTGTGGACGTTTTCGAAGTCGTCACTGACATGTGCAGCGATTTCGTCAGGGTCACCAGCCCCGAACGACGCCAGGAAGGAAACGATGACGGCGGTCGGATCGGTGTCTATCCCCAGACCTCCTGTGCCGTGGCATAGACGCCCTGGTCGTAGGAGAACTCGATCGTGTTGCCGTCAGGGTCGTGGGCCATGCAGATGTAGCCGATCGGAGGAGGCATCTGTGTCGGAGGCATGGCGAGGCTTCCGTCGGCCTCGGCGAGTGCGGCGGCGTTGTCGATGTCGTCTCGGCTGCACAACTCGATCCCCAGGTGGGCGAATGGCCCGAGGACGGTGTGTGGTGAGTCGCCGAATGGGTCCTTTCCCTCGAAGAACTGGGAAACGACGAGAAGGAACGGGTGCTCGACGTTGTCGCTGTGGCCCAGCCATGCGCCGTAGCCGGACTCGTCCTCCCTGCGAGCCAAGAGGGTGAGAGGGGTGTGCTCGGTGTACCAGGCGATCGTGGCGTCGATGTCGTTTACCCGTAGCGCCACATGGGTCCAGCGGGCCGACGGTGGGTGTACCGGGTAGATGTCTTCAGGCATTGGTTCCTCTCCCGTCGGGTCGCTATTCGATGGTCCACCCGACTGGCAGGTCGACCTCGCCTACGGCTTGGTGGGTTTCCTCGTCCTGCTCTGCGTCGGGCAGGTGCTGCCACAGAAGTAACTGGTTGCCCCAGGGATCGAGGAATGAGGCGTTGGCTCCACCGAATTCCGTCCAGAAGTGGTTACGCCACAACTCAGTGCCTCCGAGTCGGTTGGCTGCCTCGAGGATCCTGTCGAATGAGTCGTCTTCACTGACGAGGATCCAGGCCCGGATCGTCCTGCCGCCCGGGCTCAGGTGGCGTGGCTCGGTTCCCTCGGGATCGGGATGTGGCCGGGTGTTGGACGCGTTGTAGATGCCCATGTGGAGGTTTCCGGTCGGTCCCTGTGACCCGTCGTCGACCTTGAAGTTCTGGCCGGGCACGATGCGGTGGAAGAGGCCTGGAATGCGTTCCTCGACCTCCCACCCGAACACCTCGCTGTAGAAGGCGTGGGCGGCCGCCGGGTCTGTGGAGGGTATGTCTATGAAGACGAGCGTGTTCGGGTAGGACACGGGTGCTTCCAGCTAGAGGCTCGGACAGGTGGAGCGACCATAACAGTTGGTCTGATGGTCTGACCAGTTCTGTGATCGGTTTGGTTGGAGGTAGTGCTTCTTGTCCACCATTCACGGGTGGTCGTTCGGCGATGTACCGCTAGCCTTGCCCCCCGAGGACGACCCGACCGGGTCGTTCGGGTCGGATCAGGAACCCTCCGGCCCGCCGACTGGCTTCCGGCAACGCATTGCGTGTCAGGAGGCCGGGTCCGAAACCCGAGGAATCCATGCCGACCAACCTGCCGCCCAAGGGCGACACGATCACCGAGCACAAGTTGCACGAGACCGACACCGGTTCTCCCGAAGTGCAGATCGCTCTGCTCAGCGATCGCATCAGCCACCTCACCGAGCACCTGAAGGTCCACAAGAAGGACCATCACAGCCGGCGGGGCCTTTTGCAGCTCGTGGGTCGGCGCCGACGGCTCCTCGACTACGTCAAGGACAACGACGTGGAGCGCTATCGGGGGATCATCGTCAGGCTGGGGCTCCGGCGCTAGCGGAGCACCCGCATCGGACGACCCTCGGGCCGTCCGCGACGCGTCGGGAACGTCACCGCCCGGTTCGACCGAACCACGGGCTCACGGGACCACCGAAAACCAGATCGACGACGCCGGACAGCCGGCGGCCGTCAGTACCCGTTGCATGCCGCTCGGTCGCACACCCACGTGGTGGACGTCCTCCGGGAGGTATCCAAAGGGAGACTGGAGGCCGTCAACTGTTCGTCGGCATTGAAACCGCCACGGGGGAGGGACCTTCGTGGCTCGAAACAAAACAAGGAAAAACATCCATGAGTAACCCCCAGAGTGTCTCGCATACCTTCAGCGGGACCGACAAGACCGTCTCCTTCGAGACCGGTCGCCTCGCCGGCCTGGCCGGCGGTGCCGTGCTTGCACAGCTCGGCGACACCACCGTCCTCGTGACGGCCACCGGCGCCAAGTCGCCACGTCCGGGAGCGGATTTCTTCCCGCTGACGGTCGACATCGAAGAGCGCATGTACGCCGCGGGCAAGATCCCCGGTTCGTTCTTCCGTCGTGAGGGCCGTGCGCCCGAGTCGGCGATCCTGACCTGCCGCCTCATCGACCGCCCGTTGCGACCGATGTTTCCGGACGGGTACCGCAACGAGGTCCACATCGTCGGCACCGTCATGGGCGCCGACATGGAGAACCCCTACGACGTGCTGGCGCTCAACGCCGCCTCGGCCGCACTGATGCTGTCGGGAATTCCGTTCGACGGTCCGATCGGCGCAACCAGGATCGCCTGGTCGGCCGCCGGTGAGTGGATCGCCCACCCGACCTACGAAGAGGGCGCCGACTCGGCGTTCGAGATGGTCGTGGCCGGTCGTATCAACGCCGACGGCGACGTCGCCGTGATGATGGTCGAGGCCGGTGGTACCGCTGCCACGTGGGACGTCTACGAAGCCGGAGCCCCCAAGGTCGACGAGGCCGTGCTGGCCGACGGCCTCGAGTTCTCCAAGCAGTACATCCGCGAGGTCATCGAGCTCCAGCACGAGCTGGTGGCCCTGGTCGGCGCCCCGGAGCAGATGTCCTACACGGTGACGACCGACTACAGCGACGAGGTCCTCGCCGCCGTTGACGCCGCCGGCCGTGAGCGCATCGCCGAGAGCCAGACCATCGCCGACAAGACCGAGCGTGGCGAGGCCGAGGCCAACGTCAAGGCCGCCCTGTTCGAGGAGCTGGCTCCCCAGTTCGCCGATGTCGACGGCGCCGAGCAGCAGATCAAGGGCGCCATCCGGTCGATCACCAAGGCCGTGGTGCGCGAGCGGGTCATCTCTGAAGGAATGCGCATCGACGGTCGTGGTCCGGGCGACCTCCGGTCGCTGTCGTCGGACGTCGGGGTCATCCCGACCGCCCACGGTTCGGGTCTGTTCCAGCGTGGCGAGACGCAGGTGCTGAACTTCACCACCCTGGGTACCGGCCGCATGGACCAGATGATCGACGGCATCGACCCGATCATCCGCAAGCGCTACATGCACCACTACAACTTCCCGCCGTTCTCGACGGGCGAGACGGGCTTCATGCGGGGCCCGAAGCGCCGTGAGATCGGCCATGGTGCCCTCGCCGAGCGGGCCCTGTTCCCGGTGGTGCCGAGCTTCGAGGAGTTCCCGTACACGCTGCGCCTCGTCTCCGAGGTGCTGTCGTCGAACGGTTCGACCTCGATGGCCTCGGTCTGCTCGTCGTCGCTGTCGATGATGGACGCCGGTGTGCCGATCAAGGCGCCGGTGGCCGGCATCGCCATGGGCCTCGTGTACCACGAGGGCCAGTATGTGACGCTGACCGACATCCTCGGCGTCGAGGACGCTTTCGGCGACATGGACTTCAAGGTGGCCGGCACGTCCGAGTTCGTGACGGCGCTCCAGCTCGACACCAAGATCGACGGCATCCCCGCCGATGTGCTGGCGAACGCCCTGAGCCAGGCCAAGGAGGCCCGCCTGGCGATCCTCGACGTCATGGCCGGCGCAATCGCCGAGCCGCGGCCCGAGGTCGGCGAGCACGCTCCGAAGATCAAGAGCTTCGAGATCCCGGTCGAGAAGATCGGAGAGGTCATCGGCCCGAAGGGCAAGATGATCAACACCATCCAGGCCGAGACCGGAGCCGATATCAGCATCGACGACGATGGCATGGTCGGCATCGTGTCGATCGCCTCCCCCGACATCGCCAAGGTCGAGGAGGCCACGCGCCAGATCATGTTGATCGTGGATCCGCCCACGGCCGAGGTCGGGGCGCTGTACACGGGCAAGGTGGTCAACATCACCAAGTTCGGTGCGTTCGTCAACATCCTCCCGGGCCGTGACGGCCTGGTGCACATCTCGAAGCTCGGTGGCGGCAAGCGCATTGACAAGGTCGAGGACGTGCTCGAGCTGGGCCAGGAGATCGAGGTCGTGGTCGAGGACGTGGACCCGAACGGCAAGATCTCGCTCAAGCCCGTCGGCGGCGCCTCGCAGCGCGAGAAGCCGATCGCCGAGAAGGCCGAGGCGACGCCCGCCGAACGCGACGAGGCCCCGTCGGACGAGGCCCCGTCGGACGAGGTCCCGTCGGACGAGGTCCCGTCGGACGAGGCTCCGTCGGACGAGGTCCCGTCGGACGAGGCTCCCGTCGTCGAGACGAACGACAGCGACGACGCCGGAGACGACACCTTGGTCGTCGAGGCCAGCTTCGAGGACGCCTTTGCCTCCGAGCTCGAGGCCGTGCACGGTGAACTCGGCAACGCCGCTCCCGCCCACCGTGGTGGCGGCGGTGGTGGCGGTGGCGGCCGTCGACGGGGACGCTGAGCGTCTTGAACGACGGGACCCGCAAGGCGGGTCTGACCGTCGAGGCCGTGGAGGCGGGGCAACCCCCGCCCACGGTCAGGACGACACATCTCGACGACGGCCCGACTGTCGTGTCCGAGCGCTGGGCGGGAGCGCACTCGGTCTCGGTCGGCGTCTGGGTCGGCGTCGGGAGCCGGGACGAGCCGACGGCGGGTGCCGGCGCATCACACTTCCTCGAACACCTCCTGTTCAAGGGGACCGAGCGCCGTTCGGCCCGCTCCATCGCCGAACTGGTCGATGGCACGGGCGGCGAGATGAACGCCGCCACCGGCAAGGAGTTCACGGCGTTCTACGCCCGACTGCCGGCTGACGACCAGGACCTGGCCGTCGACCTGTTGGGCGACGTGCTCTGTAGCCCCGCACTGCGAGCCGCTGACGTCGAGACCGAACGCCGGGTGATCCTCGAGGAACTCCATCTCCAGGAGGACGATCCTGCCGACGTCGTGGCGTCGCTCCTCGACGAGGCGCTGTTTCCCGGTCATGGCCTCGGTCGCGAGGTGCTCGGCACACGCGAATCCGTGGAGGCGCTCGACCGGGACGGGATCGCCGCCTTCCACGATCGCTGGTACCGGTCACCGAACCTGGTCCTGGTGGCGGCCGGCACCGTCGACCACGATCGCCTGGTGGAGCGCGTCGCCACTGCGTTCGCCGGTCGTGGCGGCGGAGAGGTGCCTGAGCGGGCTGCCCCGGAGGCGATGCCGTGCGGCAATCGGGCACTGCGGCGCCCGACCGAGTCCGTGCACCTGGCGTGGGGCTGGCGATCGATCCACCGACATGATCCACGTCGCCGAGCGCTCGGCCTGGGCGTGCAGGTGCTGGGTGGCGGGCTCTCGAGCCGGCTGTTCCAGGCCGTTCGGGAGGACCGGGGACTCGCCTACAACGTGTTCGCCGGTCTGCACCTGTACAGCGATGCCGGGGCGCTGGGCGTCCATGCAGCGACCGAACCGGACAGGGCCTACGAACTCCGTCAGGTCGTCGAGGCCGAGGTGGAGTCCGTGGCCGAGCACGGCATCACCGCCGACGAACTCGAGATCGCCCTCCGGGGCTTCGAGGGTGCCCGCCTGCTGGGCCTCGAGGACTCCGGCAGCCGCATGACCAGGTTGGGCAACGGCCAGAGCCTCTACGGGCGGGTCGAGTCGCTGGCCGAGTTCGTGGCGTCTTTGCGGGCGATCCGGCTGGGCGAGGTCAACGCCGTGCTGGCCGAGGTGCTGGCGTCGGCGTCCACCGTGGCCGTGGTGGGCCCGTCTGCCTGATCGGGCGCAACCACCCCCGGCCGATCACCAGCCGGGCGCTAGCCTCGCCGCCATGAGCACCCCTGAGTCCTCGGGTTCCGGTACCCGACGTGTCGGCGTGCTCGGTGCAGCCGGGCGCATGGGCCGGACCACCTGCGACGCAGTCGCTGCGGCCCCCGACCTGGAGCTCGTGGCCGTGGCCGACCCGTCGGCGGTGGGTGAAGAGGTCGCCGGCTGCACGGTGCTCGGAGGCGTTGCCGACCTGGTCGAGGCCGGCGTCGATGTTGTCATCGACTTCACGGTCGCCGACGCCTCCCGGGCCAGCCTGCCGGTCCTGGCGGGCGCCGGTGTCCACGCCGTGGTCGGCACCAGCGGTCTGGATGACGATGACCGGGCGTCCCTGGACGCCGTCTTCTCCTCGAGCGCCTGCCTGATCGTGCCCAACTTCGCCATCGGCGCCGTGCTCATGCAGCGTTTCGCCGAACTGGCCGCCCCGTGGTTCGACACCGCCGAGATCATCGAGCTGCACCACGACGGCAAGGTCGACGCACCCTCGGGCACGGCGCTGGCCACGGCTGACCGCATGGCGGCGGCTTCGGCCGACTGGTCCGACGACCCGACAGAGCACGAGACCGTCGAGGGTGCCAGGGGAGGTGCCGGTCCGGCCGGGATCCGGCTCCATGCCGTGCGGATGCGGGGGATGGTCGCCCACCAGGAGGTGGTGCTCGGTACCACCGGCCAGACGCTGACGATCCGCCACGACCTGATCGACCGGGACGGCTTCATGCCCGGCGTCGTGGTGGCGGCACTCGGGGTCGACGGCACCGGGTGCGCGGTCGGCCTCGATGCCCTGCTCGGCCCCTGAGCCGTCGATGACCGGGTGGCCGGGGGCCCGGCGGCTGCTGCGCCCGTGGTGGCTGCTGTCGCATCTCGCCATCGGCGTCCTGCTGGTGGCCACCGTGAACCTGGGGTTCTGGCAACTCCGCCGCCTCGACGAGCGCCAGGCGCGCAACGCCCTCGTGGAGGAGCGTGCCGACGCCCCGTCGGTTTCGCTGCGGGAGCTGTTCGCGGAGATGGATCCCGACGAACTCGTCCACAGGACCGTCGAGGTGTCGGGCGTGTTCGACGCCGACCGCGAGGTGTTCGTGGTGAACCGCTCGCAGGACGGCCTCTCGGGCGTCCACGTCGTGACCCTGTTGGAGACTTCCGGGGGTGGGGTGGCCGTCGACCGGGGCTTCGTGCCGCGCTCCGTGTACGTGACCGGCGACCCTTCTGCCTGGGCGCCGCCGGGCGGCGAGGTCGTCGTGGCGGGCCGGGTCCGTGTCGCCGTCACCAGCCGCGGGGGCCATGGCGACGAGGTCGAGCGCATCGACGTCATCGACCTGTCGGACCGGTGGGGCGAGGTGCTTCCGCCCGTCTACGTCGAGTCGGGCAGCGGGGTGGGGACCGGCGAGATCCCGTTCGGCCTTCCGGCGCCCCCCTTGGACGAGGGTGCACACCTGGGCTACGCGGTGCAGTGGTTCGTGTTCTTCACCATCGGCCTGATCGGCTACCCGCTGGTGCTGGTCCGGCTGGCGCGCAGTGACCCGGAAGCGGACGGTCTGGACGACTGACGGCCGGCAGCGTCGCGGGCGGACCAGCGAACGACCGACGGCCGAACCCCCACTGGTACGGTGCACGGCGTGCCCGTCACCAGCGATCCCGACCTGCGCGTCGTCCACGGGCTCCGGGTGCGGGGCCTCATCGACACGCCGGAGTTCGCCGTTGCGGTGGGCCTGGAGGAGTCCGAGGTCGGCGCCCGCATGGCCGGCCTCGCCGAGGCGGGTCGTGTTTGCCGCCGCGACGGGCACATGCCGGGATGGGTCCTCACGCCCGAGGGCCGTGCGCACGGCGAGGTACTGGTCGCCGCCGAGTTGGACGCTGCGGGGGAGCGGGAGGCCGTCGCCGACCTGTATCGGCGCTTCCTCGGGGTCAACCAGGGCTTCCTCGCGCTGTGCACCGACTGGCAACTGCGCGATGTCGACGAGCAGGTCCTCAACGACCACAGCGACGCTGCGTACGACGCCGCCGTCATCGCCCGCCTGGCGGAGGCAGACGGCGTCGTCCAGCCGATCTGCGCTGAATTGGCCGGTCGCCTTGCACGCTTCGACGGCTACGGTCGGCGCTTCAGCGAGGCACTCGGCCGGGTGGTGGCCGGTGAGGTCGAGTGGTTCACGAGGCCCATGATCGACTCGTACCACACGGTGTGGTTCGAACTGCACGAGGACCTGTTGGCCACGCTCGGCATCGAGCGGGCGAAGGAGGG
>JARQPW010000044.1 GCA_029577135.1 Acidimicrobiales bacterium
TTCACGAGGGGCGGGCCGGCGAGGAACACCATCGACTGGTCCCTGATGAAGATGTTGTAGTCGGACATGCCGGGTTGGTAGGCGCCGCCGGCCGTGGACGAGCCGAACACGACGCACACGGTGGGGATGCGCATCTTGGAGAGTTCGATCATCTCGTAGAAGAAGCGGCCGGACTCGGCGAAGTGGTCGACCTTGGCCCGCTTGCTGCGACCCTTGCTGTCCCGGTCGCCGTCGCTGGTGGAGACCCGCAGGTCGGCGCCTGCGGATTCCACGAAGCTGAGGTAGGGGATGCGGTTCTGGCGGGCGATCTCGATGGCCCGCATCCACTTCTTGGCGGCGTAGGGGGTGAGGGCGCCGCCGAGCACCGTGGGGTCGTTGGCGAGGATCACGCACTCGGTGCCGGCGACCACGCCGATGCCGGCGAGCATCCCGCCGCCGACGGCGTAGTCGGTGCCGTAGCCGGCGAGGGGGCTGATCTCGAGGAATGGGCTGTCCGGGTCGAGCACGTTGGCGATGCGCTCGCGCACCGGCAACTTGCCCCGGGAGCGCAGTCGGGCCGTGGCCTCGGGCCCGCCGCCGGCCTCCGCCTCGTCGAGCAGTTCGTCGATGACGGCCAGTTGTTCGAGCAGGTCGGCCCGGTTCTTCAGGAACGCCTCGCTGGTCGGGTCGACGGACGAGGGTAGGACGGAGGCGAGGGAGGTGCGCTGCACGACCCATATCATAGACACGGTAATTCTGTACCGATCAAATTACCGACCGGTGGGAGAGGCAATAAGGTGAGGGGTCAGCCGATCGGGTTGAACTGGGCCGGGGTCGCTGGACGGTCGTCGAGCACCACCTGAGTCTTGAACAGCTTGTCGGACACCCGCTGTTTGTGGTCGTCCCACAGGGGCCACAGGTAGTCGATGATCACGTACACACCAGCTGTAGCGGAGCTGATGAGCCACGGCACGAGGATCCGGCCTACACCGATGCCGCCACCGGGTGCCTCGCCGGTGCCGATCCTGGTGAGGCGGGTGCCGGCGGCCCGTTTGCCGGGCGTGGTGCTGGTGACGCCCTGGCGGTAGCCGAACAGCCAGATCGCCCAGACGAGTGCGGCCAGTCCACCGACACCGCCGAGGATCATCATCATGTTTGCCGCAGTCGTGGCCGGCTCGCCCTTGTCGCTCGCATTCCCGGCGGAAACAAGACCAATGAAGAACACGACGGTCGGCACGCCATAGATGACCGCCACGATGAGGAAGTCGATGATCGCACCCAGGGCGCGCTTGCCGTAACCGGCCGGCTTCTGGTCCACGGCTGCTTCCTCGTTCAACGAGTCCTCCAAGGTAGACATGGTCGATTTTATAGCATCAACTGGGTCCAACCCTAGAATCCTTTGGACCTTTGCTCGCTCGCCCGCGCTGATCCTGCGCCAGAAGCGCTTGCCGTAACCGGCCGGCTTCTGGTCCACGGCTGCTTCCTCGTTCGACGAGTCGTCTAAGTCCGCCAAGGGTGTTCTCCTGTGGTGATGGGCTCCACCCCGAGTATGTCATGCACAACCGGTTGCCTGTCCTCATAGTCCGGCCGACGCCCTGGCCGGCGTTGCTTCCTACACTGCGGAGATGGGAGAACGCGATTGGGGGTTCCGGACCCGGGCACTGCATGCCGGAGCACGGCCGGACCCGACAACCGGCGCCCGGGCCGTGCCGATCTACCAGTCCACGAGCTTCGTGTTCGAGGACACCGCCGACGCCGCCGACCTGTTCGCCCTCCAGAAGTACGGCACCATCTACACGCGCATCTCGAACCCCACCACGGCGGCGTTCGAGGAGCGCATGGCGAGCCTCGAGGGCGGGATCGGCGCGGTGGCCACCTCGAGCGGACAGGCCGCCGAGTTCCTGACCGCCGCAGCTCTCACGGCATCGGGCGACAACTTCGTCACGTCGTCGTCCCTCTACGGCGGCACCCACACGATGTTCGACGTCACGCTCGGCAGGTTCGGCATCGAGGCCCGCTTCGTCGACGGCGACGACCCGGAGTCCTTCGCCGCCGCGATCGACGACCGCACCCGCTTCCTCTACACCGAGGTCATCGGCAACCCGTCGGGCGCCGTCGCCGACCTGGCCGCCCTCGGCGACGTGGCCGCCGCCCACGACCTCCCGCTCGTCGTCGACGGCACCTTCGCCACGCCCTACCTGTGCCGGCCGATGGAGCACGGTGCCGACATCGTCGTGCACTCGGCCACCAAGTTCATCGGCGGCCACGGCACCTCCATCGGCGGGGTGGTCGTGGAGTCGGGGCGCTTCGACTGGGGCTCGGGCCGGTTCCCGCAGATGACCGAGCCCACCCCCGCCTACAACGGCTTGCGCTTCTGGGAGAACTTCGGCGAGTTCGCCTTCTGCACGAGGCTGCGGGCAGAGCAGTTGCGGGACGTGGGCGCCTCGCTGTCGCCGTTCAATGCCTTCCTCCTGCTCCAGGGACTCGAGACCCTGCCGCAGCGCATGGATGAGCACGTCGCCAACGCCCAACGGGTGGCTGGGTTCCTCGACGGCCACGCCGGCGTCGACTGGGTGGCGTACGCCGGCCTGCCCGACTCGCCGTACCACGACCTGGCGAAGCGCTATATGCCGCAGGGGCCGGGGGCGATCTTCACCTTCGGCGTGGCCGGCGGCCGGGAGGCGGGGGCCGCCTTCATCGAGTCGCTCGAACTCGTCAGCCACCTCGCCAACGTCGGCGACGCCCGCACGCTCGTCATCCATCCCGGCTCGACCACCCACCAGCAACTCTCCGACGAGGACCTCGAAGCCGGGGGCGTCACCCCCGAGATGGTTCGCCTCTCGGTCGGGCTCGAGGACGTCGACGACATCCTGTGGGACCTCGACCAGGCACTTGCGGCGGCACGGCCGTGAGCGAGCACACGCCCGTCGACGGCTGGAGCGAGCCGACCGCCGCCGAGCGGTTCGACATCCTCCACTCGGCTGACACCATCGCCATGGTCGGCGTGTCGCCCAACCCGGCACGGCCCTCCAACTTCGTGGCGACCTACCTCGTCAGCTCGTCGACCGACTACGAGGTGTACTTCGTCAACCCGACCGCCGACGAGATCCTGGGGCGCCCGTGCGTGCCGTCGCTGGCGGACCTGCCGGTGGTGCCGGACCTCGTCGACGTGTTCCGCCGGCTCGACGACGTGCCCGGTGTGGCCGAGGAGTCGGTTGCCGTGGGGGCGAAGGCCTTCTGGACCCAGTTCGGGCTCTGGAGCCCCGAGGCCGCCCGCATCGCACTCGACGGCGGGCTGGACCTGGTGATGGACCGGTGCCTCAAGGTCGAGCACGCCCGCTTCGCCGGCGGACTGCACCTGGCCGGCTTCGACACCGGCGTCATCGACTCCCGCCGCAAGGGCTGACGCATCCGCTCAGAGCGCTTCGAGCACCACCAGCGGAATATCGCGGTCGGTCTTGGCCTGGTAGTTCGCGTAGTCGGGCCAGGCGGCGACTGCGACCGGCCAGAGGCGGGCCTTCTCCTCGGGCGAGGCGGTGCGGGCCACGAGCTCGTGCACCACGCCCCTGTCCTGGAGCGTGACCTCGGGGTCGGCCATGAGGTTCAGGTACCAGACGGGGTGCCGGGGGGCGCCGCCCAGCGAGGCGACGACCAGGTAGTGCTCGCCGTCGTGGACCCGGATGAGGGGCGTGCGGCGCACCTTGCCGGTCCGACGGCCGGTCGTGGTGAGGATGACGCAGGGGGCGCCCTCCATCTCGTAGCCGTCCTCACCGTCGGAGGCGAGGTAGCGCTCGACGTGGTCGGCGACGAATTCCCAGGGGCTCGGTGCGTACTCGGGTTCGCCCATTGACGGAGCGTAGGACGCCGCTTCAGGATCGGACGACGCGGCTGCGGACGACCTTGTCGTGCCAGGTCTGGCTGTCGTCGTCCCAGAGCATCCAGAAGTAGCCCAGGAAGACCGGCGCGGCGGAGACGAACCGCAACAAGAAGCGTCCGATGGCCCGACCCATCCCGATGGGCCCGCCGGTGTCCGCACGGACGACCCGGAGGCCGGCGATCCGCTTGCCCGGGGTGCCGCCCCGTCGGCCCTCGAGGTGGCCGAAGTAGAAGATCACGATGAACAGGAGGAGCGCGAGCAGAAACAGCGCGTGGATGCCCTCCGAATCGATGGTGAGGACGTCGCAGGCGTACGACGTTCCGTCGGCCTCCTTGCAGGTCCCGGGCTCCTTCGGAAGGACCTTCTGCACGGACGACGACAGTGAACTGCCCGGGATGACGACGATGAGCCAGTCGAGGGCGAAGGCGCCGAGGCGACGCCCGAAGCCGGCGTCGACGAGGTTGCCGGGGTCGACAAGGGGTGTGGCGGGCCGGGCCGGCGGGGCGGCGGTGGGGCGCCCGCGTTCCCGACGACGCCTCCGCTTGGAACGCGGCACGCGCCCCACGCGCCCCACGCCCTCGATGGGGCTGCCGACCTGTGCGTACGGATCGAAGTCGGTCATGGCACGACCTTAGGAGTCGCCGGTCCGGAATCCAGAAGGCGCACGAGGTCGAGGGCCCGCCCGAGGGTGTCGAGGCGGGCGTCGAGGTCCCTGCCGGCGGGATAGAGGCGAACCGTAGTGATTCCCGCATCCCGCCAGACGCGGAGACGCTCGGCGACCATCGGCTCGGTGCCGAGAAGCGTCGTGGCCAGCACCATCTCGTCGGGGATCACTCCGGCGGCCGCCTCACGCTGCCCGTCCAGCCAGAGTTGCTGTGACTCGGTGGCGACCTCTGCCCAACCCTGCCTGGCGTAGGCGTCGTTGTAGAAGTTGGTGGTGGCCGAGCCCATGCCGCCCAGGCTGAAGGCCAGACCCGGCTTGCGGGCGGCAACCATGGCGGTCAGTTCCACCTCGTCCTCGGCGAATGCCACTTCGGCGCCCTGGCAGAGGTCGAGGTCGTCGAGCGTCCGGCCGGCGCGTGCGGCACCCGCAGCCAGCGCCTCGAAGGTCGGAGCGGCGCCCTCGGGTACGAAGCTGGTGCCCAGCCAGCCGTCGGCGACCTCGCCGGTCAGGGCCAGCATCCTGGGTGAAAGGGAGGCGATGTAGACCGGGACGGGGTACTCGGACCGTATGGCCAGCCGGAGCGCCTTGCCGTCGCCGCCTGGGCGGGGCAGGCGGACCTCGTCGCCGTCGAGGGCGAGGCGTTCGCCGGCCTCGGCGAGGCGGACGACCTCGATCGTCTCGCGCATCCGGGTGAGCGGCCGGTCGAAGGACACCCCGTGGAGCCCCTCGACCACCTGGGGGCCGGAGGCGCCGAGGCCGAGGAGGAAGCGGCCGTCGGAGAGGTGCTGCAGGGTCAGGGCGGTCATGGCAACCATCGCCGCCGATCGGGCGCCGACCTGGAACACCCCCGATCCCAGAAGCATCCGCTCCGTCCGCTGTGAGAGAGCGGCGATCGGCGTGGCGGCGTCGCCTCCCCAGGCTTCGGCCACCCAGCACACATCGACGCCCAGTCGCTCCGCCTCGGTCACGTAGTCGACGAGTTCGGACCAGGGTCCTGACTCGGCGGAGAGTTGGATGGCGCTGCGCATCGGGCAGATCAGGGTACGAGGACCGCGTGGACGGGTGGGGGAGCGTCGCCCTCACCCGCCATCGTGGCGAGGAGGTCGGCGGCACCCTCGAGCGGCTCGACCCGTCTGGCAACCGAGCGGAAGGGGTAGCGGTCGGTGGCCAACAGGTCGAGGGCCGCCCGGTACGCGGGGGCGTCCACCCCGAGGGCACCCATCAGGCGGAGTTCCTTGTACACGATGTGGTCCGGGTCGAAGCCGGGAGTCTCCGTGCTGTTGCGGGTGCCGGCCAGCACGATGCGGGCCTCGGGGGCGGACATCCGGACGGCTTGCCCGAGGGCGTCGGGGGCGTTGGCGGTCACGTCCACCACGACATCCGCCCCGGGACCACCGGTCGCAGCACGCAGTGCGGCGACCGGGTCCTCCTCGTCGACGTCGACCGTGAGGTCGGCGCCGAAGGCGGTGGCCGCCTCGAGGCGCGGCCGGTCGTTGGGTCCCTTGCCGGTGACCACCACAAAGTCGGCGCCGGCCTCCTTCGCCGCGGCCGCAGCGGCCAGCCCCCGGATTCCGGGGCCCAGAACGGCGACGACATCGCCGAAGCCGGTGCCCGGCAGCTCGGCCCCCCAACGGATCCCGGCGCCCACCGGGTTGAAAAGGGTGGCGTCGACCGGGTCGAGTCCATCGGGCACCGGCAACACCATCGAGTCCGGACCCAGCCAGTGGTGTGCAGCCCAGCCGCCGGAGAGTTCGGGACCGACGTCGAGGGGGGAGAGGCCGTAGGCGGTCCGCAGGCCGTTGGTGGTGCAGCGTCGGTAGGCGCCGGACCGGCAGGGATCACAGGTTCGGCACGACTGGAAGCACTCGACGGCCACGCGGTCGCCGACCGAGGCCCCCCATGCCTCGGCGGCGGCGTCACCGACCTCGACGAGCACGCCGACTGTCTCGTGGCCGGGAACGAGCGGCGTCCGGATCGGCAGGCGGCCGGTGAACAACTCGTGGTCGGTGCCGCAGAGCCCGCACGCCTCGACCTCGAGGAGCGCCGAGTCGGGGGAGGCCTCCGGGACGGCCAGGTCGCGGAGCTCGAGCGTCCGCGGCGCGCTCAGCACCAGCGCCCGTGACGTTGCCGGTCGTTCGGTCATGCTCGGCCTCCTCCGGCTGCCTAGCGTACGAGCCACACATTCGCGGGAAGGGTTCGGGAGACGCATGCAGCAGGTGAGCGAGCGAGACGTCGGGGGCCGACGCGTCCCGTTGCTCGACGTCGACGAGGCCCGGGCACGGGCGCTCGACGTGGGCGTCCCGGAGGGGATGGCGGAACTCAACGTGTTCCGGATCCTGTTGCACGACCCGCCGACGGCCGCCGCCCTCAACGGCCTGCTCCACCGCCTGCTCTGGAAGGGCAGCCTCGACCAGCGGCTGCGCGAGCTCGTGATCATGCGCATCGGCTGGGTGAGCGGCGCGGTCTACGAGTGGACGCAGCACTGGCACGTGGCAGTCGCCCTTGGCATCGACGAGGCAGACCTGATCGCGGTGCGCGACTGGGAGCACCACGACGGGTTCGGACCGGTCGAAAGGGCAGTCCTCGCCGCCACCGACGAGACCCTTGCGCGCGGCGCCATCGGCGACGCCACCTGGGCGGCCTGCGCCGAGCACCTCGACGAAGCGCTCCTCGTGGAACTGGTTGCGGTCATCGGCAACTGGAGCCTGTTCGCCCGCCTGCTGAAGAGCCTCGACGTACCACTGGACGACGGCATGGAGCCGTGGCCGCCCGATGGGTGCGGCCCGGAGGAGGGAGTGGAGCAATGAGTGGCCTCGAACTGGAACTGGTGAACCCGGGGTTCGTCGACCTGATGGTCGGCCGGCAACCGGAGGGCGGCATCGACGGGTTCCTCGGCCTGGTCGTCGTCGAGGCCGCGGCCGGACGGCTCGTTGTCGAGTTCGAGGTGCGCGACGACCTGATCACCTTCATCGGCAACATGCACGGCGGCTGCCTCGCAGCGCTGTGCGACCATTGCCTCGGCGTCGTGCTCTATCCGGTCATGCCGCCCCGATCCTGGGCGGCGACGACCGAGTTCAAGGTGAACTACCTGCGTCCGGTCAGCGGTGGGACCTGCAGGGCAACCGCCGAGGTCGTGTCCATGTCGAAGCGCCTGGCCGTGGTGTCGATCCGGATCGAGAACGAGGGACGGCTCGTCGCCGTCGCCCAGGGCACCTGCACGGTCAAGTTGGCCGAGGAGAAGGCGCCCGCCGACTGACCATGGACCGGAGCCACGGGCGGAGTCAGTCGGCCCGGTGCTCGGCGAACCGGTCCGGGATCCAGGCCGCCATCAGGTCGCGGAGCTCGTCGGCCACCTCGGTGAGGAGGTGGTCGGCGCCGTCGAACACACGGACCTCGCCCTGCCCGGCCAGGGACCGCACGATCTCGCTGTTCTCGGGGCCGAGGATCCGGTCCTGAGCCCCGTGGAGCAGGAGGAGCGGGGCCGCCAGCTGTGCGGCGTGCTCGCAGCCGGCGCTCTGCGTGGCGAAGGTGGCCACGCCGGCGCAGTAGGGACCGAGGGCGCAGCCCGCCTGGATCGCCACCGCCCCGCCGAACGAGTGCCCGAGGATGACGAACCGGCGCGCTCCCTGCTGTACGGCCCGGTCGGCCGTGGCCGCCAGGTCCAGCAGCGACGACTCGTGGTGGCTGGGCCGCCGGTAGTCGACGCAGACGACGGCGATGCCTTCCCCGGGAAGGGTCCCGCCGAGGTGCGTGTAGAGGCCGTCGGCCGGGCCGAGGTAGCCGCCCATGCCGCCGGCGGCACACAGCACTACGTCCTCGGCGTCGAGCGGTCCGTGCCAGAGCAGCCCGAGCAGCCCCTCCATGGTGTAGGTCTCGATGAGGCGGCGGCCGCCGCCGAGGTCGGTCTGCTGGGTGGCGAGGGGGGCGAGTAGTTCCTGCGCCGAACGTGCGTTCACGGTCGGAAGCCTGTCACAGCGGGCTCCGACGACCGAAGTGGACGGCACGCAGGGGCGTGCCGCCGATACCATGACGCACGCTCCCGCCATCGGCTGGAGCAGGCATCGGTGCCCGAGCGGACCAAGGGAACGGCCTGCAAAGCCGTAAAGCCGCGGGTTCAAATCCCGCCCGGTGCTCGACGATCGGGGCGACCCACCACCGAGGGCCGGGGCGTCCGATCAGGGGGATGAGCGCAATGACCGACGAGATCGAAGCCCAGGGTCACCCGGAGGGTGAGCAGGCGGGGCACGACAGCCCCCCGCTGCCGCACACGCCGCCGATGGGCATCTCCGCGGTGCGGCCCGGCGACCCGCCGCCGATGGCACCGCAGCAGCCCGTCGTGTCGAGACGGCCGGATCGCCCGGAGCCGAACCTGTTGGCCTCTCTCGTCGCCTCCGCAGGCGTCGTCCTTGCCATCATCGGTACGTTCCTGCCATGGGTCGTCGCAGAGGGAGCCGGCACCGTGTCCGAGATCGGTTGGGACCAAGCCGGCGACGCCGTGCTGGTCCTCGTCCTCGGACTCGCCGGTGCAGCCGCCACCGGCGCCCTGTGGATCGGGGTACGCGGGCTCGTCGTGAAGCTCGTGCTGCTTGCCGCCGGTGCGGTCCTGCTGCTCCTGACCGGCCTCGAGATCGGTGATGTGCGCGCCCTGTCGCCGATTCAAGGCTTCGAGTTCAGGGTCGGTTCGGGCCTGCTGGTGATCGCCGTCGGCGGCGTGCTCCTGTTCGTGGCGGCGCTGTTGGACCGGGGCCCCTGGTCGTTGCGAAGCCGTCCGTAACCCTCGGTCGGGCCGCCCTCAGTCGAATGCGTAGGTGTAGGTCACTCCGTCCACCTCGACGGTGACGCCCCCGCTGTCCTTGGTGGCGACCGCCGTCGATCCGTCGGAGGACTCGACGGTCATGGTGTTGCCGTCGGCGGAGACCGTCGATGTCGTTCCGTCCCCGGTGGAAACGGTTGTGGAGCCGTCGTCGGCGAGGGCCGTCCGCACCCGCCCGGCGATGCCGGATCCCGGATCGAACCTCCTAACGAAGTCGGGCCCCGCCATGGTGATCGAACCGTCCTCGGCCACGGAGATGTCCAGGGTGACGCCGGTCCCGAGGACGACCTGCATGGTCCCGTCGCCCGGATTCCGCGAAATGGAACTGATGCCACCTGCACCGGCCACGTAGTCGTAGGCGACCCGGGTGGAGCCGTCTTCGGCCGTGGAACTGGTGACCGTCGTGCCGTCTCCCTGCCGGGCGACCCAGCCGTCGTCGGTCATCGTCGTCTCGGTGGTCGAGCCGTCGGGGACGGTCACCACCTGCGAGCCGTCGGGGGCGGTCACGATCTCGGTGCCGTCGACGAGAACCGCCCGGTAGGAGCCGTTCTCGAGTCGGGTGGTGGTCTGGCCGGTGCCGTCGGCCGCGACCATCCGGGTCGCCCCGGTCATCGGGTTGTGTTCGATCACCCGACCCCGTGAGTCGGTCCCTACCATCGTGCCGTCGTCGAGTTGGCGCAGCAGGAACACAGAGCCGTTCGCCTCGGTGAAGGAGCCTTCGCCGGTTGCCGGGTCGAATCGGGTCGTTGCACCACCGGGGTGGTCGACCTGGATGGTGCCGTCGGCAAGGGTCGTCCGGGTCTCGGTCGCACCGTTGGGGCTCGTGCGGATCACGGTCCGGCCGTCGGCCGACTCGGATTCCGTCCAGCCGTCGCTGAAGACCGTGTAGTGGCCGCCGTCCTCGGCGACCACCGTCTGGCTGTTGAGCCCCCAGGGGTCCGTCCAACTCTCACTGCCGTCGGCGTACGCCACGGCGGTGGTCCCGTCGGCACGGCGGATCACCAGGTTGCCGCCCTCGTCGAGGGTTCCCGTGTCCACCGAGCCGTCGGCGTACTGGTGCTCGAAGCTGCCGTCCGGGCGCTCGACTCTGCGGGAGCCGTCGGAGGCGGTGGTGATGCGGTCGCCGCTGGACTGGTCGATGGTGACCTCGAAGGTGAAGCCGGAGGCGTCCCGCCACGTGCGTCGGCCGTCGCCGTAGTCGAGGTACTCGCTGCCATCCTCGTAGGTCGTGACGCTGCCACCTGCCTCGTCGCCTCCGAGTTGGACCGAGGAGGAGGTCTGCCCGAAGGAGTTGGTGTGCGCGCGGGTGCCGTCGGGTCGGATCGCGGTCCGGGACCCGTCGGAGTGCGACTCGATGATGGTGCCGTCCGGCCCGACGCGGACGGACTTCCAGGTGCCGTCGGCCCAGACGGTACGGGAGGATCCGTCCAGGTTGAGTGTCTCGACGGTGCCGTCTGACCAGGTACGGGTGACCGAGCCATCGTCGTTGGTTACCTCAGCGGGGGGCAGCCGCTCGTCGACGATGCCCTCGGCATCGACCGTGACGGTGCGGCCGTCGTCGCACCACGTGAAGCTGGATCCGTCGTTGTAGGCCTCGGTGGTGCAACCGGTCCCCTCGTCCTGGGTCGTCTCGGGCCGTTCCCAGGTCCAGACGTTGCCCTCGCTGTCGGTGTGCGTTCCCGTGCCGTCGTCGCAGCGGGTGCTGACGGAGCCCTCCGAGTGGGTCTCGGTGTGACATCCCGTGGCGGTGTCGTAGGTCGATGTGTGCCCCCTGCCATCGGCATCGGTCCAGGTGTTGGAGCCGTCCTCGCACCAGCGGTTCGAGGAGCCGTCGGTGTTCTGCCGGGTCGTGCAGCCGGTCTCGGCGTCGTAGTCCTCGGTCCACTCGTAGGTTTGGCCGTCGCTGTCGGTGCGGGTCCCGGTGCCGTCGTCGCAGCGGTGTTCGGTGCTGCCGGTCGCGTTCGTCCGGTCGGAGCAGCCGGTCGCCGCGTCGTAGGTCGACGTGGAACCGTCGGCGCCGATCCAGGAACGGGAGCCGTCGTCACAGTTCGTGCTGGAGCCGCCGTCCGTGTGCTGCTGCGTGGTGCAGCCCGTGTCGGCGTCGTACTCCTCGCCCGACCATGAGGTGGTCCGCCCCCGTGGGTCGATCCGGAAACCGGTGCCGTCCTCACACTCGGTGTGGACCGTTCCGCTGGACTCGGTGCGGGTCGTGCAGCCCGTCTCGGGGTCGTACTCCTTGGCCCAGGTGTGGACCCGGCCGTTCGGTTCGGTGCGCGATCCGGAGCCGTCCTCGCACCAGGTCTGCGACGAGCCGTTGGACTCCTCGGTCGTCGAACAACCGGTCTCCGGGTCGTAGAGCGTGGTCGAGGTGTTGCCGTGGGTGTCGATGGTGGTCGTGGTCCCGTCGCCGCACCAGGTGGCGACGCTGCCGTCGTACCGCGTCTCGGAGGTGCAACCGCTGTCCTCGTTGTAGGTGGTCGAGGACGTCCTTCCCTTGTCGTCGGTGCGGGTGTTGGTTCCATCGGGGCACCGAACCTCGCCCGAGCCGTCCTCGTTGGTCCGGATACTGCAGCCGCTGTCCGGGTCGATGACCTCGGTCCAATTCCGCGTCCTGCCGTAGGAGTCGGTCCAGGAGCCGGAGCCGTCGTCGCAGCGGACCTCCTGCGATCCTTCGGAGCGGGTGGTGGTGCGACACCCGCTGTCCGGGTCGACGACCTCCGTGAACGTCTGCGTCCGGCCACGACGGTCGGTGTTCGAGCCGGAGCCGTCCGGGCACCGGGTATGGGACGAGCCGTCGTGGCTCTCGGTGACACGACAGCCGGCCTCGTCGAGTCGGGTGACAGAGGTGTTGCCGAACTCGTCGGTCCGGGTGCTGCTGCCGTCGTCGCAGTAGCTGTTGACGGCACCGCTGGTCTCGGTGCGGGTGGTGCAGCCGGCTACCTCGTCCCTCACCTCGTTCCACGTGGTGGTCCGACCGAACTGGTCGGTGCGCGATCCGGAACCGTCCCGGCAGTTGGTGTTGACGGTGCCGTCGCTGTAGGTCTGGGTGTTGCATCCCGTGGCCTCGTCCCGGACCTCGGTCCACTCCTGGATGTTTCCGTTGGCATCGGTGCGCGAGCCGCGACCGTCCTCGCACCAGACGTTGACCGTGCCGTTCGCCTCGTTGCGCGTGGTGCAGCCAGTCTCGGGGTCGAGGACTGAATCGGAGAGGCGGTTGCCGTCGGCGTCCTCGGTCCAACTGTGGGCACCGTCGTCGCAGCGGAAGTTGCGTGAACCGCTCCGGTCGATGGTCACCCGACATCCGGTCTCCGGGTCGGTGGAGGTCTCCGATGTGCGTTCCCCTTCAGCGGTTGCGTTCCAGCCGGAGCCGTCGTCGCAGGAGCCGCGGATCGTCCCGTCGCTGTAGGTGGAGATCCTGCAGGCGCCCTCCTTGACCCAGGTCGAAGTCCGGTTGCCGAGGGGGTCTTCGCTCCATCCGCTCGTGTTATCGCAGGAGTAGTGAGTGGTGCCGTCGGCGTTGGTCCTGACGTTGCAGCCGGTGTCGGCGTCGGTCGACGACTCGGAAGTCCGCTCGCCGGCGGCGGTCTCGCTCCAACCGGTCCCGTCGGGGCACCAGCCGTCGCGCCGTCCGTCCGACTTCGTCGTGATCCGACAACCGCTGTCGGCGTCGGTCGTGAATTCCGAGGTCCGCTCACCGGTGACGCTCTCGCTCCAGCCGGTGTCGTCGTCGCAGTCGATCCGTCGGCTCCCGTCGGAGTTGGTCGTGGTCCGGCAGTCTCCGTCGCGGGCCCATTCGGAGGTTCGGGTGCCGTCGGAGGCTGCGTTCCAGCCGTAGGCGCCGCTGTCGCAGTAGGACTCGATGCGTCCGTCGGAACGGGTGGTGATCCGGCAGTCGCCCTCGGTGCGCCATTCACGGTCGATGGTGCCGTCTGCGTTCGTCTGCCAGCCGGTGCTGTCATCGCACTCGACGCGCTGTGATCCGTCGGCGTTCGTCGTCGTGCGGCAGCCGTCGTCGCCGGTCTGGGTGTCGGAGCGGCTGCCATCGGCATCGACGCTCCAACTGGTGCCGTCGTCGCACCGTCCCCGCTCCGAGCCGTCGGCGGAGATGGTGATCCGGCAGGTGTCCTCACGGGTCCAGTCGGAGCGACTGCCGTCGGCGTCGATATCCCAGCCGTAGGCACCGCTGTCGCAGTAGTTCTCGATGCGGCCGTCGGAACGGGTGGTGATCCGGCAGTCGCCTTCGGTGCGCCATTCACGGTCGATGGTGCCGTCTGCGTTCGTCTGCCGGCCGGTGCTGTCATCGCACTCGACGCGCTGTGATCCGTCGGCGTTCGTCGTCGTGCGGCAGCCGTCAGCGTCGGCCTGGGTGTCGGAGCGGGAGCCTTCGGCATCGATCTGCCAGCCACTGCCGTCGTCGCAGCGCTGGCGCTGTGATCCGTCGGCGTTTGTGGTCGTGCGGCAGTTGCCGTCGTAGGTCCAGTCGGAGCGGCTTCCGTCGGTGTCGATGTCCCAGCCGTAGGCGCCGCTGTCGCAGTAGGACTCGATGCGTCCGTCGGAACGGGTGGTGATCCGGCAGTCGCCTTCGGTGCGCCATTCACGGTCGATGGTGCCGTCTGCGTTCGTCTGCCGACCGGTGCCGTCGTCGCAGGATGTCCGACTGGAACCATCGGCGTTGCTCGTGGTGCGGCAGCCGTCGCCGCTGGTCTGGGTGTCGGAGCGGGTGCCGTCGGCGTTGACCTGCCAACTGGTGCCGTCGTCGCACGAGCCCCGTTGGGATCCGTCGGCGTTCGTGGTCGTGCGGCAGTTGCCGTCGTAGGTCCAGTCGGAGCGGCTTCCGTCGGTGTCGATGTCCCAGCCGTAGGCGCCGCTGTCGCAGTATGACTCGATGCGTCCGTCGGAACGGGTGGTGATCCGGCAGCCGCCCTCGGTGCGCCATTCGCGCTCGCGGACGCCGTCGGTGGTCGTCTGCCAGCCGGAACCGTCGTCGCAACTTTGGCGTTGTGAGCCGTCGGCGTTCGTGGTCGTGCGGCAGTTGCCGTCGTCGGTCCAGTCGGAGCGACTGCCGCCGGTGTCGATCTGCCAGCCATAGGCACCGTCGGCGCATTGGCCGCGGCTCGAGCCGTCGACGTTGGTGGTGATCCGACACTCGCCGTCGGTCAGCCACTCCTCGGTGCGGTTGCCCGCAGCGTCGACCTGCCAGCCGGTCCCGTCTTCACACCAGTTGGAGACCGAACCATCGTCCTGGGGGCGCTCCTCGCAGGTTGGTGCCTCGGTGTCTTGCGCGGCGACCGGCGTCGCCGAGGGCGCGGCGAGCAGCCCCACCACCGCCAGCAGCGACACCAACTTCCGACGAGTACGCATCCAACCCCCGGTGTCCTCGTTCGGAGCGAGCGTAGTGCAAGGTGGGCGGCGCTGCCGGGGCCCGGTGTCCCCGTGGAGGCCCACTGCTACGCTCTTGCGCTCCGGGGCCGTTAGCTCAGTTGGCTAGAGCACCTGCATGACGCGCAGGGGGTCGGGGGTTCGAGTCCCTCACGGCCCACCACCTCCTGAGTCGGAGTCGATTGCCTGGTTGGCCCTGGTCGGCTCAGGGGATGAAGCCGCCGCCGCCGCCGCCGCCGTCGAAGCCGCCGCCGCCACCGCCACCGCCACCGCCACCGCCACCGTCGAAGCCGCCGCCGTCGAAGCCGCCACCGCCGCCGGAATCATCGGGTGTCGGGTCGGGACTCGGTG
>JARQPW010000045.1 GCA_029577135.1 Acidimicrobiales bacterium
CCGCCGCCGATCATCTTGCGACAGCAGATGTCGCTGACCGAGCCGACGTGGTTGACCGGGAGGCTGCAGATGATCTTGCCGCCCGCGCTGCCCCTGGCGGAACCGCCGGTCACGCCGCAGTAGCAGACGCCGTGGTGGGTGAGGAGGGCGCCTTTGGGCCGGCCGGTGCTCCCCGACGTGTAGACGATGAAGGCCGGGTCGAGCGGCTCGACCGCCGACCGCCGTGCGGACAGGCCGTCGGCGTCGATGCCCTCCCCGCCGTCCAGGAACGAGGCGCCGCCGGGCCCGTCGACCCGGACCGCCCGTTCGATGCCCTCGACCTCGGCGACGAGCCGGTCCACCGGGCTGTCGCCGCCCGTCGTGCCGTCGAACACGATCCGGGGCGTGGCGTCGCCGACGACGTAGGCGAGTTCGTCCCACGTGTACTTCGGGTTCAGGCCCTGCCAGATGCAGCCGATGCTCGTGGCGGCGAGGAAGTGGACGAAGAAGTCGAGTCGGCAGTCGGACAGG
This sequence comes from Acidimicrobiales bacterium, assembly GCA_029577135.1. Classification (GTDB taxonomy): domain Bacteria; phylum Actinomycetota; class Acidimicrobiia; order Acidimicrobiales; family MedAcidi-G1; genus S20-B6. The sequence goes on from JARQPW010000045.1 coordinate 511, forward strand.
TAGGCGACGCGGTCGCCGCGTTCGAGACCGGCGGCGACCAGTGCGGCGGCCACCCGGTCGACCTCGTGTCGGGTGTCCGACCATGAAAGGCGACGGCCGGTGAAGGTGGGTCCGCCGTCGATCAGGAACTCGGCGTCCGGCTTGCGGCCGCCCCAGTGGTCCAGGTAGGCGTCGATCCGGTCGAGGACCGGTGCGACGGGTGCGGTCTCCTGTCCGCCGCTCAACGCTTGTACCTCACGTAGAACGACCAGTCGGCTACCACGGCCGGCTTCCCGATCCCCTCGGCCTCTACGGTGGCGTGCACGCGGACCAGTTCGTCGCAGTCGTTGCGGGGCTCGACGCCCGTGACCGTGAACCGGCCGCGGATCCGGGTCCCGGTCGGGACCTGGCTCACGAAGCGCACCCGGTCGAAGCCGTAGTTGAAGCGATTCAGCACACCTTCGGTCGGCAGGCGCAGGTCGCGGGCCATGCGGCTGAGGTTGCTCAGCATGTAGAAGCCCTGGAGCAGGGTGCCGCCGTAGGGGCCAGCCGTCGCTGCCCCGACGTCGTTGTGGATCCACCCGCCGTCGCCGACGACATCGGTGAAGGCATCGACATCGGCCTGCGAGGTCTGGAACCATCGACTGACACCGACCTCGGTGCCGACGAGGGGCTCGAACGGGCTGGGCATGGTCCCGGACACTATTCCCCCTGATCGTTCCCGGTGGGAGCGCGCCTACCGGGTCGTGCCCGGCGGGTTGCGGAACCGAACGCCGGGTGGGCGTGGCTCGCCGCAGCGTTCGAGCGCAGCCGCCCAGGCGGGTGAACTGCCCATGGCCGCCCGCAGGACGCCGATCACGGCACGTCCTGCCGGCTGTGCGCCGCGATGGGGCCGGACGCCGATCGCCCGCTGGAGTCGGGGCGGGATCGTGGCAACGGCGGCGTGGAGGAGCCGGTGGTAGGCGAACCGGGTGGGAAGCGGCAGCCGGGGAGCGAGCAGGAAGGCGATGGCGTCGGCGGCGGCGGGCGACGGAGCGGCCGCCGGGTGCTCGGCCAGCCAGGCGGAGAGCTCGGCGGCGGTGTCGGGAAGCGGTGACACGCCGAGCCGTTCGCCGAGTCGGGCCTGCTCGGCCACGTAGGCGTCGGCGTCGGCGTCGGACACGGGGGTCGGGCCGTAGGTGCGGCGGGCGCTGAGGAAAGAGTCGACGAGGGCGTTGTGGACCCATGCCCCCATGCCGGGCTCGCCGGCGTCGTAGGCGAGGCCACGGTGCGAAATGCCGCTGACCGGCCGGTGGACGGTCCGGACGACCGTGAGGGCCGCGTTGACCTCGGGGAGCGACCCGTAGGTCGTGGCCGTCACGTAGGCGGCGGTGCGCGAGAGCCGGCCCAGCGGGTCCTCGCGATAGGCGGAGTGGTCGCCGACGCCGGCGGCCACCTCGGGGTGGGCGGCCTGCACGAGGAGGGAGCGGATGCCGCCGACGAACGCCGCGGCGTCGCTCATGAGCCACCAGGTGACCGACCCGGGACCGAACAGCCCCGGATCGCCGAGGTGGTCGAAGGTGTCCGCCAGCGGATTCGGTGCGTGGCGGAAGAGTCCGGTGGCGGACTCGGTGACGCGTTCCCGCCAGCCGGGGCTCACCGCAGGCGGTCCGGGTTCACCGCAGTCGGGTGACGGGCGTCGACCGGAGGCCGCCCTCGGCCAGTTCGGCGACGGCCGGGACCGGGTCGGGGTCGGCGAAGAGGTGCGGGTCGTCGGGCACGAACGCCAGCGTCTCCCCGTCGACCGTCCACCAGGAGGCCTCGAGGGCGATGCCGTTGGGGTCGTGGAAGTAGATGGACCGCAGGATGTCGTGGTCGACGACGGGGGTGACCTCGCAGCCGGCGGCCACGAGCCGCTGTTGGAGGGCGATCAGGGCCGCCTCGTCGTCGAGGCCGAACGAGACGTGGTCGAACTGGATGGCTCGGGAGGTCGGCGCCCCGGCCAGCTTGGAGAAGGTCTCGGCGCCGGGCACCTCGAAGAAGGCGATGGTGTTGCCGGGTCCGAGCTCGAAGAAGTAATGGCGCATCGGCCCGGCCCGCAACGTGGCCACGAGCGGCATGCCGAGGACCCCTACGTAGAACCGGACCGTCGTGTCCATGTCGGGCGTGACCATGGCCAGGTGGTGCACGCCGCGCCAGTCGGGGGCAGTCTGGTCCACGGGAACAATGTTGGTTCGGGTGGCCTCTTCGACGGTGTGTTCCATGGGCCCAGTCTCGCAGCCCCGTCCGCCGACCGCCACCTGCCGGATCAGCCGTCGGCGCTGGATGCCTCTTCCTCGACGGGCGCCGTGGTGGTCGGGGCGGACAGACCCTCCTGGCCCTCGGGCAGCACGAGGAACTCGATACGGCGGTTCCGCGCCTTGCCCTCGCGGGTGATGTTGTCGGCCACCGGGTCGTACTCGCCCATGCCGAGCGGGGTGAGGCGCTCGGCCTCGACGCCACGGGCGATCAGTTGGGCGCGGACCGCCTCGGCCCGGATCCGCGACAGGGTGAGGTTGGCGTCCTCCTCGCCGTCGCTGTCGGTGTGGCCGATGATCTGGACGCGTACCGACGGATTGGCGACGAGGAACTCGGCGATCATCTCGAGGGTGGGGACCGAGTCCTCGGTGATGAGGTCGCCTCCGCTCCCGAACTGGATCGGCGTTCGGGCCGCTGCTGCGCTGAGGCGGGCCTGGAGGAGCAGGTCTGCCTGGTTGGCGGGCAGGTCCGGCGTCTCGTCTTCGGGGATCACCTCCTCGACGGTCGGCGCCGGTACCACGATCAGGTTCTCGACTCCGACGACGCCCGACTGCGCCTGGGCGACCCTGGTTGCGGCCACCCTGAGTTCGTCGGAGGCCAGGCGTCCGCGGAGGACGACGGTCCAGTCGACCACCTGCACATCGATGGTCGGCAGGCCCGCCCGGACCATTGCCTCCTGGACTTCCCCGGAGAGGTCCTGCTGGTCGTCGACCGGGTCCTCGGTCCCGGTGCCGCCGATGGCGACGACGACGAAGAATCCGATCAGGATGACCACGAGGAGCAGGGTTCGCTGCTCGACGACCAGTTCGGTGAGGCGACTGCGCCGGGGTGGCCCGTGGCCACGCATTCTGCTGCGGCGTCGGCCGGCGCCGAAGCCGGGGCCCATGCTGCGGCCGCGGCGGTCGCGCGGGTCGCGCATCCAGCCGGTCATCGGTGGCTCACGTTCTGGTCAGGCAGGTGTCGATGCCTTCCAGCCTGCCGTGTCGGCGCGCCTGTCGGAACCCCGGGCGTTCAGGAGGGCCGCTCAGGCCTCGGCGAGGGGGGCGACGACCTCCTCGCCGAACCGGGCGAGGGACTCCTCGGGGTCTCCCCAGAAGAGGAAGCCGGGGACCACGAGGCGGGTGACGCCCTTGGCGGCCAGTTCGGCGGCCCGGTCGACGATGGAAGCGTCCATCACGCCCTCGCCGCCCCAGATGACCTCGATTGTGGCGGGGTCGCGGCCATGGGCCTCGGCCTCGCGGTGCATTGTGTCGAGCAGGGCGTCGAGGTCGCCCTTGCCGGGGAAGAAGCCGTCGCCGAGCCGTCCGGATCGACGGGCGGCGGCCTCGCTGTGGCCGCCGATGATGATCGGCACGGTCCCGCTAACCGGCTTGGGGTTGCTCGATACCTGGTCGAACGACGTGAACTCGCCGTCGAACGACACCTTGTCGTCGCCCCACAGGGTGCGCATGGCGGCGACGTACTCGTCGGTGCGGTCGCCCCGTCGCTCCCACGGGATGCCGAGGGCGTCGAACTCCTCGCGCAGCCAGCCCACGCCGATGCCGAGGTCGACCCGTCCGCCGCTCATGGCGTCGAGGGTCGCGACCTCCTTGGCCAGCACGAGCGGATTGCGTTGGGGGAGGATGAGGATGCCGGTGGCGAGGCGCAGGCGGGTGGTGTGTGCTGCGGCCCATGCCAGCCAGATGAGGGGATCGGTGAGCGGCGTGTCGGCCGCCATGGGCATTCGCCCGCTGTCGTCGTACGGGTAGGCCGACTTGTAGGCCTCCGGGAAGACGACGTGTTCGACGGTCCAGATCGAGTCGAAGCCGGCGGCCTCGGCGTTGGTGGCGAGGGTGACGCACGCGTCGGCGGTGCCGAACGGTCCGGCATTGGCGAAGATGATGCCGACCTGCATGTGGGGGCTCCCGTCCTTGGTCGAATCGGTGGGTGACCTCCCGAGTCTCGCCGTCGGGTCAGCGGGCCTGCCAGTCGGGCGGGCGCTTCTCGGCCCACGCCCGGCGGCCCTCGACAGCGTCGTCGGTGGCGGCGGCCACCCTGCGCATGGTCTCGCCGAAGCGGACGGCCTCGTTCCACGACATTCTGGACGTGCGGGTCGCCACCTCCTTGGTGGCCCTGGCGGCCAGCGGGGCGGCCTGACAGAGGCGCTCGGCGAGTGCCCCGGCCTCGTCCATGACCTGGTCGCCGGGCACGACCTTCCAGGCCAGGCCGATCTTCCTCGCTCGCTCGGCGTCGATGGGCTCGCCGGTGAGGAGGAGCTCCATGGCGTCGGCCCAGGCGACCTTGCGGGGGAGGCGGATGGCCCCGACGATCGTCGGGATGCCGATGGTGACCTCGGGCCAGGAGAAGGTGGCGTGGTCGGCGGCGATGATGAAGTCGCAGGCGACCACGGCGGTCAGCCCGTAGCCGATGCAGTGGCCGTTGACGGCGGCGATGGTGGGCTTGAACACCTCGAGCCCCGACTCGAAGGAGTTGATCGTGGGCATCTCCCAGAAGGTTCCGGGGAACTCGCCGGCCGATCCGGTGCCGTCCCTCAGGTCGGCCCCGGCGCAGAACGCCTTGTCGCCGGCGCCGGTGACGATCCCGACCCAGGCCTCCTCGTCGGCGACGAACCGCTCCCAGGCGGCGTTGAGGTCGCGCCGCAGGGCGCCGTTCACGGCGTTGAGCGCCTCGGGCCGGTTGTAGGTGATCGTGGCCACGTGCCCGTCCCGTTCGTACGTGGCGGCCTCGCCGTACGGCCCATCGTGGTCGGGTTCAGCCATCCCCGGACGGTAGCGGAGGGTTGCGAGGCCGAACTCGCCGGGCGGATTGTCTGCCGGGGCTGACCCGCCTAGAATCTGACGGACCGTCAGAAACTGGACACCGCATGACCGACTCCTCCTCACGCACCGCCATTCCCCGGATCATCAGTGTCGACGACCACCTCGTCGAGCCGCCCCACCTCTGGCAGGCCTGGCTGCCCGAAAAGTTCCGCGAACGCGGTCCCCGCGTCGAACGCCGGCGCCTCGGCGACATGAAGTGGGTGGGCGGCGCCAGGATGTACGAATACGAACTCGACGCCCCTGACGCCCCGTGGTGCGATATCTGGTTCTACGAGGACCTCGTCCACCCCAACAAGCGCCACGTGGCCGCCGTCGGCTTCGACCGCGACGAGATGACGATGTCGCCCATCACCTACGACGAGATGCGCCCCGGCTGCTACGAACCGAAGGCCCGGGTGGCCGACATGGCCGCCAACCACGTCGACGTGTCGCTGTCGTTCCCGACCTTCCCCCGCTTCTGCGGCCAGACCTTCTGGGAGGCCTCCGACCACGAACTCGGCCTCGCCTGCGTGAAGGCCTACAACGACTTCATGGTCGAGGAGTGGTGCGGTGACTCGGACGGGGCGCTGGTGCCGCTCATCATCATTCCCCTCTGGGACGCCGACCTGGCCGCCGCCGAGGTGCGTCGCAACGCCGAGCGGGGTTGCCACGCCGTGTGCTTCTCGGAGATCGCCCCCAACCTCGGGCTGCCGTCCATCCACACCGGCTACTGGGATCCCTTCTTCGCCGCCTGTCAGGACACCGGGACGGTCGTGTGCATGCACATCGGCTCGTCGTCGAAGATGCCGGCCGCCTCGCCCGACGCGCCGCCGGCGGTGGCCGCCTCGCTGAGCTTCAACAATGCCATCGCCTCGCTCAGCGACTTCCTGTTCTCGGGCGTGCTGGTGCGGTTCCCTGAGCTGGTCCTGGCGTACAGCGAGGGCCAGATCGGCTGGATCCCGTACATCCTGGAGCGGGCCGACGACGTCTGGAAGGAGCACCGGGCGTGGGGCGGTGTGGCCGACAGCGTCCCGGAGCCGCCGTCCACCTACTACTACCGACAGGTCTACGGCTGCTTCTTCCGGGACAACCACGGGCTCGCATCGCTCGACAAGGTCGGGGTCGACAACATCACGTTCGAGACCGACTACCCGCACACCGACACCACCTGGCCGAACACGAAGCAGGTGGCCGAGGACATGATGGGCCACCTCCCTGCCGACGTGGTCTGGAAGATCGTGCGGGGCAACGCCGCCCGGATGCTCCACCTCGACATCGAGGTGCCGCCCGACTGATCCCACCGGCCAGGCGCCGGCCTTTCCATAGACTCTCGGCCATGTCCCACCCGGCCGCCGGCGCCGACCGTCTCTCCGTGATCCTGCTCGAGCCCGACTGTGCGCCCGGGCTCTGGGCCTCGGTCGACTCCGGCGAGATGGAGGTCCTCATCCCCGAACTCCTCCTGCTGCGCATGGAGCAGGACCCCATCCACCGGCACAAGGACGTGCTGGCCCACACCATCGCCGTGGTCGGCAAGACCGAGCCCGAGATCACCGTCCGCCTCGGCGCGCTGTTCCACGACATCGGCAAGCCCAGGACCCGGTCGTTCGAGCACGGCGACGTGACCTTCCGGCACCACGAGGCCGTCGGGGCACGCATGGCCCGAAGGCGCCTCACCACACTCGGCTACGAGGAGCAGCTTGTCGAGGAGGTGGCCGAGCTGGTGCGGTTGTCGGGCCGCTTCAAGGGCTACTCCGACGGCTGGTCCGACTCGGCGGTCCGGCGCTATGCCCGTGACGCCGGGCCGCTGCTCGGCAGGCTCAACCACATGATCCGGTGCGACTGCACCACCCGCAACCGGGAGAAGGCAGCCGGCATCCAGGCCGCCATGGACGACCTCGAAGCACGAATCCAGTCGCTTGCCGAGGAGGAGCGCCGTGCCGCCGAACGCCCCGGCCTCGACGGACAGGCCGTGATGGAGCGCCTCGGACTCGAACCGGGCCGCGAGGTCGGCGAGGCGCTGGCATTCCTGCTGGCGATCAAGCGGTCGGAGGGCGACCTCGAGACCGAAGAACTGTTGCGACGTCTCGACGCCTGGTGGGCGGAACGGGCCTGAGTCCCGGGCTCAGGGATTGAGGATCCCGTCCATGAGCCAGACGCCCACCTCGGCCACGCCGGCCTCCGAGAGGTGCACCCCGTCGAAGCGGGTGTGGCGCTCGCGTTCGGAGCCGATCTCGCCGATGAAGTCCCGGTAGGGCACCGTCGCCACGTAGGGCAGGTCGGCGGTGGCGGCGACGACCAGCTCGTTGAGGCGGTCGATGCGGTCGGGGTGGTTCTGGGGCCGAATCTCGCGCTTGAGGTGGGCGCCCTCCAGCCACACCACCCGTGCGCCGGTGGCGCCCAGCACCTCGGATGCCAGGCGGTACTCCGAAGAGATGTAGTCGTCGTAGACGGGCATCCCGACGTTGACCCACTCGTCGCCCAGCGACGGCACGAGCCGGTCGGTCACGTCCCACGGGGTGACGTGCACCAGCACCACGTCGGGCTCGAAGACATCGACGGCCGTCGGCCATGACACCACCTCGGGGTCGAGCATCACATGCGGCTCGACGGGGTCGTTCCAAGCCGAGCAGAGTTCGCCGACCGGACCCTCGATGCCCTCCGGGATGCGCTTCTGCCCGTAGCGGCCGACGATGCAACCCAGGTGCGCCTCGTTGAGCACCACGATCTCGCCGGGGTTCCCGATCGCCCAGGAGCACAGTGCCTCGCCGATCTGGAGCGCAACCGAGTCGCCGACCACCAGCACCCGCAGGCGGTCGTCGGTGGAGGGCGGCAACAGGCCCTGTTCGACGCACGGGCCCTGCGACGAGGCGGCCGCCTCGACCGCCGGCCGGGTGTTGACCCAGAGCAGGCCACCCAGGATCGCCACCACGGCCACGGCGCTCGTCGCCAATGCCGGGATCGGCTTCAGCGGCCGGTCCAGCAGGGGCACCCTGCGCCTCACCACCGGCTGTTCGACCAGGTAGAAGCTGGCGGTCGACACGGCAAACGTGATCGCCAGGTGCAGCCAGATCAGGTTGTTGCCCTCGATCACGTCGACGCCGGGCACCAGGCGGGCGGCCCGGGTGGGGGTGACCAGCAGGTAGATCGGCCAGTGGTACAGGTAGAGGCCGTAGCTGATCTTGCCGACCCAGCGGATGATCGGCGACTCGAGGAACCAGTGAAGCGGTCCCTTCGTGGCGCCTGCGCAGCCGTACCAGAACCAGCCGATGCCGATGCCGAGCAGGTACGGCCAGTGGTCGAGCGGGGCGTTGCCACGCGCCACGCTCACGATCGCCCAGCCGCCGGTGAAGAGGCCGGCGTACAGGGCGCCCAGCCGGATCCTGACGTGGATCGGGGCGCCGGGCGCCGACAGCGAGGCCGGCAGCCACGCATGCCAGGCCGGCTCTGCAGGCTGTGCGACGCCGTAGACCATGACGCACGAGATGGCGGCCACGAGCAGGAAGCCGCCGTGTTCGAACATCCAGGCGCTCCGCTCTGAGATCTCGAAGATGGCCCAGGTGAAGAACAGCGTTGCGGCGTATGCCCCGATCACCCACGAGAGTTGCGCCCTGCGCGTACGGACGGGGCCCCGCTGGCGCACGATGACGGCGAGGATGATGCCGGCGAACAGGGAGTGCGCCCGGGTGTCGGTGCCGTAGTAGACCCGTGACGGGTCGCCGCCGCCCGGGTAGAGGTGGCCCATCCACCAGGTCGAGGCGATCGTGCCGGCGACCATCGTCCAGAGCAGCACCGAGTAGGCGTGCTTCTTGAAGAAGTGGAGGACGGTGATCAGGTACAGCGGGGCGAAGATGTAGAACTGCTCCTCGATCGAGAACGACCAGACGTGCCGCAGCGGCGAGTACTGGAAGTCCTCGAAGTACGAGACGCCGGAGAAGATCTCGAACCAGTTGGCGCAGTAGGCCAGTGCCGACACGATCGCCCCGGTCCAGCGGGGGTACTGGTCGACCGGGACGAACAGGACCAGGTAGAGGGTCAGTCCGCTGAGCGCCAGGAACAGGGCCGGGAGCAGGCGGCGTGCCCGCCGGCCGGCGTACGCCTTGAGGTCGATGCGGCCGGTCTTCTCGAACTCGTTGAGGGCGATCGAGATGATGAGGAAGCTCGACAGTGTGAAGAACAGGTCGATGCCGAGGATGCCGCCCGAGACCGTGTCGGCGGCGGCGTGGTACAGCAGCGGCCCGATGACGACCCAGATGCCCCGAATCCCGTCGATCCCCGGGATGTAGGTGAAGGCGGGGCGCCCCTGCTCGGCCATGACGTGGGAACGCTATCGCCGGGCGTTCGGGCTCAGGAGGAGCGTTCGTCGCAGGGAACCAGCAGCACGTGGTACGCCGACGACCACGCTTCGCAGAAGCGGTCGGCCACGACCCGGGCCGGTTCGGGCGAGCCCGGCTGGACCGAGGTGTTGGGCTCCGACCAGCCGTCGAACCGGTCGGTGAGGACCAGCACGTCGGCGTCGGCCAATTCGTCGGCGAGCGGGCCACCGGGCCGGTTGGCGAGTCCCGGGTTCATCTCCAGGTGGCGGCTGGCCGGCACCAGGTCGGGGAGCAGGAAGTAGAGGAAGGTCTCGGAGTAGTTCGTGCGGGTCAGGTCGACGGGCCCCACGAACACTGAGTCGCCGGGCTCGGTCCGGGCGTCGACCTCGGCCAGCAGCGCCTCGAGTTCTGCGACGAACGCCTCGTCGCCCACCGGCAGGGTTCGACCGGCGTGGGTGATCGACGGCGTCGACCAGGTGGTCGCCCTTCCGGTGAAGGCATCCACGGTGAACCGCCCCAGGTGGTGTGGGGCCACGGCGAACAGCAGGCTCACCACGGCGAGCAGGGCCAGGGGTGCCGCCAGGTGGCGACGGGAGAGGGGCAGCCGGCGCCCGAACGCCACGGCCACGGCGACCACAGCGACCGCGAAGACGTAGCCGCCGACGAACTTGAGGTGGTTGGGGCTGGGCCGCTGCAACACCATCGGGAAGATCGCGATGCCGATCAGTGCCAGGGTCGTGAAGCGCCGCCGGTGCGGGATCCGCCACAGGCGGGGCAGCACGATGAGGCCCACCGCCACGACGAGCAGCAGCCAGAACACGGCGGCGACCTGCGCCGGTCGGGACAACCCGGGCCACGGGTCCGGGCCGCTGAGCAGGTCGTCGATGCGGGCGAACATGTCGGCGCTCTCCGACGGGTCCGGTGGCAGCGGCAGCCGCCGGCCGGAGCGGAGCCGGAACACCGGATCGACCACCACCCCCTCGACCAGCGCCACCGGGCCCACCAGCACGAGGTGCAGCAGGAACGGCGACAGTCCACCGGCCAGGCCCGTGGCGAGACGGCGGCGGCGTGCCCGGGTGGTCCGCCATGCCTCCGTGCCGAGCACCAGCAGGACCGCCGGGCCGAGCACGACCTGGTGAAAGACGGCCAGGCCGAGCAGCCCGGCACCCACCGCCGTCGACCGGCGTGCGCCGCCGTCGAGCACCAGTGCGGTCCCGGCACACAGCAGCGCCAGGCCGCATAGCCACGAGTAGGCGAACAGGCCGAAGGGTGCAAGCAGCACCCAGGCGGTGAGGGCCGCAACGGTCGCCGTGCCCCGGCCCCACGGTCGGGCCAGCCGGTACAGGCCCCAGAGCAGCAGTGCCCGGTAGGCGAGGCCGACCAGTCGCTCGACGAGTACGGACGGCCCCAACGCCCAGAAAGCGGTGCCGACCGCCCAGACGTTGCCGGGCGGGTAGAGGTACTCGACGTCACCGTGGGGCCAGCGGCCGTCGAGGAACAGGTCGGCCACGACGAGGACATTGCCCTCCTCCATCGCTGTGGCGCCCATGGCCAGCATTCCCGGGAGGGGGACGATGACGGCAGCAGCGGCGATCAGGAAGGGCAGCGCACGTACGAGTCTCGCCCCCACGGGACCGAAGTCTAGGCGGGGTACCCGGATCGGCCCGGGCGGCCGGCCCGGGTCCGGCCCCGGCTCTGGCAGTCGGGGCGCGTCGGGGCTACGGTCACGCGCCCACAGACGACAAGGCCGACTGCACCCGGGGAGAACTCGCTGAGGGGACTTCGCCGGCCGTCGGCGGAGGAGGTGCCGCATGAAGGCGTTCACGCCCGACCGCATCCGGAACGTCGCGCTGGTGGGTCCGCCCGGATCGGGCAAGACCTCACTGGCAGAGGCGATGCTGTACCGGGCCGGGGCCATCCCCCGGGTCGGCAACGTCGAGGACGGCTCGACCGTCTGCGACCACGAGCCCGATGAGAAGTCGTCCGGCCACTCTCTGACCACGGCGCTCGCCATCCTCGAATGGCAGGGCCACAAGATCAACCTGCTCGACACCCCGGGCACCTTCGACTTCGCCGGCGAGGCCGTGGGAGCGGTGCACGCCGCCGACCTGGCCGTCTTCGTGGTCGACGCCTCGAGCGGCCTCGACCACGCCACCGTGGTGCTCTGGCGCCAGGCCGCGGATCGTGGTACCCCCCGCCTCGTGTTCGTCAACAAGCTCGACCGCGAGCACACCAGCTTCGAATCGGTGCTGGCCGAGCTCCAGAACGCATTCGGATCGGGCGTGGCGCCGCTCGAGATCCCGATCGGCGAGGCGGAGTCGTTCCACGGCATCGCCGACCTGCTCACCGACAAGGCGTGGATCTACGACAGCGGCCATGCCGAGTTGGTCGAGATCCCCGAGGAGATGGAAGCCCGCGAGGCCCAGATCCACGAGTCGCTCGTCGAAAACATCGTGGTCGCCGACGACGACCTCCTCGAGCGCTACCTCGGTGGCGACGTCCCCAGCGTCAAGGAGCTCGAGGAGGTGCTCGGCAAGGGCGTCGCCTTGGGCGACGTCTTCCCCGTGGTGTGCGGGTCGGCGACCATCCCGATCGCCGTCGACCGCCTGTGCAACTACATCGTCGAGGTCGGGCCCTCGCCGCAGGACCGGCCGGCCGTCCCCGTCACCGTGGGTGGCCTGTCGGTCGACGTCGCACCGGACCCGGAGGCGGACACGTTGGTCCAGGTGTTCAAGACGTCCGTCGACCCCTACCTGGGTCACATGTCGTACTTCCGGGTGCTGGCCGGCACCGTCACGAGGGATGCCACCCTGGTCAACGGGCGCACCGGCGACACCGAGCGGTTCCGGGGGATCATGACTATGCACGGCGGTGAGTCGGTCGGCGTGACCGCCCTCCAGGCCGGCGACATCGGTGTCGTGACGAAACTCCACGACACGCTCACCGGCGACACGCTGTCCTCGTCGGGCCGGGCTGTGGCCCCCGCCATCGAGTTCCCGCCGGCCGTGCTCTCGTGGGCCGTGGTGCCCAGGAGCCGCAACGACGAGGACAAGATGGGCGAGGCGCTCCACCGGATCCTCGACGAGGACGCTGTGCTCGAGATGCGGCGTGACGACGAGACCCGCCAGACGCTCCTCTCCGGACTCGGCGAGACCCATCTGCGGTCGGTGATCTCGCGCATGAAGAGCAAGTTCGGCGTCCACGTCGACACCGAGGACGTGCGCGTCGCCTACCGCGAGACCATCCTGGGGACCGCTCAGGCCGATGGCCGCTACAAGAAGCAGTCAGGCGGCCACGGCCAGTTCGGCGTGGCGTCCGTGCGGATCGAGCCGCTCGAGAGCGGTGCCGGCTTCGAGTTCGTCAACGAGGTGACCGGGGGGGTGATCCCGCGCCAGTACATCCCGGCGGTCGAGGCTGGCGTCGTCGAGGCGATGGCCCAGGGTGGCAGTTCGGGCTACCCGGTCGTCGACTTGCGGGCCGCCGTGTACGACGGCAAGCACCACTCCGTCGACTCGTCGGAGATGAGCTTCAAGATGGCCGGGAAGCTGGCCTTCCAGGAGGCCCTGGCCAGGGCCCAGCCGGTAGTGCTCGAACCGGTTGCCGCCGTCGAGGTGACCGCACCGGGTGAATGCCTCGGCGACGTGATGGGAGACCTCTCGTCCCGGCGGGCCACGGTGCGGGGCTCGGAGATCGACCGGTGGGGCGACCAGGTGGTCAGCGCCCAGGTGCCCGAGGCCGAGTTGGTGCGCTATGCCATCGACCTGCGTTCGCTGACCGGCGGCCGGGGTCGGTTCACGGTGGTCCACGACCACTATGCCCGGGTGCCCCACGGGTTGAAGATCCCGGAACCGCCCGAGCGCTAGTCCGGCGGATGCACGGTCTGCCGGCGATCAGGCGTCGGCGGGGATGGGCACCGTTTCGGTGTGGGTGCCCGAGCGCAGCACCGTGCCGGCGAGAGCCTCGGTGTTGGCACCGTCGACGACGGTCAATGTGCCGTTGACGTAGACCCGCTCGACGCCGATGGGGGTCGACATGAGGCGCGGGCTGTCGCCGGGGAGGTCGTGCTCGAGGTGGAGTTCGTCGGCTCCTACGATTGCAGGATCGAGGACGACGAGGTCGGCGTGCCATCCCTCCTCGATACGGCCGCGCTCGCGAAGGCCGAAGAAGCGGGCGGGAACGTCGGTCATGTGGGCGATGGCCGACTCGAGGCTGGCCAGTCGCTGGCCGCGCAGGCAGTCGGCCAGCCATTCGGTGGTGTATGAGGCACCGGCCATCCGGTCGAGGTGTGCACCGGCGTCCGAACCGCCGATCATGACGTGGTCGTGGTCCCAGACGGCCTGGCGCATCAGCCAACTGGCCGGGTCGTCGTCGGTGGGACCTGGCCACAGCACGGTCCGCAGGTCGTCGGCCACCACGATGTCGAGCAGGGCGTAGAAGTCGCGAACGCCGCGCTCGCGGGCGATGTCGCTGACCAGTCGGCCCTTGAGCCCCTCGTTTGCGGCCGAGTAGGTGTCGCCGATGCGGTAGCGACCCCAGCCGGTGAGACGGGAGAAGACCCCGGCATCCGGTGAGGCGGCGCGGTCCTCGAGGTGGCGCCGGGTCTCGGGGTCGGCCAGCCTCGTCACCTTCTCGTCGTGTGGCAGGTCCATGACCCCACCCCAGTCGGGGAGCAGGTAGAGGGCGCAGAATGTGTGGAAGTGCATGTTCATGCCGACGAGGATCGGCATGGTGAGTGCCATGGCCTTACCGCCCCTCTCGGCCACCTGCTCGCAGGCGGCGAGCTGGTTGCGGTAGTCCTCGGGACGGGCGGAGTCGACGGTGAGGACGTTCCAGTTGA
>JARQPW010000046.1 GCA_029577135.1 Acidimicrobiales bacterium
CCTCGGCCAGCCCGGCGGCGTAGGCGGCACCCAGGGCCGTCGTCTCCTCGACCACCGGTCGCACCACGGGCACTCCGAGCACATCGGCCTGGAACTGCATCAGCAGCTCGTTGACCACCATGCCACCGTCGACCCGCAGCGACGACAGCTCGACGCCGCTGTCGGCCCGCATGGCGTCGAGCACCTCCCGGGTCTGGAATGCCGTGGCCTCCAACGCCGCCCGTGCGACGTGCCCCCGGTTCGAGAAGGCGGTCAGGCCCATCAGGAGCCCCCGTGCATCGGAGCGCCAGTGCGGGGCGAACAGGCCGGAAAACGCCGGCACCAGGTACACGTCGCCGTTGTCGTCGACCGAACGGGCCAACGCCTCCACCTCCGACGACCCGTCGATGATGCCGAGGCCGTCCCGCAGCCACTGCACCAGTGCTCCGGCGACAGCGATGGAGCCCTCCAGCGCATAGACGGGCGCTTCCCCGGCGAGCTGGTAGCCGACCGTCGTCAACAGCCCATGCGTCGAGGGCACGGGCTGGGTCCCGGTGTTGAGCAGCATGAAGCAGCCGGTGCCGTAGGTGTTCTTGGCCTCGCCCGGCGAGAACGCCGTCTGGCCGAACAGGGCAGCCTGTTGGTCGCCGAGGATCCCCGACAGCGGCACGCCTTCCAACGGCCCGGTCAGGGTGGCGATGGGCCCCACCGAGGGCACGATCTCCGGCAGGAGCGACCCGGGGATACCCATCGCTTCGACGATCCCCACATCCCAGGCGAGCGTCCCGAGGTCCATCAGCAACGTGCGTGAGGCGTTGGTGACATCGGTGACGTGCCGCCCGCCCTTCGGGCCCCCCGTCAGGTGCCAGACCAGCCAGGTGTCGACGGTCCCGAAGAGAAGGTCGCCGGATTCCGCCCGCTCGGCCAGTCCGTCGACGTTCTCGAGCAGCCAGGCGACCTTTGGACCGGCGAAGTACGCAGCCAGTGGCAGCCCGGTCGTCGCCCTCCAGCGATCCGGCCCCTGCTCTCCTGCCAGGCGGCCGACCACCTCATCGGTACGCGTGTCCTGCCAGACGATGGCGTTGTGCACGGCCGTACCCGTGTGACGATCCCAGAGGACCGTGGTCTCCCGCTGGTTGGTGATGCCCACCGCCACCAGGTCGGCTGCGCTCAGGCCCGCCTTGGACAGTGCCTCGGCTGCCACCGCCACCGTGTTGTCGAGGATCTCGTGTGCGTCGTGCTCGACCCATCCGGCTCGGGGAAACACCTGCTCGTGCGGCCGCTGCGCCACCGAGACAACGCCCCCTGCATGGTCGAAGACCATGAACCGGGTACTGGTGGTCCCCTGGTCGATCGCCCCGACATAACGGTCCATCCGAGCAGTTTCCCCCATCCCCAGGGCTCCTTGTCACACGGACGCCCTACCCATGAGGTGCCCCACGAAACAGGAGTACCTCCCATGAGCATCCCCACCCTGGAGCACGCCGCCGTCGGTCGCCCCGTCAACCGCCTCGGCTTCTCCCTCTTCCCCGTCTACCTGCCGCCGGCCGACCTGCCGCCCATCGCCACCGGCCCGGGCTCCGGGCTCGTCGTCGACGAACTGCCCAACGCCTCGGTCCCGACTCTCTCGGTCACCAACCCCACCGACCGGGCGATCCTGCTCATCGAGGGCGAGAGCCTCGTGGGCGGCGCCCAGAACCGCACCCTCAACGTCAGCGTGCTGGTCCCTGCCGACACCACCCTGGAGATCCCCGTGACCTGCCTCGAGCAGGGTCGCTGGGGTGCACGACGGGCCTTCCAGTACGGCGACGTCATGGCCCCCCGCCGGGTACGCCGGACCAAGCAGGACGCCGTTGCCGCGCACCTGGCCACCGTCGGAGCGCCCCCCGGGGCGCGCCACGCCGACCAGGGCGCCGTCTGGCAGATTGTCGGCCGTGAACTCGACCGCATGGGCGTCGAATCCTCCAGCCGGGCCATGTCCGACGCAAAGGCGTTCTTCGACCGTGACCCCGACCGCCGGAATTCCGTCGAGGAGCTCGTCACGATGGGGCCCCTCCCCGGCCAGTGTGGCCTCGTCGTGTCGCATGGACGGCGCATCGTCGCCACCGAACTGTTCGCCTCCAGCGACCTGCTGCGCCCCCACTGGGGCGCCATCGTCCGCTCGCACCTGCTCGAACACCCCACCGCCGACGGGCGTCCCTCAGCCAGCCGGGCCCTGCGGTTCCTCAGCCGGTTCGCCACCAGCCCGTCGGAACGCAAGGAGGGACTGGGCCACGGAATCGAACACCACGTCCGCACCGACCGGATCGTCGGCCAGGCGCTCGTGCTGCCCACCAGCCTCATCCACGCAGGCGCCTTCGCCCGCTGAGAGGGTCCCTCGCAGACGGACCGGGTTGGTCTCGGGACCCGGGAAACCCTCAGTACATCAGGCCGAGGGCCACCGTCGTGAAGACGAACACGAGCGCCGTCACAATGGTGATGCGGTCGAGGTTCTGCTCGACCACGGTGGAGCCGGCGGTCTGTGCGCCGATGCCCCCACCGAACATGTCCGACAGGCCGCCGCCCTTCCCGCTGTGCAGGAGCACGAGGAAGATGAGGCCCAGGGCCGAAGCACCGAAGAGGATCGCTGTCAGGACAAGCATGGTGGCGACAGGCTAGCGGTGCAGCCCGGCGATCAGCCGATGAGCCGGTGGAACGCCACGATGCGGGCGAACTCGTCCGGGTCCAGGGAGGCACCGCCCACCAGCAGACCGTCGATGTCGGGCTGGATCATCAGGTCCGGGGCGTTGACCGGCTTCACCGAGCCGCCGTACTGGATGCGAACCGAATCAGCCGCCACCCGACCCCATTCCTCGGCCACGACCCCACGCACCACCCGACAGGCCGCCTGGGCATCCTCGGGGGTGGCGGTGAGGCCGGTTCCGATGGCCCAGATCGGCTCGTAGGCGATCACCAGGCCCGCAACCTGCTGCTGCGAGAGGCCGGCCAGCCCGGCCCTCACCTGACCCGAGACCTTGGCGTCGGTGGACCCGGCCGCACGCTCCTCCTGTGTCTCCCCGCAGCAGAAGATGGGGGTCATACCGTTGTCGAGCACGGCGGCCACCTTGCGCTGCACGTCCTCGTCGCTCTCGCCGAAGACCTCCCGTCGCTCAGAGTGCCCCACGATCACCAACGCCACGTTGAGCTTGGCCAGCATCGCCGCCGACACCTCGCCGGTGAAGGCGCCCTTCTCCTCGAAGTGGCAGTGCTGGGCGCCCAGGATCAGGCGCATCTCGTCGGACTCGATCACGGTCTGCACGGAGCGGATGTCCGTGAACGGCGGGTGCACCGACACGTCGACGGTGTCGTGGTCGGCCGGGTTCAGCACATACGCCAACTTCTGGACCGTCTGGATGGCCTCGAAGTGGTTGTGGTGCATCTTCCAGTTGCCGCTGATCAGCGGTCGGCGTACATCTGCCATGTGCGTGCTCTCCTCGATCCCGATCCGGCCTGCTCAGGCGTCGCCGCGCAGGGCCGCCAGGCCCGGCAGGTCGCCCGTTTCGATCAACACAAGGGCGGCGCCGCCACCCGTCGACACGTGGTCCATGCGGTCGGCCACGCCGAACTGCCGGGCGGCCGCAGCCGAGTCGCCCCCACCCACGACGGTGAAGCCCCGGCAGTCGGCCACTGCCTCGGCGATCGTGCGGGTGCCGGCGGCGAAGCGGGGATCCTCGAAGACGCCCATGGGGCCATTCCACAACACCGTTCGGGCCTCGGCAATCACGTCGCAGAACTCGACGGCCGATCCGGGGCCGATGTCGAGGCCCATCCACCCGTCCAGAAGCGACGTTCCAGACTGCCGGACCTCTCCCCCGGCCGACGGGTCGCCGATCCTCCCACCGGGGCCGAGCGCCGTTAGGTCGATCGGCAGCCGGATCGGAGCGCCCGAGTCGAGCAGGCGGGCGCAGGTCTCGACCATGTCCTCCTCCAGCAGAGAGGCCCCCACCGAGGCGCCTCGTGCCGCCAGGAAGGTGAAGCACATGCCGCCACCGATGATCAGTTCGTCGACGACGCCGAGCAGGGCCTCGACGACGCCGAGCTTGTCGCTGACCTTGGCCCCACCCATGATCCCGACGAACGGCCGCTTCGGTGATTCCCGCAGGCCGCCCAGGACCTCGACCTCGCGGGCCAACAGGCGCCCGGCGGCCGACGGCAGGTGTCGTGGAGGGCCGACCACCGACGCATGGGCCCTGTGCGAGGCACCGAAGGCGTCGTTGACGTAGGCGTCCTGGTCGTGGACCAGACGAACGGTGAACGCCGGGTCGTTCGCCGTCTCACCGGGGTCGAAGCGCAGGTTCTCGAGCAGTGAGACGCCTGGCGCCAGTTCGGCCAGCCGTTCCCGGACCGGGTCCATGGCGAACGCCGGATCCGGCGCCCCACTCGGACGCCCCAGGTGCGAACAGGCGGTGACCTCTGCGCCGGCATCGAGCAGGTACTGCAAGGTCGGCAGCGCCGCCCGGATGCGCAGGTCGTCGGTGATGGCCCCGTCGGACAGCGGGACGTTGAAGTCGCAGCGGACGAGGACCCGCCGACCCGACAGATCGCCGAGGTCCTCCAGTCGAGGTACGTCCACGGGCCCGACGGTGTGTGCGCTAGCGGCGCGTGCCGACGATCGCCGAGAGGTCCACCAGACGCGTCGAGTAGCCCATCTCGTTGTCGTACCAGCCAAACACCTTGACCATGTTCCCGGAGGCCATGGTGAGGCCGGAATCGATGGTGCACGAGGCCGGACGCCCGACGATGTCGGACGAGACCAACGGATCCTCGCTGTAGTCGAGGATCTCGGCCAGTGGGCCCTCGGCGGCGGCCGTCGCGTAGGCAGCGTTGACATCCTCGACCGAGGCCTCCGTCCGGAGCGTCCCGACGAAGTCGGTGATCGAGCCGTCGGGGATCGGCACCCGCAACGAGATGCCGTCGAGGCGCCCTTGCATCTCGGGCATGACAAGGCTTGTCGCCCGGGCGGCACCCGTGGAGGTCGGGACGATGTTGATGGCCGCGCCACGGGCCCTACGCAGGTCGCTGTGGGGGCCGTCGACGAGGCTCTGGTCGCCGGTGTAGGCGTGCGTCGTGGTCATGAAGCCCCGCTCCACGCCAAACCGGTCGTCGAGCACCTTGATCATCGGCACGAAGCAGTTCGTGGTACACGAGGCGTTCGAGACCACATGGTGCTTCGCCGGGTCGTAGTCGTCGTCGTTCACGCCGACCACGAAGGTCGCATCGCAGTCGCCCGATGGCGCCGAGATGATCACCTTGCGTGCCCCGCCCTCGAGGTGCTGGGCCGCCTTGTCGCGGGACGTGAAGATGCCGGTCGACTCGACCACCACGTCGACGCCGAGGTCGCCCCAGGGCAGGTCGGCCGGGTTGCGCTCCGACAGCACGCGGATCTCGTGGCCGTCGACGACGATCCCGTCATCGGTCGCCACCACTTCTGCATCCAGCCTGCCGTGCACCGAGTCGTTGGCCAACAGGAAGGCCATCGTCTGGATGGAGCCCAGGTCGTTGACGGCGACGAACTCGAGGTTCGCCCCCTGGGCACGGGCGGCCCGGAAGAAGTTGCGGCCGATGCGGCCAAAGCCGTTCACACCCACGCGGACGGTCATCGAGATGTTGCCTCCTGCGGTGGCGCCGCCGCCGCGTCGTCGTTCGGATGGAGCTGTGTGCCCCCTTCATTGCTAGCCGATGATCATCGACCTGCCATGCGACCGTGGACGTAGATCGGTCACACCCGGGAAATCAGCGATCGACGTCGCGATGCGTTACGGCCGGGTCCTGGCCCCTGGCCCTGAGCGATCCGGCAACCGCCTCGGCGATCACGACGGACCGGTGTCGGCCGCCCGTGCATCCGAAGGCCAGCGTGAGGTACGACCGTCCCTCCCCGACGAAGGCGGGCAGGAGGAGATCCAGCAGGCCCTCCAGGCGGCCGAGGAACCCCTGGGCGAGGTCGCTCCCCAGCACATATTCGCGGACCAGAGCGTCCCGACCGCTGAGCGGCCGGAGATCGTCGACCCAGTGCGGGTTCGGCAGGAAGCGACAATCCAGGACCAGGTCGGCGTCGCGGGGTGCGCCATGCTTGTACCCGAACGAGGTCACGGCGAGGCGCATGGGGCGGTCGTCGACCCGTCCGTAGAGTTCGGCGACCTTGTCGCGGAGCTCGTGGACGTTGAGGTCCGACGTGTCGATGACGAGGTCGGCCTCGGCCAGGACGGGATCCATGAGGGTCCGTTCTGCCTCGATGGTGTCGGACAGGCCCGCATCGCCGCCGAAAGGATGTGGGCGCCGGCTGCTCTCGTAGCGCTGCACCAACACCTCCGTCGAGCAGTTGAGGAAGACGATCCGGAGCCCCTCGACGAGCGAGCGCATCTCGGCGATGCCGGTGAGGGTCTCGCCGTCCACGGTGTCGCTGCGCAGGGCGAAGGCCACGCGGTCCAATGGGGACTCCGGGCCCCTCGCCAGGTCGGCCACCTTCGCCATCAGGTCGGGCGGCAGGCGGTCGATGACGAACCACCCGAGGTCCTCGAGGTCGCTGGCGAACGCTGTGCGCCCCGCCCCCGAGAGGCCCGTCAGCACGAGGAAGTCGCTCACGTCCCGATGCTAGGCGGCGCTGCCCGGCTCACTGCTCACTCCTCACGGTGGGCCCTGGCGTACACCGCCTCGGCCACGACATCCGGCAGCCACGACAGCTCCCGCAGGTCCGCAAGGGTGGCCCGTTGCACGGCATGGACACCGCCCATCTCCTTCGTCAGGCGCTTCCGACGTGCCGGCCCGAGGCCCGGGATGCCGTCCAGGACGGAACCCGTCATCCGCCGGGAGCGCAACTGACGGTGGTAGGCGACCGCGAACCGATGGGACTCGTCGCGCACCCGTTGGAGCAGGTAGAGGGCCTCCGAACCGCGAGGCATCAGGATCGGGTCACTCCGACCGGGCACGAACACCTCCTCGAAGCGCTTCGCCAGCGCTGCAACGGGGATCTGCTCCGTCAGGCCCAGTTCGGCTGTGACACGTTTGGCGACCCCCAACTGCCCGATGCCGCCGTCGACGAGGAGCAGTTGCGGCGGATAGGAGAACCTGCCGGGGCGCTCGACTACCGGCAGGGCGGCCTCCTCCAGGTAGGCGGTGAGGCGCCGAGTCAGGACCTCCTCCATGGCCGCGTAGTCATCGTTGCCCGGGACTCCCCGGACCTTGAAGCGCCGATAATCGGCCTTTTTCGCCAGGCCGTCCTCGAACACGACCATCGAGCCGACGTAGTCCGTGCCCTGCAGGTGGCTCATGTCGAAGCACTCGATCCGCAGCGGCGCCTCGGGCAGCCCGAGCGCCTGCTGGAGTTCGTTGAGCGCCCGGGCCCGACTGTTGTGGTCCGTTGCCCGACGGAGGCGGTGCCGCACGAACTCCTCGTCGGCATTGCGGGTCACGGTTTCCTGCAGTGCGCGCTTGTCGCCCCGCTGCGGCACCCGGATCCGAACACGGGTACCCCGCTCCCCGCTCAGCCACTCGCCCAGCAGCTCGACCTCGGCCGGAAGGTCCGGGACCAGGACCTCCCTGGGCACCCCCTGTGGCGGATCACCCCGGTAGTGGGCGGCCACGACCTCGCCGACCAGCTCCTCGGGCGACAGGTCCTCGATGCGGTCCACGACGAAGCCCTTCCGTCCGATCACCCGACCCCGACGCACATAGAAGACCTGCACCGACGCCTCAAGGTCGTCTCCAGACAGGCCGAACACGTCGATGTCCTCGTTGCGGGTCCCGACCATCTGCTGGCGCTCGGCCACCTTCCGGACGCTGCCGAGGCGGTCCCGCCAGCGGGCCGCCGCCTCGAACTCGAGACCGGCGGATGCCACCTCCATCTCGTCGACGAGGCGGGACTGGACCTCGTCCGTGTCACCGCCGAGGACACGGCTCAGGTCTGCGACGATCCCGTCGTAGTCCTCGCGCCCCACCTCGCCCACACAGGGCCCTGAGCACTTCTCGATGTGGAAGAGCAGGCACGGCCGTCCGAGTCGGCGGTGTGCCTCCAGCTTGTTGTCGGAGCAGGTACGGATCGGGAACGTGCGCAACAGGAGGTCGAGCGTCTCCCGGATGGCGCCGGCGCTGCCATAGGGGCCGAAGTAGCGCACCCCCCTGCGGTGACGGCCGCGCATAACCATGGCCCGGGGCCATTCGTGGTCGAGGGTGACCGCCAGGAACGGGTAGCTCTTGTCGTCCTTGAGATCGATGTTGAAGCGCGGCGAGTGCTCCTGGATCAGGCTGAACTCCAGCATCAGCGCCTCGAGCTCGTTCGAGACCTGGATCCACTCGACGCTCTCAGCCGCCTCGAGCATCTGGGCCGTCCGAACGGCCATCCCGTCCCGACGGCCGAAGTAGCTGTTGAGCCGGTGGCGCAGGCTCTTCGCCTTGCCGACGTAGAGCACGCGGCCGTCGATGTCCTTGAACTGGTACGAGCCGGGTACGTCGGGGACCGTCCCGGCCGGTGGCCGCTCGATCATGTCCGCAGCGTAGGGGCAGGAAGTCCCCGGAGCGGGAGGCACATGAACCATGCGCCCCATTCGTCGGCAGGTCACGGCGCTCCCCTCCGTTGTGGGTGCCGGCCTGGCTTCCGGCGACATGTCTGCTTCCGAGGCCGACAACCCGGTGGTGTGGCGACCAGGCTGCCCCCACCGGCCGACAATCCGAGGCTTGAACCGCCGGGCCGCCTTCCCGAGCACTTCGGGAGGCTCCCGACGAGACACGGAAAAGAGGCTCCGACTCCAAGCGCCGCTCCCCGAGCGGTACATCGACACGGACGACACCAACGTGGCGCGCATCGCCGCGGCCGAGGCCAAGGACGCCACGTTCCTCCTCTGGCGCGGGCACTGTTCGGTCCACCAGCGGTTCCGCCCCGAACACGTCGCCGACCTCCGGCTGCGGAATCCCGACGGCGTCGTGGTCGTCCACCCAGAGTGCGCCCACGAGGCGGTTCGGCTGGCCGACCGGGTGGGATCCACGAACTTCATCATCCAGGAGGTCGAGGCCGCTGAACCCGGGACGGCCGTCGGCATCGGCACCGAGGTCCAGTTCGTCAACTGGCTCCCCACGGAGAACCCCGACAAGGCCATCGAGTTCCTCGACCCGCTGGTCTGCCCTGCTCGACCATGTTCCGCATCGACGCCGCCCACCTTGCGTGGATCCTCGAGGGCCTCGTCGAGGGCAAGGTCCGCAACCGCATCTCCGTCGATTCCGACGCCCAGGCCTGGGCGAACGTCGCCCTGGACCGGATGCTCGCCATCACCTGAGCGCACCCGCCCCAACGGTACCTGGGCCTCTTCGCCTTGGCGAAAGCGTCAGTCCTCGGGCCGTCGACCGGCCAGCACGTGGCGCAGGTAGCGGCCCGTATGGCTCTCGCTCGCTGCGGCCACCTCCTCCGGGGTCCCCGCGGCGACCACGGCGCCACCTCCCCGGCCACCCTCCGGCCCGAGGTCGAGCAGCCAGTCGGCCGTCTTGACTACGTCCAGGTTGTGCTCGATGACGATCACCGAGTTGCCCTGGTCGACGAGGCGGCTCAGGACCGCCAACAGCCGCCGGACGTCCTCGAAGTGCAGGCCGGTGGTCGGCTCGTCGAGGATGTACACGGTGTGGCCGGTCGGCCGCTTGGCCAGTTCGGAGGCCAACTTGACCCGCTGCGCCTCGCCGCCGGAGAGCGTCGGCGCCGACTGGCCGAGCCGGATGTATCCGAGGCCCACGTCCACAAGGGTCTGCATGTGCCGGGTGATCGGGGGATGCTTTTCGAAGAACCCGAGCGCCTCCTCGCAGGACATGTCGAGCACGTCGGCGATGGTGCGGCCCTTGAATTCGATGTCGAGCGTGTCCCGGTTGTAGCGGGCCCCCTTGCAGACCTCGCAGGGCACGTACACGTCGGGCAGGAAGTGCATCTCGATGCGCAGCGTCCCGTCGCCGGAGCAGGCCTCACAACGGCCCCCCTTGACGTTGAAGCTGAACCGGCCGGGCTGGTAGCCACGCACCCTGGACTCCTCCGTCTGGGCGAACAACTTGCGGATGCGGTCGAAGACGCCCGTGTAGGTGGCGGCGTTGGAGCGGGGGGTGCGTCCGATCGGCGCCTGGTCGATGTTGATGACCTTGTCGATGTGCTCGACGCCCTCAAGCGCCGTGTGGAGGCCCGGCGGCACCTTCGAGCGGTAGACGGCTTGCATGAGCGCCTTGTGCAGGATCTCGTT
Source organism: Acidimicrobiales bacterium (assembly GCA_029577135.1). Taxonomy (GTDB): domain Bacteria; phylum Actinomycetota; class Acidimicrobiia; order Acidimicrobiales; family MedAcidi-G1; genus S20-B6. The sequence goes on from JARQPW010000046.1 coordinate 10,224, forward strand.
GACGAGGGTCGACTTGCCCGACCCCGACACGCCCGTGACGGCGACGAACCGCCCCAGCGGGAACGAGACGTCGATGTCGCGGAGGTTGTTCTGCCTTGCGCCTCGGACCGTCAGGACGTTGCCGGTGCCGGGCCGCCTTGTCTGGGGTACGGCGATCTCCCTCCGCCCCGACAGGTACTGCCCGGTGATCGACCCCTTCTTTCCGAGGAGCGCTTCGACCGTTCCCGAGTGCACCACCGCACCGCCGTGCTCTCCCGCCCCGGGTCCGATGTCGACCACGTGGTCGGCGTTGCGGATGGTCTCCTCGTCGTGCTCGACGACGATCACCGTGTTGCCGATGTCCCGGAGCCGCAGCAGCGTCTCGATGAGCCGCCGGTTGTCGCGCTGGTGGAGCCCGATCGATGGTTCGTCCAACACGTAGAGCACCCCGACGAGGCCGCTGCCGATCTGCGATGCCAACCTGATCCTCTGCGCCTCGCCGCCGGCCAGTGTCGCCGCCGAGCGCGAGAGTGACAGGTAGTCCAGCCCGACGTCGAGTAGGAACCCGAGGCGTGCGCTGACCTCCTTGAGCACCGGTTCGGCGATCATGGCCTCACGGTCGGTGAGCTCGAGGCCGGCCAGGACCTTGGCGGCCTCGCCGATCGGGAGTTCGCAGACGTCGTGGATCGAGTGCCCGTCGACGCTCACGGCCAACGAGAGTGGACAGAGGCGTGCGCCACCGCAGTCCGGGCAGGGCACCTGGCGCATGTAGCCCTCGATCTGTTCCCGGCCGCTGTCGCTCTCGCTGTCCTTGTGGCGCCGTCGCAGGTAGGGCATGACCCCCTCGAAGTGGGCCGAGTAGACGCGGGTCCGGCCGAAGCGGTTGCGGTACCGGACCTTCACCCGGTGGTCGATGCCGCCATGCAGGAACAGCTTCTGGTGCTTCTTCGCCATTGACCGCCACGGCTTCTCAGGGTCGATGCCCTGGTCCTCGGCGACAGCCGCCACGAGGCGCTTGAAGTACCGGTTGTGCCCGCTGGACCAGGGGGCGATTGCACCCTCGTCCAGGCTCAGGTCCGGGTTCGGGACGACCAGCTCCGGATCGACCTCGAACACCGAGCCGAGGCCGTTGCAGTGGTCGCACGCCCCGTACGGGCTGTTGAACGAGAAGTTGCGGGGTGCCAACTCCTCGAACGACTTGCCGTCGCTGGGTCGGGACAGGTGCTGGCTGAACACGATCGTGTGCGGCTCGACCGGCTCCCCGTCCTCGTCGAGCTGTTCCCCCCCACGCGGCATCACCTGGATCTCGGCGACCCCCTCCGCCAGCGCCAGGGCCGCCTCCATCGACTCGGTCAGGCGGCGCTCGATGCCCTCCCGCAGCACCAGCCGGTCGACGACCACCTGGATTGTGTGCTGCTCGTAACGGACCAGATCGACATCGTCGGTGAGCTCGTGGAGTTCGCCGTCGACGATCGCCCGGCTGAAGCCCTGGGAGGCCAGGTCGGACAGCAGGGTGTCGTAGGTCCCCTTGCGGCCACGGACCACGGGAGCCAGCACCTGGAAGCGGGTACCCTCCTCGAGCTCGAGGACCCGGTCCACGATCTGCTGCGGGGTTTGGCGGACCAGGCGCTCACCGGTCTCCGGATCGTGCGGCACGCCGATCCGGGCATAGAGCAAACGGAGGTAGTCGTAGACCTCGGTGATGGTGCCGACGGTCGAGCGGGGGTTCCGGGAAGCGCTCTTCTGGTCGATCGAGATTGCCGGAGAGAGGCCCTCGATGAAGTCGACGTCCGGCTTGTCCATCTGCCCGAGGAACTGCCGGGCGTAGGACGACAGCGACTCGACGTAGCGCCGCTGGCCCTCGGCGTAGATGGTGTCGAAGGCCAACGACGACTTCCCGGATCCGGAGATGCCGGTGAAGACGATCAGGCGGTCGCGGGGAAGGTCGAGGTCGATGTCACGCAGGTTGTGCTCGCGCGCGCCGCGCACCACCAGTCGTTCCGACACGGCGACGATCCTACCGGCCGCCCCGGAACCCTTCCGGACCCGGCCGTGGCCGCCTCAGGCCATCTCCGCCAGGTCGCGGAGCTCGCGCCGCAGGTCGACGATCTCGTCCCGGAGGCGGGCGGCGTACTCGAACCGGAGGTCGGTGGCGGCCTCCTTCATCTCCTCCGCGAGCGAGCCGAGGAGGCGTTCGATGTCGGGTCGCGGCAGGTCGGAGACCTCGTCGACGAGGCGCTCGCCGCGGCGTCGCCTGCCCTTCGGGGTGGGGACACCCCCGCGATCAGGCCGCAGGAACTCCAGGATGTCGCTGACGGCCTTGCGGATCGTCTGCGGGTCGATCCCGTGCTCAGAGTTGTAGGCCTGCTGGAGGCTGCGTCGCCGGTTGGTCTCGGCGATGGCCCGCCGCATCGAGCGGGTGAGCCCGTCGGCGTACATGACCACCTGTCCGTCGACGTTCCGGGCGGCACGGCCGATGGTCTGGACGAGGGAGGTCTCGCTCCGCAGGAAGCCCTCCTTGTCGGCGTCGAGGATGGCGACGAGCGAGACCTCGGGCAGGTCCAGTCCCTCGCGGAGCAGGTTGATTCCGACCAGCACGTCGAACTCGCCGAGGCGCAGGTCGCGGAGGATCTCGATCCTCTCGATGGTGTCGATGTCGGAGTGCAGGTAACGGACCCGGATGCCCTGCTCCAGCAGGTAGTCGGTGAGTTCCTCGGACATCTTCTTGGTGAGGGTCGTGACGAGCACCCGCTGGTCGGCGGCCACCCGCTCGGCGATGAGCTCCTGGAGGTCGTCGATCTGGCCCCGGGTGGGCTTCACGATCACTTCGGGGTCGATCAGGCCCGTCGGACGGACGATCTGTTCGACCACGCTGCTGCTGTTGTCGAGTTCCCACGGGCCCGGGGTGGCCGACAGGAACACCACCTGCCCCACCCGGTCGCAGAACTCCTCGAACCGCAGTGGGCGGTTGTCGGCCGCCGAGGGCAGGCGGAAGCCGTGCTCGATCAGGGTCTCCTTGCGGCTGCGGTCGGCGTGGTACTGGCCGTTCAACTGCGGGACGGCCACGTGCGACTCGTCGACGACCAAGAGGAAGTCGTCGGGGAAGTAGTCGAGCAGCGTGTAGGGCCGCTCCCCGGGCGCCCGTCCGTCGATGTGGGCGCTGTAGTTCTCGATGCCGTTGCAGAACCCCAACTCGCCGATCATCTCGAGGTCGTGCTCGGTGCGCATCCGGAGCCGCTGGGCCTCCAGCAGCTTCTGCTCGCCCTGGAACCACGTGAGGCGCTCCTGGAGTTCCTCCTGGATCGACGCCATCGCCCGGGCGAGGACCACCTTGTCGGCGGCGTAGTGGGTGGCCGGGAAGACCACCAGTTCCGAGAGTTCACGCAGGTGCTCGCCGGTCAACGGGTCGACCTCGGTGATCGACTCGACGTCGTCACCGAACAGCGACACCCGGACGGCGGTCTCCTCGTAGGAGGGATGGATCTCGAGCGTGTCTCCCCGGACCCGGAACTTCCCCCGACCCAACACCATGTCGTTGCGCTCGTACCGCATGTCGATCAGGCGTCGCAGCGCCGCCCGCTGGTCGATCTCCTCGCCCTGCCGGAGGACCAACAGGTTGCCCTCGTAGAACTCCGGGTTGCCGAGGCCGTAGATGCACGACACCGAGGCCACGACGATGGTGTCGCGCCGGGTGAGCAACGCAGCGGTGGCCGAATGGCGCAACCGGTCGATCTCGTCGTTCACCGACGAGTCCTTCTCGATGAAGGTGTCGCTGGTGGGCAGGTAGGCCTCGGGCTGGTAGTAGTCGTAGTAGGAGACGAAGTACTCGACCCGGTTCTTCGGGAAGAACGTACGGAACTCGTTGGCCAGTTGTGCGGCGAGGGACTTGTTGGGGGCGATCACCAGGGTCGGACGCTGGACCTTCTCGATCACCCAGGCGAGGGTCGCGCTCTTGCCGCTTCCGGTGATGCCGAGCAGGGTCTGGAAGCGTTCACCGCCCTCGATGCCTTCAGCCAGCCTGGCGATCGCACTGGGCTGGTCGCCTGCCGGCGGGAAGGGCGCCTCGACGTGGAATCGTTGGCTCATGGGCGCAGCGTAGCCACGCCCTCCGACGGCCTCCGTGGAGGGCAGGAGAGCGTCAGTCTGACTCGGCCCTGCTGCCGATGCGGTGTACGGGGGTACCGGGTTCCGGGCGTTCGAGCGTGGCGATCCACGCCCAGCATCGGTGCACCTCGACCTCCAGGTCCTCGAGGGTGCCC